>CAJTXP010000019.1 GCA_910583615.1 uncultured Lachnospiraceae bacterium | reverse complement strand
TTTTAATTTGACGTTTTTGTGCGGGAGACAGGAACTTTAATTTGCTGGGCTACACTTTGGAAGCAGTATTCCAGATATGCAGTACTTGAGGTTTGCAGAAGATATGTGACAGACACAGATAAAATATGCAGGAAATTATAATAAAAATAATCATCTGCCCTTATCACATTCATTTTTTCGGCCGATATAATAATTAGCAACGTGATATGAATGATATCATTCTGTTTCCGGCAGAGAAGCCGGTACAGATGAGTACTATAATGGAAGGTGGTAGAAGAATATGATAATACAGCATAATATACCAGGTATTAATGCCACTAGGAATAAAGGAATCTCGGAAGGAAAGCTGAGAAAGAATCTGGAAAAGCTTTCTTCAGGATATCGTATCAACCGTGCCGGTGATGATGCTGCAGGGCTTGCTTTGTCGGAAAAGATGAGATGCCAGATGGAGGGGCTTGAGCAGTCTCTCAGAAACTGCAATGATGGTATCAGTATGACGAATACCGGGGATGGTGCACTGACTGAGGTTCATGCGATGCTGCAGAGGCTGCAGACGCTGGCAAATGAATCAGCGAACGGCACATATAACACGGTCGCAAGAGGGAATCTGGATCAGGAACGTGTGCGGCTTCTGGACGAGATCGACCGGATCACACAGGCATCGAACTTCGATGATATTCCGCTGTTCGATGCCAGTGACAATCTGCCGCCGGGTTTCACGCCGCCGGAACTGAAGGACAGTATCGACCTTCAGATCGGACCGACTGCAGAAGAGACACTGGCAGTAGAACGTTATTATATGAGCAGTAAGGCACTGCTTCTGGACAGTACTGATTTTACAACGCAGGCGGATGCAAATGCTGCTGTGGATACAATTAACGTTGCCATTGAGGCGGTGGCGGATGTTCGTGCAGCGTTTGGAGCAGCCGGGAACCGTATGCAGCACGCCTATGCGAATCTGAGTGTGGAGAATGAGAATATCACGGCTGCAGAGAGTCAGATCCGGGATACGGATATGGCACAGGAGTATACGTATTTTACAAAAGAGAACATTATACTGCAGTCGGCAAATGCCATGAATGCTCAGGCGAACTCCATTGTTCAGTCGGTTTTAAGTCTTCTTCAATAACAGAAAAATGGAAAACTTTAAAAAAACAGCTTAAGTTTTCCGGAAAAAAGCCGATAAGTAAGAATGTAAAGCAAAATAACATATAAACTTTACAGAACTTTCCGAGGTAGGGCCCTCTTCGGGAAGGAACCAGGGACAGGGAAGTTCCCGGTAACAGCAATCATAAATAACAGGAGGAAAATTTTATGATTATTCAGCACAACATAGCAGCAATCAATTCTTACAGAAATTTAGGTACAAACCAGAGCGCTTTAAGCAAGAACCTTGAGAAACTGTCTTCCGGTTATAAGATCAACCGTGCAGGCGATGATGCAGCAGGTCTTGCAATTTCCGAGTCCATGAGATCTCAGATCAATGGTCTGAATCAGGCAATCAACAACGCAAATGATGCAATCGGTCTGATTAAGACGAATGAGGGTGCTCTGACTGAGACACACGCTATGCTTCAGCGTCTGACGACTCTGGCAAGCCAGTCCGCGAATGGTACCTACAACACTGTAGCAAGAGGAAACCTGCAGCAGGAAGTTAGCCGTCTGATGGATGAGATCGATCGTATTGCAAGTGCTACGAACTTCAACGATATCTATTCTCTGAGCGGTGGCGATACAATGTCCTTCCAGATTGGTCCGTCCGCAGCAGAGACAATCACTGTTAAGGGTCAGGATATGACTCGTTCCGGTATCTCTATCAGTAGTGTAAACGTATCCAGCCAGAGTGGCGCTAATGCTGCAATCGACAGTATTAAGAGTGCAATCGACTGCGTATCTTCGTTCCGTGCTGCTCTCGGTGCTGCACAGAACAGAATTGAGCATACCGTTAACAACCTGAAGGTTACTTCTGAGAACATTACTGATGCAGAGAGCCGTATCCGTGATACCGATATGGCAGATGAGATTACTGCATTCACGAAGAACAACATTCTTCTGCAGGCATCTCAGTCCATGCTGGCACAGGCAAACTCTGTACCGCAGAGCATCCTGAGCCTGCTTCAGTAAAAGTCAGCGGATTTTAAGAAGTTTTTCATTGATATTGGGTCTGGCAGTTGCCGGACCCAATGGAAACAGGGCCTTGTAACAAAAAAGCTATTTCAAAGCAAGAGCTGCGAAATAGCTTTTGTTGTATCTTGTTATCTGTAACAGGAAGTGCTATAGTGAAAATATGAAGGTATTATTTATTGAATGGGAGAGTTATGGAAATCGGGATGTGCAGGAAGCATTCAGGGCAGAGGGCCATACGGTTGTCAGCTTTCCTTTTACGATTCATGCAAAGCACAGACATAATCCGGAAGTGGAGAGCAGGCTGTCTTCGGCACTGCACAGGGAAGTGCCGGATGTTGTTTTCTCTTTTAATTTTTTTCCGGTAATATCCAGAGTATGCCAGTCAGAAGGAGTCAGATATATTTCATGGGTTTATGACAGTCCGGCTATTATGCTTTATTCCTGTGCCATTGTTAATCCCTGTAATACAGTTTACGTTTTTGATAAGGAAGTATATCTGGAATTCCATCACGGTGGTATTGACACGGTACATTATATGCCTATGGCAGTAAATACAGAACGACTGGACCGGATGGATGCAGATGGATCGTCTGCTTCGACTTATATATATGATGTTTCTTTTGTAGGTTCTCTTTACACGGAGCGATGGAATTTTTTTGATCAGATGACCGGTTTGAGAGACTATGCGAAAGGGTATCTGGATGCTCTGATGGCGGCGCAGAGAAAGGTACAGGGATATAATTTTATTCAGGAAATTCTGGCTCCTGTTATGGAGGATCTGCTTCAGGCTTTTCCCATGAGCCGCAATGAAGACGGAATGGAATCGATGGAGTGGTTTTATGCCCAGTATCTGATTAATCGTAAGATTACGGCGCTGGAACGTGCGGAACTGCTTTCTTCCGTTGCAGGTATATATGGACTGGATCTCTTTACTCCCGATCAGGCTTTGTCCATACCGGGCATGCGGAATCATGGCAGCATTGACTATGAGGAGGAAATGCCCCTTGTATTTAAAAAAAGCAGAATCAATCTGAATATTTCTCTGAGAAGTATTCAGAGTGGAATTCCGCTTCGAGCTTTTGACATTATGGGCAGCGGCGGTTTTCTGCTGAGCAATTTTCAGGCAGATTTTCTGGATTATTTTGTGCCTGAAGAAGATTTTGTCTTTTATGAGAGCGGAGAAGATCTTTTGAGAAAGACGGATTATTATCTGAATCATGAAAAAGAACGTCAGGCAATTGCCCGGAATGGATATGACAAGGTTGCTGCAGGGCACACCTATCGCCACAGAGTCAGGGAAATGCTTGTGGTATGAAATAACTGGTGTAGAGGAAAGGTTTAACAGACGTATATGAAAGTTCTGCTTATTGACTGGGACTGTTTTGGAAAAGAAGATGTAGAAGAGGCATTTGCTGCGGAAGGATATGAGATTCTTCTGTTTCCTCTTTCTGTCAGTGGAGATCTCTATGATGATCCGGATGTTAAGGAAAGGCTGTCTCTAAAATTGAGAAAGGAAGTGCCGGAATTTGTTTTTTCATTTAATTATTTTCCGGTGGTTTCTTCTGTCTGTATGAAGGAAAATATCCGGTATCTTTCCTGGGTGTATGACAGTCCATATATTCGTCTCTATTCTGAGACGGTAGTTAACACATGCAATGTAATCTGCGTGTTTGATAAAGAGGTATATCTGGAGTTTCAAAGAGCCGGTATTTCTACGGTTCATTATCTGCCGTTGGCCGCTAATCCGGAAAGGCTGACTCATGTGATATCCTCAGGTCGGGAACTGCCGTTTGTGTGCGGAGATGTTTCTTTTGTCGGATCTCTTTATACAGATCAAAGCAGTCCCTGTCAGCAGATGATGCTTTCGGTTTCAGAGTATTCCAGAGGTTATCTGACAGGGATAATATCTGCCCAACGAAGGATACAGGGATATAATTTTATACCGGAAGTATTGGGGCCTGTTCTGAAGGATTTATATCATTCATATCCGTTCGAACGTCAGCCGGGCGGCATGGAGAGCCCGGAATACTACTATGCGTATTATATCATCAATCAGAAAATCACATCGGAAGAACGTATGGATTTGTTAAGTGCTGTTGCCCGGAAGCACGGTCTTGATCTTTTTACGTATGACAGAGATTTTTTTATGTCCAATACATGTAATTATGGTCCGGTGAACTATGATTATGATATGCCGCTGATCTTTCATCAGAGCAGGATTAATCTGAATATTTCGCTTCGCAGCATCAGGAGCGGTATTCCACTCCGGGCTTTTGACATCATGGGAAGCGGCGGTTTTCTTCTGAGTAATTTTCAGGCGGATTTTCTGGATTTTTTTATTCCGGGAGAGGATTTCGTTTTTTATGAAAGTAAAGAAGACTTACTGCAGAAAACAGATTATTATCTGAAACATGAAGAAGAACGTCAGGCAATTGCCAGGAACGGTCATCATAAGATTTGTGCAGGGCATACATACAGACACCGGGTAAAAGAGATGCTCAATTTAGGATAATTACAGTTTTGTTCGTCATGTTTTCAGGTATTTATACTCGTGGTCTAAAACATTTGCCAGAGTAAAAATGTATAACGGGTGAGCGCTGCAGCAATGCAGGACAGGAAACGGAAAATGAATATGATCACGAGTATACGGGATCGGAAGGAGAAAAAATGGGAAAAAAGGTCAGCGTGGTTATTCCATGTTATAATGCATCAGAATATCTGGGTCAATGTCTGGAATATCTTCTCCAGCAGACGATTGGAATTGAGAATATGGAGATCATTCTGGTGGATGACGCTTCCACGGATAATGGTGCGACACGTGATCTGATAGTGGACTATGAACTGCGTTTTCCTGATACGATTGTGGCTGTGTTTCTGGAGCGGAATCTGCGGCAGGGAGGAGCAAGGAATGCAGGTGTATTTTACGCAGGCGGAGAATATCTGATCTTTTGTGATGCAGATGACTGGATATTGAAAGAAACGCTGGAGCACTGCTACCGTGCGGCAAAAGAACATGATGCTGATGTGGTCGAGTTCAACAGAATCAATGTGGGAGAACGGGATATTTCCGTAGCACTGGAACAGGGTAATGGCAGTCATCTGATTGAACTGGACACAGAAGAAAAGAGAAAAGAATTTATTCTGGATTTAAAAAAAGGGGATTACGGCTCACAGAACAAACTGTACAGATTGTCCATGATTCGGGAAAATCATATTGTGTTTCCGGAACACCTGATTTTTGAAGAAATATATTTTGCATTGCCGGCAAGATTATATGCCGGAAGATATTATTTCCTGGATGAGCGGCTTTATGTCTATTATGTATCACCGGGCAGTACTATACGCAGTGACTGGGGGAAAAAACATAAATGGGATAATCTTCGGGTATGGGTACTCCTTGTAGGAGATCTGGAACAAAAAGGATTATTGCAGAAGTATGATCAGGAGCTTGAATATCTGTTTCTCAGACTGGGGATTGGCTATATGCTTGCCATGCTGTATCCGGAGTATGTTTTGAAAAAGGAAGAATGGAAATTTCTGACAGATTCTGTGAAAAAACTGTTTCCGGCTGTTCTGCAGAATGTTTATCTGAAAGATGACAGCAATCCGGACAACAGGGTCTGGAATGATCTGCTTCAGGAATGGCTGACCATGGAAATTACGGATGAGAGCGTACAGGAGGCAAATCAGTTTATGATGGAGTGTACACAGAGATAATTTCTCTGATCTGACAGCGTATTTGGGACAGGAGGAAACTTATGCGGAAGATCAGTATTATTATTCCGTGTTATAATGTGGCGCCGTATATTGACAGGTGTATGAGTTCCATTGCAGTCCAGACGATCGGGATGGAGAGTCTGGAGATCATCTGTGTTGACGATGCGTCCACAGATGATACCTGGGCGCATCTCCGGAAATGGGAACGGGCTTTTCCGGATCATGTAATCTTAATACAGCAGGAGATAAACAGAAGACAGGGGGCGGCCAGAAATCTCGGACTTGTTTACGCATCGGCTGACTGGATCAGCTTTGTGGACGGGGATGACTGGCTGGAACCGGATTATTTTGAACAGCTTTACAGACATACAGTGCAGTATGATTGTGATGTGGTCTTCTGTGCAGACGGCGGGTGCAGGGATGCCTCAGACGCTCTTGTATATTTTGACAGAGAGAGCAGAAGAGTTGAAGATGATCTGTATGTTACAGCGGATACAAAGGAGAAGAGAAATCTGCTGATTGTAAGTTTGATTGCGGGTGAAACTGTTTGGGGAAAGATTGTTCGCAAGAAGCTGCTCACGGATTTTCAGATTTATTTTCCAGAGGATCTGGTTTATGAGGACCTTTATTGGACTTCACTGTTACATGTGCACATGGCAGGTATGTATGGGGTGGGAGAAAAGCTGTATCATTATTTCGCAAATTCCCAGTCCACTGTGACTTCCCGCAATGCGGATCACCATGTAGACTGGATTACAGTTCAGGTGATGAAATGGGCGGAGTACAGGAGACGGGGATTATTCCGGGAGTATCGTCGGGAAGTAGAATATGATATGCTGCGCGATGCTATACGTTTTGTGAAAAATCTTATCTTACGATATGATAAGCCGCCATTTTCTCTTTTCCATCTGGAAAGAGAGCTTGTAAAAGAGTTTGTACCGGATTATAAAAGAAATCCATATACTGCAGAACTGACAGGAGTTTCCCATCTGCTTTTGGAGGCACTGTACTCTGCGGCTGACAGAGTGGAATTTGATCAGATGGTAAATCAGATCAAAGAGAGTTGGGGCGATATATGACAGAGAATGTCATGGCTTTGGAATGGAGGAATATATGCCGAAGATCAGTATCATTATTCCATGTTATAATGTGGCGCCGTATATCGACAGATGTATGACGTCAATTGTGGCACAGACAATAGGGATGGAGAGTCTGGAAATCATCTGTATTGACGATGCTTCTACAGATGATACCTGGGCGCATTTACAGAGATGGGAGAAGCTTTTGCCGGATCAGATTCTGTTAATACAGCAGGAAGTAAACAGAAGGCAGGGGACAGCCAGGAATATCGGGCTTCAGTATGCATCAGCTGAATGGATTGCATTTGTGGACGGGGATGACTGGCTGGAACCGGATTACTTTGAATTGTTGTATGGACCGGTACAGAAGTACAGCTGTGATGTGGTATGCTGCGATGCAGAGAGGGATTTTTCAGATGGTCTTGTCTATTTTGATGAAAAGGAAAGAGAAAACGGCGAGGATCTGTATATTGTAGCAGATACAGAAGAGACAAAAAAGCAGTTGATTTCCATGTCGGCTGTAGGAGAAGCAGCATGGGGAAAGATCATACGCAAAGGCCTTCTTACAGATTTTCAGATTTATTTTCCTGAGGATCTGACCTATGAAGACCATTATTGGGTTCCAATGCTGCATGCATATACAACAGAGGTATATATTATACAGAAAAAACTGTATCACTATTTTGTGAATTATCATTCAACGATTCTTGTTAAAAATGCGGATTATCATATGGACTGGGTAACTGTCTGGCTGATAAAGTGGGCAGAATACAAAAGACGCGGTCTTCTGCGGGAATATCGCGAAGAACTGGAGTATGACTGTTTTCAGGATGCGGTGGGGCTCATGAAGGTGATAATACTGAGGTATGAAGAGCCGTCTTTTTCTTTTTTTCAGCTGGTGAGAGAGATGATACGGGAACAGGTTCCGGATTACAGAGAGAACAGATATGCAAAGAATCTGACCGGGATATACGGAGTTTTTCTGGAGGCGCTGTATGCACCTGCTGACAGAGCAGAATTTTTAAGAGTGGTTGAACAGGCAAAGCAGTACTGGCAGAACCAGTAACTGAAAACAGTGAAAGGAAAATGTATGAAGATACTGTTAATTGAATGGGACAGCTATGGGAGGAAAGATATAAAGGAGGCTTTTACAGCGGAAGGACATCAGCTTGTCTGTTTCCCCTTTGATTTTAGAAAAACAGGACTCAGGCATGATCCTGAGGTGGAAGAGAAGCTGCATTCTGTATTACGGAAAGAAACGCCGGATGCAGTATTTTCGATTGACTTTTTTCCGGTTATTTCCAAAGTCTGCAGAAGAGAACAGGTCCGATATATTTCTTGGACTTATGACTGGCCACATATTCTGCTGTATTCAGCAACTGTTATATATCCATGCAATACAGTTTATGTATTCGACAAAGAGGTATATCAGGAATTTCATAATGCAGGGATTCCGACTGTTCATTATATGCCACTCGCAGCAAATACCGAGCGCCTGGATACAGTTATGGCAGGCTCTGCGGCTGATACGTCTTTTGCCTGCGATATTTCATTTGTTGGTTCTCTTTATGTAGAAAATTATAATTTGATCGATGAGATGATGCCTGCTTTACCGAATTATGTACGAGGATATCTGGATGCGTTGATGGCGGCGCAGCTCAAAATATATGGGTATAATTTTATTGAAGAACTGCTGTCCCCTGTGGTTAATGAATTGCAGAAAGCTTATCCAATGGAGCTTACACCGGACGGTCTGGATTCTCTGGAACATAATTTTGCACAGTATGTGATCAATCGCAGGATTACGGCAATCGAACGCATGGATCTGCTGGAGGCTGTTGCAGAGAAACATACTGTTGATCTTTTTACGCACGTGAAAGAGCTGGAATTGCCGAATATATGTAACCACGGGGAAGTGAATTATGATTATGAAATGCCGCTGGTATTTAAACAGAGTAAGATTAATCTGAATATTACGCTGCGCAGTATTAAAAGCGGTATTCCGCTGCGGGCGATCGATATCATGGGCTGCGGAGGATTTCTGCTCAGTAATTTTCAGAGTGAATTTCTGGATTTCTTTGTACCAGGAGAAGATTTTGTATTTTATGACAGCAAAGAGGATCTGCTGCGGAAGATTGATTATTATCTGTGCCATGACGATGAACGGCGTGCGATTGCCAGAAACGGGCATGATAAAATTGCCGCCGGACACACGTACAGGCATCGGATCAGGGAGATGTTTGCTGAATGAAAGTTCTGTTTGCCGAATGGAGCAGTATCGGAAAGAATGATTTAAAAGCGGCTTTTATTGCAGAAGGACACAGTCTGGTATGCTTTCCCCTTATTATTCATGATGGACTTCCTGTTTTGGAAACTGCAGACCGGCTGTGTGCGATTTTAAATAAAGAAGTTCCGGATATTGTCTTTTCTGTGGATTATTTTCCGGTAATTTCTGAGGTATGCCAAAAAGAGGATATCCGATATATTTCATGGATCTATGACAGCCCATGCAGAGAACTCTGTTCCGTCACGATTGTGAATCCCTGTAATACGGTTTATATTTTTGACAAAACTCTGTACCGTGAATTCTGTCATGCCGGTATTACCACAGTCCGGTATATGCCAATGGCAGCGAATGTGGAGCGCCTGGATTCCATGACGGATCATTCAAAGCTGCTGGAGTCTTATGATATTTCATTTGTGGGCTCATTTTATGTGGAGGATCCGCAGGACACTTATATTGATCAGGTGATGTCTGTTTTATCAGGCTATGAAAAGGGATATTTGTCAGGTCTTATGAATGCGCAGCTGAAAATACAGGGATATAATTTTGTAGAGGAACTGCTGCCTCCTGTGATTGATGAACTGTGGAAGATACTTCCGGTACAGATACGTCCGGACAGTATAGAGACCAGAGAATATCTGTATGCACATATACTCAACCGCAGGATTACGGCGTTGGAGCGTCTGGATTTACTGGAGGCAATTGCGGACAGGCATCTTGTTGATCTGTTTACATGGGGAAAAGATTTCTCCATGAATTATGTATGCAATCATGGTCCTGTGGATTATTATACTGAGATGCCCCTGGTTTTTAAGACAAGCAGAATCAATCTGAACATCAGCCTGAGAGGTATTCGCAGTGGTATTCCGCTGCGGGCAATGGATATTATGGGCAGCGGAGGATTTTTGCTCAGTAATTTTCAGAGCGATTTTCTGGATTATTTTGTGCCAGGTGAAGATTTTGTTTTTTTTGAAAACAAAGAGGATTTGTTGCAGAAAGTTGATTATTATCTCATTCATGAAGACGAGCGGAATGCAATTGCCAAAAACGGACATGACAAGGTTGCAGGCAGTCATACATACAGGCATCGGGTAAGAGAGATGCTTGCTCAACAGGAAAAATGAGAACTGATAGACGAAAGTAAGGTCAGGGGGAAACAAGTGCGGAAAATAAGTGTAATCATTCCCTGTTACAATGTGGCATCCTTCATTGACAGGTGTATGACTTCTGTTGTCGCACAGACAATTGGAATGGATGCATTGGAAATTATATGTATTGATGATGCATCTGCAGATGATACAAGGAATTGTCTGCTAAGATGGGAGCAGCTCTATCCGGATCATATTCTGCTGATCCGGCAGGAGGTAAACAGAAGGCAGGGAGCCGCCAGAAACATCGGACTTTTCACTGCATCTTCTGAATGGATTGCGTATGTGGATGCAGACGACTGGCTTGAGCCGGATTATCTGGAACGGCTTTATAAAGCTGCAGTACAGTATAGCTGTGATGTGGCTGCCTGCAGCTGGAGATCGGACCGGTCGGATTCTCTTGTTTATTTTGAGCAGGAGCCGGAAAGCCAGGAACAGTATATCACAGCTGACACAAAAGAAATAACAAAACAGATGCTCATGAATAAAGGATTAAGTATAGCTGCATGGGGGAAACTGATTCGAAGAGATTTTCTTGTGGACCATGAGATATATTTTCCGGAAGGCCTGACTTACGAGGATGAGTACTGGATGCCGCTTCTGCATATTTATGCAGTGAACATCTGCTTTGTAAATAAACCGTTATATCACTATTTTGTAAATAATGGTTCTGTTCTTCATTCTGAAAATATGGATTATCATATGGACTGGCTGACGGTACAGTCCATGAAATGGGCGGATTACCATAAGCGGGGTATTTTGCAGGAATTTCGTGAAGAAATGGAATATGATCTTTTATACAGTACGGTTAACCTTCTGGGACGTATCATATATGAGCATGACCGGCAGTCTTTTTCATATTTTCGTCTGCTGGGTGAATTTGTCAGGAAATGTGTACCTGATTATAGGGAAAACAGATATATGGAAAGATTTTCGAAGGGACAGTGTATGTTTTTTCATATGCTGTATTCAGCTCCTGACAGAGAGCTGTTTCGGTACTTTGTTGAGAAAATGAGAAATTCAGTAAAAATGGCTGATTGAAACCGGAGAGAAATATGCGGAAAATAAGTGTGATTATTCCCTGCTACAATGTATCGCTTTATATTGACAGATGTATGTCCTCCATTGCTGGTCAGACAATTGGAATGGACTGTCTGGAAATCATATGTATCGATGATGCTTCCACAGATGATACATGGGAACATCTGCAAAGATGGGAACAGCTTTATCCGGATCATGTTGTACTGATCCGGCAGGAGGTAAACAGAAGGCAGGGAGCGGCCAGAAATATGGGAGTCTCTGTTTCTTCTTCCGACTGGATTTCTTTTGTAGATGCAGACGACTGGCTGGAACCGGATTTTTTTGAAAAGCTGTATGAACCGGTGACGCAGTATGCCTGCGATGTGGTTGCGTGTGAGTGGGTGAGAGATGATTCAGAAGTTCTTTCTTATATGGATAAAAGCCGGAGGATCAGGGGGAAAGAACAGTATATTGCAGTAGATACAGAGGAAGTAAGGAAGTCTCTGCTCAGGAGTGGAATTCTGGGAGATGGAATACATGCAAAGCTGATCCGCAGGAGGATGCTTGTAGACTGTGAAATATTCTTTCCGGAAGATCTGACCTATGAGGATATGTACTGGAATCCATTGCTGTATGTCTATGCAGCCGGTGTTTATACTATAAAGGAATATTTATATCATTATTTTGTGAATCCCCATGCAACCGTAATGTCCAGAAATGAGATGTATCATATGGACTGGATTACAGTGCAGATGATAAAATGGGCAGATTATCACAGACGCGGTCTTTTTAAAGCATATCGTGAGGAAATGGAACGGGATGTTTTGATGAATGCTGCCTGTTTTGTGAAACTGGTGATATTCAGATTCGATGATCCGCCTTTTTCTTTTTTTCAGCTGGAGCGGGAGTTTATAAGAGAACGTGTGTCCGACTATGAAAACAATCGATACATCGAAGATTATTCAGAACTGTATCGTTTCTTTCTGCGGATGCTGTATTCATCCATTAACCGAACTGAATTTCTGGAAATTGTGGAACAGGCCAGAAAACGCTGGGAAATACCATAAGGAAAGGAATGACGGAAATATGAAGATATTATTCATGGGATGGAGGAGTGCCGGAAGAAAAGATCTGGAAGAGGCCTTTGTTGCAGAAGGCCACAGCTACATCTATCCTCCTTTTTCCATTGAAGAAAAAACATACAGTGACCTTCCGGAACTGGAGCAGACGATGCTGTCTCTGCTTCGTGAAGAAACGCCGGACATTGTTTTTTCTGTTAATTATTATCCCGCGATATCCATACTTTGTAATAAGTGTAAGATCCGGTATATTTCCTGGATCTATGACAGTCCTTATCGCCGGCTGTATTCTGCAACCGTTTTGAATCCGTGCAATATCATTTATGTTTTTGACAAAGAACTGTACCTGGAATTTCATCATGCAGGTATTCATACGGTACATTATATGCCGTTGGCTGCCAATACGGAGCGGTTGGATGCGATTGACAGGAGTTTACCGACGCCTTTACCATATATTTATGATGTATCGTTTCTGGGATCTCTTTATCTGGAGGACGGAGGTGCTTATAATCAGATTGCAGACGCTCTGCCGGAGTATGCGAAAGGATATCTGGATGCCCTTACAGCCGCTCAGCTGAAAATACAGGGATATAATTTTATTGAAGAAGTTCTGGGACCAGTTATGGAGGATCTGACAAAGGTCTGTCCGGTGGACCAGGAACCGGGGAGTTTTGAGCCAAAAGAGTATTATTATGCAAACTATGTGATAAATCGCAGAATTACGGCAATCGAGCGGATAGACCTGCTGGATGCCATAGCCAGGAAACATACCGTTGATTTCTGGACACAGTATGAAGGGTTCCGCCTGCCGAATCTGAACAATCACGGATATGCAGATTATTACAATGAGATGCCGCTGGTGTTTAAACAAAGTAAAATCAATCTGAACATTACGCTGCGCGGGATGAAAGGCGGAGTTCCGCTTCGCGCGATTGATATTATGGGTTGCGGCGGCTTTCTGCTCAGCAATTTTCAGTCTGGTTTTCTGGATTACTTTGTGCCCGGAGAAGATTTTGTATATTTTGAAAACAAAGAGGATCTGCTTTATAAAATTGATTATTATCTGGAGCATGAAGAAGAGCGGAAGGAAATTGCAGGAAATGGCCACGACAAGATTGCAGCCGGTCATACTTACAGGCATCGGGTGAGGGAGATGTTTGACTCCCTGCTCTGAAATTACATATAAGCAGCATGTGTCTGTCGGCGGGAAAGAAAGGAATGAAAATGTTATGAGAATATTGTATTTGGAATGGAGCAGTACAGGAAAAGAAGATCTGGAAGAAGCATTTATAAAGGAAGGACACATCCTGATCCGTCCGCCTTTTTTCTTTATGGAAAAAACTTATGCAGATCTTCCGGAAGTTGAGAGCCAGCTGCGTACCGTATTACGTGAAAAGACGCCGGATGTAGTTTTTACTGTCAATTATTATCCTGCAATATCTGAGTTCTGCAGAAAAGAAAAGATTCGTTATGTTGCCTGGATCTATGACAGTCCTTATGGCCGGCTATATTCAAGGACGGTGCTCAATCCCTGCAATACGATCTATGTATTTGATAAGGAGCTGTATCTGGAGTTTCATAATGCAGGTATTTTTACGGTACATTATATGCCCATGGCTGCCAATACGGAGCGGCTGGACCTTCTGGCGAAAAATGATACCAGTCCGTTGCCATACGATTATGATGTTTCTTTTGTTGGATCACTTTATCTGGAAAAAGCAAATTATTTCGATCAGATGACGCCGCTTCTCTCAGATTATGCAAAAGGATATCTGAATGCGCTGATTGCCGCACAGATGAAAGTTCAGGGATATAATTTTATTGAGGAAGTCCTGGGGCCGATTATGGATGAGATGATGAAAGCCTTTCCGCTGAAGCGTGAGCCGGGGTCCACAGTATCTGATGAATGGCTTTATGCCAATGCGGTGATTAACCGCAGGATTACAGCCATTGAGCGTATTGACCTGCTCGATGCTGTTGCCGGAAAGCATATGGTTGATTTTTTTACGTATTACGAAGATTTTACACTTCCAAATGTGTGCAATCATGGGCCGGTGGATTACTGTGATGAGATGCCTCACGTATTCAGACGGAGCAGAATCAACCTGAATATTACTCTGCGCGGAATGAAGAGCGGCATTCCTTTGCGCGCCTTTGACATTATGGGCTGCGGCGGTTTCCTGCTCAGCAATTTCCAGGCTGATTTTCTGGATTTCTTTGTACCCGGAGAAGATTTTGTATATTACGAAAGTAAAGAAGATCTGCTTCAGAAAATCGATTATTATCTGGATCATGAAGAGGAGCGGCGGGCAATCGCAAGGAATGGACACGATAAAGTGGCAGAAGGACACACTTACAGGCATCGGATTCGGGAAATGTTTGATTTTTGAGACGGAGAAAAAAATGAAGAAAATCAGTGTGATTATTCCCTGTTATAATGTTGCGCCATATATTGACCGGTGTCTGACTTCAGTTCTTAATCAGACAACAGGACCGGCTGATCTGGAGATTATCTGCATTGATGATGCTTCTTCGGATAATACATGGATCCATTTGCAGAGATGGAAGAGCCTTTGGCCGGATCAGGTGGTATTGTATCGCCAGAAGGTGAACGGGAGACAGGGAACAGCCAGAAATATCGGACTGTCGATTGCGTCTGCGGACTGGATTACATTCGTGGATGCAGATGACTGGCTTGAGGCCGACTGTTTTGAACTGCTCTATAAGCCGGTTACCCGGTTTGAATGTGATGTGGTCTGTTGTGGATGGGTGAGAGATTACGCAGATTCTCTTACTTGTTTTGATGATGAAAACAGGAACGCAGGTGCAGGAGAAGAGCAGTATATTATTGGGGATGGGGCGGAGCTGACCAGGTATCTTCTCAGATTCAAGAAACTTGGGGCAGGGCCGGTTGGAAAGCTTATACGCAGAAAGCTGCTTCTGGACCGTGAAATATTTTTTCCGGAAGGTCTGGCATATGAGGATCATTACTGGTCTCCCCTGCTGCACGTATATGCAGAAAAGATATATTTTACAGGAAAAAATCTGTATCATTACTATGTCAATCCTCATTCGACGGCTCTTTCCAGAAACAGCGACCATCATATAGACTGGATTACAGTGCAGATGCTGAAATGGAAAGATTTCAAAAAACGCGGTATCTGGCAGCAATATAATAAGGAACTGGAGCATGATGCTCTGCGTGACGCGTGGGGATTTTTGTTATGGATGATCATGCAGTACGATGAGCCGTCATTTTCTCTTTTTCAACTGGAGAGAGAATTTATAAGGGAACATGTACCGGATTACAGATTGGATCCCTATATCACTGACTTCTCAGAGTTATACCGTTTTCTGCTGGAGGTCCTGTATTCTTCTGTGAATCGGGCAGGATTTCTGCAGATTGTTGCGCAGGTGAAAAGGCACTGGACAGGGATCGGAGGCTAGCATATGAAAATCTTATATCTTGAGTGGAACAGTGTAGGAAGAAAAGACCTGGAAGAGGCTTTTGAGCTGGAAGGACACAGACTGGTCCGGTTTCCTGTTACAAAAGCTACGAAATATGGTCAGGAGCTGGAGAATGAGCTCTGCATGATTCTACAAAAGGAGTCACCGGATGCTGTTTTTACAGTTGATTATTTTCCAATGTTCTCTTATTTTTGCAACAATCATAATATCAGGTATATTTCCTGGGTTTACGACAGTCCCCATCCACAGCTTTATTCAACGACAGTGGTAAACCCCTGTAATGTGATTTATGTCTTTGATAAAGAACTGTATTTGAAATTTCACAGTGCAGGTATTCCTACGGTGCATTATATGCCAATGGCGGCTAATGTAAAAAGGTTGGATGAGATTGACGCTGGGATGTCGGAACCATTGCCGTTTCTTTATGATGTTTCATTTGTCGGTTCTCTTTATCTGGAAGAGGGAAGTCCTTTTGATCGGATGGCAGCCTTCCTGCCGGAGTTTGCAAGAGGATATCTGGATGCGATCACAGCAGCGCAGATGAAAGTTCACGGTTATAATTTTATTCAGGATGTTCTGGGACCGGTTATTGAGGATATGTCTGTGGCATATCCAATGAAAAATGAACCGGGAAGCATAGAACCCAAAGAACATTTTTATGCAGAGCGTATTATTAACCGCAGAATTACGTCAGTGGAACGTATTGATCTTTTAGATGCCATATCAAGAAATCATACGGTAGATTTTTTTACCCAGTATGAGGCGTTTACGCTTCCTGGTCTTCGTAACCATGGAGCGGTAGATTACTATCGCGAGATGCCATTGATTTTTAAACAGAGCAAAATCAATCTGAATATTTCCATGCGGGGAATTCACAGTGGTATTCCGCTTCGGGCAATCGATATCATGGCAGCGGGAGGATTTCTTCTCAGCAATTTCCAGGCGGATTTTCTGGATCGTTTTGTACCAGATGAGGATTTTGTTTACTATGAAAGTAAAGAGGATCTGTTGCAGAAGATTGATTATTATTTAGATCATGAGGAAGAGCGGAAGGCGATTGCAAGAAGCGGACATGACAAAGTGGCCGCAGAACATACTTATAGACATCGCGTAAGGGAGATGATGGTTGTCTGTGGTTAGAAATGGATAATAAAGGAGATTTTAAATATGAAGTTTTCTGAGACGTATTTTCAGGGGGAAGAGAGAGCAGGTTTTTATGTGAGGCCTCTGATGAAACGGGTATGGGCTGCACAGTTGGAGATCCTGAAGGAAATTGACAGGATATGTAAAAAATACAAACTGAAATATTTTGCTTATGGTGGTACATTGTTGGGTGCAGTTCGTCATCAGGGATATATTCCATGGGACGACGACATGGATCTGGGAATGCTTCGGGGAGATTATGAGGAGTTTCGGCATTACGCAGAGACAGAGTTGCCGGATGGCTGGTTTGTGCTGGGTACACAGCCTACCATTATCCGGATTATGAACAGTGACAGAGTTCGGGTGGATCAGGAATTTCTGGACAGGTTTCATGGCTGCCCGTTTATGATGGGGGTAGACATTTTCTGTTGGGACTCTGTTCTGCAGGATAAAAGAGAAGAAGAGGCAGCAGTGAATTTGTTTTGGAGTATTGCGTATCTGGCTGTATATTGGGATCAGTTTGATGAAGCGGAGCGATTGACTTGGGAAAAAGCCAGAGAGGCAGGTGTGAGCAGTATAGAAAATATAACCGGTTTTCGTTTTAACCGGAATTATCCCATGGGGGAGCAGCTGGCATATCTGGCAGAAAAGGTTGCTGCTTCCTGTTGGGATTCGGGGTGCAGAGAGGTAACCCGTCCGTTTATATTGCATGAACGGTCAGATTATCGGATTTCAAGACCTTGTCTTGAGAAAATAATAGAAGTTCCTTATGAAAATACATCGATTCCGATTCCTGAACAATATGATCCGCTGCTTCAGCTGGACTATGGGCCAGATTATATGAAACCAGTAAGAGACTATTTTCATTCCTATCCGTTTTTTAGAAATCAAATGGAGATGCTGCAGGATATTTTTGAAAAACGGGGAGAATCACTGCCTGATTGTTTCAGGTGGGAAAGTGTATAAAGATTATCAAAGGTGAGAGAAAATGAATAAGGGTGCCTATATGCAGATAAAAGAGACTCTTGATCAGGTGGGAGCATTGATAAAGAGTATTCAGGAACTGTGTGAAAAAGATTATGACGAATCAATCATCAGCCTGACATGGGATTTAGGGTATATGATTGAAAATATAAATCAGGAACTTATTGGAAGTAAAAAAGTTGTTTTCTGTAATCTGGATGAGCTGGAAAGCAGGGTGACAGATTTTAAGTACAGAAAAGAACTGGTCAGAGCATACAGTCATTGGGAAAACAGGATGTGTGGGGTTCTGAAACAAAGATTTCAGGCTGAGAATACTTGGGATGAGAAATTCATAAAATTGATGGATTATGTTCAATATGTGGATTTTGACATCATTGTTGAAAAGGCCAAAAAATCACTGCTGTCCCAGGGACCAGAACTGGTAAACAAATTTTGTGTATATTATCAGGAATACAATGAGATGTGGGGACTGTTGGATGTAGATAACAGTCGATATGATGTTATTTTGAACAGAGTAACAGTGTTAAAAGAACACAGGGAAGATTTTATCTGGTTATATAACAGATTGGGAGACTGGCGTTCTAAAATAGTTCTTTGCAGTATGCTGTACAACTGGATCACATTTGATCTGGATTACATTGATGTTATGAAAGAGAGGAATTTTACGGATTATTATGATCTGGATCTATTGAAGTGCGATGATCAGGAAGTAATTGTTGATCTTGGCGCGTGGATTGGTGACTCAGTAGAAGGCTATATCAGCGCATATGGTAGATACAAAAAAATATTCTGTTATGAGATTGATTCCTCCAGTATGGAAGAGATGAAAAAAAATCTGAGTAAATATTCGGATATTGAATACAGAAACAAAGCAGCGGGCTGTAAAAACGGCAGGAGCAGTTTGGTTGTCTGCGGTCCACAGTCAACAATTAACAGGGTTGCGGATGGCCATACAGGAAAAGAGATAGAGATTGTGACACTGGATGAAGATATCAGAGAAAAGATAACTTTAATAAAAATGGATATTGAAGGAGCTGAACAAGATGCGTTGCTGGGCTGTAGCAGACATATCAGAGAGGAAAAGCCCAAGTTGCTTATATCCGTTTATCATAATAATGAAGATATATGGAAGATTCCAAGGATAATCTATACTATGAATAAGAACTATCAGTTTTATCTCAGGAGTAACGGATGGCAATGGGGACCGGCGGAAATTGTTCTGTTTGCGATTTGAAAGTAAAAAAACAAAGGAGGGATTGGTTGTGGTTGTTGTGACGCTGTCAGGAGGAGCAGGAAATCAATTACGTTTGTATGCGTGTGCATACACAGTAGCAGAATATTTAAATCAACCATTGGTTTTAGATGTATGTGGTCATTTTGGTGGAGTTGCACGACCCTATGTTTTGGATTTACTGGCAATTCCCAATCACTTAAAAATATATTATGTTTCTTTGCATGATATTCCTTTTGAATTCAGGAAAGAATTTGAATGCATAATCAATATAGAAGAATTTAAGAATCGCAGTGAGTTGATTCAGGCTGTGAAAGGAAAGAAAAATGTATGGATTACAGGACAGAGTGCTGTTGTTTTTTTTCTGGAAGTGGAAAGGAATATATTGAGGAATTTTCTACAGCCCGAAATTAAAAGAAGTTGTCTGACATTTTTTATTTCAAAATTAGAAGACAGAAGTGTTGCAGTACATGTGCGGCGAACTGATTTTCTTGCTTTGCAATGGACAAATGATGAAACATTGAAATATTATAAAGCTGCAATCACTTTTTTGAATCAGAAGATTGAGGGATTGAAATTTTATATTTTTTCCGATGATATGGAATGGGTGAAACGTAATCTGGGATATAATGAAAACTACTATTATGTTCACTTTTTTGGGGGAATGAAGACAGACATTGAAGAATTATATTGTATGTCTTTGTGCAAACATCATATTTTAACAAAATACAGTTCTTTTGGGGAATGGTCGATTTTACTGTCTCCATATGAAGATGGGATTAATATTACAAATGAGGAAACTTCAGATATTCCCGGGCTGTTTGTTATGAACGAACAGATGATAGAGAATTACTGCGATAGTTATAAAGCAGATTATAAAATGGAAATAAAAGAAATTCCCTGGAATATCCTGGAACAAAGATTGGAAGCGAATGATAATAATACAGTAATTAATTATATTGCCAAACTGTCCTGCGATACATATGGCATATCCGCGAAGATGCAAAAGCGTCTTATGGAATTGTATGGAATTGCACATGCACAGAATGGAGATGCAAATACAGCGGTTTCTGTGTTTGACTGTCTTCAGCAAACAGAAAGAGATTCTTATGATTTTTCATTTAACTATTCTATTGTACTTGAAAAAGAAGGACATCATTTGGAAAGTTTGATATATATGGGCAACGCATGGAGGATGAATAAAAATATTGTTCCTGGTCAATTTTTGCCAATAAGAGGGATTTTGGAACAGGATATATTAAAATTGGTGAGCAGGCAGAAACATCGACATTATATTTTTTTGGATCCTCCTAATCTGTATGCTAATAATATACACGGATATTATGAAAGCATTGGTATTATGTTACGGAATGTCGGGAATACGGTAACAATATTGGAAATAGTAGACGACTCTCCAACATTTTTATCGGAGCTAAACAAGGACGAAAAAAGTGTGATTGTAAAAACAATGCAGAGTTTTGTTAAGGGACTGGATAGAGTTTATGATTTTGGAGTAAACAGATATACGTTTTGCGAATTGAAAACATCAGGGATGTCTGTTTTTACGATTGATGATTTTCTGCCATATATTATTCATGAGAAAGATAATGTGGTATTTATTACCCATTCCATAGAGGGAGCCAGAACTTCGTCTAATCGGTATCCTTTAATTTTTTTTGATACAATAAGTGGATGGGATAATGAGAGGCCTGGTTTGAATGATTATAATTATGAAGAGTGTCAGGAAATCTTCCAATGCTCAAACAAGATAATTACAAAAAGAAATCTTCCAACAGAATGGAACAGTAAGATAGTGAAACCATTTAATTGCATGCAGGAGACAAGTTCAAATGAGATCTATCTGATAAAAGAAAAAATAAAAGAATTATGCCATTATATGAGAAATGATGAATGTCTGAATGGTATGTTGTCCATATTAAAAGCAGTAACTTTTTGACAGGAAGAAGGAAAAAATATACTCGTACTTTCATGAAAGAGGACAGCTGCCTGAAAGCATACTTCAAACAGCTGTCCTGATATTGTTTGAATTTATCTCTTATGATGCGGTCTCTCCCGTACTGTGTTGCACGCTTTGTTCAGTGCGGTCAACATATGGATCTTAAATTTATTCTGATAATAATTGAGTACAGGAGACATGGAATTCTGTCCGATCACCACATATTTGGCAGGGAGCGCGGTCAGCGTCAATGCACGGACATCCGCATTGCAGCGCGGACAGGTGCATACATTGAACCGTTTCATGGTGCCCTCCAGATCCTGTTGTTTGAGCAGTTCTTCCATCACGTTGACAAAACGGTATTCTTCCGAATCATCTTCTTCTATCAGATTCTCCAGTTCAATATCCAGTTCTTCGACGGGGGCTGTATCTGCCTGCGGGCTGTTCTGGGCAGATGCTGTACGCGGTATCTGCACCGGTGCCTGAGGCTGAGCGTCGACAGGGGGGACAGGCTGCCCGTCAGGTTCCTGAAGGATCTCATTCTCCAGCTCCTCTGAAAGATTGTTCAGGATGTCCTGAGAAAGTTTGTCGCTGCGGCTTCCTTCGTCTACAACCGTAACTTTTTTAGGTGCAGCCGCCTCCGGAGCCGGTCCGTTGGTCAGCAGATCCAGTATATGTGATGTTTTATTTGTTTTCTTAGCCATTATCTGACTCCTCCTTTTTTAGTTCCAGGTTAATTTCCGGTGCGATTTCCCGGATAAATTCCAGATAGTCCAGTACAGCTCCTGAGTGGATATTGTATGTGAAAATGCTTTCGCCGTGGGCTGGCGCCTCTGCGATCGCTACTCCGGGACGGATTCTTGTTTCAAACACTTTTGAGTCAATCTGCACAGCAAGCTGTGTAGCCATATCCAGGACGTCGCGTGCCAGAAGGGTGCGCCGGTTGAATCGGGTGAGCAGAATTCCGAGAACATGAAGTTCCGGGTTCAGTGTACTGCGTACGGATTCAATGGTTTCCTTCAACTGTGCAAGTCCTACCAGACTGAGAATATCAGAAGCCATGGGAATGATCAGATGATCGGAAGTGGCATAGGCATTGACTGTCAAAAGGTTCAGAGCAGGCGGGGTATCAATGATCACGTAGTCATATTCATTGATCACAGGCGCAATGGCATTCTTCAGGATATACTCCCGTCTGCCGGGAATGCTCTCCAGACCGTTGCTGCTCAGGCTGATATCAGAGACAAGAAGATCGCAGGTTTCGCTCTCTACCAGCGCTTCCTGTACCGGAACAGAGCCGTTTAAGACATCCAGGATCGTGTAACGGTTCTCTGTACCGCCGCCCAGACAGAATCCCAGATTGCCCTGTGGATCCAGATCGATTCCAAGGACGTTTTTGCCTGTCAGTGCGATTCCGGAGGCCAGAGCAGCAGATGTAGTAGTCTTCCCTACCCCGCCCTTCTGGTTTGAAACTGTAATTATAGTAGCCAAAACGGTACCTCCAAAGTGAAAGAATATAAAAATGATTTTTCAAAGTATTAATAATATTATACAACACGTCGATAAATAAGTATAGATAAAAAATGATTTTTTTCAAAGCATGACAGCATGAGCAGTTATGGATGATCTGTGAAGGAACAGTTCAGAGAACCGTAAACTGCAGATGGAGTGAAAGGAGAGAATAGAGAGAATGGCAAGTTTATCAAGTACAAACAGCGTATCAGGTGCAAACAGTCTGGGCAATACTTCTTTGAGAGGATTCGGAGGCATGGTGTCCGGCATTGACCGGGATTCCATTATCGAGGCGATGACGCAGCACGCCAATAACAGGGTAATAGCTCAGCAGGCGGCGATTACCAAGCTGGAGTGGAAGCAGGGGGCCTATCAGAGCATTACAGACAAGATTCTGGATCTGTCGGATAATTATCTCAGCTACTCTTCAGGGAAGAGTCTGGTAGATTCCACCATTTTTGACAAGAACGTAATCACTGTCCATGGAAGGGATGAGTCAACCTGTTTTGTCAAGGCAACCGGAACGTCAGAACTGGCGGATAATCTGTCAATTACTTCTGTCAGACAGCTGGCAACGTCATCCATGCGGGAGTCGGATTCATTTAGTGCAGCGCTTCAGACGAATCTGAAGGATCTGGACACTGAATGGGTATCTTCCAGCTTGGAGGGAACACAGCTTGTATTCGGTATTTATAACAGTGATGGGACTGCCAGCAACGAGACAACGTTCACATTTGCCGGTTCCTATGAATACAGGAATGATGCAGAGAATAAAACAGAGACCAGAACGATCAACTACATGAAAGCAGAGACGGAGACGGACGAAGAATTCTATACCAGGCTGTCAAAACAGCTGAACGAGATGATGGAAAGCAATGAGTTAAGCGTTGGAGAATCAAAGCTTTCCGAGTCCGTTGAGTTTGTTGTGAAACGTGACGCATCAAATAATGCAGTCGGCATAACCATTCAGGAAAAGGCAGGTGCTTCAGCCACAGGCATTGGAATCAGAAATAATTCTACAGCATTAAAGGCGCTGGGATATGAGGATACGGGAGCGGACTCCGGAGCAACATCGAAGGGAATTTCGCTTACTGATTTCAGAGACAAACAGACAGTCAGCTTTAATGACAGCGCTTTTAACAGACCAACAGCGCTTGAGTATATGACGGGACAGAAGCTGACGTTTAACTATGACGGAAATAAAAAAGACATTGTACTGGTTACAGAAGAAGAAGCGAAGAACATTACAAGCATGGATGACTTTGCGGATAATCTGCAAAAACGTCTGAATCATGCATTTGGAGAAGGTGCAGTTACAGTTACTGTCGGTGCTGACGGACTTTCTTTTACTGCAAGAAACGACAGCGCATCTGGTACATCCAGTACGGTATCCATAACATCCGGCAACACAGAGCTTCTGCATAATCTGGGTATTGCAAATGGAGAATCCAGTAAAGTGAACCTGGATGGAAAACTGACCCAGTCTGCTTTGAAAGGAAAGCTGGGAAATGACACGGATGCATATGTATCGGACGGTGAACTGGATCTTGTGATCAATGGTGTAAAAATAAAAGGACTTACGGCAGACAGCAGCATCAGAGATATTCTGTCTCAGATCAATGCTTCAGATGCAGGAGTAAAAGCAACCTATTCAGATACTTCAGGTCAGTTTATGCTGGTATCCAGTGAAACCGGAAAGGGCAGAAAGATTGAGCTGGGGTCCGATCTGGCGGAAAAGCTTTTTGGCCGGGCAGATGGAACCGGTTTTAAGGAGGGGCAGAATGCGGTGATTACTGTCAACTATGGCAGCGGAGATGTGACTCTGGACCGTTCTTCCAATACATTTGATCTGGAAGGTCTGAATGTTACGGTATCGGGTGTATTTGGCGGAAAATATGATGACACAGAACCGTTAGAGGGTAATTTTAAGGTTGATGGTATGACCGGTGAAAGAATCTTTTATAAGGAGGATGGCACGGAAGTACAGGGCGATAAGACTCTCAGCAGCGAGATATACAAGGATGCGGATGGAAACCTGGTTAACTATAAAGGCAATCGTGTTACGGAAAACGGTGCGGGCGGATATGATCTGGTATATAACAAAGAATGGAAGCCGGACACATCTGCAGCAGTTACTTTCAGTGCGGCAGCCGATGTAGATGGTACGACCGAAAGAGTGAAAGAGTTTGTTGAAGCGTTCAATGAACTGGCGAAAGAGATCAACAAGCAGATTACTACCCGTCCGGATAACAGCTATGGTGTGCTGACGGATGCACAGAAAGCAGAGATGACCAGTGAGGAGATTGAAAAGTGGGAGGCGAAGGCAAAAGAGGGAATCTTATATGGTGATTCTACCATGCGCGGTCTCAGCACGGATATTCAGGGAATCTTCTCTGCACTGATGAGTAATGGGGTTGATTACGCCGATCTTGAAAAGATTGGAATTACATATTCAGATGATTATCTGGATGGAGGAACCCTTGTCTTCAATGAGACTGCTTTCAAAAATGCGATGAACAGTGATCCCGAACTGGTGTCGAATATTATTACAGGCGGCGGGAATGTGACAAAAGGTCTGGCTACAGTTGTAGATGAGGCGTTTACACCGTATGCCACCCGTTATGCTTCCAAAAATGCCAGCGATGGATCCAAGGGCAGTTACGGTGCTTTGATCGAGATAGCAGGAACTTCGAAAAAGGCGACAACGCTTGTGGATAATCAGATTTATACGCAGCTTAAAACTATGAATGAGACACTTGCAAGTCTTAAGGAAACGCTGAAGATGCAGCAGGAACGTTATATTTCACAGTTTACGTATATGGAGGGCATGATTAATCAGTTTAACAGCCAGTCAAGTTATCTTTCACAGATCTCGGGCTGATATTAAAGATTGCTGCCGTCCTGTCGGTTAAGACAGGACGGCAGAAAAAAATTTCAGGAGGAAGGTTTTAGATGAGCGAAAATAAAAATTACAGTGAAGAAGATATTAAATCCATGTCAGGTCCGGAGCTTTTGCTGCTTTTGTATGATGAAGCAATGGAACGTCTTACAAAGGGAGAACGGCTGCTGGAAGAGAAGAACTATGAAGAATTTAATGATTGTATGCAGCGCGTATCTCAGATTGTCCGCTATTTGAAGGATATTCTTGATATGAATTATTCGGTCAGCGGCGACTTAAAGCGAATCTATGAGTATCTTATTTATGATATCAGTGTCGTAAAAGCCGGAAAAGAGAGCAGACGGGATGAGATCGGGCGTATTCGCCATATACTTTCTGAACTGCGTGAGGGATTTGAAGGCGCTGGCAAACAGGTAGAGAAAGAAAAAGTTGAGGAAGGGATCAGATGAACGGATACAGTAAATATAAAGAGAAGAGTATTTATTCTATGTCAAATGGGGAACTTTTACTGCTTTTATTTGACGAGAGCATTAAACGCCTTACAAGAGCGGAACAGTCATTAAAGGAAAAGGATTATAATGATTTTGATGACTGTATGAAACGAACCTCAAGGATTATACGTTATTTGATAGAGATCCTGAATATGGAGTATAAAATCAGCTGGGATTTGAAGAGAATTTATGAATATCTTATTTATGATATCAGCGTGGTGAGAGCAGGAAGAGAAAGGAGACTGGATGAGATTGGGCGCATTCGCCACATTCTTTCTGAGCTGCGGGAAGCTTTTGACAGTGCAAGCAGACAGGTGACGGACACACGTATACCGATGCAGAGAGAAGTAAGAGGATAATATATGGCAGAAACAGGGCTGGATATGGGAAAGGTAATGATCCTTTTTCAAAGACGCTATAACTATATGCGGGAGATTGACCGATTGACAGGTGAACTGGCAGAAGCCATGGACCGCAGTGATGATGTGTCAGTTTCCTTGATTCTTCAGATGCGTGCAGGTGAAATGGCCGGATTTGACGAGTGTACCAATGAGATCTGGCAGATGAGTAGTATTGGAAAGGATGCGCTTCGGAAAATACGTATGCTGATTCAGTCAGATCCGGAGGAAGCTGTCGGAGAGAATCCGGAAGAAAAGAAAATCTATGAGATCAGGAGGAAGACCCAGGCTGTGATCGACAGGCTGCGTACGGTCGATGAAAGACTGAACCGAAGGGCAGCCGGTAAAGAGTCATTTTACGGATCAGGGATCCGGTAAACGGGTGCAGGAGAGCTATGAATCAATTGCTGTTTGATGGACGTTCCCTGGTTGGAATTGTGTCCTCGATCATTCGCCAGAATGAGCTGCATGTGAATTTTAACCGTATTGACTGGGAGAGAATGTATCGTATTGCAGATTATCATAAAGTAGCCAATATTGTTTATCTGGCAATTCTTGGCTACAGTGAATCCGTGCCTGAAAGGTGGCGGGAACGCTTTTTTGGCAGATATCAGGAGTCTCTGCAGTTTGGCGAAAATTATAAAGAATCAATTCAAGAAGTACTGGCATGGCTGGATGCGCGCAATATCTCATGTACCGTACTTACTTCAGAGATCGTTCGCGAATTTTATCGGATTCCGGAGGCGGCGGATACAAGCCCCCTTCGGATTTATCTGGATGAAGGAAGCTATACTCTGGCAAAAGGTTATCTGATTGATCTTGGTTATGAAGTAGAGGCGACATATGAAGGAACGGGAGAGCGTTTTTCCAGAATTTCTGCAATTCCTGTAGAATTGTACTATGCGTTTCCTTTTCGGGCCGCCAGATATATCAAAGAAATGCGCAGATTGGTGGAGAGTGCCTGCGAAAGAGAAGGCTATAAGCGGATCCATGCTCTGTCAGTAGAAAGTGAATTTGTTTACCGTATGGCATCAGCTGCATATCGTTACGTGACGGATGAAGTGACCATGCGGGAAATTATTGAACTGCAGGTTTTTCATAAGACCTTCCGGGACCGGATCCGTATGGATGCGGTACAGAAGAGATTGAAGGATTTTGAAATAGACGGGCTGGCAGAAAAGCTTCTTCGGATTTCATATATGTGGTTTGGCGATCGAAAGGATACTTATTATGATGGATTGCCGGAGGACATGTCAGTATATGATATTCTGGAGGAGCGGCTGCTCACAAGAGGCATAATCAATCATGAAACTGACAGCCAGGCGTTGAAGTTGGAGAAGAGTGTCCGAAAGGAACTGGAAAAGGAGAAAAAAGGGGAACGAATTCGCCAGCTGAAGGCAAAAATGAAAGAGCGCTTTGAAAGTGCTATGCGGGTTCTCAGGTGGATTTTTCCAGACTACCATTATATGGCTTCTATCTATCCGATACTGGAAAAACTGCCGGTATTGCTCCCTGTTTTTTGGGTGTCCAGAGGAATCAGACTGCTTATAAGAATTATGAAGAGATGATAAAGTGCAAAAAGAGAGGGCTTTGTAATCGATTGATTACAAAGCCCTGAATGATTCTATTTTTGTTCGTGGTTCTTTTCCGTATCATGTTTATGCTTTAAAATAGATTGAAGCATGAGTACAGAATCAGCGCCGGGAGCCAGAGCCGTTTTATTGCTTTGCTCGGCCTCTGATAATTCTTCCCGTAAAATGGAGATCTGTTTTGGTGCGTCGATCGCAAGCCGGACGCCGTCACCAGCACAATCCACAATCGTAATGCGAATGTTATCGCCAATCAAAAGACTTTCATTTTTTTTACGTCGAAGTATCAGCATGTTTCATTCGCTCCTTCATCCTCAGCATATGCAGAATCAACGACTGCAGGAAAGGAACGCATTTCATGACGATAATCATAAGAAGAATTTTCCAGAATTACCTGAATCCCGCAGTGTGTCTCTGGATTGATGACTACAGGGCACTTGAGATTTACTGTATTGTCCAGATAATTGCTGCGCATGGAGCAGATGGCGTAATAGGCAAGTTCGTCGTTATCCTTTACGCCCAGGCATGCAAGTTCCTCTGGTGTCAGTACAGGAGCATAATCCGGACAGAGAAAAAGCGGATTGACAATTACAAAGCCTATTCGGGGCTCGTCAACGGATATCATCACAAGCATCAGATTATCTTCAGCTTCCTCATCAAGACTTAAAAGGAGGTATCTTTTCAGATCAGGAAAACCAAAAAGTCCGTCGGAAAAAGTGATAAGATCTTTCTCACTGTAATCTACAGTACCATAATCAGTCTCTATTATCATATTTATAAACACTCCTATGTGGCTAGATTGATATTTCCTCCTGTTTGAGAATTACGGGGAGGAATATAATTAAAATCACCCAGATACTCAAAATGAAGTTCCGGATACTGTGTAACAATAGTCATTACCATAGGTGGAAGAAAGGTCAGCTCGCCCTTTGCAACTCTCATTTCCAAAGCTCCGAGTTCAGCGGCGTAAGAAGAACTGTTTTCCATTGATATATCTGCGGCTGTTGATTCAGGAAAAGAAGCAGCAACTGCAATTGTCTCTGCATAACTGCTGTCAGAGACTGGCAGATCAGAAACTTCAGGATTCGTTGAAACGACATTCAATGGAGCGCCAGATCTGGCGGCCATCTGGGAAACAGAGTTTTGCGCTCGATAAGCTGTTTCCTGCCTGGAGAGCGTTTTACCCTTTGGCGCGGCATTTGTCTGATGCCGGGAAAACGTACGATTTATTTTTGTAATATCTTTCATAGGCATGAAATTTCTGCCGGCATTGCGGTGAAATGACATACGCCGGGCCAGAGCTTTTCTTCTTTCCATATCTACAGAATCAGAGCGGACCAAACGGGCATTCTGTGTGTAGCTCATCGTACGCATAGGTACGGATGTAATCTTTATCAATTGCTGCATATAGCTTCTCCTTTCTGTTTACAGAAAAACTATCGGATAAAATCAAACAAAGATGAACTCATAAGATTTGAACCTACCTGAAGAGCGGCATTATAGGAATACTGATTGCTAAACATCTCATATATGGATTCGTACGGATCTGCACCTACCGCATTCTTATATTGCGTCTGAAGAGAGTCCGTCATGGTTCCAAGAGTGCTCTCAAGCTTTTCAAGAAGATTGTATTTGTTTCCAAGATCAGAGTATACCGTGGAGGTAGTGTGTTCGCTGACAAGCATATCCTGCAAAATGACGCCGAGTTCCTCTGTCATCTCTCCGCGGGTCGAATTCCCCTCCAGATAGTTGGTGATGCTCTCCACAGAGCCGGCAACCAGGCCAAGGGGACCTTTGGTCAGTTTCTCCATGATTTCTGCATCTGAAGGTGTACTGGTCTTAACATGTTCGGAAGTAAGTCCAGTCAGTACATTCATACCACCGGTAAACGTATCAATCAAAGTGCTTCTGTCACGAATATCTCCATAGCCGAGATCCATAAATCCCTGCTCTTTCATTGCATCTGAAAGGGGATGCGTCGGACCCTGTCCGGCAGGAACAGTGGATACAGTAACAGTATCTTCAAATTTTCCATCTTTAAACGTCATCTCATATTTGGTCAGGAAATCATCACCCGGATATTTATGGTTGAAGGTCAATGTCTTTCCGTCTGAGCTCAAGGAGAAAGGAGGCGTACTGATGTCATTGCCGCCATAAATATAAAAATCCTGATACTGTGCTTGAAGGTCATTTACCATATTGTGCTCTACTTGAAGCAGTTTATCACGAAGCGATGCCAGAGCCGTGTCGGATGTAGTGGCAGTCCTGGCCTGAAGGACCGCCTGCTTTGCGTCCAGAGAGAGGGTAGTCTGTATGTCATAAGCTCCCTTTTCCTGCTGCTCCAGCCGTGATTTGACATCGGTCAAAAGTCTCTTTTTGCTTAAAACCAGCTGATACTGATCATCTATTTGCTTGCCCTGATAGTAGGAAACAGGATCTTCGGCAGCAGATTCGTAAGCTCTGCCGCTGGAAATTTTGTTGAAGCTTTTATTTAACCTCGCCTGAACTGTATTCATAGAATTGGTATAGTTTCTATATAAAGATGAATTTACGACTCTCATAATAGATGTCCTCCTGTTTATATTTATTTATTAACGTCCGCATGTTCCAGTGCTGTTGATCAGAACGTCGAGAACCTGATCCAATGCAGTCATAAGACGGGATGTAGCCTGATAAGCGGATTGAAACATCATCATGTTGGATGCTTCTTCGTTCAGACTGACGCCGGACATGGAATCGCGGGAATTCTGGATTCCGTTCAGCACCGTCACATTGGTCTTCAGAGCCATGGTATTACTGTAAGAATCATTTGCCAGTACGGTAGAGATGTGGTTCATGTAATCAGCAAAGGTATTGTTTTTTAAATCGGGTTCTGTAGCCGTGATGCCATTAAATCCATTTAAAAGATTACTTCCCGTGTAAGGCCAGGTGGAATCCATCGCTTCAATCATATGCAGGATGGCGTCTGTCGGATTATCCCCTGTGCCGCCGCGGTTGATTGTTACTGCATGAGTGATCCAGTCCGGGTTAATGCCGATATTGGCTGCCGTAATGCCTGTACCGCTCTGGTTTGTTTTGTTGACAAGCAGATTTTGCTCTGTGCCGGTGGTATCGGGGTGGTTCTTTTTGTTAATGGCGTTCATAACATCTGCAAATGACTTTGCAAGGGTGTCTAACTCGCTTCTGTAATACTCATATCCTTTGACGTCATTATTCTTGTCGATGGTAGTATCTCCAGTCATCCATAACATGTCAAGGCTTGCCTGGATGGATCCGTTTCCAAGTCCGATGGAGGTAACACCATCTGTTGTGGTACCGGTAACGCCTCCGGCAGCATTTTTTCGGAGAGTCAGAGATTCCTGAGCCTTGGGGGGCATCAGGTTCCGTTCGCTGCCTGTAAAAGTGATCTCAAAATTTGTCGGATCGTTGATGTCGCCGGTAATGGACAACTTTCCATAATTCTGGTCGCCGCTGCCTTCGGTGCCCTCAATCAGAGTCAGCCGCTGGGATGTGCCGTTCTCATCTGTGTAGACCATCTCCACCCGCAGATCATCCGGCCATTCCTTCTTGAACATGGGCTTGCCGTTGCTGTCCAGATGGTAGATCTCACCGAGATTTTCTGATCCGTCCGCATTCAGTCCGTCATGCGCTTCATCTTTATAATAGGTGACTTCAATGGGAATGTAACTTGACAGTTCGTCAAGCAGCACATTTCTCTCATCCATCAACTCGAGACTCTGCTGTCCAAGAATCTGATTCTGTTTGATCTGCCGGTTCAGCTGACCGATCTGCATGAGAATGTCATTGACTTCCTCTACAGCACCTCTTTCAGAACTGTTTGTTCCGGTCAGCTTTTGATATTCCAGCTGCTCTGCTTCTGTGATCTGACGATCAGCGCCGTTCAGAAGATTGGATAGTGCCTGCATTTTGGTACGTAATTCGGTCTCATAGACAGAACTGTTGATTTTAGGATTATCCTGCATATTGACCAGTGCATTCCGGATATCGAGGAAGGCCTGATGGATTCCCATTCCCTCTGTATTTGATTCGTCAAAGATCTTCGCCAGACTGTCCAGGGAAGACTGCAGTGCATCGGTATATCCGGATTTCTGCATCTGAGAGCGGTATTGTACATCCAGATAAGGATCGCGGATCTGAGAGACTTTGTTCATATGTACGCCAAAGCCGACGATAACCTCAGAGCCGTTCATGTAGTTGGAAACCGGCGTCGTGTAGTTGAGACTGGAGGTCTCCAGCTGTTGTCTTGTATATCCGACGGTATTCATGTTGGCCAGGTTGTGTCCCACGATATCCAGCCGCTTCTGGTTGGCCTGTAAAGCGGAAAGAGCCGTGGAAAAACCGGCGAAGGTTGCTCGTACCATATATAATATCCTCCATATAATTCTGTTATTTGCCCGGACGCTGAAGCTGAAGTGGCCGGACAGGTTTTATGCTTCTATATTAAAGTCTGTCATATCATTAAAACAGGTTCAGACATAGGTGCTGCGAATTCTGCCCGTTCCCTGCACACCGCCGTTCTGGCTGATGTTGCCGCCGTTGTCATAGGCAGCGCCTGCCTGCGAAAAGACTTTCAGTTCATGAAGACGCACCTTCAGAATCTGTTCGGCTGCTTCCCGGGCCGTCTGCAGGCGCCCAAGCTGCCGCTCCAGTTCCTGAAAAACAGGCTGCAGCGCTTCCGCCTGTTCCGGCGATGCAGTATCCAGAATCTGCGTCAGCGTCAGGGAATCCCATCCAAGTTCTGCCTGCAGCCGGATCCGGCGCTGTTCCAGCCCTCTGAGTTTCAGAAGAAGAGCCTGCTCTTCCTGAATGCATTCATCCAGCAGTTCATGCCGGTTGTTGGATACGGCGGCCGTCTTGGCTTCTTCCGTGCGGGTAATGCTGACTGCGAGAGCAGACAGGTTCTGAATGACAGTTCTGTATTCCTGGAATGGGTCGTGCGTTGTCTGACTCATAAGCGGTTAAAAGACTCCCTTCTGTAGTCGTTACATACAGAAAAAACTGCCGGAGGCAGATTTTCCGTATAACATGATGTGATTCAGTTCAGTCCCAGCAGGCGTCCGGCGATCCGGTCGGCATCGGGATGGTAAGTGCCTGCCGCCACCTGGCGTCCCAGTTCCTGCACCCGCTCCGGACTGGCGCCTTCGCTCAGCTGAGAAGCAGCGGTGCGTGACAGGATCCGCGCGAAACCATCCTCCTGATCTGTCTGCGTGCCGCGGATCGTAACCGTATCATAATTCCCCTGGTTTTTGCCGGTCTGTGCAGCACGCTTCTTCGGAACGGACACAGGCGTGCGGTAAGAGGGATTTATGGTCTGAAAATTAACGTTCATGGTAAGCCTCCTTTCTAAAAACAGAGTACGGACAGCAGCGCTGTCCTTTCAGGCTTAGATTCTATCTGCTTATATTATCGGCATTTTTTGCTCTGGGATAAGATATTTGTTGCCGTTTTATACTTTTTTGCTGGTTTTTTTGGATTTTTTATGAAAAAACAGATGTGCGGGGGACAAAAAGAGGATGAAAAAACGGGAACTTCTACTTGCCGTTCTGACGGCGGTGGAGTATAATATATCCGTATATATGCAGTTTCCTGTGCGGACTTGTAATTTTTTTCTGAAGTACGCCGATATATATAAATTGAGACAGAATAGATCAAACAAAAGCTGGAGGAAATATGGCTAATATATTACAGGTGACAACTCCGAACCTGAATACAGATAACCGGAATATGCAAAGTCCCATAGATCCCAGGGCCGCAGGGGATAATGCAGCGGTCCGCAATGCGGTAGATCCGACCCGGGTAGTCCGTGCGGACGGCAGGGATGGGGAGCAGGCCGGGGATTCGGCTCAGAATGATGTGCTGGGAGCCATCAACTATGAGAGTAATTACAGTGCGTTTATTAAAGGACTTGGGGAAAGTCAGGATCTGGCGCAGGCTCTGGAGCGCCTGCTGTTTACAGATACATCCATATTTCAGGCGTCGGGCAATACCGAGATCACTGCTTTGGTGGATCAGTTCCTTATGTCTCTTCGTATGGATTCTCCGGAGGATCTGCTTCAGTTTCTCCAGGGACAGCAGGAACTGCAGGCAAGATTCAGCGGAGAGTTTTTTCATAAGATCCGCACTCTTATGACGCAGAGCAGTTCAGAGAGCCTGAAAGATGCGATACTGGCGTTTTTAAAGGGATATAATAACTATGCGTCCGGTTCCCATCTGCTGCAGCAGATGCATTCGCTGACGGAGGATATCGAACAGCTGATGCTTCGGTCGTTCCGGGAAGAGTTCCGGGAGCTTGCCAGGGCCATGAACTGGGATGCGGCCAATGGAGACACTTCGGAGAATGCAGGGGTTCTGAACGGGAGACTGATTCCGTTCCTGTCCAGATATATATCACAGACCCATGATTACGGGGCGGTTCGAGACGCAACGATGCTTTTAATCTTTAATGCGGTGCGTTATCAGAACGGCGATGAGGGACGGCTGCTGCAGCTGTTTGACCGCATGCTGGATGACCGTGATTTTGCCAGGCTTTTTCAGGGAGAAGAACAGTCGACTCTGGAGCAGCTTCTGCAGACAGGGGCGGATGCGGCGGCAGCTCAGAAGCCGGTGATGGCGGAATTTGCAGACAGTCTGGCGAAACTGCTTCTTCATGGAGCCAACGGTCAGGCAGGACTGGAGAATGTACAGCAGTTTTATACAATTATGAACGGTATGCTCATGAATGAGAGCGTGTATATGCCGCTTCTGCACTTTATGATTCCGTTTCAGTATGAGGACAATAATGTGGTGTCGGAGATGTGGATCGATCCGGATGCCAGGAGGGGGAGCGCAGAAGAGGGAAGAAAGATCAAGCTTTTCCTGAAGTTTGATATTCAGAGCCTGGGGAAGTTTGAACTGGTCATGACGCTGCAGGACCGGGAGTCGAAGATGCAGCTTTTTGTGCCGCCGCACCTGGCAAAGCAGGATAAGCAGATCCAGACGGATGTGTCGGAGATCCTGAAGAAGAACGGGATCCGACTGGGACAGTTTTCCGTGTACGGGCGTGTGCGGGACAGGAAGGTAACGGAAGTATTTCCGGAAATACGGGAGAAGGAGACGACGATCAATGTCAGAATTTGATGATTTGATGAGACAGAAAGCCGTTGCACTGAAGTACAATCCGGATAAGAACGGCGCGCCGGTGATCGTTGCTTCCGGTATGGGATATCTGGCGGAGCGAATCACGGAGACCGCTATGGAAGCGGGAGTTCCTGTATATGAGGATGATTCGCTGGCGACGCTTCTGACTCAGCTGCAGCTGGGGTCGGAGATTCCGACGGAGCTGTATCAGGCGATCGTGGATATTTATATTTATTTTCTTGGATATGTGCCGGACAGGGAACCGTCTGAAACACCGGCGGAGGAGGAAGGTCCGGATCAGGATGATTTGGTTGAATAAGGCCTGGAAACAGGCGGATGGATATCAGATGAGCAGACAGGAGGAGCAGGGCGGATATGATAGATGGAATATCAGCAGTTGATCTGTATGGGAAGACTGCACAGGCAGAGGAAACGCATGGGAAAGGAACCGCAGGCAGTTCGCTTAAATTTGAAGAGGTATATGAGAAAGCTTCTGGTTTGGAGAGTATGGATGCCATATTTGAAGAGGCCGCTTCCATATATGATGTTCCGGTGGAACTGTTGAAGGCGGTGGCAAAGGCAGAGTCCAATTTTAATCCCAATGCGGTCTCTCATGCGGGCGCGATCGGAGTGATGCAGCTGATGCCTGGAACAGCCAGTTCCCTGGGCGTTACGAATCCCTATGATGCCAGACAGAATATCATGGGCGGTGCGAAATATCTGAAAAGTAATCTGGACAGATATGGCGGGGACATAAGCCTTGCGCTTGCCGCTTACAATGCAGGCCCGGGAAGCGTGGAAAAGTACGGCGGTATTCCGCCTTATGCGGAGACGCAGAATTATGTGAAGAAGGTTGCTTCCTATATGGAAGGTTCTTCGCTTTCTGCAGGAATGTTTGTGAACCGTGCCGCAGGGACGCAGAATTCATACGGATTTGACGGGACTGATGATCTGCTGGCGATGAACAGCTTTGGAAATTATTACGGCACTTCGGCTCTGGCTGGTTTTGGCAGTACATATGGTTCATCGGCATTGACAGGCGCAGGCAGCCTCTATGGAATGTCATCTCTCTATGGTTCCAGCACGGATATGATGAGCATGCTGTATGGAAGCGCCGTACAGAGCGGGAGCGGGGACACGGTGACGGTTGATAAAACCTTTTTTTATAATATGATAGAGCTGCTGCGGCTTCAGATGATGATGAAGGCGGGCAGTCAGGTGGGATCAATTACGATATGATCGGCGGCGCCGCGGCAAGTGCGTATTGCAGGAGTCCGCGGTGTTTGCGTATCAGAGGATAAGGAGGGGATTTGAAATATGAAATTGAAAAACTGCGAGAGCTGCCTGGTCTACGGGACGGATAAGAAACCGTTGTCCAGAGCCAGGGTGGTGGAGATCAAAGAAAATGAGAGCCGCCTGTTTTTTCATACTCCGAAGCTGCGTAATGCAAGGGTTAAGACGATCGTGGATTTTTATGACGGGCAGAAAGGACTGATCCGCTGTCTCTGCGATGTAACATTGAGAAAGAATCCGGGTTTTCTCGACACGGGAGAGCCATGGATGGCCGACTGCACCGTTCTGAAGGTATATGAGGAGTTTCAGAGACAGAAGGATGTGCGGGTGAAGGTGCGGATTCCGTCGGAATTCGTACTGGAAGATGGCAGCTATGTTACGGGAGTCATTCAGAACATCAGTGCAGGCGGACTGTATCTGGTTACAAACCGGGAGCTGAAACGGGGACAGCAGTTTATCTTTGTGTACCGGTTCAGGTCAGATCTGTGCAGGGTGACTGCAAGAATTCTCAGGATTCAGGATCTGCAGGGCGGGTATGGTTATGGATGCCAGTTCATGGACCTTGCGCCCAATGAAGAGGCGGATATCCGGAACTTTGTCTATCAGCAGCAGATACAGAGGCAGATGGAAAAACAGAGAAAACTGGGACTGACTCTGGAAGATGAATTATGAAAATCAATCTTGTCATGATCGTGAAAAATGAAGAACGCTCCCTGGAAAAGTGTCTGAAATCGGCGAAACCGCTGGTGGACCGGATGATTGTCGTGGACACGGGTTCTTACGACCGGACCAGGGAGATCGCAGAGAAGATGGGGGCGGAACTTTATTCATTTACATGGATTAACGATTTTTCTGCTGCAAAAAACTTTGCGCTGGATCAGTCGGACGGAGACTGGAATCTGATTCTGGATGCAGATGAATATGTGAGGCCGTACAGGCGCAGGAATCTTGAAAAAGCTCTTTCCGGACATAAAGGAACCTGGCTGGGCGGTATGTTATGGTATAATTCTTATCCGGAAGAAGACGGAGGAGTCAGCATCAGTACATCTGTTCTTCCACGTCTGTTTCCCAGGGGAGTGCGTTATACAGGACGAATTCATGAACAGCCGGATGGAGAATATCCCTGCTATCGGCTTCCGCTGGAAGTGGATCATGATGGTTATCTGTATACGGATAAAGGGGAGAGAAATCTGCCGTATCTGCTGCAGGAAGCAGAGGATCATCCGAAAGATGCCTATTATCAGTATCAGCTTGCCTCAACGCTTCGGAATCTGAAACGCCTGGAAGAGAGTCTTCTGTATTTTCGGGGATTTTACCGTCTGTCTGAGAGAGAATGGGCCTGGCGCTCAGAAGGTGTGGTATTGTATCTGTATACACTTCTGGATATCGGAACTGCGGAATGTCTGAACGAAGCCGGTGCGGTAGTAGAACGGGAAGAGCCTGTACTGGGTGCATGGCCGGACTTTTGCTTTGTATGCGGTCTGTTCTATATGAAACGGGTATTGTCAGACGTGGAGCGGTATATCGGACTGCTTCCGAGGATTGAATATTGTTATAAACGCTGTCTGGAACTGGGAGAAAGACCGGAACTGGGCGGAGTGGTTGGGACCGGGTCTTTCAAAGCGGCATATAATCTGGGTGCATGGTATGAGGTGTCAGGGCAGAAGGAGCTGGCTCTTCGGTATTACAGACAGGCGTCACAGGCCGGATATGAACCTGCAAGAGAGCGGCTGAAGGAATACCGATAGAGATAATTTTACCAGAACAGCTTATTTTTGGGAAAGAGCAGACGATATATAATAACGAGAGGGCCTATAGTACAGATTGATATAAGGTTGCATAAGGAGAGATCCTTTTACAACAGAAGCGGAGAGTTCATTAGAGCTTTCAGCCAAAAAGGTATCATGAATACCAGAAAGGAGAAAAACATATGGCAACAAGTGGAATCGGCGGCATTGGTATGGATTATGGCTATGGATATAATACCGGCTATAACAACGGCATGGATTATGAGTCCTGGGTTAACAGTTCCAATGAGAAAGCTGAAGAATTAAAGGATAAGTATACGTCTACCGGCAGTACATCCAGTACTGACAGTACATCGAATACTTCCGGCAGCACCACGTCTGTGAAGAACAAGTATGGTACAGCGTCTACTCCTTCAGCATATCTCAGAAGCTATCAGATGGCACTGGAAGATCTGGAGGATTCCTCTTCCAAGCTTCAGATTTTCGAGAAAGACAATGTGTTCAGCAAATATGAAGAGGCATTGGCGAAAGCAGACGAAGCGGCGAAGAGCGGCGATGCGAATGCGATCAAGAATGCGCAGGATTCGGTTGAAAAGGCTTTTGGTAATGTTGTGTCTGCGATCGAGAAGTTTGTAGATGACTATAATTCTACCATGTCCTTCCTGAAGAACAACAATGGAGTGACAGCAACAGCGGCGTCTGACATGGCAGCTTTTGAAAGCTATACTCTGACAGACAAAGCACTTCAGACCTTTGGCCTCAGCAAGGATAAGGATGGTTTCCTGTCTATTGACAAGAAAAAGCTGACAGAATCCCTGGAGCAGAGTTATGATTTTGTGAAGGAGACCGTAGGCGGCCAGTATGGTATTGCAGAGCGTGTAGGAAGCAAGGCTACCAGAGTACTGGATTCACCGGTTGACCGGATTCTTGGTAAGGACAGTACGGAGACGAAGGATGATACATCCAAGAGCAGTACTTCATCAAGTACTGCCAAGGCTTCTTCCAATAAGTCTTTGATGTCTGATCAGTTCACTTCCTTTGCGAATTTTGCAAAGAGCGGTGCATATAACCTTACCAATTACTATGCGGTTGGGATGCTTTTGAATACGATTGGCTGAAGTTGACAGCAGATTTTGTTCAGTGAAGGCGGCAGAAGGATCTGCCGCCTTTTGCATGTGTTTAGGTTTTTCAGAAGGTAGAAAATCAGTTATAATCAATCTCAAGAGAGAAAAGCCGGAGGGACGTGCGCATGGAAAAAAAGAAACTGCCTGTTGGTATTGAGAATTTCTCGAAAATTCGTACAGAAAATTTTTACTATGTGGATAAGACGAACCTGCTCAAAGATCTGTTAAGAAACTGGGGAGCAGTAAACCTTTTCACCCGTCCCCGCCGATTTGGAAAATCCCTGAATATGAGCATGCTCCGGCATTTTTTTGAGATCGGCTGTGACAGGGCGGCGATCTGGATGCTGCGTGTCAGGAAGCTCCGGAGCAGATCCGGGAGAAGAATTACAAAGAGAAGCTGCTTCTTAATGGACTGGATCCGGTCATGACTTTTGGTGTCGCGTGTTGCAGGAAGCGGTGCCGGGTGATGAGAGGAGAGTAGCATATATGTCCAAAAAATTCAATGTAACAGGAGTTTGTATCCCGGAAGAAAATTATATGGTGGACATCAGCGCCAGAATCGATACCATATGTAACGATTATGTGCGGGAAGGAAAATATTTTACGATCAACCGGGCAAGACAGTATGGAAAAACGACTACTTTGTATCTGCTGGAGCAGCGTCTGAAAGATCATTACCTGGTCATCAGACTCAGTTTTGAAGCGGCAGATGAACTTTTTGTGTCATTGTATCTTCTGGCAATGGGGTTGATCCGGAGAATCAGCCGTATATTGAAAGCGCAGGGAGTGGAACGCGGGATTCTGGAAGAATGGAATCAGCCGGTCTCCGAGGTTTTTCCGCTGGATGATTTAGGGGAAAGGATCACTTTGCTCTGCAGCAGTCTGGATCGGGAGATCGTACTGATTATTGACGAGGTCGACAAGAATTCGGATAATCAGATCTTCCTTTCTTTTCTGGGTCTGTTAAGACACAAATACCTGGAACAGAGGCAGGGAAGCTGTGAAGGAGTTATTGACGGAGTCCAACACCCTGTTTGACGATATGGTGAAAAAGCTGGATGAATACGATACGCCGCTGCAGGAAGCGTATATTTATGGATATTGGGAAGAACTGACCGCGTTTACGAGAAATCTGTTCAATCTGACATTTAAGACGAACCCTTGTCTTGAGCGTGCGATCATGACCGGACGGACAGGAATCTTTAAGGGGACACCGCCCACAGCGGTCCCCCGCTGTCATAACTTTTCTTCAGTTCTGACAGAAGCTGCGTAAGATCCCATTCCAGCGTGCAGTTTTCATAATTGACCGGATCAGCGATATAAATCTTTCCATTATCCAGAAGCTTTGTGAAAAGAACAAAATGCCCGTTTTCCGTCAGCGATCCCCGTCCCATAAGTGCGACGAGAATATGACTGGAAGAGAGGAGCTCTGCCACATGCTCATAAGACCGGTCCGTAACGCTTTCCGCCTGCAGTCCGTAGGCTTTCATGGCGTCCGGGATCAGACTGTGGTAAGAGCCGCCGTGGAGCGCATAATATCCGTTTTCAGAGGCCCATGCGGCGATGTCCGTGGGATCAACGGCAGTATCGCCAAAGCTGTTGACGATCATGGAGACGGCGGTCGGCCCGCAGCCGTATTTACTCATGGGGTCATAGCCTCCATAGAGATAATCGCCCCACCGGATGTCTCCCTGGTGGTAGTAGAGCATGGGTCCGCAGCCGGTGTCCAGCATGTTCAGGTAGATCTGGTCGACCGGGTCGTTGTATTCTGCCTGAAGGCTGGAGATATCACCGGGTTCTCCGGAAAATTCCATGTAAGGAACCGATTCCGCTTCGGTATTCTGTATATCTGAAACAGCGGCGTCTGCAGGAGCGGGTTCATTCCATGACCAGATAACTTCGGCAAAGGAGGTAAGCTGCCGGGATACGCAGGTAAAGGCACGATCGGCGGACCGGCGGACGTCTTCCATGGTGAAAGGACGGAACAGGAAGAACAGACTGACAGCCAGGACAGTGATACAGGAAAAGATGCAGACGATCAGCAGGATGGAAAGATATCCGGTTCTTTTTTTACTGGTTCGTTTTCGGGTATTCATTACTAGAACTCACTCCATGATTTTTAAATATTATATACGATGCAGGCGCGGATGGGAAGAGGACACGGATGGAAAACAGTATAAATTGACGAATCAGCGGAAATATGGTATGCTTTTCCACAGATAAAAGCATCAGAAAGTGCTGCCCCATACAGGGCAGAAAAGGGAATCAGGTGAGAAGCCTGAACGATCCGGTCACTGTAAGCGGAGAAGCGGTGTCTATGGAATCCATTGCCAAAAGGTGAGAAGGAATGACAGCGCACAGAAGAAAACCGAAACCGCAAGTCAGGAAACCTGCTTTCTGATTCATGGGGAGCTTCCGACGAAAGCAGATCCGGAATACAGTTTGGAGAAGAAGAACAGACAAAGCTGTTGTTTTTGTATGTGCTGTCTGGTCAGGCACATGTGTGACAAAGAGGCAAAAGACGGCAGAAGGTCTGACTGTAGGAAGGACTTGCAGCGAGCAGTGTTGCAGGTCCTTTTGTTTGTATTGAGGGTTTTTTTAAGAAACGGAAGCTCTTAAAATTCAGCACAGGGGAGAGAAAAGATGGTATCATTTATCGGAGCGGGTCCGGGAGATCCGGAACTTTTGACGATCAAAGGGAAGAAAATCATTGACAGTGCGGATGTGATCATCTATGCGGGTTCACTGGTCAATCCGCAGGTACTGGTGGATGCGAAGGCGGGGGCAAAGATCTATAACAGCGCTACCATGAACCTGGATGAAGTGATTGAGGTCATGAAGAACGCAGAAGAAAAAGGCTTGAAGACCGCACGGGTGCACACTGGCGATCCGGCGATCTACGGCGCTCACCGGGAGCAGATGGACCGGCTGGACGAGCTGGGGATCGAGTACGAAATCGTACCTGGAGTCAGTTCGTTTCTGGCGACGGCGGCGGTGCTCAAAAAAGAATATACGCTTCCGGGAGTGAGCCAGACAGTGATTCTGACCCGTATGGAAGGCAGGACGCCCATGCCGCCCAGGGAGAAGCTTCTGGATCTGGCACAGCACAATGCGACCATGATCATCTTCCTGAGCGTGGGGATGCTGGAGGAAATGTCGGCGGTTCTGAGACAGGCATACCGGCCGGAGACGCCGGTGGCGGTGGTCTACAAGGCGACCTGGGAGGATCAGAAGATCGTGCGCGGGGATCTGACCAACATTGCAGAACGCGTGAGGGAAGCAGGGATCCGCAAGACGGCGCTGACCGTCGTGGGAGATTTCCTTGGAGACGAATACGAGCTTTCGAAGCTGTACGATAAGACATTTACAACAGAATTCCGAAAAGGAGTGACAGAGTGATGGGGATCTCACTGATCAGCATCAGCCATCAGAGCGCCCCTCTGGCCATCCGGGAACTTTTTGCTTTTCCGGAACAGGTGCAGATGGATCTGATGCATCAGATGCTGGAACGAAAGTCTGCGCAGGAATGCGTGATCATCAGCACCTGCAACCGGACGGAGGTCTATACGTATTCAGAAAAGGCAGGAAGCAATTTTACGGATATGCAGGATCTGCTGCTGGAATTTGCCGGGGCGGCGGAAGTGGAGCATATAGGAGACTATGTGCGCTTTTACAGCGGCACAAAGGCAGTGGAGCACCTGTTCCATGTGGCGGCCGGGCTGGATTCCATGGTCATGGGCGAGGATCAGATCCTGGGGCAGGTAAAGCGCGCCCATGAGCAGGCCAGACAGGCGGGAACCTGCGAAGTGTATCTTAATACGCTGTTCCGGTATGCGGTAACGGCGGCCAAAAAAGTGAAGACCAGGACGGATCTGTCCCGGACGACCGTGTCCACGGCGACCATGGCGGTAAAGGCGGCGGAGAAGACGCTTGGGTCCCTGCATGGGAAAAAGGTAATGCTGATCGGGGCGTCCGGCAAGATCGGCAGCGTAGTGCTGAAAAATCTGCAGTGTATCGAGGGGGCCGAGGTCTGTATTACATCCAGAAACATGCGCCAGGCGTGCGAGGACCGGCACCACAAGGTCACCTATCAGGTGATGGAATATGAGAGCCGTTATGAACTGATGGATGAGATGGACGTCATTATCAGCGCCACCAGCAGCCCCCATTATACCATGACATATGACAAGCTGGCAAAATGCCTTAAGACATCGAAGAAGAGGGTTCTGGTGGATCTGGCGGTGCCCATCGACATTGAGGAAAAAGTGGAATGGCTTCCGGGAATCAAACGTTATGACATTGATGATTTTCAGGAGCTGGCGAAAGCAAACAACGAAAAGAAGAGGCACGAAGCGATGGCGGCGGACCAGATTCTTAAGGAAGTGGGACTGGATTTTGAACGTTGGATGGTGTTCCAGCAGGCGCTTCCCGAGATCAGAAAAATGAAGGCGTGGATGCTGGAAGAAGCAGAGAAAAAGGGTTTTGAAAAAGCCATAGACAAGATGTTTTACCGGATTCGGGATAATTCCAGTCCGGAATCGCTGCGGGCGTTTTTTGAAACGATGAAGGAGAGATAAGAAATGGGAAAACTGTATGTAGTGGGCTTCGGGCCGGGCGGATACGAACATATGACGGCGAAAGCCATTGAAGTGATCAGGAAGGCGGATGTAGTAACAGGCTACACGACCTATGTAAATATATTAAAGGAATATTTTCCGGACAAGCACTATATTGCGACGCCCATGATGCAGGAGGTGCGGCGCTGTGAGATGGCGGTGGAAGAAGCGCAGAAAGATCAGACCGTGGCCATGGTGTCCAGCGGGGACAGCGGGATCTACGGCATGGCCGGGATCATCTATCAGGTGGCAGATGAAAAAAATGCGGATATTGAGATTGAGACCGTGCCGGGCGTGACGGCGGCCAGTGCGGCGGCGTCCGTGCTTGGAGCGCCCCTGATGCATGATTTTGCGGTCATCAGCCTGAGCGATCTGATGACGCCCCTTCCTCTGATCATGAAGCGCGTGGACTGTGCCGGACAGGGAGATCTGATCGTCTGTCTGTACAATCCCAGGAGCAGAAAACGGACCGGTTACGTGGAGCAGGCGGCGGATATCCTGATGAAATACCGGAAGCCGGAGACGCCGGCGGGGATCGTGCGCAATGCGGGAAGAAAAGACGAAAGCATGTGCATTACGACGCTTAAGGAACTGAAGGATGCGGAAATCGATATGTTCAGCGTGGTGATTATCGGGAATTCACAGACGTATGTGAAAAAAGCAAGGATGATCACTCCCAGGGGATATTCTTTATAGAAGGTCCGCAGTACAGGGACGAAAAACACGTGGAAGGCGGTTATAACATGCAGGATTTGATTCGAATCGGGAGCAGGAAGAGCAGACTGGCTCTGGTTCAGACGGAGATTGTAAAAAGAAAGATAGAAGAGGCGTTTCCGGAAGTCCGGGCGGAGATTGTGGAGATGTCGACGAAAGGAGACGAGCTTCTGGACCGTTCTCTGACTTCTTTTGGCGGAAAAGGCGTATTTACAAAGGAGCTGGAAGAGGCGCTTATAAATGGAGAGATCGATCTGGCGGTACACAGCGCCAAGGACATGCCCATGGAGTTTCCGGAAGGGCTGGGGATTGGAGCCGTTCTTAAGCGGGAATCGGCAGAAGACGTGCTCGTTACCCGTGACGGAACCAGGCTTTTTGATCTGAAACCCGGTTCCGTGGTGGGAACCAGCAGTCTCAGGCGGGAGCTTCAGATTAAAAAAGTCAATCCGCTGGTCCAGATCCGGATGATCCGGGGAAATGTGCTGACCAGGCTTCGGAAGCTGTCGGAAGGACAGTATGACGCCATTGTGCTGGCAGCGGCGGGACTTAAGCGGCTGGCGCTTCCAGACAGCGGAGAATATCATTATGAGTTTCTGGACCGTTCCGTCTGCCTGCCGGCTGCAGGACAGGCGATCCTGGCGGTGGAGAGCAGGGGAGGACATCTGAAGGAAGTGCTGGATGCCATCCACGACGCGGAAGCAGCGGTGTCTCTGTATGCAGAACGTGCGTATTTGTCCGCCATCGGCGGAAGCTGCAATGCTCCGGCGGCGGCATATTCCTGGCTGGAAGGAGACATACTTCATATGGAAGTATTGTTTGCCCCGGACGGAAGGCATTTGAAAAAGGCTTCGGGCAGCAGGACCACGGGGCTTTGCCCCGGGCAGGCGGAGGCGTTGGGACGCGAACTGGCGGCAAAGCTCTGCCAGGGAAAAGTATGGCTTGCAGGAGCTGGTCCGGGAGACCGGAATCTGGTGACAAACAGGTGTCTGTCCTGCATCCGGGAGGCGGATGTGATCGTTTATGACAGTCTGGCTACGGATTCACTGTTAAATGAGGCCGGAAGAGACGCTGAACTGATCTATGCCGGAAAACGTGCGTCCAGTCATCATTTGAAGCAGGAAGAGACTAACGCTCTGCTGATTCGTATGGCAAAGGAGGGCAAAAAAGTGGTCCGTTTAAAAGGCGGAGATCCGTTTATTTTCGGAAGGGGCGGAGAGGAAGCACAGGAACTTCTGGAGGCCGGGATTGAATACGAGATCGTGCCGGGCGTGTCTTCCTGTTACGGGGCGCCTGCTTATGCCGGAATCCCCGTAACGCATCGGGACCATGCTTCCTCCTTTCATGTGATTACCGGGCATGAAGGAAATCACAAGGAAAAAAACGTGCTGGACTATGCGACGCTGGCAAAAGAAGAAGGCACGCTGGTCTTTCTGATGGGGCTTAAGAATCTACCGAATATCACGACGAGTCTGGTTGAAAACGGAAAGAATCCGGACACGCCGGCAGCCGTGATTCAGGAAGGGACTACAAGCCGTCAGAAAGTGGCGGTGGGAACTTTGCGGGACATCGTCTGGAAAGCAGAATCTGCAGGAATCCGAACTCCTGCAATCACGGTAGTAGGTGACGTGGTGTCCCTAAGAGAAGAGATCGCATGGTATGGAAAGGGCGCGCTTGCAGGCGTGCGGGTGCTTGTGACCGGAACGGAGAAAATGGCAGAGCAGCAGCGGCGGGTGCTGGAAGCGGAAGGAGCGGAAGTGATCTCCTTCAGCCTGATCCATACAGAGCCGCTGATTACCAGGGAGCTGCAAACCGCCATGGAGACCCTGGACCGTTACAGCTGGGCTGTATTTACCAGCGGCAACGGGGTGGATATTTTCTTTGATTATCTGCTGGCGTGCGGGAAGGATATCCGGTGTCTGGCGGGGCTTCGTTTTGCAGTGATCGGCGAGGGGACGAAACAGGTGCTGGCTGCAAAGGGGATCCAGGCGGATTTTGTACCGACGAAATACAGCAGCCGGGATCTCTCGAAGGAATGGGTCCCAACACTGAACAAAGAAGACCGGGTCCTGTTGCTGCGGGCTCAGGAGGCGTCTTCGGAGTTGAACCGGGCGCTGGAAAAGGCGGGAATTCTCTATGAGCCGCTGACGGTTTACCATACAGCGGTGGATGAACGCAAAAGTGAAGAGCTGAACCGGATTCTGCCGCAGGTGGATTATGTGACCTTTGCCAGCGCTTCGGCGGTCAAGGCATTTGCGTCCATGACGGACGGAAAAAGCATGGCGGCAAAAGCAGTCTGCATCGGTCCGGTGACGGCAGAAGCAGCGGCTGCTGCCGGAATCCCGGTGCATCGGTCGGCAGTGGAATATACGGCGGAAGGGATCCGGGACGTGCTTTTGTACGACCAGAGACAGGATGGATAATATAAGACAGGGGGCCTGGGACTTAAGATGGCACAAAAGTTTGACAACGACATTTTCTATCACTATACGGATTTTCAGGCGCTGGACGGAATCCTTCGGCGCGCACAGCTGCGCGTCAATAACGTTTTGAATATGAATGATGCGGCGGAGATGCGTCTTTTTATAAGCGGCCTGTGTCAGGCAGTGGTGAAAAGGCTTCTGGAGGACGGAAAGAAGGATCTGGCAGACGAAGTCCGGGAACTTTTTGAAGAGGAACTGAAAAAGGAGTTTTTCTATTCGGCCTATGCAGCCTGCTTTTCCTTCTATCGGGATGATGCCGCTCAGTGGGAGCGGTACGGTAACCGCGGCAGGGGCGTGTGCATTGCATTTCGGGGGGAACTGCTGCAGAAGCTGGCAGAGGGAGATCTGTCCCTTCAAAAGGTTTTTTATCAGGACGATATGACGGAGCACAGTCTGGTGGATGTATTTTATCAGCTGGCTGTCAGCGGTACAAATCTGTCAGGAGACAACCCGGAGATCAAACATGTGATGAATGATGCATGGATCTGTTCCGTCGTCTATAAGCATCCGTCTTTTTTCTCTGAAAATGAGGTGCGTCTGGTGGTCTATCCGTATGAGAAGGAATATTTTGACGTGAGCCCCTGTTACCATGTGACAAAGGAGCGTATTAAAAAGTACTATCCTCTGGATCTGGAATCCATGTGCTGGAAGATCGGGGTTGGCCTGGAGGATCTGATTGCAGAGATTATCATCGGACCAGAATCCACCCAGTCCGCCTGGATATTGCAGGATTATCTGAGAGACCACGGTCTGCATGAGCTGGCAGAGCATGTGTCTTTGTCAAACTGCCCCCTGAGGCGTCCTCCGGCATAAAAGAGAATTTGAGAAACAGTAATTTCAGGCCGGATCTGGAATCCGGCCGGCGATCTTGGAAGACAGGCAGAATTAAAGAGATGAATTTGTTACATGGCGGCAATATATACGAAGAAGAGATAAGAGAGGCATGCAGGAAAGATAAAACGGAGCTTCTGGATTTTTCCGCAAATATCAATCCGCTGGGGATGCCGGGAAGCGTGCGGGATGCGGTGATGCATGCGCTGGAGGATGCGGTGCATTATCCGGATCCCCTGTGCCGGAAGCTTAAAGGAGCGCTGTCTGAAGCATACGGCCTTCCGGAAGCGTATTTTCTCTGCGGAAACGGTGGAGCGGACCTGATCTACCGTCTGGCGTACGCGGCGCGTCCCAGAAGGGCGCTTCTGACGGCTCCTACCTTTGCGGAATACGAGGAAGCGTTAAAGCAGGTCGGCGCCGAATGCCTGTTTCATGAACTGCGGGACAGCCTGGAGGTGCGGCAGGATATTCTGGAACAGATGGACGCTTCCGTAGACGTGATGTTTCTGTGCAATCCCAACAATCCCACCGGGCTGCTGATCGATCCGGATCTGCTTTTTCGGATTCTGGAAACGGCGGAGCGCTTGGGAATCCTGTTGGTGCTGGACGAGTGCTTTCTGGATTTTACCGGTCAGGAGGAGCGGTCCCTGATTCCTTACATAAAAAGGATAGAACGTTTGTTCATATTAAAATCATTTACGAAAATGTACGCCATGCCGGGGATCCGTCTCGGATACGGCATCAGCGGGAACCGGGAGCTTCTGACGCGTATGGAGGCTGCCGGACAGTGCTGGGGGGTCAGCGTGCTGGCGTCGGAGGCAGGGATCGCCGCGCTGGGGGAGAAGGAATATAGGCAAAAAGCCGTCCGGCTGGTGAGAGAAGAACGCGTCTGGCTGAAAGGAGAACTGGAAACGGTTGGAATGCAGGTGTGGGACGGACAGGCGGACTATCTTTTTTTCCGCGCGCCGGGGATATGCGATTTGTACGAGCGCCTGCTGCCCTATGGGATTCTGATCCGGCGATGCGGCAATTACCGGGGACTGAATGACGAATATTACCGGGCGGCGGTAAAATGTCATGGTGATAATGTGAGACTTGTAACTGCACTGAAACAGGTGATGGAGGAGTTATGTTCAAACAGCTTGAAAAAAAAGAAGAAATGAAGATGTGGGAATCCATTGTTCAGACCGGAGCGTATCAGAAGAAAGCAGAAAATACCCTTCCGCAGGAACTGAACATTCAGGCGGTGACCGGCGCCAGTGGATTCGGAGCAGGCAGGGCAGGAAAGGAAAAGCTCTGGAGCGCATCCGTGGAACTGACGGCATGGAGAGAAGAAGCAGGCGGTGAGATTCACCAGGGAGAGATCCTGCTGTGTACGCCCGCAGATGACAGACTTTTAAAATATCTGCAGACTTCTGTAAAAGGGGACTCTGTGATCCGGTGCTGCGTGCGTCCTTCCAGAGACGGAAGATTTCTGCTCATGACAGGTCCCGTGCAGGCGGGAGAGGATCCGGAACTGGAAGAAATCTTAGAGGAACAGACCCAGGAAATCATGATGGAAGTGGAAGGTCTTGGAACATTCACGCTGGATCGTACTGTCGACTGGTTTGAAACAAGGGTGGACTGGCTGGGAGACGAGATCTGCCTGTCATTTGATCAGGATGAAGAAGATGCCATGGAAAGAGCAGCGGGGACTGCCCGCATTCTGATGGCAGATCAGAAAATATGGGATCGGAGGATCAGGGAACATGCGGCGGATGAGCTTCTGCAGTCGGCAAATGAATGGGCGGAAAACAGTGCAGAAGATGAAACAGAAGAAGGCGGGCCGACAGTCAGCAGAAAGCAGTTTATGGAACGCATGGAACTGGAATCCATTCAGACGGAAGAGGATGGGGGCTTTGACTTCTGGTTCGGGGATGGGGATATGTTCTGGGGACATTCGATCCATGTAACCGGAAATGTAGAAGACGGGCCGGACTGGGCCGGGATTGAAGGATAGAGGAGAAGAGGACGATCATGGCAGAGCAGGCACGGCGGATGGAACGATTTACGAAAGAACTTCAGAAAACTTCCGGGCTGTCGAAGACGGAACGGAAACTTCTGCCCACAGTGGACCGCAGAGGAAATCTGTATGCGGGCGTGGATGTGGAGGCGTGCAACTGGATCAAAAGCCTTTTGTTGGCAAAGGATGCAAGAAAGCCATCGGAAGTGTATCGGCAGCATCTTTCCTGCCTGGTGGATGCATGTGTCCGGCCGGAACTTCAGGAAGAATTCTACTATGCGCTGGATGAGATGAATCAGTTCCAGGCTTCCGCAGGGATGTACCGCCGCAGCGTGAGGGGAGAGAGCTATACGCCCTTTGTGGAGGCCGGCGTCCGGCTTCTGTGGGCGTATGCAAGGCTCCGGTTTTATGGAGAAAGCGGAAGAGAGGTATCTCTGGCGGATATTCTGACCGGGAATGCGGCGCCGGACATCTTAAAGGATGCGAGAGACGAGAACTTTTCTTATGCCGGCATGCTGGCGGCTCAGATCGACCGGGGAAAGGAAGAGACGATCCGGGCGGTAAAGGAAGTGCTTCTTGGCGACAACAATACGCAGATGATCAGCCATGAACTGATCCGGGGCATCGTCATGAGCAGGAATGAGGATCTGTATCAGGTTCTGGGAGATTTTCTGCTGGCGGCAAGGCTGCAGGAGGGAGCCAGACAGGCGGTCTGCGAGACGATGGATGCAGGAAGGACGGAAGCGTTCCAGTATCTGTTCCAGATCATTCTGGATCACGGCCTGATCCGCTATTCGTCGGTGAAACGGGCGGTCAGTACCTGGATCGGCATCTATGATTATAAAAGCATGGAACGGATGGCGGATAAACTGCTGAAGCTTATGGGAGAGTGCCTTAAGGATCCTGCTTTTGTGAAAGAGCAGCTTGCGGGAGAGGATGCCGTGGGCATCTGCTGCGCGCTGTGGGCAACGGCTTTTTACGATGTGCAGAAGGCGTCGGACGCGGTCCTTCGTCTGGCGGAGGACGGAACGAGGCATCAGATGATGACGGCTTCTTATTATCTGGAAGCGTTTCAGAACCGGACGCTTTCCATGCGGGCGGCGAAAAAGGTGATGTTTGCTTATCCGGAAGATCTGGAGCTGATCGCCTGTTATCTTCCGTATTTTATGGGGGATGTGTACGGACAGTTAAATGAGATCATGGATTACCGTTCCAGCGGCTGCAGCCGGTATTACTACTCGCCTTCCTACGATAAGGGACAGATGCCGAGGATGATCACGACGGAACGGCTGTCCTTGAGCCCGGAAGAGGCAAAGCGCGCCTACGGGATTCTGAAGGGGATCATGGAGACGCTTCCGAAGAAGGGGCTTGTACTTGATCCGTGCATTTTTCCGTGGTATAAGGTGACCATGAGCCGGTCGGACGCGGCGATCCGGATGTGCCTGCTGGCGTGGGCGCTGCAGGAGGATGCGTATTTAGATGAGGCTGCGGGGCTGCTGCCTGCGATTACAGACGGCAGGCATCTGGCGGCCAGGATTCTTCTGTGGAGGCCGAAGGACGGAATCCGGAAGCAGATCCTTCTGGACTGCCTCCACAGTCAGGAGGAAAACACCCGAAACGTGGCGTTTACGCTGGTGAAGGGCGTGAGGCTGCTGCCGGAAGATTATCGGAAGATCGAAGGCAACATGCGGTATAAAAAAGGACGCGCACAGACGCTGGATATACTGAAAAGCCAGGAGCCGGCGGCGCTTCGGGGCAGCATCGAGCGGCTTCTGAAGGAAAAATCAGAGGAATCCCATATGGGAGGGCTGGAGCTGGCACAGCATCTGAAAAAGAAAAACCTGCAGGAATACCGGCTGACGGTTCCGATACTGGAAGCGTATGAAAATCCTACACAAAAAGAACAGATCCTTCTGACCGAACTGATCGGAGAACGGAACACGGCGCAGGATCTTCTGAAAAAACCGGGTTACGGCTTGTACGATCCCGGGAAGGAATGGATCATTCCGGAGGTATCTGTGGATACGGAGCAGGCGTCGAAGCTGTTCGTCTGCGGGGAGCAGGCGTGTATTCGGGTGCTGGAACGCCTGGACGCGTGGATCGGGGCACACAAGGACCTGGAGTATGAGGACTGTCAGGGGGACGAGAAGCTTCTGGGCGTGATGCTGGCCCCCGGAAATGTCAGGGGCGGCGGATGGAACGGGTACCCGTTCGGAGAACTGTGGGAACAGTTTTATGAGAAGGAGGTCGGTGACCCGCAGCTTCTGATGGAGGTGTACCTGTATCTGGTATGCTGTCACGGAAGAGGCGATTATGGGAAACATACGTCTGTTTACAAAAAAGTATTCGGAACAGGCGTCTTAAAGGAGCCTCCCTTTAAAAATCTGGTATCCAGAGGCAGTTATCCCGCACAGACGGGGACGGTGGTAAATCTGATGTTCCAGAGATACGTGCCGAAGGAAATGAAAGTTCACTGGGGGCTTGTGGGGATCGCGAAGCTTTTTTCCGTGCTGGAAACCTCCGTGGGCGCTTATGTGGACCGGGCAAAGCCATGGCGGACAGAGGGCCAGCATCTGATGAAATACGGGCAGCTTCCCATCTTTGACAACCTGCTTGTCTGGCTGAAGCTGGCGGACGGAGAGAAGTTTGCGCCTTCCTTCGCTCTGCGGTTCCGTCTGCGGCAGCACCGGGGATTCGACCGTCTGGATGCGCAGGGATACCGGTCGGGAAATGATGTGATCCGGTTTTCCGATTTTGTCCAGTGCTGCCTGCGGGGGATCTGGGATCAGGAGCAGTTTTATAAAGCCGTGTTTACTTATTATGATATGGGGCGGCTTCTGGCTGTGATCACATCGGCGGCGAAAAGCTGTCTGGACCCGTTGTCCGGCGGACGGATGGGCATGCGGGAAATGTACGATCTTTTCGGCGATTCGTTCGGAACGTCCCGGAGGGTGGACGGCTCCGAACCGGAGGTGCAGTTCGCACTTGCGTTGTATGATGAGGTGGTGCCGAAGGTACTGGAGGTGGAGCTGCGGCGGGGAGAGCAGGCGACGCCGTTTTCCCGGTATGTGTCCAATATCTGCATGGTACGGGGAATTCCCGTCCTGATCCGGCTTCTTCACGCCATCGGGAACGATGTGCTGGACCAGAACGCATATTATTATGGAAACGGGGAGGACCGGCGCAGAGTCCTGAGCTGCCTGCTCATGCGCTGTTATCCGGGAAAGGAAGAGACGGCGGAGGACCTTCGCCAGGCGCTGGCCGGCACCGGTATCGCGAAAAAGCGGCTGGTGGAGCTTGCCATGTATGCGCCGCAGTGGATTCCGCTTCTGGAACCCTGTCTGGGGCTTTCGGGACTTCAGAGCGGCTGCTGTTATTTTATGGCGCATACCAGCGAATGGCTGGACGACGGGACCATGGCCATGGTGGCAAAATATACGCCCCTGACCAGAGAAGAGCTGTGCGGCGGGGCGTTTGACGTCCGGTGGTTTAAGGAGTCGTATGAACAGCTGGGAGAAAAGGATTTCCAGCTGCTCTATCAGGCGGCAAAATATTCTTCCGGCGGGACCGCCCATGCCCGGGCGAAAAAATACGCGGACGCGGCTCTTGGAAAGACGGATTTTGAGACGTTAAAGACGCAGATCGACGGGAAACGGAACAAGGATCTGCTCATGAGCCTGCCGCTTCTGCCGCTTTCAGAGACGGCGGAGAGAAGGGAAGAGGAGCTTCTGGAGCGTTACCAGTACATTCAGAATTATCGGAAGGAAAGCAGGCAGTTCGGAGCGCAGAGGCGCGCCAGTGAAGGAAGAGCGGCGGATATGGCGCTTCAGAATCTGAGCACGAACGCGGGATTTTCGGATGTGACCCGTCTGATGCTGCGCATGGAGACCCGCTTGACCGCGTCGTATGACGGATATTTTGCGTGGCAGCCGGCAGAGGACGTACAGATCCGCGTTTTCGTGGACGAGGCGGGAAAGAGTAGCCTGCAGTGCCAAAGAGACGGGAAGACCGTAAAATCCCTGCCTGCAAAATATAAAAAGAATGAGACGGTGGCAGAGTGCCAGGCGATCGTGAAAAAGCTGAAGGAGCAGCATGCAAGAACCCGAAAGATGCTGGAGCAGGCCATGGAGGACGGCACGGTATTTGCAGTATGGGAGCTTTGGGCGCTTCTTCAGAATCCGGTGGTCAGCCCGCTCATAAAGACGCTGGTGTATGTGACGGCGAAGGACTGCGAAACAGCCGGGAGGATGGGATTTTTGTCGGAAGAGGGACTTACGGACTGGTCCGGCAGGACCGTCTCGGTCCGTTCCGATACCCGGGTGCGGGTTGCCCATCCCTGCGATTTTTATCAGGAAGGGCACTGGCAGGAGTATCAGAGGGCGCTGTTTGAACAGAAGACGCGGCAGCCCTTTAAGCAGGTGTTCCGGGAACTGTATGTGAAGCTTCCGGAAGAACTGGAGAAGCGGGAGAGCCGTCTGTTTTCCGGATATCAGATCCAGCCGCAGAAGACGGCGGCGACCCTTCGCGGCCGCCGCTGGGTGGCGGATTATGAAAGCGGGCTGCAGAAGGTGTACTATAAAGAAGATATCATCGCGGTGCTGCTGGCGCTGGCGGACTGGTTCTCACCCGGCGATATTGAGGCGCCCACGCTGGAATCGGTGGTCTTCTACGACCGGAGAAATTTTACTCAGAAGAAGATCTCGGAGATTCCGGAGCGTATCTACAGCGAGGTCATGCGGGATGTGGATCTGGCGGTGAGCACTGCCTTTGTGGGAGGCGTGGATCCGGAAGCCAGCCATTCCACCGTGGAGATGCGGCGGGTGATCGTGGAGGAGAATCTCCGTCTTTTCCGGATAAAAAATGTCCGGCTGCAGGGGACTCATGCGGTCATCGACGGAACGCTGGGACAGTATACCGTTCATCTGGGAAGCGGCGTGATCCATCAGGTGGGAAACGCCATGCTCCATGTGCTGCCGGTGCATTCCCAGCACCGGGGAAAGATCTTTCTTCCGTTTCTGGATGAGGATCCAAAGACGGCGGAGATCCTGACAAAGATTCTGATGTTTGCAGACGACGCAAAGATCAAGGACCCGTCGGTCATCCGACAGATTTGTGAAATGAGGTGAGGCGATTGGCGAAGGCGATCATGATACAGGGTACCATGTCCAATTCGGGGAAAAGTTTCCTGACGGCGGGGCTTGGCAGAGTATTTATGCAGGACGGATATAGGGTGGCTCCTTTTAAGTCGCAGAATATGGCGCTGAATTCGTATATTACGAAGGACGGGCTGGAGATCGGCCGGGCGCAGGCCATGCAGGCGGAGGCGTGCGGGATCGAGCCGGCCGTGGACATGAATCCGATCCTCCTGAAACCCACCAGCCATGTGGGAAGCCAGGTGATCGTAAACGGAGAGGTCCGGGGAAATATGAAAGCCATGGATTACTACCGGGACAAAAAGAAACTGGCAGCGGATGTCATGAAAGCATACAACCGGCTGGATCAGGAGTATGACATTATTGTTATTGAAGGAGCGGGAAGCCCGGCGGAGATCAACCTCCGGGAAAATGACATCGTCAATATGGGCATGGCGAAGATGGCGAAGGCTCCGGTGCTGCTGGTGGGCGATATCGACCGGGGCGGCGTCTTTGCGGCGCTGTACGGGACGGTAAAGCTTCTGGAGGAAGATGAGCAGGCCATGATCAAAGGGCTGGTTGTCAATAAATTCCGCGGAGATGTGGAAATCCTGAAGCCGGGACTTCAGATGATTGAGGAGCGCCTGCACATACCGGTGCTGGGGGTGGTGCCCATGGAGCCTCTGGACATCGACGACGAGGACAGCCTGTCGGACCGGCTGACCCGGACGCAGAGGGGCGCCGGACTGGATGTGGCGGTGATCCATCTGCCGCACATCTCGAATTTTACGGATTTTTCCGTATTTGAAAGAATGGACGGAGTGTCTCTTCGGTATGTACAGAAGCCCGGGATGCTGGGCAGTCCGGACCTGATCCTGCTGCCGGGCACGAAAAACACCATGGACGACCTGCAGTGGATGCGGGAGTCCGGCATGGAAGCGCTGATCCTCCGGCAGGCGGAGAACAAGACGCCGGTCATCGGCATCTGCGGCGGCTTTCAGATGCTGGGAAAAGCCATGGAGGATCCGTACGGAGTGGAACACGGCGGTTCCATGCGGGGCATGGGACTTCTGGACACGCGGACTGTGTTCAGTGAAGCCAAGACGCGGACGCAGATTTCCGGCAGGATGGAGCGGGGTGCGGGCCTCTGGACGGGCTGGGAAGGCAGAGAGGTGTCCGGATATGAGATCCACATGGGAGTGTCGGAGAATCTGGGCGGATGCCTGGAGCTGATCCGGCTTTCCGACGGAAGGACGGACGCCCTTTCCAATGAGGACGGCACGGTGCTGGGAAGCTACCTGCACGGACTCTTCGATACGGCGGGTTTTGCGGAGGCCATGATCCGGAGGCTGATGAAGGACAAGGGAATGGAATACGGGGAATGGAGCTTCGACCTGGAGGCGCATAAGGAGCAGGAATACGACAGGCTGGCGGATCTGGTGCGGCGTTCCTTCGATATGAAGAAAATTTATGAGATACTGGAGGCGGGAATCTGATGCTTGACAGGATAGAGATTGTAAAACCGACGGACATTGAAAAGCGGAGCATGGAGATCATCACGGAGGAGTTGAACGGGAGGACCTGGCCGGAGCCGGAATTCTCCATTGTCAAACGCTGCATTCACACGTCTGCGGATTTTGACTATGCGGACAATCTGTGCTTTTCAAAGCGCGCGGCCATGCTGGGCGTGGAGGCGCTGCGCCGGGGGGCGTCGATCGTAACGGATACGAAGATGGCGTGGTCCGGGATCAACAAGAAAAAACTCTCCGAATACGGCGGAGAAGCTTTCTGCTTCATGTCGGATGAAGATGTGGCGGAGGAAGCAAAAAAAAGAGAATGCACCCGGGCAGCCGTCTGCATGGAGCGGGGGGCCGCGCTGGACGGAGAAGTCATTTTCGCCGTTGGAAATGCGCCGACGGCATTGATCCGGCTGTACGAGCTGATCCGGGAAGAGAAGGTGCGTCCGGCGCTGATCATCGGCGCGCCGGTGGGATTCGTCAATGTGGTGGAAGCGAAGGAGCTGATTATGGCCGCAGGCGTACCGTATATCGTGCCCAGAGGGCGTAAGGGCGGCAGCAACATTGCGGCAACCATCTGCAATGCCATGCTGTATGCGAAAGTGTGAAGAAACGTATGAGCGAGGATGCTTTCCATACGGAACAGAAAAAAAGATATGAATACATAAAATGCTTCTGGAAATATATAGATGAAGAGACTCCGGTCCTGCTTTTTTATGAAGTGGATCTGGAGAATGAACGATATGCCACAAGGATGACGGAAGTCTTTTCGGATCGAAGAGCGGTTCCTGTGGACGAAGGATACGCATTTGTAACGGAGGCGCCGGTTCCAACCGTTGATGAAATCAACCAGAAAGATGAGATCAACCAGAAAGATGAATTTTTTGCCATGGTTATTTCCAGGGAAGAGTTTGAGGAGATTTACCAAAGCAGCATATATTTGGGAGAAATTACATTTCCAGATTGAATTTTTGAAACTTTCCATTGCATGATACAGCTGTATGTTGTAAAATAAATACAGAACATTTATTCGATAAGGAGGATTGTGCAGTGGAAAAGAGAAATGAGATTGTGTTGTTTGAAACGAAAGACAAAAGCGTATCACTTCCGGTTGCGCTGGAAGATGAGATGGTGTGGCTGAACAGAAACCAGATGGCGGAACTGTTTTCCCGTGATGTGAAAACCATAGGAAAGCATATCAATCATGCATTGCAGGAGGAATTGGCAGATGATTCGTCAGTTGTCGCAAAATTTGCGACAACTGCAGCAGATGGAAAAACATATAATGTAGAATATTACAGTCTGGACGTCATCATCTCTGTCGGATACCGTGTAAAATCCAGGCGAGGTGTGGAATTTCGTCAATGGGCCAATTCCGTTCTGAAACAGTACATTTTAAAAGGATATGCCGTAAACAATAACCGTATCAGTCAGTTGGGAGAGGTGATACGGATTATGAAGCGTACGGAGAACGAGCTGGACGGCAGGCAGGTACTTTCGGTGATTGAGAAATACAGTACCGCGCTGGAGCTGCTGGATTCCTACGACCATCAGAACATGAAACGCCCCAAAGGGACGGACACGATTCATGTGCTGACCTATGAGGAATGCAGGGACGTAATCGCGCAGATGCGGTTTGGAGACGAATCGGAGCTGTTCGGAAAGGAGAAGGACGACTCCTTCAAAGGAAGCATCGGGAACATTTATCAGTCGTTCGGAGGACGGGATATCTACGATTCTCTGGAAGAAAAGGCGGCGAATCTGCTGTATTTCGTAACCAAGAATCACAGCTTTTATGACGGAAATAAAAGAATTGCCGCTACTATGTTTCTGTATTTTCTGGATCAAAACGGTGTTTTGTTTCAGGACGGCAGAAAGCTGATCGAAGATTATACACTGGTGGCGCTGACCATTATGATTGCGGAATCAAAGCCGGAAGAAAAAGAGATGATGATCAGCGTGATCATGAACTGTCTGGGGCAGGGCGTATAAGGCCGGCTTTGCAGTCAGAAATGGATGGCAGCTCTGACTTGAACATAAGGAGAACTGCAGCAGGCGTACAACAGATGAATATAAGGAGACAGGGGATATGAAAGAACTGGAAAAAATAATAAAGGGAATCGGGCCTGTGGACCAGAAGTCCATGGACGAAGCCTGGAAGTGCTGGGACTCGCTCTGCAAGCCGCTTCGGGGGCTTGGATGGCTGGAGGAAGTGCTGGTGAGGATCGCAGGCATCTGCGGGACGCCGCATCCGCATCCGGATAAACGGGCGGTGGTGATTATGGGCGCCGACAACGGCGTGGTCAAAGAAGGCGTGACGCAGACCGACAGTTCGGTGACTATACAGGTGCTGGAAAATATGGGGGACAGGCTGTCAACGGCATGCGTCATGTGCGGCCCTGCGGGATGCGAGCTGATTCCGGTAAATATCGGCGCACTGACGGACGGGAAACATCCGCGTATACAGAACCGGGTCGTCCGCCATGGTACCGGCAACATTGCGGAAGGTCCTGCCATGTCCCGGGAGGAATGCATCCGGGCGATCCTGACCGGCGTGGACGTGGTCTGCAGATTAAAGGAAGAGGGGTATCACCTGATCGTGACCGGAGAGATGGGTATTGGAAATACAACTACCAGTTCGGCCTGCGCGGCAGTCCTGTTTGACCAGGACGTGGAGACTGTGACCGGACGGGGAGCCGGGCTTTCCACGGAAGGGCTGGAACGGAAGATCCGCGTGATTAAGAAAGCGATTCAGGTGAACCGGCCGGATAAAGAGGACGCAGTTGATGTGATCTCGAAGATCGGCGGGCTGGACATTGCGGGCATGGTGGGGTGCTATCTGGGAGCTGCGTACTGCAGGATGCCGATCCTGATCGACGGGTTTATCTCCGCAATTTCTGCATATCTGGCGGGAATGCTCTGCGAGACGGCAAAAGAATACATGATCTGCACCCACTGCTCGGCGGAGCCGGCTTCCCGGCTGGTGGTGGAGCGCCTCGGCATGACTGCGCCGCTCCAGGCCGGCATGCATCTGGGCGAGGGGACCGGGGCGATCATGGCGCTGTCCATGATCGATCAGGCGTTGAACGTCTATTATCATCTGACGACGTGGGATGGAGGAAATGTGGAAGCATATACACATCAGGTATAAAACATATGGAACAGTACATATACAAAAACCATAAAAAATTAAGGTATGGTTATACTACCGGTTCCTGTGCGGCGGCGGCGGCGAAAGCGGCGGCGTTCATGCTGCTGACAGGAAAAGAGACAGCATATGTGGATCTGATGACGCCAAAGCAGATTCCCCTGCATCTGGAAGTGCTGGATGTGATAAGGAAACAGGGGGCCGTAAGCTGCGCAGTCAGAAAAGACAGCGGCGACGATCCGGATGTGACAAACGGGGTTTTGATTTATGCCGAGGTATCGTATATGGAAGGTGCGGCGGATGACAACAGCCGCATCCGGATCGACGGGGGCGGAGGAGTCGGCAGGATTACGAAGCCGGGGCTGGAGCAGCCGGTGGGGGCGGCGGCCATCAACCGGGTGCCCCGGCAGATGATTCGTGAAAATGTGCTGGAAGTATGTACGCAGTTCGGATATACCGGAGCCCTGCAGGTCGTCATCTCCATTCCGGAGGGGGTGGCGCTGGCGGAGAAGACGTTCAATCCCAGACTCGGCATTGCGGGCGGCATCTCGGTCCTCGGCACCAGCGGCATTGTGGAACCCATGAGCGAGCAGGCCCTGATCGATACGATCCGGGTGGAGATCCGGCAGAAGCTGGCCGGCGGGACGGAATATCTGCTGATCGTGCCGGGAAATTACGGCATTGATTTTCTGGAAGAGTACGGGCACGGACTTTGTCTGGAAGATGCGGTGAAATGCAGTAATTTCGTGGGAGAAGCGCTGGATGCCGCCGTGGAGTTCGGGGCAAAGGGTGCGCTTCTGGTGGGACATATCGGGAAATTTGTAAAGCTTTCCGGAGGAATCATGAATACCCATTCCCATAATGCAGATGCAAGGATGGAGCTTCTGACTGTGCACGCAGCGCTTCTGGGCGCGCCGGTCCTGCTGCTTTCCCGAATAATGGAAAGCGTGACAACCGATGATGCGCTGAGGCATCTTAAGGAAGCAGGCCTGATGGAACCGGTTATGGAACGCCTGATGGAACGGATGGAGTTTTATATAAATCATCGGACACAGAATCGTCTGGAGCTGGGAGTCCTCACATTTTCCAAAGTGTACGGGATTCTGGGGCAGACAGAAAAGGTGCCGGAACTGGCGGAGAAAATCGCTGCCGGCAGAGGTCGGCAATCATCATGACATCAAAAACCGGAGGATATTAAATGAAGGCGGAGGTTATCAGCTTTACGGCTCACGGTGCGCTTCTGGCGCAGAAGCTGGCAGAGGAGCTGCCGAAAAAAAGTATTTCCTGCAGGGCGTGGATCAAAAAGAGGGATGCGGTTCCACTGGAACGTGTGGAGGTGCTTACGACGTCTCTGAAAGGCTGGACAGGAGAACGGTTTGCAGAAGCAGACCTGCTGATCTTTATCGGAGCGGCGGGAATTGCGGTCCGGAGCATTGCTCCTTTTGTGAAAAGCAAGAAGACAGACCCTGCAGTTCTTGTGATCGATGAACAGGGAAGGCATGTGATCTCTCTTTTGTCCGGGCATATCGGGGGAGCCAATGCCATGACGCGGCTGGCGGCAAAGATCCTTGGTGCAGAGCCTGTGATTACCACGGCTACGGATCTGCACGGGACATTTGCCGTGGACGCTTTTGCGGCGGGACGGGGACTTTATATGGATTCCATGGAATACGCCAGAGAGATTGCTGCAGAGCTGGTTGCAGGGAAGCGCGTGGGGATGCGAAGCGCCTGGCCGGTCATGGGCCCGGTACCGGAAGAACTGGACCGGGAAGGAACGCCTTTGGTGGGATTTGCCGTTGACGTCAGGGCGGTACGGCCTTTTGCACATACGCTCCATCTGGTGCCCCGGATCACGGTGCTTGGCGTCGGGTGCAGAAGAGATACCGATGCGGCTCATTTGAAGAATGTGGTGCTGCAGGTGCTGAAAGAGCATCATGTGTGTCCGGAGAGCGTATGCCGGATCGTATCCATTGATCTGAAGAAAGAGGAAAAAGGGATTCTTGCACTGGCGGACAGTCTGGGCGTCCCTTTTGAGACGTATACTTCAGAAGAGCTGGAACAGGCAGAGTCAGAGGATGGATTTTCGGAGTCGGATTTTGTGAGGTCCGTTACAGGCGTGGGAAACGTATGTGAACGGGCAGCGCTGAAAGGCGCCGGAGGGAAGCGGCTGCTGATCCGTAAGACGGCGCAGGGAGGCGTAACCGTGGCGGCTGCAGTGATGGACTATACGGTCTGTATGGAGGATTGAGAAAATGAGCGCGGTGGTTATATTTGCCGGAACGATAGAAGGAAGAACCCTGTCAGAATATCTGTCCCGCAGGAAGATTCAGGTGACAGCCTGCGTGGCGACGGAGTACGGAGAGTCGCTGCTGACGGAAAATGAATATCTGAACGTGCATGCAGGGCGCATGGACCGGGAGCAGATGGCGGATTTTATAAAAAAAGAGGGAGCCGGTCTGGTAGTGGACGCCACGCATCCGTATGCTGCGGCGGTATCGCAGAACGTGTCACAGGCATGCCAGGACGCGAAAACAGAATATATCCGGCTGATCCGGGATTCCGGGAAGGCGGATCCGGGTCATGCGGTGCTGGTGTCTTCGGTGGAAGAAGCAGCAGAGTATCTGTCGGGAACCGAAGGAAATATTCTGGTGACCACCGGAAGCAAGGAACTGGCAAAATACACGGTCATTCCAGATTATGAGAAACGGGTTTTTGCCCGGGTACTCTCCACCGGAGAAGTGGCGCTGGCCTGTGAGAAACTGGGATTTCGGGGAAAGCATCTGATTTGTATGCAGGGTCCTTTCAGCGAGGAGCTGAACACGGCCATGCTCCGGCAGTTTGACTGCAGGTATCTGGTGACAAAGGAGACCGGAAAAGCCGGCGGATTTGAAGAGAAGATCCGGGCGGCATCGAAAGCCGGGGCGAAGGTGGTCCTGATCGGAAGGCCGCCGGAACAGAAGGGGTATTCCCGGGAAGAGGTTCTGAAGATGCTGAAAGAAAGGTTTCCGAAGCTGAAAGAAGAGATACCGGAGACACATACAAAAGAGGGCCGTCAAAAGACGCAGTCCGGAACTTCCGGGGAGTTACATGCAGGAACCGTAACGCTCATAGGGATCGGCATGGGCACTTTGTCCGGCATGACGGCGGAGGCTTTAGAAGCGGTAAGAAATGCAGATCTTCTGATCGGGGCGGGACGGATGCTGGAGGCGGTGGGAGACACGGACAGGCCGTTCTACAAAGAGTATGACGCGCAGCGGATCGCAGACTATATCCGGACGCATCCGGAGTATATCAGCACCGCAGTGCTTCTGTCCGGCGACATCGGGTTTTACAGCGGGGCAAAGCGGCTGTATGAGGCACTGGAAGGATGCGGCTGTGAGATCCGGAGCATATGCGGCATCTCATCCGTGGTGTATTTCTGCGGGAAGCTGCGCCTGGCATGGGAGGATGTGTGCTTAAAAAGCGTCCATGGCCGGAAAGCCAATCTGGCGGGGGCGGTCCGGACACATGAGAAGACGTTCACCATACTGGGCGGTGCAGACCGTGTGATCTGGCTGTGCAGAGAACTTCAGGAATACGGTCTCTCTCATGTGCAGGTCCATATCGGGGAGCGGCTGGGATATCCGGAGGAAAAGATTACATCCGGAAGCCCGGAGAAACTGGAAGGCGGAAACTACGACAGCCTCTGTGTGGCGCTGATCGAGAATCCGGAATATTTCGGCGGCGTGCGCGCCTGCGTGAACGATGAAGAATTCCTGCGGGGAAAAGCTCCCATGACCAAGAGCGAGATCCGCAGCCTGTCTGTGGCAAAACTTCAGCCTGCGAAGGATTCGGTGATCTACGACGTGGGCGCCGGTACCGGTTCCGTATCGGTGGAGATGGCGCTGCAGGCAGCGGACGGCTGCGTTTATGCCATTGAACGGAAGGAAGAAGCCTGCAGCCTTATTGAAAAGAACAAACGGCATTTTGGAACGCCGAATATCGAGGTGGTTCACGGACTGGCTCCGGAAGCCATGAAAGCTCTGCCGACGCCGACGCACGCGTTCATCGGCGGCTCTGCGGGAAATTTAAAGGAAATTATGGAGTGTCTGCTTGAGAAAAATCCGAAGATCCGCATGGTCATCAATACGGTGACGCTGGAGACCATCGGAGAGGTTATGGACTGTCTGAAGACGCTTCCGGTGACGGAGGAGGAGATTTTGTCCGTGAGTATTGCAAAGTCAAAGGAACTGGGGCCGTACCATCTGATGATGGGACAGAATCCCGTTTATATCGTGACCTGCCGGGGAGGAAGAGCATGAGGACGCCGGGAATACTTCTGACAGCGCCTGCCAGCGGAAGCGGCAAGACGCTCATCACCTGCGGCATTCTGCAGGCGCTTGTAAACCGGGGCATGAAGATCGTATCCTTCAAGTGCGGCCCGGACTATATTGATCCCATGTTTCATGGGAAAGTCATCGGAACAAAATCCCGGAATCTGGATACCTTTTTTACGGATAAAACTACGACCCGGTATTTGTATGAGAAAAATGCGGAGGGCTGTGATCTGGCTGTTGTGGAAGGCGTGATGGGCTATTATGACGGGCTGGGTGGGATCCGCACGGAGGGCAGTACTTATGATGTGGCGTGTACGCTGGATCTGCCCACCGTTCTGATCGTGAACTGCCAGGGCGCCAGCCTGTCTGTTCTGGCTGTGATCAGGGGATTTCTGGAGTACCGGAAGGACAGCCATATCATCGGCGTGATACTGAACCGGATCTCGCCGATGATCTATGAACCGCTGCGGACGCTGATCGAACAGGAGCTTTTGATCCGGGTATTCGGCTATGTGCCGAAACTTCCGGAACTGTCTCTGGAGAGCCGCCATCTGGGCCTTGTGCTGCCGGGGGAGATCGAGGCGCTCCGGGAAAAGCTGAACCGCCTTGCAGCAACGTTGGAGAAGACGCTGGATCTGGACGGCATGCTTTCTTTTGCCGGGGCATATGGGAAAACCGGCGGGGCTGTCGATGAGAGCTCTGAAAACAGCAGGAAAAATATCAGAGAAACCATCCGGGCATTGTCGTTTTCGGAACATATTCGTATTGCAGTGGCGGCGGATGATGCATTCTGCTTTACTTATCCGGACAATCTGGAACTTCTGGAAGAGATGGGGGCGGAACTGATCGGATTTTCTCCGGTCAGGGATCAGAGCCTGCCGCCGGATGTGTCCGGGCTGATTTTAAGCGGCGGTTATCCGGAACTTCATGCAGAAGCGCTTGGCCGCAACTGCGCCATGAGGGAGGCTGTGCGTAAGGCTGTGGAAAGCGGCATGCCCTGCATCGCGGAGTGCGGCGGATTTTTGTATCTGCACCGGGAGCTGGAAGGCGGGGATGGCGGATCTTATCCCATGGCGGGCGTTCTGGATGCAAAGGCGTACCGCACGGAGAAGCTTTCCCGTTTTGGATATATCACGCTGGAAGCAGGAGAGGACCAGCTTCTGGGAAAAGCCGGTACAAAGATCCGGGGACATGAGTTTCACTACTGGGACAGTGAAAGCTGCGGAAGGAGTTTCCGCGCCCGGAAGCCGTCAGGCGGGCGGGAGTGGGACTGCGTGCACGGGACCAGGACTTTGTATGCAGGCTTTCCGCATCTCTTTTATTATTCCTGCCTGCAGGTTCCTCATGATTTTCTGGCGGCGTGTTTTGCGTACCGACAGTCAAAGGACCTGCAGCCATGGAGGAATGAATCATGTTATATGTAATCACCGGAGGCAGCGGCAGCGGAAAATCCGAATATGCAGAGCAGGTGGTGCAAAAGCTTGGGGACACGCCCCGCCTGTACCTGGCGACCATGTATCCTTTTGATGAGGAGTGCCACAGGCGGATCCGGCGGCACCGGGCCATGCGCGCAGAGAAAGGGTTTGAGACGCTGGAATGCTATATGGGCCTGAAAGACGTCAATGTGTCCGGTTATGGCACGGTACTTCTGGAATGCATGTCCAACCTGACAGCCAACGAGCTCTATCAGGAAGGCGGCGCAAAAGATCAGTGTGTGGAAGAGATTCTAGAGGGAATCCGGACGATCAGAAAACAGTGCAGGCATCTGATCATTGTGACCAATGAGATTTTCTCCGACGGGATCGAATACGACCAGGAGACCGGAAAATATCAGCAATATCTGGCCAGGATCAATCAGGAGCTTGCGTCCATGGCGGATGTGGTGACGGAAGTCGTCTACTCCATTCCGCTGGTACAAAAAGGAAATCCGGAGGTGGCAGGATGAAGAGAGTATGGAACAGTTTTTTGATCGCGTTTGCCATGTTTTCCAGGATCCCGGTGCCCCGGGCGGACTGGGATAAGGAAAATATGAAATACATGATCTGTTTTTTTCCGGGAATCGGGGCCGTGATCGGGCTTTTGCTCTATGGGTATGGAAAGCTCTGCGCACTGGCGGGTTTTGGAATGCTGATGCGTGCAGCAGGATTTGTACTGATTCCGGTGCTGGTGACCGGAGGAATTCACCTGGACGGGTATCTGGATACCGTAGATGCTCTAAGCTCCTGGCAGCCGAAAGAACGGAGGCTGGAGATTCTGAAAGACTCCCATGCGGGCGCATTTGCGGTTATCATGGGATGCGCGTATTTTATTCTGGCGCTTGGGGTGTGGAGCGAGGTGGGGGAGGAGACGCTTTCGGTCCTTTGCACCGGCTGCGTTCTGTCCCGGGCATTAAGCGGCATGGCGCTGGCCACGTTTCCCTGCGCCAATAAAAAAGGATCGCTTGGCATGTTTGCGGATGCGGCGCAGAAGAGAGTGCTGAAAACCGTACTGATCCTGTGGATTCTCGCCTGTGCAGGAACGGCGCTCCGTCTGGACTGGCGGTATGCGCTGATCCTGTTTGCAACGGCTTTTGCCGTATATGGTTACTATTATCATGTGGCGGTGAAAGAATTCGGGGGAACCACAGGAGATATCGCCGGATTTTTCGTACAGGTGTGTGAACTGATGACGGCGTGCACCGTGATGCTGGGAGGAAAATTTTTATGATACTTATTACGGGCGGATGTTTTCAGGGAAAGACATCCTATGCGTGTGAGACGTTCGGAATAAAGAGAGAGGAAGCGGCAGACGGTGCAGACTGTCCCATGGAAATGCTGTACCGGACCAGACTCCTGTATCATTTTCATGAGTACATCCGAAGACTGATGAAAGACGGTCAGGAATTTTCGCTGGAAAGGCTGAAAAGGGAAAATCCGGGTGTGGTGCTGGTAACCAATGAGCTGGGATACGGCGTGGTGCCGGTGGACCGTTTTGACCGGGAATACCGGGAGAAGACCGGGCGGATCTGCTGTCAGATTGCAAAGGAGGCCGTACAGGTGCACCGGGTGGTCTGCGGGATCGGGATGGTGATCAAGGATGGCTGAAATAATACTGCTTCGTCATTCCATGACCCGGGGCAATCTGGAAGGACGCTATATCGGATGCCGGACCGACGAACCGCTCTGTGATGAAGGGATCCGGCTGCTTGAGAACCGCACGTATCCGGCGGTCGGGAGGATCTATGCCAGTCCCATGAAACGGTGCCTGGAGACGGCGCAGATCCTGTGGGGAAATGAGATTCCCGTTACGCAGATTCCTTCACTTCGGGAATGTGATTTCGGGGATTTTGAGAACAGGAATTATGAGGAACTGAACAAAGCTCCGGCGTATCAGGCGTGGATCGACAGCAATGGAACACTGCCCTTTCCGGGCGGAGAGTCCATGGAACGGTTTAAAGCGCGCTGCCAGGCAGGATTCCAGGAGGCGGTCCGGAAGATTCTGGAACTGGAGGCGTCTTTCTGCTCTGAGGGAAAGGAAGACGCCGCATTCCGGGCGGCCCTGGTCGTGCATGGCGGAACGATCATGGCGGTTCTGGAGCGCTTCGGTTTTCCGAAAAAAGATTATTTTGACTATCAGGTAAAGAACGGGTGCGGATATATACTGACGCCTGTGGAAGGAACGGACTTATGGAATTATCAATGCTTGCCGTAGGACTTGGATTTATACTGGATCTTCTGCTGGGAGATCCGCACTGGCTCTATCATCCCGTTCGGCTGGTGGGGCGTCTGATCGGCGCTCTGGAGCGGGCGCTTCGGGGCATGTTCCCAAAAACAGAGAAAGGAGAGCTGACGGCAGGCATATTTCTGCTGCTGCTGACTGCGGGAATTACCGCAGGAGCGGCTTTCGGGCTACTGTTTCTGGCAGGGCGCCGGCATCCGTATGTCCGGTTCGCGCTGGAAACCCTGATGTGTTACCAGCTTCTTGCCACGAAGTCGCTGAAAGATGAGACGATGAAAGTATATACGGCGCTGAAAGCAGGAGATGTGGATGGCGCGCGCCATGCAGTGTCCATGGTGGTGGGCAGGGATACGGCGGTGCTTGACGATATCGGCATCACGAAAGCTGCGGTGGAAACCGTGGCGGAGAACACATCGGACGGGATCATTGCGCCGCTTTTTTTTATGGTCATCGGCGGGGCGCCGCTTGGATATTTTTATAAGGCGGTCAATACCATGGATTCCATGGTCGGCTATAAAAATGAACAGTACCTGTATTTCGGCCGGGCGGCGGCAAAGTTCGACGATGCGGTGAACTATATCCCGGCAAGGCTGTCAGCGGTTCTGATGGTATGTGCCGGAGGACTGCTTGGGATGGATGCAAAAAATGCATGGCGGGTCTATGTGCGGGACCGGTACAATCACAGCAGCCCCAATTCTGCGCATACGGAGGCGGTTACGGCAGGGGCGCTGCATATCCAGCTGGCCGGAAACGCATACTACTTTGGAAAATTATATGAAAAGCCGACGCTGGGAGACGCGGACCGTTCGGTGGAATATGAGGATATCCGACGTGCCAACCGGCTTCTGTACGGAACGGCAGTCCTGGCGCTTCTGGTATTTCTGGCTGTGAAAGGAGTCATATTATGGGTCATGTAAAAAAGGGATGTCTGCATATTTACTGCGGGGACGGGAAGGGAAAGACGACGGCGGCTGTGGGGCTTGCCGTGCGCGCGGCGGGCCATGGCATGAAGGTGCTGTTCTGCCAGTGCATGAAAGACGGGAGTTCCAGTGAGGTGGAGATGCTGAAAAAACTGGGAATCGACTACTGCTGCTGTACGGAGAAATTCGGTTTTTTCTGGAATATGACGGAGGAGCAGAAGGAACAGGCGGCGCATGCGTACACGCATCTGTTTGAAGACGCGGCGAGAAAAGCGGAAGATGAAGGGTACGGCCTTCTGGTCATTGATGAGTTCATGAGCGCCTATAACCACGGGATGATCTGCCGGAAGACGGCGCTTTATTTTCTGACGCACCGGCCGGAAGGTCTGGAAGTGGTTCTGACCGGGCGCGACCCGGGAGAGGAGCTTCTGAAGCTGGCAGACTACGTGACGGAGATGAAGAAAGTGAAACATCCTTTTGATGAAGGAATTCCGGCGCGCAGGGGGATTGAGATGTAGCTGCCGGATGAGGGCAGGCCGTAATTGCAGAAAACCGGAAAGCATATTATAATGGACACAGAAGACTTAAGTCCAACCAGGAGAGAGGACCATGAATTATAAAGCAGTGATTCAGTACGAAGGCACCCGTTACCGGGGCTGGCAGGTGCAGGGAAATACCAGGGATACGATTCAGGGAAAACTGGAGGCGCTTCTGTCCAGGATGGAAGGAGTGCCGGTGGAAGTCCATGGCTCGGGAAGAACGGACGCCGGCGTCCATGCGGCGGGGCAGGTTATCAGCTTTCGGTGCGCCGGCGGCAAAAGCACAGAAGAGATCCGGGACTATATGAACCGGTATCTTCCGGAGGATATGGCGGTGCTGTCCGTAGAAGAAGCGACGTCCCGGTTTCATGCGCGTCTGCATGCGGTGAGGAAGACCTATGTGTACCGAATCTGGAACGGTCCGGTGATGAATGTGTTTGGACGCCGCTTTCTGACGCAGGTGGAGGAACCGCTGAATGTGGAACGCATGCGGGCAGCAGCGGCGGTTTTGTGCGGAACCCATGACTATCGGGCATTCTGCTCGCTGAAGCGTTTTAAAAAGTCCACGGTGCGGACTGTCGAGGCGATCCGAATTCGTCAGGAAGGTCCCCTGATCGAGATTGCTTATGTTGGCGACGGCTTTCTATATCATATGGTTCGGATTCTGACCGGAACCCTGGTGGAAACAGGACTGGGACTCCGGAACACAGAGTCCATGAAGGAAATTCTGGAGAGCAGAGACCGGGCCTGCGCCGGGCGGCTGATGCCGCCGGAGGGACTGATGCTGGTGAGTGTGGAATATAGAGAATGACAAGAAAAAGGGGATGGTCTAACATTTTCGTTTTTTCAGATCATCCTTCAAAAACTGATAACATGCGGCTGTCAGCGGGATGCCCAGCAGAATTCCTGCGACGCCGAAGAGACTCCCCCCGACCATGACTGCCGAGAATACCAGAATACCCGGAAGGCCAATGGAAGTGCCGACGACTCTTGGGTAGATCAGCTGATTTTCCAGCTGCTGGAGTACGATGATAAAAACGAGAAATATCAGCGCCTGGAATGGAGATTCCGTGAAAATCATAAGAATTCCCACGATGGCTCCGATATAAGCGCCGAGAACCGGAATCAGAGCGGTGGCGCCCACGAGGATTCCGATCATAACCGCATAGGGAAAGCGGAACAGAAGCATACCGAGAATGCACAGGATGCCAAGAATCACAGCTTCCGTTACCTGTCCGACGATAAAACGGTGAAAACAGTTGTCCAGGGTATTCAGTACATAAAGAGTCTTTTCACGGACAACAGCCGGCAGATAGGTACGCAGCAGCCGGTCAGCCTGTTTTCCCAGCCATTCTTTGCCGGCCAGCAGATAGATGGCAAAGACCAGGGATACAAACAGGTTGAAGATTACAGATACAAAGGAAGAGATATATCCAAACAGACTGGCTCCTGCGCCGGTTCCCAGCCAGGAGAGAAGCTGCTGCAGGAGATTCTGAATATCAATCTGCATTTCCGGTATGGTTGGGAGAAATGCAAAGATGTCAGGATGTTCCTGGAAAAACTGCAGGACCATGTCGATGACGGTCGGAATCCTGGACAGCAGAATCTCCATACAGGATTTCAGCTCCGGTACGATCATATTGACGATCAGCGCCACGATCAGCAGCAGGGTCAGGAAGGAAAGCACAATGGATACTGCGCGTTTTGCAGTAGAAGAGCGGGAATTCCACCTGACAAGAAATGTCCGCTCGTAATAACTCATGATCAGATTCAGAATATAGGCCATGACACATCCAAGCATCAGAGGGCGGACGGCACCTGTAAAGACAGACAGATACAGGAAGGCTGTATCCCAGTAATGGCACAGCAGATAGAGAATCAGGGCGCAGGCCGCAGTATACTGAATCAGTTGTTTTTTCTCTTTCATAGCAGTTTTCATGCTCCTTTTTATTTCAGGGTATTATAAAACGGCACTAAATTCCTGCACCCGCAGTTCCCGGTCTCCAGTGCCGTTTATCATACCTTTCCGGCGATTTTCAAACGTCTGATATATAGATACAGTATAGAAGAGAATGAATGAAAATGCAACGGTCTTTTTCAGTTCCTTCCGTTTGACATTCTGTACAGAAAATGATAAAGTGCCGTTAGAACGTGTTTGAAAACTGAGGGATTTGTCATAAGGAAACACAACCGGGAGGAAACAGGACATGGGAGACCATATTACAACTTACTCAGGGATACATATGCTGCCGCTGGCACCCAGGCCGGAAGAGATCCGGATCCGGGATATTGCTCATGCGCTTTCTCTGATGGTGCGTGCCAACGGGCATTTTCCGGTATTCTATTCAGTAGGGCAGCACTGTATTCACTGTTGTGAAGAGGCATATGAAAGAGGATATTCAGAGCGCGTACAGCTTGCGTGTCTGCTGCATGATGCCAGTGAAGCATATCTGGCGGATATTACGCGGCCGGTCAAGCAGTATCTGCCGCAGTACCGGGCTATTGAGAAAAAGCTCCAGGATGCAGTATTCCAAAAATATCTTGGAGATCTGTCAGAAAAAGAGACAGAACTCTGGCGGGAACTGGACAACACATTGCTGTACTATGAATTTCAACATTTTATGAAGGAAAAGCTGATGGAGTGTAGAGGAGAGCTGAAAAGCACTCCCGTATTTGACACGGAGCCGTTCCAGACGACGGAGAAAAAATATCTGGACTGGTTCGAAAGGCTGTATAAAGGATGACGGGCGGCTGCATGCTCTGTCCGAGGGAATGTATGGCAGACCGGATGGATGGAGAACCGGGATACTGCCGGATGCCCATGGAGCCTTATGTGGCGAGAGCGGCGCTCCATTACTGGGAGGAACCCTGCATCTCCGGAACCGGAGGCTCCGGCGCGGTCTTTTTTTCCGGCTGTACGCTGCGGTGCGTGTTTTGCCAGAATCATGAGATTGCAGCAGGGAACATCGGAGAGAGGGTCAGCGTTGAAAGACTGGCGGAGATCTTTCTGGAGCTTAAGGAGCAGGGCGCCGACAACATCAACCTGGTGACGGCAGGACATTTTCTGCCGGCGGTGGTGCAGGCGCTCCTGCGTGCGAGGGATCAGGGACTGAAAATTCCGGTGGTATACAATACCGGGGGATATGAAAAGGCCGAAACGCTGAAAAGGCTGGAGGGGCTGGTGGATGTCTGGCTTCCGGATTATAAATATCAGAGCGGGGATCTGGCAAAGAGGTATTCCCATGCGCCGGATTATCCCGTGCGGGCGAAAGAGGCGCTGGCAGAAATGGTGCGACAGGCAGGAAAGCCCGTATTTGACAACAGAGGCATGATGGAAAAAGGCGTGATCGTCCGCCATCTGGTGCTGCCTGGCTGTGTGTATGACAGCAAGGATGTGCTGGAATATCTGCATGATACATGGGGAACGCAGATCTGGGTCAGTATCCTGAGCCAGTATACCCCGCTGTCCCATGTCAGGAGCTTTCCGGAGCTGAACCGGAAGATTACGGCAGAAGAATACGGGGAAGTCGTGGACTATGCGCGGTTTCTCGGGATGAAACAGGTATATGTTCAGATGGGAGACTGTGCCGAAGAGAGCTTCATCCCGGTATTTGACGGCAGAGGAGTCCGGAAGGCCGGCAGTCCAAAAGACGGGTAAAAGCGCCGGATATCACAGGAGAAGGAACGGTCACGGATTTGCTGAAAGTCCTGCGTTCTTTATCTTCCTGGATATCCGGCATCTTTGGCATGTCTGAAATGCATGATGCAGGTTCAGATGTGGAATGTTATGCAGTTTCTGCAGCGGATGAATTACAGTTCCAGAATCTTTCCGGTATTTACATCATATCTGCAGTATTTTCCGTGTCCGGAGATAAAAGGCATATAGGTGTCCTTACGGTTGTCTTTGATATAGACGACTCCGGTAGCGATCATTTCCACCAGAGAGAAACGCTCGCTTAAGCTGGAGATCCATTTGTAGGTCTTTTCTCTGGAAGAAGAGGCCATGACCAGATTGTAGCCGCCTTCGCATGCTTCCAGATGGAAATATACCTTTTCTGCTTTCTTCGGATCTGCGAATACCTGGCTGAATATGTAGGAAGAAAAATTCTTCTTGACAAATGCCTGGAAGGATTTTTTGTCATAGACGATTTTGGACACCGCATCGGTGATCTTATCTCCGCGGTCGATCCTGGTCTTCAGGATCTTCAGAACGTCAATGGTCCAGTTGATGAAAGAAATGCTGCTGTATTCCATGGATTCCAGCAGATTGCTGATCAGTTCCCTGCTCAGCGTGTCAGAGCGTTTTGCTTCTTCAAATAATTGATTTTTCATAAAAATCTCCATTCCGCCGCCTTTCAGTTGGCGGCACAAATAGTGATG
>CAJTXP010000018.1 GCA_910583615.1 uncultured Lachnospiraceae bacterium | reverse complement strand
GACTCTCTGTAAAGGCATCATTGCCGTTATCTCCGCTTCAACGGTTTGAAGTATTAAATTCTTGAATATTGTAGCACTGATTTCCGCGGATGTCAATAGGGTTGCGGCCCGCAAATTACGAACTGGATTACAGGGCCTGCGATTCATATCGTTCATACTGCTTCTTCGGGCCGCCGCAGACCGGGCAGCGCTCCGGTGCGGCGTCTCCCGCCATGACATAACCGCACACCGGACAGACATAGATCGTCTCCTCCGCAAAATGTTCCATATCCGACGCCTGCTTAAGAAGCGACGCATGAACCTTTTCCGCCGAAGCCGCACCGGCATACGCCTGCTCCGCCAGAGGGTTCTGATGGCTCTTCGCATATTCCACAAGCATCTGATACAGATGCTCATATTCGAATTCCTCTCCCGGCACAAAGGTTTTCACCGATTCCGCAAAGGGCGCCGGACAGTCCAGCACCGAATAAAAACTTCTGGCATGATAGTATTCCGAGGCCGCCAGCGCACGGAAAAGATTCGCGATCCGCCCCATGCCTCTGCGCTCCGCCCGGTCTGCGAACATCAGATATTTAAAATGAGCCAGCAGCTCTCCCTGCACCGTCTCCTCCAGCTTCCGGCGCAGGACCCGGTCCCCCCGTTCCCGTCCATATCCATCCTCCGGAAGATCCGCGATCCGGTACTTCAGAATTCCCTCTTCCATATAAAAATGAACGATATGGTGCTCCACATCACATGCCCGGATTTCCCTGGACACATCCTCGATCATGGCTCCTCCTCCGCCGGTACAGATCAGCGGAATTCCCTCCACTTCATCCTCAAACCGGGAATGGACGTGACCGCAGAGCAGATATTTTACTTTATTCTTCCATGGCGCAAAGGCGTTCTTCAGGCGAGTGAATTCCTCCTCCGACACACAGTTCTGAATGAAATGGTTCGGCACCGGGATATGAAAAGCGATGATCACCCGCTCCACGTCCTCCATGGAGAGAACCTCTTTAAGCAGCGTAAGCCCCTCTTCCTCAAAGGAGCGGACTGCGTTGTCCAGCACGACGACCGCAAATTCATCGGCCAGCAGCGCATAATTTTTCAGGCCGAAATATTCGGTGTACGCCCCCGTGTCATGATTTCCCCGCAGAGTATAGACCTCATTTTCCGCCAGTGTCTCCGTCAGCTCCTGGATCATCTGATAGTGGTGTCTGGTCCCCGCCGGCACCAGATCGCCTGCGATCAGCGTGATGTCGTCTTTCCCGCTTTCCTCCAGAGCGCCTGCATACACCTTCATATTATATGTGCCCAGCCCCTCGCATCCGGGATCGCCGATCACTCCCATGGAACGTATCCGGCCAGGCCTTGTCACCGACTCCGTTACCTTTATCATCTTTTTCCTGCTCATGTGCTTTTTCTCCTTTCGCCGCTTTTCCGGCCTTTAATACCCGTTTTTATCATCCTTCGCTTTTTTTCATTATACGAAAAACCTACAGCAAAAGCAATCTTTTTGCGGTCAGCAGCATTTACCCGAAAATGAAATTTTCACCAACCCTTATGGTATGCAGGCAGGAAATGTGGTATGCTTTTCTCTGACAAAGAAAAGCTGCGGTTATATTTATAACCCGGTTGAAAATTTACGGAGGTCAGCATATGAAACCGAAACTATCCAGAGAAGAGCTCGTTGATCTGGCAATGAAAGAAGTAGTCTGCAAAAAAGAGGTTCATGGCTCTGAGAAAGAGATTTGACAAAAATGGAAAGAGACGGGAGACGTGAGTATGTCGGCGAATAACAGTGTAAGGCTTCCGGTTAGATAATGAGGTATGATATTATGGTTAAAAAGAATGGTATATGCGTATTTGTTTCAGCGGTGATTATGCTGTTTCTCCCCTGGTGTGCGGTGACTTTTATAAAAGGCGACGGCGCAATGGCTGCATGTTTCCTTTTATTTTATGCAATCAACCTAAAGAGGAATCAAAACGCAGAGCGATTGATTGCTCAATCCAAAAGAATTTATATGACGGCATTCCTGTTAACGGCCGGACTTTGTGCCGGCTGCGGCAAAGAGGGAACGGCCGGTAATGATCCGAGCACGGAAGTCAGAGCTTCTCAGGCGGAAGAACAATCCGACTCTGCCAGCAGAGAAAACGACGATACCGAACGGAATGATAAACTGGAACTGGATTTCTCCTATGATTATTCTGAGGATATCAAGGCGGATGTTGATGATGTGGTATCAAATTCAGCATCCCTGCAGGAGGAACTGGAGAATATTGAGAAGATAATCCAAAAATACACCCCGTTGGCAGAAGCCGCTCAAACCCAGATCGAAATGAATGTATCATCCAAATGGTTTTTTGTAATATGGGATACGGAATTAAACAACCTCTGGAACAGATTCAGTAATTCTGCGAATCCGCAGACAAAGGAAAAGATCCTTGCAGAGCAGAGAAACTGGATCGCCATGAAAGAAGAAGTGACATTGCTGAGCATTGGATCCAGCGAAGAAAACGGCAGCATGTATCCTCTCCTCCAGAACTCCTTCCTGGAGGAAATTACCCGGAACCGATCTTATGTTCTTGCAAATGAGCTGGCCAGGATAAATGGAGAATTCTTTGTCATGCCGGAAAGATCAGCAAAGTACGGTTTGTTTGTAGACAATCAGAGAACTGATAATGTATACAGCTTTCTGATCACTCAACAGGGCTGGGACGGAAATGACGAAGCAGTGATCTCCATTTACAGACAGGGCGAAGCAAGAGGAACCTTCATTGACAACGGAAACGGAGAGCTGACTTTCACATCAGATGACGGAAGCATAAAAGGAATCATCATAATTAACAGATGGAACGGCGCGAATTTCAAAGTTACTGAGACATCTGGAGAGTCTGTTTTCTCAGCAGGAGAAGAAGTCGAATTTCCTTTTGCATTTTGACAGGTACGAAAAACTTTGTATCGAATACAGGTGACGCCTGTGTGAAAGGCACTGTGAAATAGATTTTGAAGAAAACCATTTCAACGCACTGCACAATAGAAAAGATTAAAATTTGTTGGAGGAATCAGGATGAGATTTGCAGAGAGAATGGGGCGTGAAGACTCATCAATTATCCAGCTCAATTCGATTTCTGAAAAACTGAGAACGACCTCCTGCGGCAGCTACTGTCCGACGTGGTGCTGGAGGGCGACGAAGCCTACGAGTTCACCTGGGTGGGCAAAAAGGCCGCTATCGTGGAGTCCAACCGCCCCATCCGCAAGACCCTGTGGCCCTGCCTGTTCTATTCTTTTTCATACGCCAGACGGCAGGTTTTCCGATAGCAGGCCAGACCGTATTTATGGATCGTTTCCATGCCTTCCCGCCTTAACAAATCCATATATTCACGGGTTTCGATCTGTTTCATTGCCTCCCGGAGCGCGGCGTCGAAGGCGCCGTTCTCCGCATATTTCACTTCGATTACACAGCCTGTTTTCTCCCGGGGGACGATGAGCAGGATATCGGAGTAACCGGCGCCGGACTCGGCGTTAGACTTTACGATCCAGCTGCCTTCTGCCCGCAGCAGGCCTAAAAACATACCATGAAAAAAATTTTCTTTTTTTTCTTTTCGCACTGCTGTGTCACGGACACTGATGGACTCTGACAGAAACGCCTGAAACAGTTCCTGTACAGTTTCGGCGTCACCGTTTTTAACTGCCTGACAGAACCGCTCCCACCGTTTTGTATCGCCGGTTACCTGATCCTCAAACCATGTTCGGATTTTGTTTTCATAAATCCTGAGGATTTCCTTATTGGGTATCACCAGTCTGTGACGCCCGCCATTGGGTTTCCCGTCATCGGTCAGATACCCCGTGGCGTAAAGAACGCTCCACAGATAGGTCTGGCGAATATTTATATTCTTGTTATCAAGGTCCGCATAGGTCAGTTCCGGAATAATCTCCTTCTCCACTGCCTCACCGGAGATCAACGCCTCGATCTCTCCTCTTGTGGCCTCTGTGGCGTCCTCCAGGATGTCCCTTATAATGGCGTTACTGCTGCTGTTCTCCCAGTGCGGCCTCATGGGAGCGTCCCTTGACACCCTCAGCAGATCACACTGATTGATCACGTCCCATGGGCAGTAAACATCCACGTCCCCGAAATGATAGCCGTCATACCATTCCTTCACATCCGGGAAACGGTCTTCCACACCGTAATACTGAAGCATTTCTTTCACTTCACCGTCGGTAAAACCGAAATACTCCGCACACTGCTCATCGGAGATCGAACGAACTTTGAAGTTGTTCAAACCCGTGAAGATGCTTTCCCTCGCGATCCGCAGGCAGCCGGTAAGCACGGCAAACTCCAGGCTCTCATTTGTTTTAAGCGCCTGGCTTAAGAAAGAGCGGATCAGCCTGATCATCTGCGCATAATATCCATCCTGATAGGCCTTGTCCAGCGGCACGTCGTACTCATCGATCAGGATTACGGCCCGGCGGCCAAAGTGCTCGCTGAGCAGCCGGCTTAACAATTTCAGGCTTCCATGAAGGAAAGCCGGTTTCTCAAAGTCACCTTCAATCAGCTTCTGAAGTTTTGCCTTATCCGCTTTTATCAGTTTATCACTTTCCTCCAGAAAACCAAAGCGGGTCGCTTCTTCACTGACCAGCATACACAGGCTGTCATACGCCGTTTCAAAATCTCCTCCTTCCACGTCTTTTAAACTGAGCGAGATGACCGGGTATTTCCCCATATGCCGCTCACACAGCTCTGTCTCCCTGGAAATGTCAAGCCCGTCAAACAGGGACGCATCCGCACCGATTTCAAAAAATGATTTGAACATATTCACGTTCAGGCTTTTCCCGAAACGCCGGGGCCTTGTGAAAAGATTCACGGAACCCTTCGTTCTCAAAAACTCGGCGATAAAAGCCGTTTTATCCACATAATAGTAATCTCCGGATTTAAAATCCCGAAAGAATTCAATCCCGATCGGAAGCGCCTTTTTTCTTTCATCCATCTGGCAGTCCTCCTTTTCCCGCGCTGAAAAATACATAAGAGTTTATATATATTTATCATATCATAAACCCTTATGTATTTACAGTCCATTATTTCCTCTCAATAAAATATTCATTAGAATCTTTCGACACCTGTTCCCGCCCCGTATCCGAATATTGTTCCATCACATTACTCCAGTGCGCCACAGGTCGCCGTCTCATATCATACTGCGCAGCCGCCAGAATATGATACAGTTCAGTCTCCGATTCCGGCAGCATCTTTTCTTCGGGCAACCGGAGGCGACGGCATGTTGCGTCTCTGTCAGGATGCGGCACAGGAAAACCGTCATGTTTCCTGGAGCAGCTCCGCCACCAGAGCCGCTCCCTGTTTCAGTTCCTCCACGGTCGTATACTCCCGCACGGAATGTATCTCATGCATTCCGCAGGACAGTACGATGCCGTGGATCCCCTGCCGGGCGAACTGATTGTTATCGCTCCCTCCGAACGTGTCAAGCAGCCTTCCGGAAAGCCCAAGCTTCCTGCAGGCCTTCGCAAAACGCACCACGACCGGAGCGGCAGCCGCCGTCTCGTACGCCACAAGGTCCGTATGGAATTCCGTCCGGACATCCGCCCCGGCCTTTTGGCCCGCACGGTGAAAGATCTCCCGCAGTTTCTCTGCCTGCTTCAGCGCTTTTTCGTGGCTGAAGCTCCGTATCTCTCCCTCGCAGATGCACAGGTCAGGCACAATATTCGTGGATGTTCCTCCCCGAATCATGCCAATGTTCAAAACCGTATCTCTCTCTTCATCCACATATCCCTGACAGATCCGGCTGATGGCGGCGGACATCACCCAAATGGCATGAACTCCTTTTTCCGGAGCAAATCCCGCATGGCTGGCCTTCCCGGATACGGTCACTTTAAATGAGAGCAGAGAGGGCGCGCGAAGAGCGGCCAACCCCGGCGCTCCTTCCATATCCAGCACATATGCTTCCTTCGCCCGTACTCTGCCAAAGTCAAAGGTTTTTGCTCCTTTGATGTAAGATTCTTCCGCAACTGTAAATAAAACTTCGACGTCCCGGTAAGATTTCTTCTCCTCCTGCAGATGCCGGACCGCTTCCAGTATCTCCACGACCCCTGCCAGATCGTCCGCTCCCAGAACGGTATCCCCGCTGCCCGTGATCTTTCCGTTTTCATGAAAAACCGCCTTTTTTCCAAAGGCAGGCTGGACTGTGTCCAGATGGGCCGACAGAAGGACCGGCTCTCCCGACATCCCGCCCTTCAGATATCCATACAGATTTCCGGTATCGGACCCGTATCTCTCCCCCGCCCGGTCCTCCTGTACTTCAAATCCAAGTGATATTAATTTTTCTTTCACCGCATCGGCTATCCGGCGTTCTCCAAAGCACGGAGCGTCGATCTGTACCAGTTCCGCAAATTCACTGCAAATCCGTTCTTCATTTATCATTCTGCTCTCCTGCATCCCTCTTTTTTTCGTGTACGAAGCGGATAAACTCTGCCACCGCATCCTGGTCATCCACATACGCCGTATACATCTGTTCTCCCATTGCGGCGTGCATCAAAGGCGGCATGATCTCGCACATTTTTATCCGCTGCCCGTATTTTTCCAGAATCTCCTCGTGAGAATGGACATACTGATAGCAGCTTCGCCGGCTGGCATAGACGCAGCAGTGATGGTTTTTACTGTCGGGAAGCAGTCTCCTGTCCGCGGTCACCATATCCGCCCAGATCTGATACACATCGGTAGCATGCGCAAAATTCATCATGTCCGGCGTATAGCCGCCCGCAGGACGCATGTTGACCTCCAGACCGACGAAATCGCCTGCCTTTCCCAGCCCTTTTTTCGCTTTCGTCAGCCGGAAAAACTCCAGATGAACAAACCGGCTCTTTACCTTGAACGCCCGGATGGCTGCGCGCCCCAGTTTCCGCAGCTCCCCGGGAACCTCAGCCGCCGTGTAGTATGCAAGATCCGCTTTTTTATTTACGATGTCCATAATAGACGGCGGCCATACGGTCATGGATTCGAACAGAGGCTCACATCGGGAATCTGTGATCACATCATAAGAACAGATATCTCCTTCTACAAATTCTTCCATCACATAAGGCGTCTTCGGAAGTTCCGCGAAAAAAGCTTCCACTGCTTCCCGGTTTTCCAGCTTACAGGTATCATTGGCGCCGACGCCGACATCCGGCTTTACAATCACCGGATACCCTGTCTGTTCCAGAAATCCGTATGCGGCTTCCAACGTCGTGATTTTATGACAGCGCGCCGTCGGAATTTTTGCTTTCGCATAATACGGCTTCATGGCCGCCTTGCTTTTATAGCGCTCGATCCCGTCCACCTTTGTTCCGGTATTCATATTAAAATCTGTCCTGAGCCGCGCGTCCTGCAAAAGCCAGTATTCATTATTGGATTCCACCCAGTCAATTTTTCCGTATTTGAACGTAAAAAATCCCACCGCACGCAGAACTTCATCATAATGATCCAGAGAATTCACTCTGTAATACTCGGTCAGCGCGCCTTTCAGGCATCCTTCCAGTTCCTCGTACGGACTGTCGCCTATTCCCAGCACATTCACTCCGTTCCGATGCAGCCTGTCGCAGAAATTCCAGTATGTATGCGGAAACTGCGGAGAAATAAAAACAAAATTCATATCCATGCCCTTCCTTTCCCACATTATATAAAGTATTCTATGGTCTTTTCCTCTGTGATCTTTGTGTTTTCATTAAACAAAAGGACAGCCTCTCTCCCTTCAAAAGGACCAAGCGCATAGATTTCCTGATCTTCCCTGTTAAAATAGCGCTCCGGCACGATCCGGTTATATTTTTCAGGCTGGTCCAGAATAACCTGAATATCTTTCTGATCAAACGCATGGTCCCTGTAATACGGATCAAACATATACACCAGGCCGTCTTTTTCTCCCGTCAGCAGCACATAATGAGGTTCGTCATAAAAAAGCCGCACCACAGCCACACCTTTGCGGTGAAGCGCATCGTTTACAGGGCTTCCGCTGCCCAGCCAGACGCTTTTCCCCGACAAATACCGGCTGGTAAGCGGAAGGCATCGGATCTCCCCGAATCCGTTCAGCCAGTTGCTGAGGAACATCATGGCTGCCCTGGATGTGCCGCTCTTGCCCGGCGTCCCTTCCGACCCGTAACAGTCAAGACTGTAGAGCATGATATTCCGTATCAGTTCAGGAAAAATATCCTCCCGCTCAAACAAACAGCTGATTCCATTGAGCATGGCAGTGGGACCGCAGTCATATTCTGACATCTGATAATGCAGCGGTATCTTCATCTGTACGTTCTCCATCTTCATTGTTTTTTTGGTATCTTTTGTAAAGAATATCACTATTTACCTACTATGTCAATATGTTTTCAGGATATCAGCGTCTATGATCGTCCGTTCATGGGGAAGACTCATCTGTCCTCCCCAGATGTCCCGACGGCGCGGGTGTGAAAAACAGCGAAAAAGAGGAAACCTGCCTCTCCATATTACTGAAACTTTGAAAAACGGATGAGAAATACGGCCCCTCCTTCCGGATGGTTCCGCGCGCTGACCGTCCCTCCCTGTCCGGTGATGATGGATTTGCTGAGTGCCAGTCCGATTCCGAATCCGGACGTCTTCGTATCCTTCCCCCGGTAAAACCGCTCAAACAGGCGGTGCAGCTCATCCTCCTCAAAACCGGGCCCGCTGTCACGGATCCGGATACCGGTAAACAGCGGCGTATCTTCACACGTAATTTCCACTGCACCGTGATCGCCGGCGCTTTCCATACAATTCTTCAAAATATTCTGAACCGCCTGCGCAAGCCAGTCGGGATCGCCCTCCATACAGGCGTCATCCGGTATCTCTGTCCGCACGGTGACGTCATGCAGATCCATGGGAATCCGAAGGGGGCGAAGGGCAGCGTCAATGAGCTCCTTTACCTCCACTGGTTCCTTTTGAAAGACAATGATGCCCGCATCCAGGCGCGACAGCTTCAGGAGGGAAGTGATCAGGCCGTCCACACGCACCAGCAGATCTTCCAGCTCCATAAAAAGCTCCCTGCGCCTGTCCTCCTCCGGATTGCCCTCCAGAAGGGACAGGATTAGATTGACAGAGGTCAGAGGCGTACGGAGCTGATGGGCGATATCCGCCAGAGAATCCGCCAGATGCTCTTTTTCTTTTTGAAGCGCCCGGTTCTGCTCCCGGATCCGCAGAGTCATTTTCCCGATCTCGCTCTGCAGGACCGACAGTTCTCCCTCTTCCTCTTCCGCAGCATACAGACGATCCTGATCGTGAAGCACCAGGTCGATCTGTTCGGACATCCGGGCGATTCTCCGATACCTTTTTCTCGTAAACCGAAAAAAAGCCGCCCCATAACAGGCGGCCAATATCAGGATCAGCGCTCCCGCCGCCGGGCCGGCCAGGAATATGCCGGCCGCCGCGGCCATCATGGTTATCACAAGAAACAGTCCTGCAAACTGCCGGATCTCTCTATTTCTCAGCATCCTTCCCTCCCAGCCGGTATCCCGTCCCCCGGACCGTCCGGATGATCGCCGGGCTGGCCGGATCGTCCTCGATCTTCTCCCGCAGACGTTTGATGTATACCGTTAATGTATTGTCGTTGACATATTCTCCGGCCGCATCCCACAGTTCCCCCAAAAGGCGGTCTCGGGTAATGATAGCGCCGGGGCTGGACACGAAGATCAGCAGCAGGCGGTATTCCAGCGCAGACAGAAAGATTTCCCTTCCGTTCTTTTTCACCAGACCGCTCCCGGTATCCACCGAAAGGCCGCAGATCTCCGTGACGCCAAAAGCCGCTCCCGACTTTCGCAGAGCTGCCTGAATCCGTGCGACCAGTTCCCGGGGACGGAACGGTTTGGTGATGTAATCATCCGCCCCCATGTTCAGCCCGGTCACCACGCTTGCCTCATCCCCGGACGCCGTCAGAAAGATCACCGGGATCTTCTGCAGCTGCCGGATCTCCGTACACACTGCAAAGCCGTTGCCGTCGGGCAGAGAGATATCCACCAGAGCCAGGTCATAACGGGCTTTTTCCAGCATGGATACCGCCTCCGCCTGACCGGCTGCACGGGAGACTTTGTACCCCTCCGCCTTAAGCAGCAGCGTCAGATTTTTCGCGATCTCGCTGTCGTCTTCTACTAAAAATATCTGTTTCATCTCTATTCCCCAGTCCTTTTCCTGTTACTGGTAACAGTTTATCACAAAACATGGCGGTTCACTACCCGGGCCTGTGATTTTTTTCTTCCTGGCAAATCTATCGTTCCCGGGTCCTGTCTCAATCATCGAACATGGTTCCCAAATCCCGCTTCAATTATTGCGCACATTTCCATCTTTCCATTTGTCAGACTGCTTCTGCGAAAAGCACGCAAACCCCCGGAGCAGGACATATGAGACCAGCGAAAGAATCGCAAAAAAGCAAACCGATAATCCGGCCGCCTGCAGAGCAGCCACATGTTTCCGCATGATCATATAAAATACAATGCTGAATATTCCTACGCATATCAAACTGATCATGAAATCTTTCTTCGGGGTACCTTTTATCACGGTTCCGTTCCATGCTCCGTTTTTTACAACGAAGAAAATATAAACCGCCCCTCCGGCAGACAGAGCCGCCGTTTCCCCCATAATCAGGGAAAAACTTCCATCCATGAGCATCTGCATTACAATCGCCGCGGCACATACCAGAAACATGATACTGAACGAAAGGCTCCCGGCCTTTGCGGCTCTCCTTCTTTCCAGCTCATTGTAGTCGGCCACTTTCAATAATGTTTCTTTTAATTCGTGATTCATCTTCCCGCTCTTCCTTTCTCCATTCAGAATCTCTTTGATTTCCACATCGTAGTATTCAGAAATCTGCACCAGAACACTAAGATCAGGCAGATTCGTTCCTGTCTCCCATCTGGAAACAGTCCTTCCTGAAACACCCAGAATCTCCGCCAGCTGTTCCTGCGTGATTCCCTTTTCATTGCGAAGCTGTTTTAAAAATGCTCCAATCTCTTTTGGATTCACAGATTTCCCTCCTTTCGCATTCAGACTACATGATTTCCGGCACAAAAAACACGACACAAAACGGGAAATGCCGCTGATTCTGCACCGGACAATTGTGTCCAGGACCGATGGCTTACCCCTGCTCGCTTTCCCTAAGCCGCTCCACGATGCTTTTCCTCTCCACATCCCGGCAGGCCAGCGCCGGCGTCAGAACAGCCGCCAGCAAAAGCACCGGAATGATGATTACGAACGGCAGGATCTGGAAACGATACTCGAAAAACAAAATCACATGGTTCAGGGCTCCAAGGACGGCCCAGGACAACACGCTTCCCACAACAAAACCGACCGCACAGGAGATACCGATGTAGATGATCCCTTCCCAGATCAGCGTCTTTCGAAGCTGGCTGCCAGTCATGCCGATGCTTTGCAGCATGGCGAATTCCCGCCGTCTGGAGACGATCGCCGTAACTATGGCATTGATGAAATTCAGGATTCCGATAAGAGCTGTCACCGCCGCAAGAAAGATCCCGATGGTTGCGATGACCGTCACCATATTTTCAAACTCTTTCCTCAGGGATGCTTTCGTCACGTACCCCATCTGCGGGTTCTGATCCGTATACGCCTTTAACGCCTCCTCAAAGGCCGCCTGCGCTTCCTCTTCCACCTGATAGGAGACAGCGAAGCAGTGGGCCCTGTCACGATCCGGTCCGGGTTCTGACAACGGCAGCACCAGATCACAGCCGTTGGCCGAATACCGGTGAAGATTCATGCTGTAGGGAATCTCCACGATCGCCATCACCTCGTATTCTTTCTCCGCGAGGTTTTCCCAGACCACGTCAATGGTCTCCCCGGATTCATCCTTGATTTCCCGGTATGTGGAGTCCTCCGTACCGTATTCCACCGTCACCCGGTCGCCCGGATGATACACATGCTCTTCTGCAGGCAGATACTCATTCCCCAGAATCCGCGTCAGCAGCACATAGTCTCCTGTCAGAAACCGTTCCACATCCAGCGTCCCGTCCAGGACGTTCAGATTCTTAAGCAGTTCTTCGCTGTATCCGTAGCAGTAGCCGCCAAAAGGACTTTCCCCCTGCAGCATCTGTTCCAGCGCATCCGCCGACCAGGCGTCGCGTCTCAGTCTGCCCGCCTCGTCCAGTTCCTTCAGGCGTTCTGCCGCCTGATCGTCGATCTGCAGAGCCGTCTGAAAGCGGAGCCACATCTCTGCTCTGCCTTTGATCCCCTTCTGTCCGTCCGCCAGAGACAAAAACTCCGGCTCTATGTCAACCTCCGAACTTCTGGGACCGCTGCCGGTGACATTGATGCTGCCCAGCAGAAAATCTCCTGCGATCCTCTGTTCCATAAACTGATCGATCCGGAAACTTCCCACCGCGGTCATCACAAGCGTCAGCAGAATGATGCTGAAGGAAATCGCCGTAATCACAACGGCTGTAGTCCTTTTGTTTCTCCCCAGATTGGCCCACGCCATGGATGCCGCGCGAAAACGGCCCGTATGCTCTTTCTTATTCTTTTTATGTCCTGCTTTCCTCACCTGTACGGATTCCGTATACCGGAGCGCTTCCATGGGAGAGACATTGCCGGCGATCCGGCCCGGCTTCCGGCAGCTTAAATATACGGTCAATGCCGAAAATCCGGCGCCGAATACCAGAATCCACAGATCGAACTTCAGTTCGATCTTCATTCCGCCGTAATCCGAGAAGCTCAGCGCAAAGGGCAGCGCCAGTTTCCCGATGCCGTATCCGACCAGCAGTCCGACAGGTATCCCGATCAGAGAGAGCAGAAGCGCCTGCCGCCTGACCAGCCTGCGGATCTGTCTCTTCGTCGTACCGATCGTCTTCAGCAGTCCGTAAAACCGGATGTCGCTGATGACCGAAATCTGAAAAATATTATAGATAATCAGATAGCCGGTGATCAGGATGGCAGACACCGCGGCGGACAGAAGCGCCAGCGTCAGGGGATCTGCCGATTCCACACGGTTACTCATATACGCCCAGTTCACGCCGTAAGCCAGCTCCGTTTCCGGTTCGTACCCGGCATTGCGGATGACCGTCTGTATCTTTTCTTCCAGATTGGAGGCAGTTTCAAAATAAAAACTGCCGGCCAGAAGCCCTACGCCACTGTCTTCCGGATGTGTTTCCTGCCATTCCAGAAAATCCTCATCCGTCAGGGAGCCTTTCAGCTTCTGCCAGCAGCTTTCCGACACGAAAAGCTCGCTGGCATGCGCCACATAATCCCCCTGATACCAGCCGCACACGGTAAATTCCTCCTCTATCGTCCTGCCCATAAAGGAAAAGGCAAGCGGAATCTTTTCTCCCAGCGCGCAGGGCCTCCCCAGTTCCTCCAGAATAAAAGTATCTACAATAATCTCATCCTCTTTTACCGGCATGCGCCCTTCTTCCAGCGTAATAAACCAGTCCGGCAGCGCGCTCTCCTCCGGCGTATACCGGATCTCCGCCTGACGTTCCAGAATGTTGTCCGCCGTACCGATAAAGATGTTATAGCTGCTTTTTTTCACCAGAGGATCGGCAGCGACTCTCTCATACTGTTCCATCGTCGCCGCTTTCAGCCCCGCGTGGAATTTTCCGCCCACCTCCCGCATGGTATTTTCCTGCGCCGCCTGCATGGCGCCGCCGGTCAGGGAAAACGCCGCCGTAAACAGGATCCCGCTCAGAGCGATGGCGACCGCCGCAAACACATTTCTCATCCGGTTCTTACGCATGCACCGGCCGGATAACCTTCGGATGACTGCACTGTTGTTGTTTTTCATGCGCGCACCTCCCCGTCCCCTGCACGGTTACGGTCATTGACGATCCTGCCGTCCTCCATATGGATGACCCGGTCGCACAGCTGCGCCAGCGCCTCGTTGTGGGTAATCATCACGATGGTCTGATGAAACTGCTCTCCGGTCAGCTTCAGAAGCCCCAGGACCTCCTGCGTCGTTTTGCTGTCCAGATTTCCGGTGGGCTCGTCGGCCAGGATGATGGCCGGCTTGGTCACCAGCGCACGGGCGATGGCAACCCGCTGCTGCTGCCCGCCGGAGAGCTGTCCCGGAAGATCCAGAAGACGGTCCTCCAGTCCCAGCGTCCGGACGATCTTTTTCAAAAAGGCCCGGTCCGCACGCCTCCCGTCCAGCTCCAGCGGAAGCAGAATATTCTCCTGAACGCTCAGGATCGGCACCAGATTGTAGTTCTGGAACACAAAACCGATCTGGCGTCTCCGGAAGATCGTCAGATCATTTTCATTCAGTTCAAAAATCTTCCTGCCCGCCACGGTCACCGTGCCGGACGTGGCGTAATCCAGCCCTCCCAGCATGTGCAGAAGCGTGGATTTGCCCGAACCGGAGGTCCCCACAACCGCGATGAACTCCCCCTCTTCAATCCGTAAATCCACACCATCCAGGGCTTTCACCTGCAAAGCGCCGTTTCCATAATATTTTTTCAGGTCCCTTGTCTCCAGAATTGCTTTCATATGATTCCTCCTCACTGCCAGTAGATATACCCTTATTTTATCCGCCGGTTCTTACAGAGTCCTGACAGAAGAGGAAAAAAGATGTGACAGTTTTGTCAGAAACGGCTTTCCATCATATTTCATTCAGCAGAAACAGCGAAAAACAGCTTCCCCCGCCTACCCTGGAGGACACCGTAATGTACCCTTTCTCGCAATTAAGGATCAGCTGCGCCAGATACAGGCCCAGCCCGCTTCCCTCCTGCTGCTCCACCTCTTTTCCGCGGTAAAACCGCCGGAAGATCCGGTTGAACTCACTTTCCGGAATGCCGATGCCTTCGTCCTGAATCTGGATTTTCGTATAGAGATCCAGCCTGACCAGCGAAAGCCGGATACAGCTTCCCGGAGGCGAATATTTGACTGCGTTTTCCAGAATGTTGGACATGGCCTCCGCCGTCCACTTCGGGTTGTGGAAGAGCCGCACATCCGGAAACTCCTCTACGATCAGCTCGATTCCTCTGGAAGACGCCTGCCCGTAGACGGAGCTGACCGCCCGCGCGATGGTCTCCTTGATTCCCGCGTATCCGGCCTCAAACTGAATCATGCCGTTTTCCAGCCGGGAAGCCTTCAGAAGATCCGCCATCAGCCACTGCATCTTATCCGCCTGACTTCTGGTCCGCTTCAAAAATTCAAGCCTCTGCTCCTCCCCGAGCCCCGGATCCTGTAGAAGCTCTGTATTCATGATGATATTGGCAAGCGGCGTCTTAAGCTGATGGGACAGATCCGAGATCAGCGCCATGACCTGATCCCGCTCTCCTGCAGCCTGCCGTTTTTGAAAGCGCGCCGCCGACAGGATCTGACGAAGCTGGCTGACCACGCGGGATTCCCGCGTCTCCAGTACATCCGGATAACCGTCCTCTCCCTCCGAGCCCTCATCCAGATCTCCCTGCCGGAAGTTGTCCAGAATCTGGTCCAGCCGGTTCCACTGCCGCAGAAAATAAGCTGCGCCCAGGATGAGCGCAGCCATGCATACGATCAGGCACACCGTCAGTATCAGAATCATCCTCTGCGCCGTCATGCATTCTCCTCCCACAGATAACCGATCCCCTGAACCGTGCGGATGCGATCCCGGCCCAGCTTCTTCCGCAGCCGGCTGATGTTGACGGAAAGGGTATTTTCCTCCACATAATTCCCATCGCTGTCCCAGATGCGCTGCAGAATCTGTTCTTTTAAGAGCACCTGATTCTTATGCTCCATCAGATATCTGAGCAGCCGGAATTCCGTCCTGCCAAGTTCCAGCTCCTGCCCGTCCAGAAACGCGCGGAACGCCTTAAGATCCAGTTCCACGTCCCCGGATCGGAGCATCTGGTCCGCCGGCTCGCCTTCCGCCGCCTTTCTGTTCAGGATGTTCCGAAGCCGGAGCTTCAGGACGGAAAGGGAAAATGGTTTTGTAATATAGTCGTCCGCTCCGCTCATAAGCCCCATGATCTCGTCAGTCTCCAGATCCCGCGCCGTGAGCATCAGAATCGCCGTCCCGGCGCCAGTCCCCGGCGCGCTCCGTATCCTGCGGCAGAACTCCACGCCGTCTCCGTCCGGCAGATTCAAATCCAGGATCACGGCGGCGGGAGCCTCCCGTTCGAACAGCCGGTATCCCTCCCGCAGCGTCCTGGCGCCCGCCACCTCGTAGCCTTCCTGCTCCAGCGCAAAAGAAATCCCGCGGTTCAGTCCTGTATCATCTTCTATTACCAACAGTTTCATAAATTACCTCGCCCCATCTGTATCTGCCTTAAGGTTATCATATTCATTTTCCGATTGCAAGACCGCGCCTTTCTTCCATCCTCCTGAAAAAACCCGCGGAACACAGGCCGATCAGGCATACCGCCGCACCGGACGGAATCAGTACAAGATAAACCGCTTCGCAAAATCCGTCAAACAGAAAGCCGTAGACCATCTGTCCAACCGGCTGGGCGCACATGGTGATCGCAGACGTACAGGCCATCACTTTCCCGATCAGATGGTCCGGAGTATTCTGCTGGATCACCGATACCGCAAAAATTGAGAACATACTGATTGCCGCCTGCATGCCGCAGAAAGAAGCAGCCAGCACGGCATAGCGGACCCCCGTACCGGCCGGAAAAAGGAACGCGGCTCCGGCCGGAAGCATGCAGACGCCGATGGCCGCAAGCGCAAAGGACAGCCTGCCGTTTTTCAACTTTCCCGTGAGAAGTCCCGCGGCGGCGCTTCCCAGAATCGTGGCAACCGCCAGCGCGCTTTCTGCTCCGCCGTAATATCCCGCGTCCAGCCCAAGAACCGCCCGTATCATAAAGGGAAGCCCCACCAGTGACACTCCCATGACAAAGAAACGGGAACACGCCGCCAAAAGCAACATCTTCATAACATCCGTCCGCTCCTTTGTCATAAACCGGATACTGCTGAAAAAATCCTCCTTTATCATGGACCAGATCGTTCCCCCATACGCCCGGCTCTGAAATCCCAGTCTGATAAAGCATTCCAACAGCGCCGTGAGAAAAAAGCACAGTACACTTGCAAACATCACCGGCTTCAGGCCAAACGACGTATACAGGATGCCGCCCAGCAGAGGCGCGGTCAGATAAGAAATCGACGCCACCTGGTTTACGACTGCGTTTCCCCTGATTATGTTGTCGCCCGACAGCATCTGCGGAATGCACGCCTGCACCGTAGGCGTCTCAAAAGCCCCAAGAACGGACAGCATCACAAGCAGTATCTCGATCACTCCAACGGCGTTTTCCGCGGACAAAAGAACCGCCGCCCACAGAACCGTCATTCCGGTCAGCATATCCAGCGCCACCATGACCTTCTTTCTGTCTGCCCGGTCCGCAAGGACGCCGCCAAGGGGCGACAAAAGGATCGTCGGAACCGTCGCGGCGGATAGTATCCCCGCAAACACAGCCGCCGAACCGGTCGCCTCCAGCACATACATGGACAGTGCCAGACGCAGGATGTAATTTCCAAACAGCGAACTTGCCTGTCCCAGCACCAGGAGCGCAAAGTTTTTCGTAAACAGTCTCTGATCCATCTGTTACTCCTCTCTTTCTCTTTTACCGCTGCCCATCAGGTTCTCTGCCCTTTGATACATCTCCTCCTCTATGATCGGAAGTCCCATTGCCGCAAGGACCTCTGCCACAAACCGGCATTTCCGCCGGACCGCTTCCGCATCCGCCGGAAATACCGACGGCATCATCCAGAAATTCACAAGCGGGAGCAGCTCGGAAAGCTCCTTTGCGTACTCGGTCCGAATCGAGCCGTCGCGCCGTCCCTCTTCGATCAGTTCCAGCCACAGCGGGGTCAGTACGCGTCGGTTTGCCTCCACCGCAGACGCCAGAATCCGCGGATCCTTCAGGATGGAGACCGCCTGCGCGCTCAGCGCCTCCCGCTCTTTGTCGGCCCGGTCCAGAGCGAGCATTTCCCGGATCTTCTGCAGTCCGTTCAAATCCGAACGTCCCCTGACCGCCTCAAACGGATTCTTTTCCAGAAACAGCTGGTCGCCCAGCGCATGCATGGCCTCCTCTTTGCTCTGGAAAAACCGGTAAAACATCCCCTTGGCTCCGCCTGCCAGCTCCATGATATCCGTAATGGCGGTCTCCTCATAACCTTTTGAACATACAGTCCGGCCGGATACGCGTCATTCCGGCCCGCTGTATGTTTGATGTATTCCGTCATGTCGGGGATCTCCATATCCTCGTATTCAATCGTATCCCTCTGAGTCTCCAGCATGGCCAGTGTACTGTTCATCCAGGCTTTTGTCTCCTGAAGCGTGCGCTCCGTGGTCGTCTGCAGAAGATCTTCGCTTTTGTCCAGCAGCGCATGGGACATCTGAAAATACACCACCGCCAGCAGAATCGCCACAGCGATCACCACACTGCCCACAATGGCAAACACAAGCTTCCCGGTAATGCCAAATCCTTTTCGAACCACTCCGGACCGCCCTTCGTTTTCTCTGTTTGGATTCATCTCATGTACTCCCTTCGCATATTTATTTTCCATAATCCTTCGGGATATTTCCCGTTCATGGAAAATAAAGGTAACTTCCTTTAGATTATAACAGAGGCAGAAAAGCGGGCAAGTAGTTTTACATTTTCCTCATGGCTCCCATCTGCCATGCCCAATGCACGCAGCGGCCGATCCTGTCGGCCGCCGTCCCTCCGGCTTTTACAGCTCCACCTCCGCATCCAGAACCGACCGTTCCAGCGCCTCCTGCTCGCTTTTTGCCTTGATCAGCCCGAATTCGTCGGAATCATCCGCCGCATAGATATGCAGCTTCGACAACTCATGTCCCTGTACGGCAAATACCGTCTTCTCTTCATCTCCGTACTGCATCTCCAGCGCCTCCCCGTCCTGATTGTAAGCCGCCAGTTCATAGTAATCATAATACTTTCTGGAAAGCATTTCTTCATAGGTGACTGCCTCATCTCCTTTGGCAGTGATCTCTTTGTTTTTCTCTCCCCACTGTTTCTCAAAGTCTTCTTCCGTATACGTATCCGGCGTCAGAGCCGTATACGGCGTATCGGTAAATACAATCACCTGATAGGGCGATACAAATACTTTCTGGATACAGAGCCCGTCCGGACCGGTCTTATTGACCGCAATCTCCCTGGACTGTTCCGTATCAGCCGTAAAAGGCACCGTCAGCTTCCATGTTCCCTGAATCCGGTGTCCCGGCTCCATCTGTCCGCTGTCGGAATCCCGCCCGTCTTCATACCGGATCTCGGACAGCTCCAGATTCAGTACATCCCCTTCAGAAGAATACGTATCCTGATCCAGCTTCATCATTCCGATAAACGTATGGTCGTCCACTGCCTTTCCTTCAAACCGGTCGTCATTCAGGACGTCCGCTTCTCCTTCTCCGGTCCTCCAGCTTCCGGCCGCCTGGAGCATCTGGCTGGACTTTTCTTCAAAACGTCTCGTATAGTGCGGGGGAATGTTTGAAAACCCTCCTTCCTCCGATTCCACTTCCACAGCCAGATAGATGGAATATCCATCGCTGTACACCTCGGAAGCGGTGATCGTAAGCCCCTGATCCGACGCCGTACAGACGGCCTCCGGCTTTGCTTCCGTCTCTCCCTGCCGGCCGGCATCCTGCTCCTCCTGCAGCACCGTTTTTTCCGTGTAATCGCCGGAATACGTGGTGTCCTCTGCAATCCGCTCAAAAATCCGCCCGATCAGCGGAAGTTCCGATGCCGCCACCGGGTCCACACAGCCGAATACCATAGTGCCCGCCAGCAGTACGCCTGCCGCTGCCGCCGCCTTTATCCAGGTTCTGCCTGCGTGTTTTCTCTTCCTGCCCATCCTGTCCTCTCCTTTTCTCTCTGCTGCCAGCGTCTCAATGTTCTCCAGCGTATCCATATACTGCGACCAGACCTGCTCCGGTATCCGTACCTCCTTCTGCAGTCCGCCCGTAAAATCTTCATATCTTTTCACAGATCACTTCCCCCTTTCCCTGTGCATAATAACGCTCCATTTTCTTTCTCGCCGTCGACAGACGTTCTTTCACCGCGCTCTCGCTGATTTTCAGCAGATCCGCAATCTCCCGGATTCGGAAGCCCTCCACATAGTAGAGCACGATCACAACGCGGTATTTTTCCTTCAGGCGCTGCAAAAGTTCCATCCACTCCACATTGGCATAGGCGTCTTCCGGCGCCGCGGTTTCCGGCAGAAGCTGATCCAGCACATACCTGCTTCTTTTCTTATAGATCGTATTGCAGTGATTGATCAGAATCCGGATCAGCCAGGTCTTAAAATACTGTTCTTTTTTTAAAGTGCCGATCTTTTCCCAGCAGCTCAGCGCCGTCTCCTGCATGGCATCCGCCACATCCTCGTCATTTTTCAAAACAGCTCTGGCAACCTTATACATGCTCTGGCCATGCTGCTGCATCAGCTGCGAAAACGCAGCGCTGTCATGCCGTCTGGCTTTCTTTATCAGTTCCAGTTTCTCTTCCATAAAAATATGTCTCCTCCTTTCTGCTTATTAGACAGCCAGGACAGGGATATGGTCAGATAAAATGCCGAAACAAAAAAAATTCCCGCTTTTCCGGTTTCCTGTTGATACAAAAAGAAAGCATCCCAAAAGAGATGCTCCCTGAACCGCCTTCCATATGCGTCGTTCCCATATACCTTACTCGTCTCCGAAAAGCGGCGTTGAAAAATAGCGTTCCGCCGTATCCGGCAGCACCGTCACCACGGTCTTTCCCTTCCCCAGCTTCTTCGCCAGCTTCAGAGCCGCCGCCACGTTGGTTCCGCTGGAGATTCCGCACATAATCCCCTCCAGCCTGGCCAGATCCTTGGCTGTCTGGATGGCTTCCTCATCCGTCACAATATATACATCGTCATAAATGTTCTGATTCAGATTCTCCGGAATCAGACCGTCGCCGATTCCCATCTGCAGATGGGTCCCGATGGTTCCGCCGGCCAGGATCGCCGCGTTCTCCGGTTCCACCGCCCAGATCTCAATATCCGGATTCTGCGCCTTTAACACCTCTCCGATCCCGCTGATCGTTCCTCCGGTCCCGATCCCGGAACAGAAGCCGTGAATCGGGCCTGCCACCTGCTCCATGATTTCCAGGCCCGTATGATGCTTATGTACCATGGGATTGGCAGGATTTTCAAACTGCTGGGGCACATAGACCTTCGGGTCCTCCTTTGCCATCCGCACAGCGATGGCAAGGCACTCGTCAATACAGTCGCCGATGTTTCCCGCATCATGGACCAGGATCACCTCCGCCCCGTAATGCCGCACCAGTTTTCTGCGCTCCTCGCTGACGGAATCCGGCATGATGATGATCGTCCGGTATCCCCGGACCGCCCCGATCAGCGCCAGGCCGATGCCCTGATTGCCGCTGGTGGGCTCCACGATAATGGTATCCTCCTTGATCAGGCCTTCCTTTTCCGCCTGAAGAATCATGTTGTACGCCGTTCTGGTCTTAATAGAGCCTCCCACGTTCAGCCCCTCGAATTTTACCAGCACCTCGGCGCTCTCCGGGTCCCCATTCATCCGGTTCAGACGGACCATGGGCGTATGCCCGATGGCGTCCAGTACATTTTCATATATCATAATCCCTTCCACTCCTTTTTATACTATGACTATCTTACTATAAATCGCTCCCTCCTGCAAGCCACTTTTCACAGGCCGGCCCGCCCCGTCTCCCGTAACCTACTCCCCCAGCGCCTTAAAATACATAAAACGGAGCTGCCTTCTTCCCTCTTTTTCAAAAAACGTGTCCAGAGCGCAGCAGCATTCCCGCATCCACCGGAAACATTCAGCTGCCGGCCTGTCCTGCCGGTACTCCTCATATCTGCGAAGAATCCGGATGAGCAGCCAGTCCAGCCGTTCCCCGTCTCTGAGCGTATGGTGTTCCTTCAGTTCCAGATACCCAAAGGTTCTCAGCTGTTCATTCAGCCAGTCCAGGCCGACCCACGGCATCCCCAGAATCAGCAGATGGCGGATCATGGTTTTTCTGGGAATCACTCCCAAAAGCTTCATATTCCGTCCAAATTCGGAATCATAGTTGACGCTCGTTATATGGCGCTTCATATATTTCATTTTTTCGGCCATCCCGCTTCCGCCATAGACATAGCCCAGCGCATCCGTATAATACAGATGCCTCATACTGTGCTCCAGCGACCGTTCGGTAATCCGCATCTGCCTCAGCCGGTTCTGCGGAATGCTCCGCAGATACCGGTCTGTGAGATCTTTCATCGCCTTTCTGCGCAGCCAGTAGGCCGATCGGCTGTCTGAAGGCTCCTCCTCATAAATTCTGTCACAGCTGTCATAATATCCCTGCAGCAGATACCGCATCTCTTCCCTGTCCAGCCGCAGCGCCCTTCCGAAGGCCGCGCACAGCCCGTAGCTGGCCGGCAGGTGCCATCCGGTTCTCCAGTATCTGATTTTCAGCGTATCCTGTCTTTTCGGCCGTATCCCGTAGATCCGTTCATAAAGGCATCTGTCTGCTGCTTCCTTACCGGAAAATCCTTCTCTTCGCATAAACTCCCCATACCGCTCCTTCAGCCACACAACCTCCGGCCGTTCCATATGCTTTTGCTCCATGCACCGGGCGGCCAGATCCAGTATCCCTTCGTTTCCTGTTGTCGTCCCCATCTTCCGACCCCTCTCTTTTGTCTTCTTATCTTTTTCTTCGCATAAGAAAACAAAAAAGGGACAAAAGATCCGCGAAATGTTAATCTTCACCGTATTGCAGGGAAAAAAAACGAAAGCTAGAATAGACGGGAATAAAAAACGGGAGGAATACCATCCATGGAACTGACCTGGAACAGAGGGTATGAAGATTACGAAGACAGCGCCTGGCCCGCGCGGAAAGAATACCTGACCGAAATTCAACAGGGCCTCACTCCGGAAAAAACGGCCGGACTGAACACCGACGAGCTGATGGATACGCTGGAACGGATGGAAGAGCTGATGCGGTACTATACCGTCTGCAGGGATCTTTACAGTCTGGAGTCCTTGATGCAAAGCTATGAGCCTCTGCTGGAACGGCTGCGGGCCGAACATCCGGACACTGCAGGCTTCTGGTATCTGGAAATGGAATATGCCCGGCTCCATGCCCTGCTCTGTATGAACCAGAACGACAACCGGCAGGCCGTCACACGCCTGGAACAGGCGCTGGCTCACGGGGAGCGCTGCTTTTCCTGCCTGCAGGCAGAGGAAGATTCCTTCCAGGAAGAACAGCGGCTTTTTCTGGCATGGTCCTGCGCGGAATGCCGCAACGAAATGGCCACCGCCTGCGAACGCATCCTGGACAGCCAGAAGATGCATCAGGTCCTTGTGGATTCCGTGCCGCTTCTGCAGTATGTGGAAAGCTGTCTCGGAGACGGGGACGGCATCTGTGAAAAAACAGCGGAATTCTATTCCCGGATCGGGGGCATCCATTATCAATACAGCGAGTTTGCCGACGGCGACCGCTGGTATACGCATGCGAGAGAGCTGTTCGAGCACCTGGCAGACAAACTTCATTCCGACTTTTACCGTGCCCGCGCACTGATGATCTACAGCCTGCACGGCATAGACGCATTTACGCGCCGGGGAAACACGGACATCATACTGGCCTGTGAAAACGAAGCCCTGCAGTTTCTTGACAGCGGCGCCGAAGGCTGCAGCCGCTCCATCGCCGAAGGCGCGCTCGCCATGATCTATATGCAGCGGGGCACCGCGATCCAGCAGTCCGGAGGCAGCATCAACGACGCGGTCCGGTGGACCGAAAAAAGCGTAGACCTGTTCGGCAATGCACAGGAAGCCCTGGAAAAGGACAGTGTTCATGTCGAGAACGCCAATGCCAGAAATGTTTTAACCGATATCGCGGCCCGGCTGTACAGCGGCAGCGTGGCAGCCATGGATGTGCTCGGCGTCCAGTACTATGCAGCCGGCCGGGCCGACGAAGCAAGAGGCGTCTTTGAGGAGGTGCTTTCCATGATCGCCAACCCGGGAGACTACACGCTCTCGGAGTCTGCGTCGCTTCTGATCCGTTCAGAAAGCTGTGAATATCTGGCATTACTGTCCGCTGACGGCGGAGACTGGAAGGAAGCGGATCATTACGGCACACTGGCCATGGATTTCAGCGAAAAAGTCGCGCAGGCAACCGGAAATCCCGCGGCATGGCAGATCGCGGCCGTCAGCGCCGCTCTTGTCTCGGAAATCGCGGAGCGCGCAAGGAACAAGCCGAAAATGGGCGCCGCGGCCGCAAGAGGCCTGGCAGCCTGCGACGAACTGGAGCGGCTGACACCGGACAACGGAATTCTGTCCCTGCGGGGGAATCTGATCAAAAGGGAGAAGAAATCAAAACGCCGTTTCTTCTGAATTGTATGAGTGATTCCGACCATTCCCGGCCGGAATCACTCTTCCGCCTTCACAGTGAAGGATATGGAAGCATCGCATTTCCAGTAATACATCACCTGATAATCCGGAACCAGCCTGTACTGCGACAGCTCAAAGGAGTCTTTCTCCATACAGACCAGGCGCTCCCGGACTCCATCCTCGCTTTCGTGAACGGTAATCTCTGTCAGCTGGCCTGTCATGCCGATCCACGTACATTCCCCATGCAGACGAAGCTTTTCCACCGTTTCGTCTGTTTCTTCCTCCGTTTCCTCCATCCGGTATTTGATACCGATCACCCAGTAATCAAAATTTTCCATGGCAGTCTCATCGGTATCGAGAATCTTTTCACCCGCCACGGTCTCCAGCCGCCTGCAGGATACCACCTCCACCGTCCCTCCCGGTATCTCATGGGTTCCGTCCTCCCATTGACAGGTTTCCAGATTGACCGGAATGGAAAAATCCCCCTCATAAGGCAGATATCGCTCCATATCCGGAATATGCAGCACATATTCCCCCGGTCCGGCTTCGCCAAAATTCCATGACACATATTGCTCTCCCCTCTGATGGGATCTGCCGGTCAGTATCCTGCCATCCGGTGATTCAACCGTAAGATCACCACACCAGATCCTGCCTGCGCCCACATTCAGCGGATATACATCCACGCACAGGTTTCCGTCCCGCAGCTCCGGAACCGCCAGCAGGCCGCCTCTCTCTTCCAGCCAGTAGTTGTACTTTTCGATCTCCTCTGTCCCTGACCGGCACAGTTCCATACGAAACTCCACGCCGGCGTAACTCAGAACCGCTTCGCATATCTCATCGTCCCCATCGGGCATCTTCACATCCTGGGCAGACATGTCGAATTCCAGCCCCTGCCCATCCACTCCGAAACCGGACGGACAGATATAAGTCTCATCCCCGTACTGCAGGACGGCAACCTCCGTATAGTTCCCGCCCGGCCGCCAGACATTGGGGTCGTCGCTGTAAAACTTTACCGATCCGTTCCCGACAAACTCCCCGTCTACCAGAAAAGCATTTTTCAGCACATATTCCCCAATCTCGTTTTTGATCGTAATCTCTTCTTCCAGCCCAAAGATCGGCAGATCGGAAGTCTCTGTAATTCCATACCCGGGTACAACCCCGAAGTAACGAACCACAATGTACGCACATGCAGCAAGCAGCAGAACAAGAAGCAGCGTCATAGCCGCGATCAGGACCAGCCGCATCCGGGCAAGGCTTCTCTGATGCCTTTTTTTCACCGTCTCATAGGGCAGCTGCAGGGAGTCCGCAATCTCCTGAATGGTCATTCCCACAAAGTATTTCATGCGGATGATCTCTCTGTCCTCCTCCTTCAGTTCTGACATCGCCCTCTCCAGATCCATCTTCGTCTCCAGTTCCGACGCCGGGTCCGAACGGTCTGCAGCTTCCTCCAGCTGTACCGTCTCGCGTACTCTGTTCTTCCGATAACGGCTGACTGCACGTTTCCGGGCAATCCCGGTCAGAAACGCTTCAAGGCTGCCTCTGGATGGATCAAAACGTTCCCTGTGTATATAAAATTCCATAAAGGTATCATTCACGCATTCTTTGATATCTTCCGGATTCTCCAGATATTTCTGCACCGTCTTCCAGATCAGGCCGGTATAATGTTCTACTGCCAGCGCCATGGCCGCCTGCGGATCAGCCGGCATCAGCTCAAGTATCTTATTCTGCATCCTGAATACACCTCTATGTTTTTTATTGCAGGAAAAGTCCCTCTGCCCAGACGATCTTTCTGCCTGTGCAGAGGGACTTCCCATAATTCAGATCACATCAACAGGAATTACTCTGCCCCGTAAAGCGTTTTCAGCTTGTTGAGGTAAGCGTATCTTGCCTTTGCTTCGCTTTCGTTCTTGTCGAACAGCTTCGCAGCTCTCTCCGGATTTGCACGTTTCAGAGCGTTGTAACGTACCTCTCCGTCGAGGAATGCCTGATAATCTCCGGTCGGCTCCTTGGAATCCAGAGCGAACGCATCCTTGCCTTCTGCAGCAAGCGCCGGATTGTAGCGGAAGCAGTGCCAGTAACCAGCCTCAACCGCCAGCTGCTCCTCGGTCTGAGCCTTGCTCATACCCTTCTTGATACCATGGTTGATACACGGAGCATAAGCGATGATCAGGGACGGTCCCGGATATGCCTCTGCCTCTGCGATGGCCTTCACACACTGGTTGAAGTCCGCACCCATGGAAATCTGCGCCACATATACATAACCGTAGCTCATGGCGATGGAAGCCAGGTCTTTCTTCTTGGTGTCTTTACCGCCGGCTGCGAACTGTGCGATCGCTCCGGTCGGGGTTGCCTTGGAGGACTGTCCGCCGGTGTTGGAGTAAACCTCGGTATCGAATACCATGACGTTGATGTCCTTGCCGGAAGCCAGCACATGGTCCACGCCGCCGAATCCGATATCATATGCCCATCCGTCGCCGCCGAAGATCCACTGGGACTTCTTAGCGAGGAATTCTTTGTCTTTCAGGATCGCCTGCGCCTTGTCGCATCCGCATGCCTCCAGAGCCGCCACCAGCTTGTCCGTTGCCGCTCCGTTGGTTGCGCCGCAGCCGTAAGTGTCAAGCCACTCCTGAGCCGCCGCCTTCACGTCTTCCTTCTCTGCGTTTGCAGCCAGGTCTTCCACTTTCGTCTTCAGGCCGCCGCGGATCGCATTCTGCGCCAGCAGCATACCATAACCGAACTCAGCCGCATCCTCGAACAGGGAGTTGGACCATGCCGGGCCCTGGCCCTTCTGGTTCACGGTGTACGGGGTGGACGGCGAGGAGTTGCCCCAGATAGAGGAACATCCGGTTGCGTTTGCGATATACATTCTGTCGCCGAAGAGCTGGGTGATCAGTTTTGCGTAAGGTGTCTCGCCGCAGCCTGCGCATGCGCCTGAGAACTCAAGCAGCGGAGTCTTGAACTGAGATCCCTTTACGGTAGCCTCTTTGAACTTCGCGATCACATCCGCTTTCTCCGGCAGAGTCACTGCATAATCGAATGCCGTCTGGCAGCCTGTGTTGGCTTCCATATTCGCCATCTCGATGGCCTTTGCACCCTTCTTGCCCGGGCAGACGTTCACACAGGAACCGCATCCGGTACAGTCGTAAGCAGATACGACGATTGCAAACTTCTTGTCCGGCATACCGGTCATATCCAGCATCTGCATTCCTTCCGGAGCCTTTGCCGCCTCGTCAGCGGTCATTGCCACCGGGCGGATGACTGCGTGCGGACACACATAGGAACAACGGTTACACTGGATACAGTTCTCCGGATTCCATACCGGGATATTCACTGCGATACCGCGCTTCTCGTATGCGGAAGTACCGGACGGAGTCGTACCGTCCACGTAATCCTTAAACGCGGATACCGGCAGGCTGTTGCCTTCCTGAGCGGATACTTTTGCCTGAATGTTGTTGACGAAATCAACCGCGTCTTTTCTGCCGCTCTCTGCATGGGTCATAGCCAGGCCTTCGTCTGCTGCGCCCTTCCAGCTGTCCGGAACCTTTACCTCAACGACCTGTTTTGCACCCGCATCGATGGCTGCCCAGTTCTTCTGAACCACATCGTCGCCCTTACGTCCGTAAGTAGCTTTTGCAGCGGCCTTCATCAGTTCGATCGCCTGCTCCTCCGGAATGATTCCGGTCAGCTTAAAGAATGCGGACTGAAGGATCGTGTTGATACGGGTCGGGCCCATGCCGGTCTCGATACCGATCTTCACACCGTCGATCACATAGAACTTGATGTTGTGGTTTGCAATAAACGCCTTCACCTGTCCCGGAAGATGCTTCTCAAGCTCGTCCATGTTCCACGGGCAGTTCAGAAGGAACGTACCGCCGTCCACCAGCTCCTGAACCATGTTGTATTTATTCACATAAGACGGATTATGGCATGCTACAAAGTCCGCCTTATGGATCAGGTACGTGGACTTGATCGGTTTCTTTCCGAAACGCAGGTGGGACATGGTCACACCACCGGACTTCTTGGAGTCATAATCAAAGTATGCCTGTGCATACATATCGGTATTGTCGCCGATGATCTTGATGGAGTTCTTGTTGGCGCCTACGGTACCGTCTGCACCCAGACCCCAGAACTTGCAGTTGGTCGTTCCTTCCGGAGTAGTGACCAGAGGAGCACCGGTCTCAAGAGACAGGTTTGTCACATCATCCACGATACCGATGGTGAATTTCTGCTTCGTCGTGTTGTCATAAACTGCAACGATCTGTGCCGGCGTGGTATCCTTGGAACCAAGGCCGTAACGTCCGGTAAAGATCGGCGTATCGTTGAACTTCGTTCCCTTCAGGGCTGCAACCACATCCAGGTACAGCGGCTCGCCGAGCGCGCCCGGCTCTTTCGTACGGTCAAGAACCGTAATCTGCTTCACAGAGTCCGGAATTGCCTCGATCAGAGCTTCCGCGCTGAACGGACGGTACAGACGTACTTTCACGACGCCGACTTTCTGGCCTGCTGCCATCAGGTAGTCGATGGTCTCCTCGATGGTATCGCATACGGAACCCATGGCGATGATCACCTTTTCCGCATCCGGAGCACCGTAGTAGTTGAATAATTTATAATTGGTTCCGATCTTCGCGTTGACCTTGTCCATGTACTCCTGAACGATTGCCGGAAGCGCATCGTAATACGGATTGCATGCCTCGCGTGCCTGGAAGAAGATATCCGGGTTCTGAGCGGAACCTCTCTGGCACGGATGGTTCGGATTCAGCGCGTCTTTTCTGTACGCGTCGATGGCATCCATATCCACCATATCCTTCAGATCCTCATAATCCCACTGCTCGATCTTCTGGATCTCATGGGAGGTACGGAATCCGTCGAAGAAATTGATGAACGGAAGGCGTCCCTTGATGGCGGCGCAGTGCGCTACCGGAGTCAGGTCCATAACTTCCTGTACGCTGGACTCGCAGAGCATCGCCGCACCGGTCTGACGGCATGCATATACATCAGAATGATCTCCGAAGATCGACAGTGCGTGGCTTGCCAGCGCACGTGCGGATACGTTGAAGACGCCCGGAAGTCTCTCGCCTGCCACCTTGTACAGGTTCGGGATCATCAGCAGGAGACCCTGGGAAGCAGTAAACGTGGTCGTAAGAGCGCCTGCTGCCAGAGAGCCGTGTACAGCACCTGCCGCACCTGCCTCGGACTGCATCTCGGTCACCTGTACGGTCTGTCCGAAGATGTTCGTCCTTCCCTGGGTTGCCCACTCATCCGTCGCTTCTGCCATGACAGATGACGGTGTGATCGGATAGATTGCCGCAACGTCGGAATATGCATAAGATGCATGAGCCGCTGCATGGTTTCCATCCATGGTTTTCATTTTTCTGGCCATTTTGTTATTCCTCCTCTTTAAATATCAATAAGACCTTTATTCATGACAACAGAAAGCCCCTGTTATGAGCTTTCCACTGTTTTACAATTAGTTCTTATCATACGGATTTATTCTACCACAGATTACGTGGATTGTCCATTTTGGATTTTAAAATTTATGTGAATTTTTATTGATCTTCTGCAGTTTTACTTCAGAAAGCTTTCCACTTCCTGAAGAAACGGAATTGAGGGCGCCGCACCGCGCCTTGTCACTGCAATGGCAGCTGCCCTGGAAGCCAGTTCCATCGCTTCTCTGACGGATTTTCCTCTTAAAATACCTCCTATGAAAAAACCGGTAAACGTATCTCCTGCCGCTGTTGTATCCACCGCCTGAACTTTACAGACCGGCTGAATCATCCATTCCTCCGCATCCATATAGACAGAACCGTCCCCGCCCATGGTAAGCACTATGGCCGCATGGGGAAACCTTGCGAGCAGTTCTTTTGCCAGCCTCTCTCCATCGAAGCCATTTGACAGGTCCTTTTCCAGAATCTGTCCGGCTTCCACTTCATTGAGCAGAAAATAATCAACCGTCTCCAGCGGGAGCCCTGCGATCTTCTCATCCATGGGAGAAGGATTCAGGATAATTTTCATCCCTTTTTCATGCGCCTGCTCCATAATATAAGGAAGCTCGCTGATCTCATTTTGCAGCACCAGAAAATCCCCGACGTCAAAATGCGTAAGAACTTCATCCACCTGTTCCTTTTTGACCGCCTGATTCGCCCCTCCATACAACAGGATACAGTTATCCCCCTCCCGGTCATTCTGAATGATGGCATTTCCGGTACGAACATCCGCACGCACTGCCACACAGCTTACATCTACCCCTGCTTTTTCAAGTTCTTCCAAAAGGAATCTGCCGTCTTCTCCAACCGCCCCGGCATGATACACCCTGGCCCCGGCTTTTGCAAGGGCGATGGACTGATTCAGTCCCTTTCCCCCGCTGAACACCTGCAGTGATTCGGAAGACAACGTCTCCCCTTTTCCCACAAAATGATCCACTTTGTACGTATAATCAATATTCAGTGACCCAAAACATAATACCTTCATATCCTTCTCCTGTCATTCGTTACTCTGACCTTACCGCCGCGTTGCATTTGCTCCGACTGGTGACATTATATCATAAGGAAGCTCGCTGATGCTCGCGCAGGTCATCAGCTTCCGCTTCGCTCCAGCTGGTGACATTATATCATAAGGAAGCTCGCTGATGCTCGCGCAGGTCATCAGCTTCCGCTTCGCTCCAGCTGGTGACATTATATCATAAGGAAGCTCGCTGATGCTCGCGCAGGTCATCAGCTTCCGCTTCGCTCCAACTGGTGACATTATATCATATCTGCCGCCCTGTTTCCAGCGCTCCGGCAGGAAAGAATAAACTTTATACTACTCCTGATTCGCTTCTGCATCCAGAAGCGCTCCCATCATGGCTCTCGCTTCATAAAGATCCTGTTTCCAGTCCGGATTCCCGGTGTACCAGAATTCCGTCACGTATCTCCGCACGCCAAGTTCCCATGCCGTATGAACCACAGCCTCAAAATTCACATGTCCGGTTCCATAGGGAACCTCCCGGAATACCCCCGGCACCGTCTCTTTCAGATGCATGGCCGTCAGATGACCGGCGCCGCTTCTTAAATCTTCCAGCACATCCGTTTTATAGCTCACCGCTGCATTTGTGATATTGCCGGAATCCGGATAAACGCCCAGATACGGCGAATTCATCCGTCTCACATAGTGCATGGCTTTCTCTACCGTATTCATGAACTCCGTTTCCATTGTTTCAAACCCCATGACAATTCCGGACCCTGCTGCCATCAGCACTGCTTTTTCCAGATTTTCGGCAAATCTTTTTTTTGTCTCCAGAGAAGACTCCTCATAATAAACGTCATATCCTGCCAGCTGAATGATACGGATTCCCAGATCATCTGCCAGACGAACCGCTTTTCCCATGATCTCCATCCCTCTTTTGCAGATTTCGGGATTACTGCTTCCAAGCGGATACTTCCTGTGTCCGGAAAGACACATGGTGCGAAACGATACTCCCGTTTCCGCCATCACCCGCACCAGTTCCAGCCGTTTTTCCATCGGCATATCCAGTCTCGCCAGCTTTTCTTCCGTCTCATCAATGCTGATTTCCACAAAGTCATACCCGGCTTCTTTTGCCGACAACAGTTTTTCCCTCCAGGTCAGTTCTTTCGGCATCGCCTTTTCATATAACCCCAATGTATATTTTTTCATCTTTACCACGCTTCCTTTCTCTTTATTCCGGGGCTTCCAACGCAGCATTTTCACTTCCCCTGAATCGGGCAGGAAAACCGCACTCTCCCCTGTAATCGAGCAGGGAAGACTTTTCCCTGCCAGCGCACCGGGCACCTGTCAACGCATGCTGACATATTTCCTCCGGACGCCCGTGTGCATATAAAAAGGGAGCCTCCGCCCGGGAAACCCCCTTTTATCCGGAATGCTTACCGGAACAGCTCAAGTACAATCGCCAGGATATTCCATATGGATCCCCAGATCTGCCACGCAAGTACGGCCAGGATCACAACAGAAAGTATGGTAGCCAAAACAGTCATAATAACTTACCTCCTTGTCCTATGCCAGTTCCCGGATACGGTTTCCGGTCTCAATATCAAACAGATGCGTCTTTTCCTCGCGGACTTCCAGCTTGATGATATCTCCGCTTCGGTAACGCTTTTCATCTTCTGTAATCAGCATCAGCAGCATATCACCCACCCGGATGCCGATTCTTCTCTCGTCACCCAGATTCTCAAAGGTGGCAATCTCCTCCGGCGTTCCTTTGGAGCCGTCACCTCCCACCAGTACATCCATAGGACGCACCCCCATCTTACATCGGAATCCGTCGCTGACCACGCCGTAATATCTTCCAGGCACAGCAATCTTCAGATTGCTGTTGGCAAACGTAAAGAAGAAAGTTCCGTCTTCCTTAATGATGGTGGTCTCCAGGATGTTCATAGGCGGCTCTCCGATAAAGGAAGCAACAAATTCATTAACCGGATCATCATACACCTCTGCCGGCGTGCCGAACTGCTGGAGCACGCCAAAGTTAATGATTGCGATCTTATCTGCCAGAGACATGGCCTCCAGCTGATCATGCGTCACATAGACGGTCGTACATTTGATCTTGTTAATCAGACGTTTGATCTCCACTCTCATGGACTGTCTTGCCTTGCCGTCCAGATGGGATAATGGTTCATCCATGAGAAGAAGCTCCGGCTCCCGGATAATGGCGCGTGCAATATTTACCCGCTGTTTTTGTCCCCCGGACAGTTTCACCGGCATCTTATCCAGAATGTCATCAATCTGCATCAGCGGCGCGATCTCCCGCACTCTCCGATCGATCTCTCCCTTATCCACTCCCTTCGCCCGAAGGTTGAACGCCACATTGCCATAGACGTCCAGCGGCGGATACATGGCATAATCTTCAAATGCCAGACCAATGTTCCGGTCCTTGGGATGCAGATGGTTGACCAGGCGGTCGCCAATATAGATCTCTCCCTTCGTAATGTCCTCCAGTCCGGCGATCATACGCAGCGTTGTCGTTTTCCCGCAGCCGGAGGGACCCAGAAATGCAACAAATTCCCCCTGTTCACAGACCAGATTCAGATCCTTGACTGCATAATCATTCTGCTGCCTGTTTTTCTTTTTTCCGGAATTTTCATAACGTTTAAATACATTTTTGAGCGTCAGTCCCGCCATCATCTCACCTCCTGTTCTGCCGCAAATGCCTTGATGGATGCTTCATCATATCTGCTCACATATTCTTTCGTCTGCTGATCAAAAAACATGGAGTGATCCACCTCCAGCTGCACATAGATATCCTGATCAATCTGGATCTTCAGGCCGTTAGGCGCGATCATACGCAGCTGGTAGTCTCCGCAGTCCGCCTGGATTACCGATTTATTGCCAATGCTTTCATAGCTGTAAACCGTTGTTCTGAAATACCCCTTTTCCGGCGCAAAGGAATATTTCACATTCTGCGGACGAAGTCCCATATCGGCATTTTGAAGACCGGTTCTGCGGATCTTCTCGAAGAGTTCTCTGTCTTCCGGCATGGGAACGGCAATCTTCTGGCCGCCTGCTTCAAAGCAGAACTCACAGTTTCCTTTTTCTTCTTTGATCCTGCCCGGAATGATATTGATCTGAGGATCGCCCATGAGCTGTGCCACAAATTCATTGCAGGGCATGTAGTAGATCTCGTCCCCGGAACCAATCTGTACGATCTCGCCCTGGTTGATAATTGCGATCCGGTCGCCCAGCGCCATGGCTTCCATAAAATCATGGGTCACATAGATACAGGTAGAACCCAGGTTCGCCTGCATCTCTTTCAACTCGGTGCGCATGGCGTTTCGCAGCTTTGCATCCAGATGAGCCAGGGGTTCATCCATCAGGAATACATTGGGCGTGCGAACCAGGGCGCGGCCCATGGCCACACGCTGTTTCTGCCCATTGGACAGCTGACTGGGAAGACGTTCCAGAAGATTTTCCATTTTCATCATACGGGCTGCCGCATGAACCTTTTCCTTAATTGTCGCTTCATCCGTTTTATAAAGATTGCTGCGAAGTGCAGCAGCCATATTGTCATAAACGGTCATCTGCGGATACAGCGCATAATTTTCAAATACCATGGCCACGTTGCGATGCGCAGGATCAACCAGATTAACAATCTCATCATTAAACCGGATTACGCCTTCTTCCGGCAGACTGATACCCGCAATGCAGTTTAAAATCGTCGTCTTGCCTGCTCCTGCAGGTCCGAACAGCACAAAAAACTCTTTATCCTTCACATCAATATCAATACCGTTTAACGCCTGCACCCTGCCGAAGGATTTTTTTACATTTTCCAACTGTATTCTTGCCATATCACACCTACCCCTTCACAGCGCCGAAGCTTAAGCCCCGCACCAGATGTTTTTGTATGCACAGAGCAAAGATCATGGCCGGAACTGCAGATACGGTAGCCGCTACTGCCAGCTGCCCATAATGAGCCGTATCCGTACCAAGATATTTTGTAATTGCAACAGTGATCGGCTGGATATCCCTTCCTGCCAGAATCAGCGGGAATGTAAAGCTGTTCCATGCGAAGATGAATGCCAGAAGCGCTGCTGACACAAGTCCCGGCTTTATCAGAGGCACCAGCATCTTGAAGAAGATCTGATACCAGGTATATCCATCCACCTGCGCCGCATATTCAATCTCCACGGAAATATCCTCAAAGTATCCCCTGACCACCCAGATCAGAAGCGGCATGGAGATCAGCTGATACACCCAGATCAGGCCAAGATAGGTATCATAAAGCCCCAGCTTCTGATAGATCATGAACAGCGGCAGCACCACCAGAATCTCCGGTGCAAACTTGAAAGAGAGAATCTGGAAAGCCAGATCTTCCTTCCGGTGAAAATTATATCTTGCCAGAGCATACGCTGCCGGCACTCCCACAAGCACAGATACCACCACGGCTCCTCCGGATATGATCAGGCTGTCAATCATATAGCTGGTATAATCCGAACGCAGCAAAACCTCTTTGTAATTGGCCAGAGTCGGAGTAAATACAAAAGTTGTAGTGAATACCTGCGCGTCGCTTTTCAACGATATGATAAGCATCCAGATCAGTGGGAACAGTGCAAAAACTGCATACACGATCAGCAGCACATTCTGAGCTGCATAGCCTAAACGTTTCTTTCCATTATTCATATTCCTGCTTCCTCCTTCCCCTGTCACTCTTCCAGACCTGCAGCCTGCTTTTGAGCCGCGCGCTGTCTTTTAACGATCTGTTTCGCCGATACATTGACAACAAGCCAGAGAATCAGAATGTACGGCAGTGCAAAACCGAACTTCTGGAATCGGAAGCCTGTCTGATAAGCCGTAAGCGTCAGAGACATCAGAGAGTCCCCAGGACCTCCTTTGGTCAGGGCAAATATAACTGCATACTCCTGAAGCGCCGCCATAAGGCGGAACAGGAGCGCAATATAAAGGCTCGGCTTTAGCATCGGCAGTGTCAGATTGATAAAATTGAACCATGCGCTTCCTCCGTCGATCTTCGCAGATTCGAACGGGGATTTGGGCAGAGACTGCAGCCCGGCCAGTACCAGCAGGATAATAAATGCCGTGTTCACCCATACATCAATCAGAACCACTGTCATAAGCGCCGTGCTGGGACTTGATGCCCAGGGAAAATTATAGACTCCGAACACATTCAGAAGTTTCTCAACAATTCCCACAGAACTGTTCAGCATCAGCTGCCAGACAATCGTAGCCGTTACCGGCGCAACCATCAGCGGAAACACCAGAAGCACCCGCAGAATTTTGGAAAGCCTGTTGTTCAGATTATTCAGAAGTATGGCAACCCCCATGCCAAGCGCCATCTCCACCACGGTAGCAATCACGCCGTACAGCAGAGAAACTTTTAACGCATTCCAGAAAGCGTCTGAGGACAGAACCTCTACCCAGTTCTTCAGTCCGATAAATTTGTGACTTGGCAGTTTGAAAGAATAATTGGTCAGTGAAAACCAGATGGCCATGACGAACGGGATCATGATCCCGATCGTTATGATCAATGAGGGGGCAACGATCAGATATGGCCGGACACGGGTTTTAAAGGGAACCGTGTTCAGATCTTCTGTTTTGTTTTTATTAGTTTTACCCATTTCTTTACCTCAAATCATAATAAAATTCTGACGACGGCACACAGGTCGGATTTTCAAAGCCTGAGAAACTGAATGCCGTTTCTGTAAAAAGGTATGAAAAATGCAAGGAGGGAATATTCCCTGCCCCTCCTTGCACATGATCGTTCCTAAAGATATCCGGAAATTCCGGACCTTATGTCTCTTATTCCACGTCCAGATCCGATACAATGGCATCCATGGTCTGCTTCAGTTCTTTCATGGCTTCCTCTACGGAACTGTATTTATTGCCTACAACAAGTTCCTGAAGAGTTTTCGCCCACTCCGTCGTCGTCTCAGAGAAGTACGGCTGCGGAGTAAAGAAAATGCTTGCAGTCTCTTTTACTGTATTGAACGCCTCGAAGTACCCTTCTGCATCTGCGACTGCCGCTTTGTACTCGTCACTGTCAAGTACGGACTGGCGGGGAGTATCGGTGCAGGCGCCTTCTGTTCCGGACCAGAGCATGAACTCAGGGCCTGTGAAGTACTGCATAAAGTACCATGCAGCTTCCTTCTTTGAGGAATCTGCGTTCATTGCCATAGACCATGTCCACAGATTGGATTTCATATCTGCTTCGGTTTTGCCTGCTGTTTCCGGATACGGAATCGTACCAAATGCAAGATTACCGGACTCTGCAGATGCCCCTGCTACATTCTGCGTATATCCGCCTCTGTCTGCATCCCACATCATAGCTGCTTTTCCAGCGCCCAGGTCGGCGCCTGCAAGTTCCCATCCGTAGGTACTCCACTGAGGAGCGCCGCCTTCTTTTACAAGTTCCACCCAGTACTCGGTCATAGCGATTGCTTCCGGAGAATCCACCTGACTTACCAGTTTTCCGTCTACGACTTCAAAGTCTTTTGCACCCCAGGTGGAATACATGGACATATATGCCGGATGGATGGTTCCCCAGTCGGGAAGTCCGCGGACTGCAAGACCATAAGTTCCGCTTCCGTTAAACTCGTGCAGAGCCTTTGATACTTCCAGAAGCTCTTCTGCGGTTTTCGGAGCCTCCAGGTTGTTCTCTCCGAGAATTCTCTTATTGTATGTAAGGATGTTGACCTCCCAGCCCATGGGAAGCGCCCACTGAGAGCCTGCGCCTACCGCATGTCCCGGAACACAGTCCCACTTCAGAGCATCGATAACGCCCGGAATAAAATCGTCATAATTGTAATCCGGATTCGTCAAAGACGCATCGCTGATGTAATTCTCAAGCGGCTCCAGATTGCCTGCGCTTGCATACTCCCACGACTGATATGCGCCGGTCATGAAGACGTCCGGAGTACCGGAATGGCTGGTAAGCTCCACATTCAGTTTGTCAAAGTAGTTGCCCTCCGGCATGGAAGAATAATTGACTTTAATGCCGGTCAGCGCCTCAAAATCAGCAAGCTTTGCTTCCACCGCGTCTGCATAGGTATGCTCGCTGAACAGGACATCCAGCTCCGTTCCCTCGTATGCTTTCCAGTCGAACTCTCCTGCCGCCGCACTGTCTGCCGCCGGAGCATCCGTTCCTGCATCCGCTGCCGGAGCTTCTGTTCCCGCATCCGCCGCCGGGGCGTCTGCCGGAGCATCACCGGAACCGCCGCAGCCTGTGAGCATGCCTGCTGCCATACTTACGCCAAGAGTCAATGCCAGTAATCTTTTTTTCATAATCGTTCCCTTTCCCTTTGTATTAAAATTTAAATGCTACTTTGAAATCGCCGTGTACGCCTGTGGCATACTCAAACGCTTTTTCCCATTCTTCCAGCGTAAAAATGCTGGATACCACGCCATTGGTCTTTAAGTTTCCTTTTGTCATATTGTCAATGACAAAAGGATATGCATACGGACTCAAATGCGCGCCAAGAATATCAAGCTCCTTGCGGTCGCCGATAATGGACCAGTCTACGGTCGTCGCTTTTCCGAATACGCTGAACTCCACAAATCTTCCAAGCTTGCGGACGATCGTAAGTCCCTGGATCACGCTTGCCGGATTGCCGGTAGCTTCGATATAGACATCGCAGCCATAGCCGTCCGTCAGCGCCTTGATCTCTTTGTCAATATCGCATTCGCCAGGATTGAACACAAGGTCTGCTCCGAACTCTTTGGCCTTATCCAGGCGGTTCTTCTGCATATCCAGAACGATCAGAAGCTTCGGATTCTTCATTCTCGCATAAGTAATCATGCCGAGTCCCAGCGTTCCCGCACCGGAAATTACAACCACGTCTTCGTTGGTGATGCTGCCTCTGTCCACTGCATGCTTGGAACATCCATACGGCTCGATGAGCAGCGCCTGCTCCAGCGACATCTCTTCCGGCACCCTGCTGATTACGCAGTTCTTCGGATATCTTACATATTCCGCCATACCGCCGTTGTTGTAGGACTGGAATCCCAGCATATCATGAGGCTGACACATCCAGTAATGACCGTCTTTACAGAACCTGCACTTTCCGCAGGGTACGATCTGGTCAGCCGTGATCCGGTCTCCCAGTTCATAGCCTTCCACATTCTCACCCATCTGAACGATCCTGCCGAAAAACTCATGCCCTGGAATAAACGGCGGTTTCACCCATGAGGGCTGTACCTCATCCCCCCAGAACATTGCTGCACCGTGACTGCATTTTAAATCTCCTGCACAGATGCCGCACGCTTCGGTCTTGATGATGATATCGTCAGGTCCGCATTCGGGTACCGGATATGCCGGCTCAAAACGATAATCATCCTTGCTGTACGCGACCAGTGCTTTCATAGTCTTTGGCGCGCTTCCTTTTGCTGCCATAATTTTTAACCTCCTTTATATTTTAGACCTCGAACTGTCCCCAGACAGTATCAAGGGCATTGCTTATGGAAATGTATTTCTCATACTTCTTCTGATAAACTTCCGTCTTCTCCGGGTCCGGACTGATCCGTTCCGAAATGCGGACCATATGGTTTGCCGCTTCCTTATAATCTGCGTATACGCCCGCCGCAATCGCTGCCGCCATGGCACATCCAAGCGCTCCCAGTTCCCGGGCGCTGACGGTCTCCACCGGATATCCAAGTACATCTGCAAACATCTGTACCCATACTTTTGACTGGACCGGACCTCCCGCTATACGGATTGCCTTCGGCGGCTTTCTTGAAGCCAGAAGCCTGTCAATGTGCCTTCGGTGGGAGAATGCCACTCCTTCATAAACCGCCCGGAGCATGTGCGCCTGATTATGGTATGTGGTAAGCCCTACGAACGCCGCCTTTCCCAGGGGATGCGCGTTGGAGCCGTACAAAAACGGCAGATAATAGACTTCGCATTCCTCCGGAGCCACCTGCTCCACCTGTTCATTGACGTAATCATAGACGTTAGAGCCTTCCGGAATGTTCCGGTCATTCATGCAGTTCTCAAGATACCATTCCAGGTTTCCCGAAGAAGTAGCGCTGCATTCCTCTGCCAGATAGTAGCCCGGAATCGCAAACAGGGAATTCATTGCAATATTCCCGTCCATGATCGGTTTTTCCGAGATAAATTCATTGATGCTCCAGGTACCTGCAATCGTCACCATCTCCTCCGGCGACGTGACGTCTGCCGCTACCGCGCAGGCATCAATGTCAAACATGCCGCCTGCCACCGGCGTCCCGACCGGAAGTCCTGTCAGCGCAGAAGCCTCTTCACATATGGTGCCGCACAGATCACAGGAATACCGGATCGGCGCAAGCTTCTCGTACACTTCTTCAATTCCCAGCCGTTCCAGCATCTTTTTATCAAATACTGCGTGTTTCACATCCATGAGTCCGGAACCCGAGATGTCCGTAGCCTCACAGTATGCTTCCCCGGTCAGACGGAACCGCACATAATCCTTCACCGAAAATACATACTGAATCTTATCGTAGACCTCCCTGTGATGATCTTTAAACCAGGCAAGAAGCGCCGCCTGCTGACAGGCCATCAGTTCCTGGCAAAGCTGATCGTGCAGTTCTCTGTATATACCTTCTTCATACCATTTTTTCGGATACTTCCACGCCCGGTTGTCCGTGGAAATAATCCCGTTGTAAGCGGGTTTCCCGTCTTTTCCCCATGGATACAGTCCCTTTCCGTGCCCGCATACGGCGATGCCCAGAACATCTTTCCCATCAATTCCCGCCTCTCGAAGAGCCCGTTTTACACAGTCGCAGTTGGCAAGCCAGAGTTCCTCCATATCCCGCTCCGTATATCCCGGCCTGGGCGTAATCACCTTTGTATGTTTTCCGGCTGTGGCTATCTCTCTGCCTTCCAGATCAAAAACAGCCGCCTTTGTTGAAGTTCCTCCATTGTCTAAACCGATCAGATACTTTGTCACGACCTGCCATCCTTCCTTTCCTGCGTACCAGAAATTTTCCCGTTATACAATACGTTTTTTAAAATTATATTTTTAATTTCTTTTATAAATGCACTTTGTATAACTGATTATAAATATCGTCTAGTCAAATGTCAAATACTTTTTTACTTTTCAGCATATATGCCAAATCTCACCTTTTTATTTTGTATAGAATTACTAATATCTTCTTTTATATTTATGTTTTTTCATTCTTTAGACTTTATAATAAAATCCATTTTATAAATGCTTTTATATATCATCTTGCATTATGGAAAGCATTGACTTTCAAAATTAAGCATGTTAAGATAATAACAACCACTATACATCCGCAGGCGGACACAATCATGAAACTTACAGTTAATAATAAGATCAGGAAGACAAACCGTTCTCAGATCTTCAAACTTCTATATAAAAATGATTCCCTGAGCAAACGGGATTTTCAGCTGCAGCTGGGACTTTCACTCCCTACGGTCACGCAGCATCTGACAGACCTGCTGGAGGAAGGGCTGATCTACAGCAACGGATACATGACCAATACCGGCGGACGCAATGCCCTGACCTATTCGGTAGCCAATGATGCCCGGCTTGCCATCGGGCTGGATGTAACAAGACACCATATTACTGCAGTTGTCATCAATCTGCACGGACTGGTCGTAGCACAGCTTCGAGTCCGTTTTACCTACGAACGGACAAAGGCCTATCTGCAGCATCTGGGAGAGATCGTCCATCAGATTATTTCCGAGAACTCCATTGACCGTTCACGGATCCTTGGAGTTGGAATCGGACTTCCCGGCCTTACCAATGCTTCCTATGACCGGGTAGTTTACGGGAAGATCCTGGATATCGAAGGAACTACCACAGAAGATTATTCTCAGTACATTGATTTTCCCGTCCGTATCATCAATGATGCCAATGCCGCATGCAATATCGAACTCTACAGCATTGACAATACGACTTCCAACGGCTTTTACATCATGCTCAGCAATAACGTGGGCGGCGCTATCTTTATCAACAATGCCGTCTATACCGGAGATGATTTCCGAAGCGGGGAGATCGGACATCTGAACATTCATCCCGGCGGGCTGCAGTGCTACTGCGGGCAGCGGGGCTGTGTGGACCCTTACTGCTCTGCCACCGTACTCACCGCCATCTCCGACGGGAATCTGAACCAGTTTTTTGAACTGCTGGATCAGGGAGACGCCACAGCGCGCTCGATCTGGTCCGCTTATCTGCAGCATCTGGCTCTGGCTGTCCGCAACGTCCGTATACTGTTTGACTGTCCGATTATCATTGGAGGATATGTGGGAGCATATATCGATAAATATCTGAACGAATTAAAAGAGATTTTAGACGGATATAATTCTTTTGATAAAAATTCGGACTATGTAGTCGCCTGCAAATACAAGACCGAATCCATTGCAGCAGGTGCCGCCCTGTCTTTTATCAAAGAGTTCCTTTCTACGATCTGAGCAGACGGGGCAGACCCCCGTCCGGAAGATTCATCTGTCCGTACCGGGCTCTCCCGGCAGCGTGGGTGTAAAAAACAACAAAAACGGCAGATGCTGCAATAAAACAAAAGCAGCTCCGCCGTTTTTCTATTCCTCCGTGAAGATCAGTCTTCCAGAGATTCTTTTATCTTTTCCATAAAGCCCTTCTTTTTCGGCTTTGTTCCGGTGTTTTTCTGATTCAGGGAATTCCCGCTCTCCAGATCATATTCCTTCAATGCTTCCTTCGCCGCATGGCTCAGATTCGTCGGCACCTGAATGACCAGTGTTACATAGTGGTCGCCGCGGACATTCTTATTGCGGAGAGACGGCATGCCTTTCCCGCGCAGACGAACTCTGGTATCCGTCTGGGTTCCGGCTTTCACATCATACTCCACCTCTCCATCCACGGTCTTGATCCGAATGGTTCCGCCAAGCGCCGCCACCGGGAATGTAATCGGCACCGTGGAGAAGATATCCATATCCTGTCTCTGGAATGACGGATGCCTGGATACGATTACTTCCACCAGCAGATCGCCTCTTGGTCCTCCATTGACTCCCGGCTCCCCTTTTCCGCGGATCCGGATGCTCTGTCCATTGTCGATGCCGGCCGGAACAGTAACGGATATTTTCTTTTTGCTGGAAATAAATCCCGTTCCATAACAGTCCGGACATTTGTCCTTGATAATCTTGCCGGTTCCGTTACATTCCGGACAGGTCCGCACGTTCTGCACCATGCCGAACAGGGACTGTTGTGTATAAACCACCTGCCCCTTGCCGCCGCATTTGGTACAGGTCTGCGGATCGGTTCCCGGTTTTGCCCCGGTTCCATGACAGGTCTTACATTCCTCCTTCAGCGTCAGCTCCAGTTCTTTCTCGCATCCCTTCACCGAATCTTCAAAAGTAATTCTCACGCTGGCGCGTACATCTGCGCCGCGCATGGGGCCGTTATTGGCTCTCCTGCTTCTTCCGCCTCCGAACAGATCGCCGAAAATATCGCCGAAAATGTCGCCCATATCTGCGCCGGAAAAATCAAAACCGCCGAAGCCGCCGCCACCGCCGCCCTGGTCAAACGCCGCATGTCCGAACTGATCGTACTTCCGTCTCTTGTCCGGATCGCTCAGAATGGCATACGCTTCCGAAGCTTCTTTAAACTTCTGCTCCGCCTCCTTGTCTCCCGGATTCATATCCGGATGATACTTTTTCGCCAGCTTTCTGTACGCGCTTTTAATGGCTGAATCATCCGCATTTTTATCCACTCCAAGGACCTCATAATAGTCCCTCTTCGTCTCTGCCATAATCTATCATCCACCTCTCGTCAAAGCTGTGGGATCCTCTCTCCCTATACAACCGAACGCCCACGGTCATTTTACTGACCGTGGGTTGTTTTTTTACACTTCGCGATAATCTCCGTCCACAACGTCATCTGCCGCCTGAGAGCTCTGTGCGCCGCCCATATCCGGACCTGCGCCCTGTGCTCCCGCACCTGCCGCCTGTGCCTGCTCATACATCTTCTGGAACAGATTCTGAGATGCCGTCATCAGATCCTCTCTGCCCGCTTTCAATGCGTCAATGTCTGCATCAGAAATATCGGTCTGGTTTGCCGTACGCTCCACCACAGCCTTCAGGGAAGCGATCTTCTCCTCCACTGCCGCTTTCTCAGAAGCATCCAGATTCGCACCTGCCTCTTCCAGCGCTTTCTCGGTCTGGAAGACGATTGCATCTGCGTCATTTCTGGCATCAATGCCTTCCTTGCGCTTCTTATCCTGAGCCTCAAACTCTGCCGCTTCCTTCACTGCTTTCTCAATATCAGAATCAGACATGTTCGAACCTGCCGTAATCGTGATATGCTGCTCTTTTCCAGTTCCCATATCTTTTGCAGAAACGTTCACGATACCATTTGCATCGATGTCAAACGTAACCTCAATCTGCGGAACGCCCCGGCGCGCAGGCGGGATGCCGTCCAGACGGAACTGTCCAAGAGATTTATTATCTTTCGCGAACTGTCTCTCGCCCTGTACCACGTTGATATCAACAGCCGTCTGATTATCCGCCGCCGTAGAGAAAATCTGGCTCTTCTTTGTCGGGATCGTGGTGTTTCTCTCGATCAGGCGGGTCGCAATGCCTCCCATGGTCTCGATGGACAGGGACAGCGGCGTCACGTCCAGAAGCAGGATATCGCCTGCGCCCGCATCTCCTGCCAGCTTGCCGCCCTGAATGGAAGCGCCGATGGCCACACATTCATCCGGGTTCAGCGTCTTGCTGGGCTCATGTCCGGTGAGCTGCTTTACCTTGTCCTGTACAGCCGGGATACGGGTGGAACCGCCTACCAGCAGAACCTTGCCAAGCTCGGACGGGCTTACGCCTGCGTCTCTTAACGCCGCCTGCACCGGATTTGCCGTACGTTCCACCAGGTCATGGGTCAGCTCGTCGAATTTTGCTCTGGTCAGATTCATATCAAAATGAAGCGGTCCGTCGCTGTTCATGCTGATGAACGGAAGGTTAATGTTGGTGGTCGTAGCGGAAGAGAGCTCCTTCTTCGCCTTCTCAGCCGCCTCTTTCAGTCTCTGAAGCGCCATCTTGTCGTTGGACAGATCCACGCCGTTCATCTTCTTGAACTCTGCCAACATCCAGTCCGTAACCTTCTGGTCAAAATCATCGCCGCCCAGACGGTTGTCTCCGGCCGTCGCCAGTACCTCAATGACGCCGTCGCCGATCTCGATAATCGATACGTCGAAGGTACCGCCGCCAAGGTCGTATACCATGATCTTCTGCTCTTTTTCATTGTCAAGGCCATAAGCAAGCGCTGCTGCCGTCGGCTCATTGATAATACGTTTTACATCCAGTCCTGCGATCTTTCCGGCATCCTTGGTCGCCTGTCTCTGTGCATCATTGAAGTATGCAGGAACCGTGATGACTGCCTCTGTCACTTTCTCACCCAGATAATTCTCTGCATCCGCCTTCATCTTTTGAAGGATCATGGCCGAGATCTCCTGCGGAGAGTATTTTTTGTCGTCAATCGTCACCTTGTAGTCGCTGCCCATATGTCTCTTAATGGAAGAGATGGTCTTCTCCGCATTGGTAACTGCCTGACGCTTTGCAGGCTCTCCCACCAGACGCTCCCCGGTCTTCGTGAATGCCACGATGGACGGAGTGGTTCTTGCACCTTCTGTATTAGCGATGACGGTTGGTTTTCCGCCCTCCATAACGGATACGCACGAATTTGTTGTTCCCAGGTCAATACCGATAATTTTACTCATAATGATTCCTCCTGCTTATAGTTCCGCATCTGCCCCTGCTGTATCCGGACAGCTGCTGTTTTTGATTTGATCAGTTCGCTACGCTTACCATGCTGTGCCGAAGCACTGCATCTTTATATTGATAACCCTTCTGGAATTCTTCTGCAACGATATTCTCGCCCAGTTCTTCATTCTCCACATGCATCACCGCATTGTGAAGATTCGGATCGAACTCCTGGCCGACCGCTTCGATCGGGGTCACACCCAGGTCTGTCAGTACCGTCATCAGCTGCTTGTAGATCATCTCCATGCCGCTGGCAACCGGCGCTTCTCTTTCTTCCTCCGGGATGCTTTTGATCCCGCGTTCAAAATTATCCACCACCGGAAGAATCTTCTCAATGACATCCTTTGCACCTATCGTATACATCTGAGACTTTTCTTTCTCCGTCCGGTTCCGGAAATTCTCAAACTCCGCCAGCTGACGCTTGACTTTGTCCGTCAGCTCCGCAATCTGCTCATCTTTCTTATCCTTTTTTTCCTTCTTCCTGAAAAATCCTTTTTTTTCTCCCGGTCCTGATGCCTGCTCTTCCTCCGACTCTTCCCAGCCTTCTTCAGCCCCGGAAGGAACTCCGGATTCCGCCGTCTCCGGCTCCTGTACGTTTTTTTCTGTTTCTTCCGCCGAAGCCTCTTCCTGAGAAGCTTTTTCCTGCTCCAGCTCCTGCTCTAATTCTCTTTTCTCTTCCAACTGTGTCTCCACCTTTCTATTTGTGGAAAACGTCGTCCAGCTGATCCATCAGTGTCTTCAGCGTGCTCATGACGTTCTCATAATCCATTCTCTTGGGTCCGATGATCCCGATCGTTCCCTGCAGCCCCTGCCCCAGCTCATAAGTGGCCGTCACAACACTGCAGTCCTTCATGCTCTGAATCGGCGACTCGCTTCCGATGTAGACCTGTATGCCCTTGTCTTCTTTATTCAGAGTCTCCGTAACCAGCTCCGCCAGCATCTGCTTCTCCTCCAGTGTCTGAATCAGTTCACTGGCCTTTCCATTATCACTCAGTTCCGGATAGCGGAAAATATTGGTAGCGCCGCCGGTATAGATCTCCATCCCTTCATCGGAGTGAATGGCTTCCGCCACCGCATCCACCACGTCACTGATGATATTACTATGGATACCTGCCTGTTCTTTCATACTGGAAATCATCTGAAGATTAATCTCTGCGATGGTCTTCCCGTTCAGCATGGTATTTAAAAGGATGTTCAGTTTCAGGATCGTCTCTGCGTCCAGATCCTCACAGAGCGGAATCAGCTTATTGCGGATCACATTGCCCTCCGCCACGATCACTGCCAGAATCTGATGTTCATCCACTTTGGACAGCTGAATAAATTTCAGTTTGTTCTGGTGATACTGAGGCGCTGATATCATGGTAGCATAATTGGTATTGTTCGCAAGGACCTTCACCACCTGCTTTAATACCTGCTCCAGCTTATCCGTCCTTTGAATCATCAACTCCTTCAGTTCCGTGACTTCCCGTTCCTTTTCTTCCATCAGGTGGTCTACGTAGAGACGATATCCTTTGTCAGAAGGGATCCGGCCTGCTGACGTATGCGGCTGTATAATATAGCCCATCTCTTCCAGATCTGACATCTCATTGCGGATGGTCGCAGAACTCAGCTTCAGATCCGAGTATTTCGAAATGGTTCTGGATCCCACCGGTTCTCCGGTCTCCAGATAGGTCCGAATGATTGCATGAAGAATCTTCAGCTTTCTCTCATCCAGATCCACAGTCTCACATCCCTTCCCCTCTTGTTAGCACTCGGTGTTTAAGAGTGCTAACATTTACTGAAATAAAGATAGCACCCCGAAGGGTGCTTTGTCAATACTTTTATAGTTTTTTTATAGATTTTCTGTTACGGATCACAGAGACCTGGGACGCAGACCGCCACTCACCCGTGAACCGTTACAGTTTTCTAACGCGTCCTGAGAAACACATATTCTCTCTGCGCCGCTTCATCCTCCGGATAACGTTCCAGATAACTTTCCATTTTCAGCTTTGCCGTCTCAAAATCGCCCTTTTGTTCATACACGGCAATCTCGTTTCCCAACAGCTCCTTCAGCCCCTGATCCTCTCCTTTTGCAATTCCGGCTTCCAGAGTCACCAGAGCCGCATCATAATCTCCCTGCTCCATCTGCCAGGAAGCCACTCTTGCATAAGCTGACTGATGTTCTGGAGACTCTCCTTCCAGATAACTTTGATACAGAGTGATTGCATAGTCCGTATTCCCCATCTGCCAGTACAGTTCTGCTTCCCAGTAAACAGCCTCGCTGTTTCCGTCCTTCACAGCATCTTCCAGAAAAGTCTTTGCATTGGCGTAATCTTCCATGTAATAAGAGAGCCTTCCCTGCATGACCAGATCTTTTTTTGATGTCAGCTCTGCCGCCCTGGAAAAATCCGCATTGGCTGCCGGTATGTTCCCCGCCTCCCGGTACAAAAGACCGCGGGTCAGACAGATCTCGGCGCTCTCTTTCAGGTCCAGAATCGCGCTGCAGGTATCGATCGCCTTTTGAATATCTCCGGCATGGTACTGTGCGGATGCCTTATATGCCGCAATATCCAGTTCCAGGCTCCCTGCGCGCATGTCTGCAAGCTGGAGCGCCTCCTCATAGGAAGCAATTGCCGCATCATAATCTCCTTCCAGAGCCTGCTGCATGCCCTGTGTCCGAAGCGCAAGCTGCTGCTCCTCCACTTCCCGGCTTTTTCCACAGCCGGCAAGGCAAAAGATGCACAGACCGGCCATGATCCATTTCTGTATTTTCATCTTGATCCCTCCTGCCAGAATGAACGGTTCATCGTACATAACAGTATCATCTTCTGCGGAAGCTTCTGATATTGCCGGCCAAGCCTGTACCCCAGAAGCTTTCCCGCATTCTGAGTGATCACTGTAAATATCAGCCACGGCCTGCCAATCTTCATACAGTGCCGTATGCTCTTCATCACCAGACGCATCCCCTCTGATTCGGAACGCACCCCGCCAAACACTTCCGGATGCATCATCTGGGACACGGCAAGATCAAAATACCGCCGAAACTGCTGAACTGCACTGTAATTATGTGAATGAATCACTTTTGCATCTGCACAGTAGGCAATCTTTCCGCCTTTCTGTATCAGACGGCCGGCATAGATCATATCTTCGTTAAAGATCGTCTTCTTTTCGAAACCTCCCAGTCTCAGATAAGTGTCTCTCCTCCAGGCAGCACATACATTAGAGCAGAAGAATGTTTTTATGCCAAGTTCCGAAATGTCTTCTTCTGACTTTACACGGCTCTCTTCCGGATAATTAAATCTTCTCGTATACCGTTCCACTTCACTGCAGTCTTTTTTCGGAAGCTGTCTTGCATAAGCAGCTCCCACTTTCGGATCAGCAAAAGCTTCCAGCAGTACGGACAACAGCGATGTGTTCTCAGGAAGCGCATCCTGTGTCATACACACGACTATATCCGCCTCCGACATACGGATTCCGGCGTCTCTGGTACCTCCATGGTCGAACTCTTCCTTTGTCAGGTGATGGATTTCCAGATTCTTATAACGCTGTTCCAGCCCCTCCGGAAAATACTTTTTTTCCGTATTCATAAGAATGACCTTCCGGATCGGACAGCTCTGGGCATACAGACGCTCCAGAAGCTGTCCCAGTTGTTTTCCAGGACGGAATACCGGGATCAGCACATCCACTGTAAGCGTTGACGACATCTTTTAATACCCTGTATCGTTCGCAATCTGATCTGATATGGCCTGTACTTCAGATGACGGCGTATAAGAATAGTTTCCAAACAGATATTCATGAAGCTGTTTCACGTTCTCCGCCAGATTCACCGGCACTACGCAGGAGCCTTTGCCTTTTACGCTTGCCGGAGTCCGGTCAAACGGAAATCCCTGCGTATCAACAATATTATAACCGATCATCTCCGGAACCATCTGAATGATTTCCTCATTTGTATAGTTCGTTGCAATCTTCGAAAATACGGTGTTGATGATCTCATTAATCTTGGAGATATCCGCCTGCTTTGCCGTATTTACAATTTCTCCGATCACCTCTCTCTGGCGTTCGGTTCTCTTGAAATCGTCTCCGTCCGTATAACGGATACGGCAGTAGGAGGTCGCCTGTACGCCGTCCAGAAGCTGCAGACCCGTCTGTGTCAGCTTCTGTGTCTCTACTCCCGTCACTACGGAAGTCTCTACGGTATAGTTATTCAGATGCGAAATCTCCGTTTCATCCACATCGATATAGATTCCGCCAAGCAGATCGATCGTCTCGGTCAGAGCCGCAAAATCCACGCTGATATAGTACTGGATATCCAGATCCAGGTTCTTGTTCAGCATCGCCATCGCCTGTTCCGGACCGCCGGATGAATAGGCGCCGTTGCATTTATTGAACTTGCCGTTTGCCAGATCCAGATACGTATCGCGGTATACCGATACCAGTCTGACTTCCTGGGTATCGTTGTTGATGCTTGCAATAATGATCGTATCGCTTCGGTTTCCCTTGCCAAGCTGTCCCGGCGTTCTGGTATCCAGGCCGAACAGAGCGATATTGGTATATCCGGACAGGGTTTTCACCGTCTCCTCCGGCAGAGTCTGGTTGATCTGGACCTGCTCCGGATCCACAACCGGACGCTGGAGCCTGTCAAGCTGCCTTACCACATAAAAGCCGGCCACCAGTACCAGCAACAGCAGAATCTCGATTCCGAAAATAATCATTCTTTTCTTTTTCCTGGCTGCCTTTTTTTTAGAAGAACTCCTTTTCTTCGAAGACGAAGAGGCATTCTTTGCAGAAGCACCTTTTGACGAAGCATTCTTCTTTGAGCCTGTTTTTTTCAATGTTTCTTTTGCCATAATTCATCCTTTCTACGCCTGTTAATAAGCATTCTTATTCACAAACCCCTTAAAAAACGTCAAGAACAGAATCTTAATGTCCAGCCCCATAGTCCAGTTCTCAATGTAGTACAGGTCGTATTCAATTCGTTTTTTAATCGATGTATCTCCCCGGTATCCATTGATCTGCGCCCATCCTGTCAGGCCGGGGCGAACCTGATGCTTCACCATATAACGCGGAATCTCCTCCCGAAACTTCTCCACGAAAAAAGGACGCTCCGGACGCGGCCCTACCAGGCTCATGTCTCCTTTCAGGATATTGAACAGCTGCGGAAGCTCGTCAATGCTGGTCCTTCGGATAAATCTTCCCACAGGCGTAACGCGGGGATCATTCCGGACAGTCCATGCCTTCTTCTCGCTTCTTACCGACTGCACTTCCATGGAGCGGAACTTGTACATCTGAAAATTCTGGTTATGGAGCCCTACACGCTCCTGCTTATATATCAACGGCCCTTTGGAAGTTGCCTTTACCAAAACAGCCGTAACCAGCATAACCGGTGAAAAAACACCGATCGCAACTACGGATCCTGCAATATCCATGATCCGTTTGCAGATCATATTAAATGTATTCGTCAGCGGCACATGACGAATATTAACTACCGGAAGTCCCATCAGGTCTTCCGTATATGGTCTTGTGGGAATAATATCATTATAATCCGGAACAAATTTTGTATGCACTCCGGATTTTTCACAGGCCGCAACGATCCTCTTTAATTTATAATACTCCTGAAGCCCCAGCGTCAGGGCGATCTCATCAAGGCGGTTATTCTGCAGAATTTCTTCCAGCTCGTCAGTCGTGCCAAGAACCGATACGCCTTTATAGTTGTAACCAATCTCTTTATTGTCATCCAGGATCCCTTTTACCTTATATCCCCACTGAGGGTTGGAACGGATCCGGTCAATAAAGGCTTCTGCAGCGCTGCTGTACCCCACAAAGATGATATGGCGAAGATTAAATCCGCTTTTACGCATCTTCCGGAGCCCTGCCCGGATCAGATTGCGCACTCCCGTCTCCAGCGCAATGTTGATCACATAGAAGTAGATCAGCATTGTCTTGGAATAATAATCCGCATAGTCGTTATAACTGCGGAGCAGGAAAAATGTACCCATGATCAGCAGAAGGCCTATGGTATTCGCCTTGATGATATTACTGCCTTCCAGTCTTCTTCCCTGCAGCCTTTTGGACGCATACAGATTAAAAGCCAGATACAGGATCAGATACAGAGGCACGATCGGAATCAGTACAATGCAGTACTGAGAAAAAACAAGTCCCGGAGCATCCCCCAGTATGACAAACTTATATACCCATGACAGCAGATATGCAATGATGACGGTAAAGGCATCCACCACCACATGAAGGCGGTTAAAATACCGCTGATTATCTTTGATCAAAGCTGTTCACCCGCTCTTTTTTGCTCTTTACATCCTTACCAGAAGCAGAATGTTCTTCCAGAGTTCCATCTGAATCTTCACATAGTTGCATGCATGTCCCATACAGAATCTGACCTTCTTCTCCGGGTGATCCCTGCAAAGCCGGATTCCCCGCAGAAGCCCTTTTCGATAGTCCTTTCCCATTCCCTTTTTCATGAAAAACAGATACTTGACGGAAAAACCGGCGATCAGCAGCGGCGCATTCAACAGCATCTGTAAAAAAGGCATATTCTTATATATCAGATAAACGTTATTTCCTGCAGAATGCAGTACTTTAAAATGATTATAGCGTGAACCGCTTGTGGCGCTTCCTATATGAAACACCTCCGCCTTCGGCTCGTACCAGTGATAATATCCATGAATCATGGCTCTGTAAGACAGATCCATATCCTCCAGATAAGTAAAATGGGCGTCATCAAATCCTCCCAGCTTCTCTAAAAGTTCTTTCTGATAGATCGCTGCACCGGCACAGGAAGAAAAAATCCGGCATCCTCTGGAATACTTTGCAGATGGCCGTCCTCTCCCTCTCGTAATGCCCCATCCCAGAGCACAGTAGTAATCGCCGGCATTGTCCAGAAGGTCCCGGTTGTGATACTGCAGCATTTTGGCTGCGCAGGAGAACCTTCTTCCGTCTTTGCGGATTGCCCCAAGAAGGTGCTTTGCAAAATCCGGACGTGCTTCTGTATCATTATTCAATAATATGACATACGGACTCTCTGCTCTTCTGATTCCTTCATTCACAGCTCTGCAAAAACCGTAATTCTTATCCAGACACACCAGTGTGCACTGCGGAAAATGCTCCTGAATATATTTCCGGCTTCCGTCAGAGGAACCATTATCCACCACAATAATCTCTGCAGATACCCCTGTCTGTCCTGACACGGAACGCAGACAGGCTTCCAGATATGACATCCCATTATAATTCGGAATCACAATTGATACATCTGACATGAAGCGACCTCTCTAGCACAGCTCCTGAATCCGGCATTTTGTATCCTCCAAAGACAGATTCGGATTATAATATCCATCCGGCTTCTGAAGCAGCTCTTTCCATTTCTTTTCAAAAGCCGCCGCCTTTCTGACAGTTCTCTTTCTGCGGGCAGTTTTCTGTTCTGTCAGAATGATCCCCGGATCATACACATTCCGAAGGCCGATGTTCTCCAGCTTCAGGCAGAGATCCACGTCCTTCATCCGATCCTCCACGTCTTCTGAAAAGCCCCCTGCCTCCAGAAAACACGTTTTCTTAATCATCATGGCTTTTCCCGATACCGCATGACAGTTCTGCTGCAGTACCACTTTATGAAAATATCCTGTAAATCCTCTGGAAAGACCGGCAAAAGCATCTCCCGCCTGGCCGTTCAGTCCCAGAATCTTGACTCCATACTTCAGTCTGCGGCTGCTGTCATAGATGCGCCCGCCTACTGCACCTGTTCCTGCACGCTGTGCATTCCCCAGAAACAGTTCCAGCCAGCCTCTGCTGATCTTCTCGATTCTGCTCTCCATAAACAGAAAATATTCACTGTCAATCTTTTCCGCCAATCTGGAAAATGTTACAAATTTATTACACGCACTAGTACAATATACTACTTTTATCGGTATTTGTCTATGTTCTTTTATAAAATTCAGAATTATTTTATTTTTTTCCGACTCTTCCAGAAGGAGCAGCAGTTCCAGATTTCCGTAGGACGCATTCTGTCCTATCGCTTTTATAAATTTTTTAAGCACTCCGATTCCAGGCATATCCAATACGACAATACTCACCTTCGGGAAAGAAGAAAGCTCATAAACAGTCCTGTAAAACCCCGGATTTTCCATTCTTTCCACAGTGCCTGCAAGTCCCGTCCTTTTCAGATGGCATTCCACGGCGCGACGGCCTGCCTCATAAGCATACGCCTTGTTCTCCGGATTTCCTGCCGTAGATGCATTATGGCATCTCCAGTGATACAGAATCTTCGGTATGTGCCCGATCTCCTCCGCCTGTTCCGTACACCGCAGAATAAAATCATAATCCTGAGCGCCGTCAAATTCCTCACGGTACATGCCTGCTTTCTCGAGAAGGCTTTTTCTCACTACAAGCAGATGGCAGATATAATTATTGCTTCTTAACAGCTCCGGATTAAAATCCGGTTTGAAATGCGGCTGAAAGTAAACAGAAGAATCAAATGTCAGTTTATCCTCATCCGAATAAAGCAGGTCTGTTCCGGGATGTACCGAAAGCCATTTCACAATTTCAAACAGCGCATGTTCTTCCAGAACGTCGTCATGGTCCAGAAGAGCCAGATATTCTCCGGAAGCCAGCGCAAGCGCCGCATTTGTATTTCCCGAGATCCCAAAGTTCCCGGAAAGCTTCTCATACCGGATCCTGGAGTCCTGCTTCCTGTAGCTTTCAATCACTGCTTCTGTCAGTCCCTCTTCTCCGCTGCCGTCCGCAATACAAAGCTCCAGATTCTGATAGGTCTGAGACAGAACCGATTCTATCATTTCACGAAGATATTTTTCCTGTGTACGATATACCGGTACAACCACGCTGATACAGGGCGCATACTCGAAATGATGTGCCCTCTGCAGCTCTTTTTCACTTTCTGCCGGACGCCTTCTTATCATCCAGTTCTGATACCCTTTTTCCAGGCTGTTACGATACAGGCGTTCCTGCACTTTTCGGCGCAGTCCCGTCACTCCATAGCTTTTTACATAATGGTAACTGCGCTTTGCATAACTGACATTTTTCATAGCGGCCCGCTCTCTCTGTTTATTGTTTAGAATGTAACCTCGCCGTCATGTGCGATCAAAGATGCCGAAATCATGCCTTCCAGTCCTGATACTTCCCGGACCAGTCCGCTTTCATCCCGGACACGGAGCTCCACTACCATATCCAGACGGTCTCTGGAAATGTTTCTGGATTTTACCCTGAAGTTTTTCGCATACTTTCCAACAGTCTCCAGTATGGCTTCCTCGCCGTCCATCACGGAACTGTTTATCACCAGCATCATCGGAGCCTTTGCCACCGGCAGAAGATCCAGTACCAGAATACAGATCGTCACAGCCACCGAGGTAACCAGCGCCACTTCATACAGCCCCGCTCCGCAGATAATGCCAATGCTGATCGACCAGAACATAAACACAAGATCCATCGGATCCTTGACCGCCGTTCGGAAACGGATAATCGACAGCGCGCCTACCATACCAAGGGAAATCACAAGGTTCGACTGCATGGCCAGAATGATCGCAGCAGTAATTAAAGACATGGCTGCCAGCGATATATTAAAGCTTTTTGAGTAAAATACTTTTCTCGTTACCAGCCTGTAGATCATAAAAACATACAGAGCCAGCACGGCAGTCACAAACAGCGTTGCCGCAATCTTTCCGGTAGTAATATCCATCCCCCGGAAACCCTCCAAAAATGAATTTTTAAAAACGTCCTGAAATCCCATCTTATGTAATTCTCCTTTTTATTTTTATTGTTCCCGCCCTCACAGGTGGTACCTCCGACAGAGATAATATTTGGAAAACGCCGTCTGCCTCAGATTCCCAAGCTGAACCGTCCGATAGATATAATCTGGAAGATACTCATCGTATTTCACTTCCAGAATATGCTGCCCCGCCTCCAGAATCGGACGAAGGGGGATCTGCTTTTCCAGAAACAGTTCCGTCCGGTCAGAAGCGCTGATATTTTCGTCCATGGTAATCCGTACATTACCGTGCGGATATACATACGGAACCCTTTCATACTCTACGATCACCTTCGGCATCATCTGTCTGGTCTGCATCAGCAGACAGAGCTTTCGAAGAAGCGCCGGCGACTCCTCTGTAAGCGCCGGGATCCCGCCTTTCATCAGTTTCCTGCACTGTTCTTCCGTCAGCAGGCACGACTGCTTCCAGGTCTTTCCCCTGACTTTTCTCTTCAGCTCCAGACTGATTCTCTCACTGCTGTGATTATAGATCCGGATGCGGAACTTTTCTCTTGGATCCGTACCGGCTTCATTTTCGTTAAAGCATGTATCGTAAATATCATCAAAATACAGGCTTCTGATATTATATACCCCCGCTTTTCCCACATGAGAATCCAGAGAGACGAGTCCCTTAAGACGCACCTTCAGCATCATCAGTTCTCCATAAGAACACAGATACTTAAATTCATGCCGGTACCGGTTCTCCGGAAGAGAAGGATCATATATTTTTTTCTCCATCCTGTTGCTTCAGTCCTTTACTTTCTTTCATTCATCTATATTTTCCATCATTTTGTCAAGAAAATGCATTCTTGTCAACATAAAATCATGCATACCTTCATAATCTCCATCATGACGGCTGTCCGGCCACCTGCCGGCATCTCTTTGAAAAGCGCCCGAATCCTGCACCTGATGCCGGTATCTTTCCAGAAGTTCTTCCATGTGTGCATCTGACAGGGAACTCTTTCTGAGCTCTGCCCATCTGTCTGAAACAGTCCGGCAGATCTTTCCGATGTCAAGTGCAAGCACCCGATCCATAAACGGCCATTCCAGATAGTTCTCTGCCCGATCCGGCGCGCTGACCACATACAGTTCTTCTTCCTGATCCGTATACACATTTCCCCAGCTTAAGTCCACGTCCCACGGAACCAGATAAAGCCGATACCCGTCCGGTTCTTTTTTAAAGGCAAAAAACATGTTTTTATAAATATTATCTTCCCCATAAATCATCTGAAGATACAACCATATGTCGGCTGCATTTTCTATATTCAGAAGCTTCCGGGCTTCTCTGGAAAATACTTCATCCCTTTCTTCGCACATCTGTACAAAATCCCGGAAACATTTCCAGTCGGCCAGGCTTCCATATCCTTCTCTTCCCTTGATTTCCATGCCAAGCGTCGTCAGATATCCCTCAGGCCCTGTTTCATCAAAAGTTTCGGACAAAAGTTCCCTGCCCACGGTTCTTTTGTACAGGTACTCCTGCTCCGACATGGAAAGCTGCGTGCTGTCCACCGGCTCCAGTATCCCGTAAAGGCCCCGGTATTCCCCGTTGACCACCAGTTCCGCATATTCCATATGTGTTCCGAAATGGGCCTGGTACGGCGTATTTTCTGCACCAAATTCATTCCATAATTCAATATTGAACCGGTCGCGGATCTTCGTTCCGTCACTGTAGATCGCATACAGGATCCATGTATCCGACTTTCTCATTCCAAGAACGGATTCCGGATTCTCGTTGACTGCTCCTGTCGGTGTTATGGATATCAGGTTCAGCCGGTATCCTCTCTTTGGATACGCCCGGGTTGTCTGTCCTCTCTCATGCGCCTGAAAGGCAGAGCTTACCGTCCACTGTGTCTTACTGCATGGCTCATAAAAAACAACGCTTCCCGCAAACACGGTGTCCACGTCAAGATCTGCATCCGTCTCGATCCTCACTACCGGAAGACCGGTAAATACCACATGGATCAGCGAGCAGACCCCTTCTGAATCTTTCCATGCAAGAAACGGAATCTGCTGTCCTTCTGCGATCACCGATTTCTTATCAAGCACGGTATAATCCAGAAGCGGCAGGATCTCTGCTGCCCCTTCAAAATCCGTAAACCGCCCCTCTTCCCATGCATCGCACTCCATATCAGACGGCAGATACCAGACATTCGTCTTCCGGTCACATGCCAGTTCCTCTCCGCGGAAGCACAGACGGAGTTCTTCTGTATTCAGAGTCCCGGAAAGTTCTGCAAGCAGCTTCTTCGCCTGCTGTACTTCGTCTGCAAGAGAACCGGATGCAAGGCTTTTCCCGGTCTCCTCCTGGCCGAAATCACCTTTCAGAAAAAAGACAAGCCCCGCAAACAGCACAATACTGAACAGCAATACTGCTCTTTTATTCATTCTGTCTCTCCTGTCCGTCCTCCTGTCGTTTTCTGTTGCGTCTCATTATAACAGTTTTCCTCTCCATGCGCAACGCTACATTTTCTGCTTCTGAATCTCAAATTCATCCGTCGGCTCCCAGGTTTCTGCATTGAATGTGCTGACTTTCAGGCTGTCCGGCGTAATCTGCACATCCGTCACTTCCGGCGCGTCCCTTTTTTTGGACACCGCGGCTTCCGCCTGAGAAGTCGGACGGCGGTACAGGCTTCCGCTCGAGGAACTTAAGGTCAGGTACATGGTTCCTTCCGGATCAGCCGCAGGACTTTCATATTCCTGAAAGCTTCCGTCTTCCTGAATGAAATACGTCCGCACATAGGCATGGTCATGTCCGCACATTACCAGGTCAATATCGTATTTACCGGTAAACTGCAGAAAATACGGACGGAGATTCTCTGCATTTTCCAGATAGCTTTCATATCCGTTATAGGGCGAAAAATGGGAAAACACGATTCTCCACACCGCATCCGGATTCGCCTCCACTGCCGATGCAATAAATTCCTCATGCTCGCCCCATTTTGCAGTATCCATGGTATCCAGGACCATGAACAGCGCACAGCCTCTGGTAAACCAGTAATCTCCATCGCCTTCATCGTCGCAGGTTCCAAACGACGACTGGTTCGGAAGCGTAAAATGTTCGGAATACTGAGGGCCGCCCACATCATGATTGCCTTTGACAGGCGCCAGGGACAGGCTGTAAAGCACTCCCTGATTCAAAAATGCATTGTACTGTTCCCCGTCATCAAAATCGTTGACCTGATCGCCAAGCGAAACCAGGAAACTGGTATCTGGAAAATGATATTTGACCTTGTTTAAAAGTCTGTGCCAGTTGTTTTTCTGCCTGTCCACCTCTTCCACCGGCTTGCCGATCTGCGCGTCTCCTACGGCTGTAAAACGAAAAGAATCCGAAAATGCAGGCGTCGAGTAAGAATATACCGGTGATACCGCTTCACCGCTTCCCACCTGATACTGATATTCCGTCTCCGGCAAAAGCCCTGTTACCACTGCACGGTTAATATAATACCCGGCAGTGACTTCAGAAGCCGCCACGGAAGCGCTGTATACCTCCGCCTCTTCAAAGTTCTCATCATCTTTGGTTGTCCAGAGAACCTGCCCGGCCTCTTCCGACGGAGAATACCAGGTCAGACTGACCTCTTCTTCTGTACTTCCCACCGTAACAGAGAGCGACCGGATCGGAGTTGTCGTGATCATGGGCACGGAAAACTCCGGGGCCGTTCCCCAGTTCTCTTCCCCAGGAGCCGGCGGCTTTGTTTCTTCCTCTTCTGTCTCCGGTTTCTCTGTCTCTGTCCCCTGGTCCTGTGTTTTCCCCGAACACCCAAAGATCAGTGCCGCCGCCAGCAGCGTGCCCAGTAATGTCAGACGTTTTTTCATATCCTGCTGTCTCCTTTAATTCTTCTTTTCTATAAACATTTTCCGGCTTATGAAATTATATACCATGACCACTGCCGTCGCACCGATCTTGGAAATCATGTAATGAATCCCCATGGTCTCCACAGTAAACCACATGCAGGCTTCATTGATTCCAAGTCCGATAACGCTCAATATAACGAAAATCACAAATTCGCTGATCCTGTTTTTATTTTTATCCGTTTCAAATACAAAAGTGATACTCAGGATATAATTGACTATAACCGATACCGTAAAGGAGATCCCGCTGGACAGAAGATAGTCCACTCCAAACCGCTCCGTCAACAGCACCATGATCCCATAGTCAATAAAAAAACACAAAAATCCTACGAATCCAAACTTTATGATCTGCTCCATCAGCTTTTTCATATTCTACTGCTCCCATTCTGCTTTTGTTCCGCAGATCACGCTGTACAGGCAGTCCGCGATCTGCCGGTATCCGGCGCGTCCCGGATGGACGGCATTCGTCGGCACTTCGATCATCTCTTCCGAATGCGGATTGACCGGGACCGACACCGTCTCAAAGTTGTTTGCACTGTCGTGGCACATGCCCGCCGGAACAAAATACAGGCATTCTTCCTCCTTCAGTACCTCTTCCAGATACAGCATCAGGCTGAATACCTTCCGGTCTTCATCCAGCTTGTACCGGTCCCCATAGAGCGCATAGCCGTCCTGGCTGCTCCAGGAACCGATGCCGTCCTGATTCGCCGGATACAGGGTATGGACCAGATAGATCGGAAGCTTCGGGTCCGTTTCATGGATGTTCCGCACGATCCGCGCAATGTTGTCCCCGTTTTCCACCGGGTCCTCCGAAAGGCCGTTGGTCCCCAGGAACACCTCCACCGCATCCGGCTCAAAACCCGTGGTTTCCTTATAATATTCCCAGTCAAAACTCCCTGTTTCTTCATTATAAAAAGGATGCACTTCCTCTTCGGGCTCCTCCTCTGTATAACCGGCGTCTGACAGATAGTCCGCCGCGGAAAAGCCCCGCCTTGCCTCGGTCAGGGAACCGCCCACGCCCCGGGTGCCCATATAGACGATCTGTCCGTCCGTCAGCTCATTGAGCCGCTCGTAGGTGGCCGGATCACAGGAAAGGCTGTCCCCGATGGTCAGAAGCGAAAAGGAATCCGTAACCGCAGGCACGATCCTAAGCTCCGTGGAAGCCTTTGCCACCTGCGCGCCGTTATCGTCAAAAATCGTAAAGATCAGAGGATAGTTCCCGGTCAGCTCGTCCGTCCCGGTAACAGAAAATTTACGGTACATGTTTTTTCCCACCGCGCAGGTCCACTTTACATTGTAATTCCCGATCCGCTCTCCCAGAGAAGAGATCTGGCTGTTGTACAGCTCCAGCGTCACGCCGGACGCCACATAGATCTCTTCCGGCAGAAACAGCTGCACGCTGCCAAACAGCCCTTCGTCGTTCTGAACCACGCCCTTTGCCTCCAGACGCTTCTCCAGCACCTTCACCTCGTATTCCCGGGCCGCCTCATGGATCACCAGTACGGTCCCCAGGAAAAAACAGCAGATCGTCAGCGCCAGGATCGTGCTCCTGTACGCGTTGCGTATCACCTTTTCCCGTTCTATTCTCTTCATGACTTTCCTCTTTTATGACAATTTTCAGACACCGTCCGCCCGGCATCCGGCTGCTTTTAACGCGCATCCTCCCAGAAGATGCGCCTGCCGGCGCGGCCCGCCTTTAAAACCGCAGGGTAAAATCCGAATAATCCAGAGAAAAATTCGGATTGTAATAGGGGTCTCCCGCATCCAGCGCGTCTTTCCATTTCTCCCGGAAACGGGCGCATTCTTTCTCATAGCGCCGGAGCTTCTCCCCTTCCTCCAGCCCTCTTGTCTTCGATTCGTAATGATACAGCTCCGCAAAGGGCGTAAAGATGTTGAGATACCCTTTTTCCCGGATCTTCAGGCAGAAATCCACATCATTCAAAGAGATGGTAAAGGTCTCGTCCAGCCCTCCCACTTCCTCGTAGATGCTCCGCTTTACCATCAGGCACGCCGCGGTCACCGCCGTCATGTCCTGGGCGTAGCAGAGCCGCCCCATATAGCCCAGATGCTCCTTCGGCATCTTATAGTGGGTATGCCCCGCGGAACGGTGGGCCCCAAGGCCGATGACCACGCCCGCATGCTGGATCGTGTTGTCCGCATAGTAGAGCTTCGCCCCCACGGCGCCCACGTCCGGACGCTGGGCGTACATCAGAAGCTGCTCGATCCAGTCCGGCGTAATGACCTCCGTGTCATTGTTCAGGAACAGAAGGTATTCTCCTTTTGCAAAGGTCACTCCGTAATTGTTGATTCTGGAATAATTGAATTCGCCCTCGTACGTGACCACCTGCACCTGCGGGACCTGTTCCAGTTCCCGGTAATAATCCCGGATGCTCTGCTCCCGGCTGTTGTTCTCCACCACGATGATCTCCACCTGCTTCCAGGTGGATTTCTCCAGAATGGAGCCGATGCAGCGCCGCAGATCCTCCACGTGGTCCTTGTTGGGGATCACGATGCTGATCAGCGGCTGCCCGTTTATGGGATATTTCACCTGGAAGATCGTCGGGAAAGCGCGGGTGCTCTCCACCTCCACCTCGATCCCGTAGTAGTCCCGCATATGGTCGTGGACTGCCCGCTTCGCCGCGTCGATGGCGTAGGTCTTGGCATTGATGTCCGCCGCCACGGAAGCCGGATGGGAACGCCAGTAATAGAGTATTTTCGGTATATGCTGTACGTTTTTCGCCTCTTCGGTCAGCCGGAGGATCATGTCGTGGTCCTGGCTTCCGTCATATTCCGGGCGGAACAGCCCGCTCTTCTCCAGAAGTTTTTCATCAAATACGGAAAAATGACAGATATAATTGTTGGCGCGCAGGTTGTCCGGCGAATAGTCCGGCTTAAAATGCAGCACGATCAGATCGTCCAGGTTCGGAGAGGTAAAGGTCGCCTCGTCCGTATACACATAGTCCGCGTCCTTTTCACAGATCACCTTCATGCACTCATATAGAAGACTTGGATGCATCACGTCGTCATGATCGAAAAGTCCGATGAAGTCGCCCGTGGCCATGGAAAAGCATACGTTGGTGTTACCGGAGATACCCAGGTTTTTCTCGATTTTCTGATAGCGGATCCGGCTGTCCTCCTTCTGGTACTCCAGGCAGATCTGTCCTACGTCCCCGTGCTTTTCATCGCTTCCGTCGGCCAGGCAGAGCTCCCAGTTGCGGTACGTCTGCGACCGCACGGAATCGATCATCTCCCGCAGAAACTTCTCCGGCGTATTGTAGAGGGGGACCAGGACGCTGATCTTAAGATCTCTGGAAAATACCGTCTCCTCCTCCGCCTTTCTGCGCGCCGCGTCCGGAAAGCTCTTCGTTCCAAAATCCACCCGCTTTGCCGCCTCGCCCCGCTTCTGCTTCAAACGCCGGTACATGCCCCGGAAGCCGCCGTAATGAATGTAGGCGTTCCGAATGCGCAGGAAAAAATGGACGACCACCCGCAGAGGCTTGCTGGCCTTCCAGTACCAGGTGTCCCGCACACCGTCAAATCGTCTGTCTCTGTGCGCAGGCAGATCCGCCTGCTTCTGTTCTTTACTCATACCATAATCCTTCTATCTTTTCATGGACTTTTTCAGTTTTTTCAGGAAACGGAACGGCGCGCTTTCCAAAAGGCGCTCCGCCGACCGCACCCGGTTCAGCAGATTCATGCAGGCATACGCGGTATCCGGATGCAGCTCCTCCACCGTAAGCTCCGCATAGATCCGTCCGGTGCCCGGCACGATGCCCTGGATCTGGATCTGCGGGTCCGTCGTCGTATAGAGGATCCCCTCCTGCTCCAGCTCCCTGCCGTTGTGGGTCCAGGAAAGCGGATACGTCCCGTTCAGTTCTCCAAGCAGCCGCCGCACCTTCACCAGGCAGGTATGCTCCGCCGGGTCCAGCCGCAGCGCCTGCACGCCCGGCGGAAGCAGAATCTCCAGACGGATGATCCCCTGCTTATCCGGCTCCGTGTCGATCCAGAAGCTCTCCGCCTCGGACAGGCCGTGCCCCGTATCCGGATAGACCTGAATCCGGTTCTTTTTCACCTGCTTCAGCATATCCGAAAGTGTAATGGTACGTCCCGCAGTGGCCAGATACTGCGCCCCGATGGTCTGCGTCCCCGAGAGGAGCCACAGCTGAAAATGATGTTCCATCTCTTCAAAGATCCGTTCCTCCTCCGGAGAGATACCCGCCAGCGCCATGAGCCCCAGCGCGCTCATATCCTCCCTGCCGTGCACATAGAGGGACAGCGCCCGCCAGAGCAGATAGTCCGCCGGCACCTGTACCCGGAACGTCCATTCGTAGTCGATGATTCGGATACCGTCCTCCGTCCCCATGAGATTTCCGAAGATCCAGTCCAGATTGTTTGTCTCCGCGCCTTCGTACGCTTTTGGAAATTCCGGACTGCCGAACATCTCCACAAACGCGCCGCTTTTAGCAAAGGGCCTGAGCTCCGGTTTCAGCGTATCCATAAGAAGCGTCCGGAACCACAGGATCTCCGATACGAGACCCTCCGTATCTCCCGCCCGGCGAAGGGCGTCCAGACGCTCTTCAAAGGTGGCGCCTTCCAGGAATTCAAAGGCCGCCGCGTCCCCTTTCAGTGTGCAGCGGTTGGCGCGGATTCCGTTCCTCTGGTACAGCCGGTCCAGCTCCTCCTCCCACTGCTTCATCTTCCGGACATGGTCCTTCGCTGCTCCGGCCAGCGGGACTTTGCGCACCTCATAACCCTCTGTATTTTTTACAACATCCGTACGCAGCATGAAACGCTCCGCCCGGTCGTTGGAATATTTGCAGTAAATTGTCCGCTCCTCCGGCTCCGGCCCGACGATGCACAGGAACGCGTTGGCGAACTCCGGATACCTTCCGTCCCGGATCAGCTGGTCATAGACCTTCTCCTCCTGAAAGAGAACCAGCCGTTCTCCCTCAAAATTCCGCAGGTTGTGGTTCAGCTCTCCCGCCTTCGGAAGCCACTGGTCCGAATAGATGGCCGTCGGAAACCACCGTTCTGGATAGGGATAGTAAAACGCCGCGTCCCCGCAGCCGCTCTCCTCCAGAATCCGTTCCAGTTCCCTTCTGGAAAACGTGCTGCCCCGTCCTTCCAGACTGTCAAAATAGCCGCCTGTATGGGGTTCCATGGCGCCTGCCCAGTATTTCAGGCCGAACCGGTTGTCCGCCGCCAGCACCAGATGCCCTCCCGGCCTCAGATACGTCCGCAGACGCTTCAGCGCTTCCGCCTCCGGATGTTCTCCTGTGAAATACTCCGCCGCCTGCCCGGGAAGCCCCGCAGCCACAATCCAGTCGTATACGCCCCCGGACTCTGCTTTTAAAAGCTCCAGATTTCTCCATGGATCCCCCGCATAGACGCTCAGATTTTCCGCACTCTGATGCCGCTTTGCCAGAATCCGGCTGCGGCTTACGCTCTCCTCCAGGCAGACGACCTGTCCGGCCTTTTTCAAAAATCCTCCGGTCAGCTCTCCGGTGTCCGCGTCGAACTCCAGCACCCGGTCCCCGGGGCCGATCGGCAGCCACTCCGTCAGATTTTCCCTGAGATGCGACAGATGGTACAGCACCGGCCAGGAATCTTCCGTTCCCCGGCGGCAGTCGTATCCCGCCTCCACCAGTTCCAGGATCTTCGCATCCTCCGGACGCGCCTGCTGCGTCTCCAAAATGCCTTCTTCATAGAAGACCGTCACATTTCCATACGTTTCGCTGTTTCGGCCTGTAACGCCTGTTTCCCTGCTCATCCGGTCCGGCACCTCATTTCTCTCCATTTTCCACCGTGATCACCGTGTTCATATCATAGAAACCAACCGTATCCTTATCCGAAAGTACGGTCATCCCCACCAGATCATAGAGCCGGTGATACACCTTGAATTCGTCTCCCACATACCCGGTGCAGCCCAGGGAGATCAGATAATCGCCCCCCTGCAGGTCGATCCGCTGGGTATAGGTGACGATCCGCGTCTCCCCCGCCTCCACGGTCCCGGTCTCCACCCGCTCGAACATGCTGTTGGTCCCGGTGATGTCCGTTCCCTGTTTGTTCCGTATGGTAATCGTAAAAATCGGGTTTTTCACCTGACTGTGGAAATACAGCTTCGCCTTCACCTGACAGGTGCTGCCCTTCTCGATGATGCTGGAAAACTGCCCGTACTGGTCGATGATGCCGAAATCCACGATTTCCGCCTGTTTCTCCCCATAGTCGAGAATCGTCGGATTCACCTGGAAATGATCCTTCCACGCCCTGCCTTCCGCCGTATGCCGGTCAATTTCACTCTTCCCGCTCACATCCTCCAGCGTCTCCTCATCCAGCTGGTGGACCAGAAGCTTCTTATACATATTGACCATATCCTTCGGGGAACCCTCCGCCAGCTTCACGCCCTTATTCAAAAGGACCACCCGGTCGCAGTATTTGGCGATGCTGGTCAGGTCGTGGCTGACGAACAGGATCGTCCTGCCCTGTTTCTTGAATTCCTCGAATTTATGATAGCATTTCGCCTGAAAAAAGACGTCTCCCACCGAGAGCGCTTCATCCACGATCAGGATCTCCGGATCAATATTGATCGCCACGGCAAAAGCCAGCCGCACGAACATGCCGCTGGAATAGGTTTTTACCGGCTGATGGATAAACTCCCCGATATCCGCGAAATCCAGAATGTCCTGAAGCCTTTCGTCGATCTCCTCCTCCGAAAAGCCCAGCATGGTTCCGTTCAGATACACGTTTTCCAGACCGGTATACTCCATATTGAAACCGGCGCCCAGCTCCAGAAGAGCCGAGATCCGGCCGTTAATCTCCATCTCACCGCCGGTAGCGCTCAAGACCCCCGTGATGATTTTCAGAATCGTAGACTTGCCGGAACCGTTGACTCCGATGATCCCCACGGTCTCTCCCTGACGGATCGTCATGCTGACATCTTTCAGCGCGTAGTGCTCGCTGTAGCATTTCTTCTTCGTCAGGCCCAGGGAATCCTTCAGCCGGTCCCGGTTCCGAGTATATAATTTGTATATCTTCGTAATATGTTCCAGCTTGATCGCTACGTTATCCATAGATTCCTCTTAACCTTCTTCCCGTTCTGTGCGCTTCCGGTCACAGCACGTCCGCAAAGTGCACCTTCAGCTTTCGGAATACGCTGCTTCCCAGCGCCCATATGAAAATGGTCACCGCCCAGAAATACACGTTCATCCACCCGAGCCCCAGGATCGTATCCGTCCGGAACAGCGCCCCCCGGTAGCCGTAGACGATGTAGCAGAGCGGATTCAGCTTCAGGATCATCAGAAACGGATATTTTGCCAGCAGATCCTCCAGCGACCACATGATCGGCGTCATCCAGATGCCCACCTGCAGGAAAATATTGATGATCTGACTCAAGTCCCGGAAAAACACCACCAGCGCGCTGGTCAGCATGCACACTCCCGTGACAAAGACCATGAGGCTGGCGCTGAAATAAATCACTTTCAATGTATGCAGCCCCGGATAATAGCCGTACAGGGCAAACAGAAGCACCATAAACAGTACGAAAAACGCATGGATGAACAGCGCCGCGATCGTCTTCACCAGAGGCAGGATATTGATATTGAACACGACCTTTTTTACCAGATAATTGTATTCCAGCAGCGCGTTGGTCCCGTTGCTTAAGCTTTCGGAAAAATAAAACCAGGGCACGATCCCGCTGACCAGCCACAGGACAAAGGGCACAGGGATGCCCTGCTTTAATTCCGCCGTGGCGTTGTTCAGGCCGATCTGAAAGACGAACCAGTACACCAGTACGATGACCACCGGCTGGACCATGGCCCAGAGCACGCCGAAATAAGATCCCGCATACCGGGTCTTAAAATCATTTTTGGACAGCTTCCAGATCAGCTTCCGGTTGTTCCAGAAATCCAGAAATATATGGTCCGTCATACAGACCCTCCTTACTTCTTCAGTTCCCGGATTCCGCCCCATTTCTGATCCTTCTCCGAAATGATCAGCTCCATCCCGTCCGGTATAGGCCAGTCCACGCCGATCTCCGGATCGTTCCACGCCAGCCCTCCCTCATCGTTGGGATGGTAGAAATCCGTACATTTATAAGCAAATTCCGCAAAATCAGACAGCACCAGAAACCCATGGGCAAAGTTTTTCGGTATAAAAAACTGCTTTTTATTCTCCGCCGACAGAAGCACGCCGTGCCACTGCCCATACGTAGCGGAACCGGGCCTTAAGTCCACCGCCACGTCAAACACTTCTCCTGAGACCACCCGGACCAGCTTGTCCTGGGGATAGTTGATCTGAAAATGCAGTCCCCGCAGCACGCCCTTTCTGGACGCCGACTGGTTATCCTGCACAAACTCCATGTCGATCCCCGCAGCCGCGTAATCCTTATAATGATAAGTCTCCATAAAATATCCGCGCTCATCTCCGAACACCGCTGGCGTGATGATCTTCAGTCCTTCGATGTTACAGGTCTCCACTGTAATCTTTCCCATCCTGCTTTCCTCTCCTCCCTACAGTCCGTTGGCCACATCCACCAGATACTGGCCGTACGCCGTCTTCATCAGCGGCTCCGCCAGCTTCAAAAGCTGATCTCTGTCAATGAATTTTCTCCGGAAGGCGATCTCCTCGATGCAGGAGATATACAGCCCCTGCCGTTTCTGGAAGGCCGCCACGAAATCCGCCGCATCCAGAAGCGCGTCGTGGTTTCCCGTATCCAGCCACGCAAAACCGCGTCCCAGCGTCTCCACCCGCAGAGTCCCGCGCCTCAGATACTCGTTGTTGATGCTCGTAATCTCGATCTCTCCCCGGGCGGAGGGCTTGACGTTTTTCGCGATCTCCACCACGTCGTTGTCATAGAAATACAGTCCGGGCACCGCGTAATTGGACCTGGGATGCTCCGGTTTCTCCTCGATGGAGATGGCCATGCCGTCTTCGTCAAATTCCACCACTCCGTATTCCCGCGGATCGCGCACGTAATAGCCGAAGATCGTCGCGCCGGTCTTGTGGGACACCACCCGCTTCAGCACCTGGGAAAAACTCTGTCCATAGAAAATATTGTCTCCCAGGATCAGCGCCACGTTGTCCTCCCCGATAAAATCCGCTCCGATGAGAAACGCGTCCGCCAGCCCTCTGGGCTGTTCCTGTACGGCATACGCAAAACGCATGCCCAGCTGGCTGCCGTCGCCCAGCAGCTCCCCAAACACCGGCAGGTCCCTGGGCGTGGAGATGATCAGCACCTCCCGGATGCCCGCCAGCATCAGAATCGAAAGCGGATAGTAGATCATCGGTTTGTCATAAACCGGCATGATCTGTTTGGATACTGCTTTTGTCAGCGGGTACAGCCTCGTACCGGAGCCGCCCGCCAGTATAATTCCCTTCATTTCTATATCCTCCTGATTGTCGTTTTCGCTTCCGTCCGGACGGAAGCAGGTATGATTAGTTTTCGTTATCCAGTGTCCGCAGCAGCAGATCACAGTCGGTCAGAAAATTTCTGGCAAACAGAAACCGAAGCTGCCTGCCTGTTTCCTTCACTTCGTAGAGCCTTACGGACGCATTGTCCGGCATGGCAGAAAGCTGATACGTGCAGATCGGCTGGAAATCCCGCGTATAGTCCGCGTAATAGACCGACGCGCCCTGATAGCTCTCGCCCACGCAGGCATAGTCGCTGCTCACATAGAGCCGCCAGCCCTCTTCTGTGGGCTCGCAGGACGCCATCTCATTGTCCGCCGCCGCCGGAAGCAGCTCCAGCGGTTCGCTCCACGTACTTCCGTCATCCTCCGAAGACATGACGCAGATGGCCGACGGCCCCTTGTCATACTGCTCCAGTTCAAAAAAATAATAAAGCGTCCCGTCCACGCACCGGAGGTCACCGTCCTCCACATTCTGCTTCCGGCTGATGATATCCGTCACATGGTCCCACTGCTCCAGATCTTCCGACCGGTACAGCTTCACCGTGTAAATTCCGTTTTCCCCCTGGGGGTCCGGATTGTTGATGGTGCCTTCGATGCAGGTGTGCGTCAGAAACCAGACGTCTCCCTTCCTTATAAGAATGGGATCAATGGCAAGCGTATCGGTCTTCACCGCCAGCCGGTCCTCCAGCAGCTCCCCTTCGTCCGCCAGGCGGAGAATATGCGTCTCATTGGCATGATTGCTGCAGGCAACCGTCCAGGCCGCGCCGCGTTCCTCCGGACCAGCGTCCTCCTCCTGCACATAGAGCCAGGAAGCGTTCAGCCCTTCATATTGACGCGCGACATTTCCTTCCATATCCAGGATCTGTATTCCCTCGTCCACGCTGGTGATGATATGTTCTCCGAGAAATTTCGCATCCGCATTGTGATAACCCGGCAGGGTAAACCCGTTCTCTTCCATCCCGTTCTTTCCCGCCGCCAGCGCCAGCACGCCCACAAGCACCCCCAGCGCCGGAATCCACATCTGTCTGTTCATATATGCTTCCCTTTATGCCAACCTTCTCTAATATGAATGTCCATATTTTGGATGATTATAACATTATTACACAATTATTACAAGTTAAAGGAATATTCCGCCGTCCGGCCCGTAAATCCCACAGCTGCTCTCACCTCCTGTAACCCTGTGAAAAGCACTTTTTTCCCAGGCAGTCCCGCCCACGCCCCCTGGCCGGGGCATGTCTGTCCACACATTATAGCACACCGCAGTTACCGGCTGCAATCAAATTTCAAACGCCATGCTGCGCTGCAAAATCGCCGTCTGATACCGTTTCCTGCGTGCCGGCGATTGCGTGGCGATTTCACGTCGGCGATTTCAGCGGCCATACGTTGAAGTTTCCGGAAAGGGATGATATAATCAAAGCAGAAAACCGGGAGTTGTACTTGAAGGTACTTTTCAATGGATTGGATCAAAATGCTGCGTGAAGATCAGGATTTAGCAGACCTTCTGTGTGATGTCTGTGATGTGGAAATTCTTCCGGAATTTCAGACGCCCCAGGATGAAGGCGGACATCTGACCTACAATCTCTCCGGAAAAACATTTGCCAGAGCAGGCAGTGGCAGCGAATACATCCTGCTGGAAGACGGTTCCATCGGTTTTTGGGGAAGCGAAGGCGAATGCGGCAGAATTGCGGATAACCTGAAAGAGTTCTTCGAATTTATGATCAACTGTCCCTATTGGGAAGATTATTTGGATGAAGATGAATACAAGGACAGAAAAGAACTTGCGGAATTTGCAAAAGAAATCTACGAGGAGCATATGGAAAACGCCGAGGACATGGAATTTGATCTGCCGGAAGCGCAGCAGGAACTGGCGGATGGTCTGGGAATCGAAAAGAAAGCGGATGCCGCGGAACTGTTGATGCGGTTTTACCAGTGTACAAAACGCGAGCCCCGCTTTTTCTCAACCTATACGGAACATGACGGCAGTACACACAGCGGCACAGGCTCGTTGTTTGACCGATGAATGCCAATGAAAAAGGATACCGATGAAAATGAAAGAATATATAAAGAAACGGGTACACGAGCTGTACTGGAACGAGGATATCAACTGCGCAAGAACTACCATCATCTGTCTGAGCGAGTTATTTGAACTTGCGATCGAACCACAGACCCTGTGGTCCGCAGTCGGGCTTCACGGTGCCGGCGGATACAGGGCGCAGTGCGGCCTGGTGGAAGGCGCCCTTATGTTTACAGGAATTTACTTTCATACGCAGGGAAAAACGGAGGAGGACGCCGTATCCGCCTGCTGCCATTTTGCGTCTGCCTTTGAACAGACATTCGGTTCCCTGCGCTGTTTTGACCTTCGTCCCACAGGATTTTCGGAAAACGACCCGCCGCATATGTGCGAGAATCTGACCTGCCGTGCAATCGCGTTCACCTATGAGTATCTTTCCAAACTCACAACGTAACCGTATGTGAGCAGGGGGCTCAGGCTGGGCCTTTGATGAAAACAGAACAAAATCAGCCAAATCAGATTGGGGATATGAAATGCTGCTGCAGGACAAAACTCGTATGGAAGAATTGTTTGCTTCATTAGGAAAACCCATGGTTATTCTCTATGAAGATCATGAAATGAATACAGCCATCAATTACGCTTTGTCATTGGAGGATAACGAACAGAAGATACTGACAATAACCGAGTACACTTTATCAGATATTTTGTATGGAAGATATTACTGGTTTACTAAATTCCTTGTTCAGTATGAAAAACTTTATGGGAGAGACACAGGTATGGAACAGCAGCAGTTTAAAATTATCGAAGCCATGGACTATGCAGGATGTGTTGACTGTTCCCTGTTGAAAAAAACAGATCAGGAAATCGGTATTTGATAAGAGGAGGAAACCCAAATGCCAGAATTACACAACATTCCCCTCACATACAAAGAAGGTGTGTACAGCGTTGTTGATTTCAGTAAGGACATCAACGGAGACGATGCGATCTCCTTTGACTATGACGCACAGTATCAAATGCTCACCTATGACATTCCTGTTGGGAAGGACAGGCGTGAGATGACGCTGTACAGTGCGCCGGAGGGGGATCTTTTTCAGACGCTGCATGCCTTCTATGGCCGGAATGGAATGCTTCAGAAGATCACGGCCGTTCTGAAAGGCCGCGAAACACTTTTGTACATCCGCTATGAAAACGAGGAAGATGCCAGGGAGAAAATTCGGAGATTTGCTGTCCGAAATGCAAATGCCATTATTGAGCAGATCCAGCAATGCATGGATATTGTGTCAAGACTTTTTATCGACTATTACTGTGACAGCGATAACATGGATTATCATGCAGTGATTGGAACCACAGCTCAGATGAAAGCAGTCAGACAGAAATACCATGACGAAGATGCCTGTGATCATTCCGGCAACTACCCATCTGAATATATTGAGGGCGACAATGAGATGCTGATTACTATGGTGCGCTGCGCCGAGGGCCATCCGTCAGAGAATTTCCGGTATGCCGAAGAAATCATGTCAAGGCATATCGAGAAATACGCTTTGGCAGCATTGCGTAAGACTGAGGATTTCAAATATATCTGCGCAGAATATGATTAAGAAAAATGAGTGCGAATAGTAAAACGGAGGATATTATAATGAGTGAAAAACGGTATCAGATTTCCCCCATTGAACTGGTTCAATGGGCGGAACCTTTGTTTGGCTTTGGAGAGGGGAAAGCAACAGGGTTTTCCGAGAAGACCATCGCCTCCTATGAGGCGGCGGCAGGGATACGTCTTCCCGCTGCCCTGCGGGAATACTATCTCGCCTGCGGCAGGGCCAGCCTGAACTGTGCGCTGCATGAGATATTCGTCCCTGACAAAAAGGCCAAACTCTTTGAGAAGCGCCTGACCTTCTCTTACGATCATATTGACGAAGACCTGGAGACTTTCAGCAAGCCAGGAGAAGAGGATTATGAAGAGCTGGCGAAGATACGCGCCCTGCCCCGGGAGCGCTGGGGCGAGGTCACGGGCAACTATCTGCTGTTCTGGTGCGAAAATCAGGGCTGCTGGTACGCGGGCATCAAAGCGGAGGATTTGACCCAGCCCAACCCGGCGGTATACTACAACGACCAGGACGATATATACAGCTGGGCTCCATTTTCCAATTCCGTCCAGTCCTTCCTCCTGGATATCATGCTTCTAAATCTGGAGCCAAAGGCCCAGCCGGACGAGATCGAGGACCCTGTCGAAATACAAAAGGTCCTGTCCGAGGGCGGCGTAGACTTCCAGCGGCTGCGTGAGCCATATCCATTCCCCGGCGGGCGCTTCTGCCACACCTGTCTGGATACCGAGACCAATACACTGTATGTCTATGGCGAGGAAGCGGAGGGCCGTCCCGCCTATTTGAAAGTATTCAAGCCAAACGAGGAAGAATAGACACCTTCCAGTTTATCAGGAATTTGAGCAGTACAGAACATCAAAATCCCAGAGGTGTATGAAAATGAATTTATCCGATATGATTGTAGGAGAAAATGGATTATTGGCAGAACTGCGCTGCCATAATTCTTTCAATGAAAAAATTTATGCAGCTATTACAGATTATCTTGGTAATCACTTATCCGAATGGAAATCAACTGGTTTTATACCCGTTGCTGATGCGGTGTCCATCTTCAACTTAATTGATGAGTTGTCTGGCGGAAGTCGATTCTGGAGTGAAGAAGTGGAACTGCGGGTGGAAGATGCTGTACTTGAAATACAGGAATTGATCGATTCATTAGAAGCATAATTTACAGCTTATACAGGAGGCACAAATGGCATAACGACCTGCATTTTTTATTCGTCAAGGAAAAGTTGTCAGTGAAATATATTCGTTTGAATGGCATTCTGGTTTTGCAGTATCTCAAAAGCAAAAATCCATAAAAAGCCTGCACCATGCGATTACCGCAGCAGATGAAAACGCCCGGCCGCTGGAAATCAGCACAAAGAGCACAGAAATGATAGGCGTTCAATTAAGTGCGTTTCATCTCAGGATCAATGATCATACTCTGGAGAATGTGTTTCAGAGCGCTAAAGTTTTTGAACGCGGCGGACCTTATCCTGATCTGCTTGACCTGTCACCGAAAGAAGCCAAACGTGATGAGAGACTGCATTCATCCGGAGATCTGGTCGCATTTCGTTACCAAAATGAAGATTTTCCTTTGATTCCCCAAACGGCATTCTATGATTTCATCTATATTACCGCTGTGAAACAATCGTTTACGGCAGATGAAATCCATGCGGTTTTAAGCTATAATTATTTCACGGATATTGAATTTAATCCCGCCAAAAGCATCAACACCCAGGCGAGAACCGCTGCGATCCTTCAGTTAATGGTAGATGAATACGGGTATCTGCCGGCTTTTACGAAAAAGGATTTTATTCAATATCACAAAGAGCATGTCACTTATTGACAAATTCCATTTGAGCGGGAACATTCTGGATTTGGGAGGAGAGAACAATTGAACATCACAAAACAGTTTGAAAAAGAAATCGAACCCTTCTATTGGGTGAAACTAAGCACCGGCGCATCTGTCTGTTTAACTGCAGGTGA
>CAJTXP010000017.1 GCA_910583615.1 uncultured Lachnospiraceae bacterium | reverse complement strand
ACATTATATCATAGGAAGCTCGCTGATGCTCGCGCAGGTCATCAACTTCCGCTTCGCTCCAGTTGGTGACATTATATCATAGGAAGCTCGCTGATGCTCGCGCAGGTCATCAACTTCCGCTTCGCTCCAGTTGGTGACATTATATCATATCGAGAGGAGGACCGCCATGCCCTGGTGCCCCATATGTAAAAACGAATATATCGAAGGAAAGACCCATTGTCCTGACTGTGATGCGGATCTGGTTGAAAAACTGCCGGAAGAACCGGAAGAAGAACCGGCGCCCGTCTCAGATCTGACGCCGGAGGAACTGGCAGATATCGCTGCCCGTACCGCATCCGCCAGTCAGATGAATACACATGTCTCTGCCAGGGATCGGCATTCTGAGATGAAATCCTCTGCATGGACCTTTCTTGCAGTAGGCGGTATCGGCTTCCTTGTGATCACCCTTGCCCTTGCAGGCGTGCTTATCCTTCCCTTCAATACTTTTTCGCTCGCAGTCATGGAAGGAATGTTCCTGATCTTTCTGGTCATTGCCGGTATTTCGTTTAAAAACGCCATGAAAATACTGGATGATATTTCCAGAGAAGATGACCTGGAGACCCGGATCCGGACCTGGGCTGACAAGCACCTGACGATGGAAGACCTGACCGCCGGAATCGAAGAAGACACTCCGGAAGAAATGAAATACTTTATTATATCGGAAGCAATCCGCGAGCGGCTGATGCCTGCTTTTCCTGAAGTAGACGATGCTTATGCCGAGGAGCTGGTCGAGACTCTTTATAATGAACTTTTTCAATAAAATTTTATTCACACGATAACAGGTGTAAAGTTTTCCGGAATACAAAAAACTTTACACCTGTTTTACATTTCCCTGTTACATCAGTTATTTTGATATAATGATCCAGATCAGGGAGCTTTATTTTGCACTCAGATACTCATGAATTCCTTTCGCTGCCGCTTTTCCTGCGCCCATGGCAAGAATCACCGTAGCCGCTCCAGTTACCGCGTCGCCTCCTGCATATACGCCCTCTTTGGATGTTGCGCCGGTATCTTCCGTAGCAACGATACACTGTCTCCGGTTAATCTCCAGTCCCTTTGTGGTGGAAGAAATCAAAGGATTGGGTGAAGTCCCCAGGGACATGATGACCGTATCGCAGTCAATGACAAATTCGGAACCGGGAACCTCCACCGGACGGCGTCTGCCGGATGCATCCGGTTCCCCAAGCTCCATACGGATGCATTTAATACCGGTTACCCAGTCATTCTCATCTGCCAGGATCTCCACCGGATTGGTCAGAAGGTCAAAGATGATCCCTTCTTCTTTTGCATGATGCACTTCCTCCACACGGGCCGGAAGTTCTTCCTCGCTTCTTCTGTAGACGATATGGGTCTCCGCACCGAGACGAAGCGCCGTACGCGCCGCATCCATGGCCACATTGCCGCCGCCGACGACCACGACCTTTTTGCCGCGCACGATCGGCGTATCGTAATTCTCATCAAAGGCTTTCATCAGGTTATTTCTGGTCAGATACTCGTTGGCGGAAAGTACGCCGCAGGCAGTCTCTCCCGGAATCCCCATGAATTTCGGAAGCCCTGCGCCGGAACCGATGAATACCGCGTCAAAGCCTTCCTCTTCGATCAGCTCGTCCAGCTTCACCGTTCTGCCGACGATAACGTCTGTTTCAATCTTGACGCCCAGCGCCTTGACGTTCTCCACTTCCGGTCCGACCACGCGGTCCTTGGGAAGACGGAACTCCGGAATGCCGTAGACGAGAACGCCGCCTGCCTTATGTAATGCTTCGAAGATCGTCACGTCATAACCCAGTTTCGCCAGATCTCCTGCACAGGTCAGCCCGGAAGGGCCGGAGCCGATGACAGCCACTTTTTTCCCGTTCTTAGCCGCGGGAGCCTCCGGCTTGATCCCGTTCTCCCGGGCCCAGTCCGCTACAAAACGCTCCAGCTTGCCGATGGAGATCGGATCGCCCTTTTTGCCGCGGATACATCTTCCTTCGCACTGGCTCTCCTGAGGGCAGACACGTCCGCAGACTGCAGGAAGTGCGGATGACTTACTGATAATCTGGAATGCATCTTCGAATTTTTCTTCTTTTACTGCTGCAATAAAAGCAGGAATGTCGATGGATACCGGACATCCTTCCACACATTTTGCATTTTTACAGGTAATGCAGCGCATGGATTCTTCCACTGCTTCTTCTTTATTATAACCGTAGCATACTTCCTCAAAATTCGTCGCGCGGACTTTGGCGTCCTGCTCTCTGACCGGTACTTTCTTCAATACATCTGCCATTATTTGTCACCTCCGCAATTTCCGCAGCCGCCATGATGCGTGTCGCCCTCCTGGAATTTCAGAAGACGTCTTCCCTCTTCGGTTTTATACATGGCTGCTCTTTTCATAGCCTGCTCAAAATCGATCTTATGTCCGTCGAACTCCGGTCCGTCCACGCATGCGAACTTCACTTCATCCCCTACCAGTACACGGCAGGCACCGCACATGCCGGTTCCGTCCACCATGATGGGATTCATGCTGACGATGGTGGGGATTCCCAGCTTCTTCGTTGTCAGGCACGCAAACTTCATCATAATCATCGGACCGATCGCCACACACAGGTCATAATGGTGTCCCTCGCTCACCAGCTTCTCCAGCATCGCCGTACCGACTCCGTGGAACCCGTAGCTTCCGTCGTCCGTACACAAATACAGATTGCCGACTTTGCTCATCTCCTCCTCCAGGATCAGCAGGTCCTTCGTCCTTGCTCCAACGATGATATCACATTCAATTCCATGATCATGCAGCCATTTTGCCTGCGGATAGACGGGAGCTGTGCCGACGCCTCCGGCAATGAACACGACTTTTTTCTTTTTAACTTCCTCAAAGTCATCCGTTACCAGCTCAGACGGACGCCCCAGAGGCCCTACAAAGTCAGCAATCTCATCCCCTGCTTTCAATGCAACCAGTTTATGGGTGGACACGCCAATAGGCTGAAAAGCCAGCGTAATCGTTCCGGCTTCCCGGTCATAATCGCAGATCGTGAGCGGAATACGCTCCGCATTCTCATCTACCCTCACAATAATGAACTGTCCCGGTTCACAGGACTTTGCCACGCGCGGTGCATGGATCACCTGCTTGTAGACTGCTGCAGAGAGCTTCTCTGCTTCCAAAATCTTAAACATATGCTTCCTCCTAATACATTTTATAGCGATTCTGTATAACGACTACAAATCATCTCTTTCTATCATAATGCAAAAATACGGATATTTCAACAAAAAAAATACAGATTTAACAGCTCGTTACTTTTCACGGTGTGGGTGATCTGCGCCCTCCTGACACATCATAGACCGCCTCTACAATACCGCTCATTCCTCCGTCTTCATCCACAGATACCGCCTGCAGTACCGTAAGGCCCTCAGGAATAGAAACCGGGCCCCGATACAGCCTGGACTGGAAGCCCGGCTCTTCTCCATTCGTTGTATAATAGATTCTGCAGCCCTCCTCTGCAGTTATGGTCACAGAAAAAGCATTGTCATAGCTGCCCCCCGGCATACTGAACACAGGTTCCTCCGGATACTGGAATTCTACCCGATAAGTCCCGGACATCTCCTCGCTTTGTACTCCGTCATTCCGGACAAAGACAGCTCTGACGACCGTCGTTCCTTCCCCCACGAAGATCGGAGCTTTGTACAAAGTACTCTGTTCATCCGGCGTTGTTCCGTCTGTTGTATAATAGATCTCACCATTGTTTTTTTCCCTGTGTGAAATCGTCAACTGCGGAGAATAACTGTAGATTCCCGGCTGAATTCCGAATTCCGGCTTTGCCGGCAGCTCCACCTCCTCTGGTTCTGTTGCAGTTTCTTCCGGATGAAACACATAGTGGAAAGAAATCTGATATGCCAGAATCCCCAAAATAAGCAGGCCTATCCCCGCCAGCCAGTATCTTCGCCTGTACCACCAGGAATCGGAAGCCGTAAAAGCTTCCTCCGGGACAGACTGCTGCTCCTTTTCCTCCGTTCCCACTGTAAAATCCTCATTCGGATTATAATCCGGAACCATCTGAATCGCATTCCCGCATTTTTCACAATATATCTTGTCTTCTGGTATATCAGTTCCACATTTCTGGCATATCATATCCGGACATATTTCCTTTCCGTCTTCGTGTCAGGAAAACCCATATCATCCTGCTACATATATTCCTCCAGGTACTGTTCAAATTCTTCCATGGACATCAGTACCTTCCTTGGTTTGGTACCTTCTTCCTCACCGACCACTCCTGCTTCTGCAAGCTGGTCCATGATTCGAGCCGCACGGTTAAAGCCGATCTTAAACCAGCGCTGAAGCATCCCAATCGATGCTTTCTCCTTGTCTATGATGAATTTTCCTGCTTCCGCAAAGAGCACGTCCTTGTCTCCGGCATTTCCCGCATCCGAAACAGACGCGCTTTCCACCGCAGCCTGTACCTGCTTCATCTGTTCTGCAATCATCTGCTCTGCTTCCGAACCGGCATTCTTACTCTGGCTGCTTAAGAATTCCACTACCGCGCCAACCTCTGCATCAGATACAAATGCTCCCTGTACGCGCAAAGGCTTGGGAAGTCCGTATGGCGAAAACAGCATGTCCCCTTTTCCGAGAAGCTTCTCTGCTCCGTTCATATCCAGAATGGTTCGGGAATCCACACCGGACGAAACGGCAAATGCGATTCTGGAAGGCATGTTGGCCTTGATCAGTCCGGTAATTACATTCACAGACGGCCTCTGCGTTGCTATGATCAGATGAATGCCGGCCGCACGGGCCAGCTGAGCCAGACGGCAGATCGCGTCTTCCACCTCTCCGGGTGAAACCATCATCAGATCTGCCAGCTCGTCCACGATAATGACAATCTGCGGCATTTTCTCCGGCTTGCCGCTGCCTTCAATCTCTGCAATGGAATCGATTTTGTTATTATAGCCTTCAATATTCCGCACATTCAGTTCCGCAAACCGGTTGTATCTGCCCATCATCTCTGTTACCGCCCAGTTCAGAGCGCCTGCAGCCTTTTTCGGATCCGTCACGACCGGAATCAAAAGGTGTGGGATCCCGTTATATGTACTGAGCTCCACCACCTTGGGATCAATCATGATCAGCTTCACCTCATCCGGACGGGCTTTATACAGAATACTCATAATCAGGGTATTGATACATACTGATTTACCGGAACCGGTAGCGCCTGCAATCAGCAGATGGGGCATTTTGGCTATATCTGTAACCATAATATTACCGCCGATATCCTTCCCCACTGCAAATGCAATCTTTGACGCATGATTTTTAAACTCCTTCGATTCCAGAAGTTCCCGCAGCATAACGACCGAATTCTCCTTGTTCGGCACTTCAATGCCTACGGCTGCTTTTCCCGGTATGGGCGCTTCTATCCGCACATCCGGCACGGCAAGATTCAGTTTAATATCGTCAGTAAGAGAAAGGATCTTGCTTACCTTTACTCCGTGAGCCGGCTGTACCTCGAACCTGGTCACAGAGGGTCCCTGACTGACATCAGTTACAGCAGCGTTAACTCCAAAATCCTCCATAATCTGCTGCAGATGCCTTGCAGTCTCCTGAAGCTGCAGCGAAGCATCTTTTTTCCTGTTCTGTTTTGGCAAAGCCTTCAGGAGCGAAACCGAAGGATATTCATATTCATGTGAATATTCTTCTGACGCGACAGTCTGCTGTACCGCGGGCTGCACCGGCTCTTTGGGCATCTCCGGCACATATTCCATTTCTTCTTCCTCTGTATCCTCCTCAAAAGAAGGGATGGGAATCACTCTGGACTTCGGCTTTTCCGGCTTTTCACAAATCTGCTCTGCTTCTCTGCGTCCCAACGCATTTTTCAGCAGGTCATCTTCACTGAACAGAATCGCCTGTTCCGGATCAGCCAGAATCTCCGGTTCTTCCATAAAAGGCTCCCTGCTTCCTTCCGCCGTAATCTCCAGAATTCCGGTATCCGTTTTTTTCGGGATTGTCAGATCTGCCGCTACGCCGCTGACCTTTCGCTCTATACGCTGTTCTTTTCTCTGTTCTTTTTTCCGCTCTCTGCGTACCTCTGCTTCTTCTCTTCTTCGTTCCATATCCTGTCTTGCAGTCTCATATACTTTCCGGCTCCCTCTGGACATGCCCCGCACAAAGGAACGTTCGGTAACGATCACAAGACAGATGACCAGAATCCCAAGAAGAATCATATATGCGCCAATGGTTCCAAAAGCATCGCGAAGCAGACCGGATATCAATCCGCCGATCAGTCCTCCGCCTGTTCTGTGCTCCGAACAATACACATAAATCTCTTTCCAACCGGAAGCATCTGACTTTGCCATCGTAAGAAGATGCAGCAAAGACCCTGTTGCAATGCACCCAACAATCATCCCGATCGCTTTGACTGCAGCAATCAGGTTTTTTCTGTTTGCCAGAGAAAAAAGCACCAGAAATATGACTGCAACCGGAAATACATACGCAAACAGTCCCACACAGCCAAAAAGAAAGCTGCTCATGGCGCCTCCCACTGTCCCGCCAAAACCGAAATTGCTGCAAAAAAGAATCACCGACACGATCAGCACCAGTACCAGACGCACCTCTGCCCAGATACCGCCGCTCTGTTTTTCCGCTGATCTTTTTACGGTATTCTTTTTTGCAGGAGCGGTACTTTTTCTGCTTCCGGATTTACGTGTTCCACTCATAAGATTCATCCTGTCTTTCTATCATAATTTCTGAATAGTGTATCTGATCTTCCAGGCAGCTGTCCACATCCTGCCCGCAAAAAGGACTCGTCCCAAAGGACCAGTCCTTTTGTTCCTGTCACTCCATACCGGCAGTTTAAAGATTTTCTTCAAAAAAAGCCTGCATCTCTTCTGCTGCCACGTCCTCATCCGGCCCCGTCACTGTAACCGTCACAGTATCCTGATACTGGATATCCAGATCAATCACCGACAGCAGCTTTTTTAAGTCCCCGCTCTTTCCCTTATTGGAAATCACAATGCTGCTTCTAAACTCCTTGGCAAGCTGCAGAACCAGACCCGCCGCACGGGCATGCATTCCCAGTTCCTCATTGATTGTATACTGAAACGTCTTCATATACTCCCTCCCGGCCATATCCTTCATCTTCAGTCCAACGGCATCGGTCATCCGTTGTTTGTTATCAAGTGGCTTTATTATAGCACAGCTGCCGCCAAATGTAAATTGTGATCTTTCAGGCTCATACCTCTTTTCCACCCAGCAGTTCTTTGAGTCTCTCCAGAGATTTCTCTGCCGGCCTTTGAAATCCGAATCGAACCATCATCAGTCCAAGCCCTGCCATGCCGGCTGACTGAGCGATTATCGGCAGAGCAGAAAGTATTCCGTCTGCAAATGCCATAAGTATTCCGAAAATCAGAAAAAAGAACAGAGAACCAAACCAGATCGCACAGAACGCAGACGTAAAAGAATGCATCTTCATTTTTATTATAATTTTTGACGTTTCTCCATCCGTCTTGATCCATCCTCTTATAATCGGTACAAAAGAATTTCGGTATGTGAGCCTTGGTACGATTTCAAATCCGGAATCCGAAACGGTTCCGGTAAACTCGCCGTCACCTGATCCGAAAAATTTTTTATTCTGCTGCACCGTCACAAGCTCCATCATTCTCCGGATTTCGTCGGGCATCCTGCCACACTCCAGAATGCATTCGAAAGAAGGTAAAAAAAACATATGTAATCCTCCCGTATTCTTCCGTTTAAAACAACATGCTTTCATCCTGCCGGAAACATAAGAAACGGCATAACCCGCAGGCTACGCCGTTTCTCTGTAAATCCATTCTGATACCATCTGACTGACGCAGTGTATCTGATCCGTTCACGGCAGCTACATCTCCAGATACTCCAGTATCTCTTCCAGCGGATGGAATCCTTTGATCGTCTTATATATCTTCTCCCCGTTCATGACAAGCATCGTAGGAACATGCGTCACGCCGAACCGTTCGGCAAGCTGCGGGTCATCATCAATATTGACTTTGCAGAATTTCACATCGCACGCTTCATCAGCCGCCTGCATAAGAACCGGGTGCTGTGCCTTGCAGGGACCGCACCAGTCCGCATAAAAGTCCAGAAGAACCGGACCGCCGGCCTCTGTCACTTCAGTCTGAAAATTGTCTCCGGTAATCTTTCTGATCTCCATTGGCGCTCTCCTTTCTGAGTTACACACTATCAGTGTTCCCATCTGAAAGGCAGACTCACAGGAAATATCAGGCACCCTTTCAAATCCGCGTCCTGCGGGTGCCGGTAAATTCTGACAATTTATACGGTCGGGCAATAAAATTTTCCGGTAACGCTGACTCGCGGGCGCCGATCTCCAGATTTTTCAAAAAATTTTATCGCGGAGAATATACCCGGATCACAGATGCCACTTCCTGAATCATGGACATCTCGCCGAAAATCATCAGCGCATCCTTCAGATGACGGTTCTCCACCTTGTCCGTGATGACCACCAGTTCCGCCACTCCATCCACCGCCGGTTTCTGGATGACCTGATTGATGCTTACATTGTTGTTGCCCAGTACGCCCGCCACGCCTGCCAGAATACCGGTCCGGTCCTCAACGATCAGGCGCAGAAAATACCGGTGCCTGGACTCCCCGGAGGATTTCATGGGAAGATCTTTATAACAGCTGCAGCCGATTCTGCCGCAGCAATCGTACTGCATATTCCTTGCCACTGCAATTATGTCTCCCATGACTGCGCTGGCGGTCGGAAGCTCTCCTGCTCCCTTTCCCTGAAACATGGCATCGTCTACTGCATCGCCATGGACAAAGACTGCATTGAACGCATCCTTTACGTGAGCCAGCGGATGTCCGGACGGGATCATCATGGGAAATACGCCCACTTCCATCTCTCCGTCCGTGTTGCGCGCCACTCCGAGAAGTTTCAGCGTATATCCGAACTCTTTCGCATACTGAATGTCTTTTGCCGTGATCTTCGTGATCCCTTTCACATCCACATCGGAAAAGGTCACGCGGGAATGGAAGGCAATGGAAGCCAGAATCGCCATCTTGCGCCCTGCATCCAGTCCCTCGATATCCGACGTGGGATCGGCCTCCGCAAATCCCAGCTCCTGCGCTTTTTTCAGCGCCTCCGCAAAATCCATTCCGTCTTCCGTCATACGTGTCAGAATATAGTTGGTCGTGCCGTTAACAATGCCCATTACCTCGGTGATCTCGTTGCCTGCCAGACATTCTTTTAATGGGCGGATGATCGGGATGCCTCCGGCAACCGCCGCCTCAAACTGCAGATCGCAGTGATGGCGCTCTGCCGCCTCCATCAGTTCTCTTCCATGTTCCGCCATCAGGTCCTTGTTGGCAGTAACCACGTGCTTGCCGGCCTCCAGGGCCTCCAGAATTCGGGTTCGGGCAGGTTCGATGCCGCCCATCAGTTCTATGACGATCTGAATTTCGGGATCCTCCAGGATGCTGTTCCAGTCATCAGTCAGTACCTCTTCGGGAATTCCTTCTCTCTTTCTGGATATATCCCTTACCAGCACTTTTGTGATCTCAAGTTCCGCCTGTACCTTGAAAGGCATCTCCTCTTTCCGCATCTTAAGGAGTTTATAGACTCCTCCGCCTACCGTCCCTGCCCCGAGAAGCGCAGCCCGGATCTTCTTATATCTGCTCATTCTTCCTCTCCAAACAATACTTCCTCTGCGATCGCCGACGCAGCCCGGACGCAGTCTCTGCAGCCATATTTGGGCTGTCCGCTCTCGATCCCCTTGATCTCCTTACAGACTGCAGAACCGCATCTTTCTTCAAAGCGTTTCCTGAGCTCTTTGGAAAGCTGATAGGTCTTCCCTTTTGTCTTTGGCGCCTCCAGATTTCCGTCGCTGCTCTTAAGCCCTGCCAGCATTACTGCGCCTGACAGAGCGCCGCAGGTGCTTTCCATATCTCCCATACCGGCTCCGAACCCTTCACTCATCCGGAAGGCCGTTTTTTCTTCCACACCCAGAAGTTCACTGTACGTACATACAACTGCCTGGCAGCAGTTATACCCGTTTGCATGTCTGCCTGCCGCTTCCTCTACTCTGCTTTTCATTTTTGTACCTCCTTGATTTTTATCTTTGTTTATATATTTGCCCGAATCAGCTTCGGACGATACCCATTATCAGCAAGCCCCTTAATCAGACGCTCTTTATGTTCGGTGCCGAATGCCTCCATGGTAATCTTCAGCTCCACTGCCGCATTGCGGTTGGTGCTTACAAACTGATTATGATCCAGACGGATGACATTGCCCTGCAGATCCGCAATGATGGAAGCCACGTGCACCAGTTCGCCCGGTTTGTCCGGAAGAAGCACCGATACTGTGAAGATCCGGTCTCTCTGGATCAGGCCGTGCTGAACGACTGAGGACATGGTAATGATATCCATGTTGCCGCCGCTTAAGATACACACGACTTTTTTATTTTTTACATCCAGATGGCGAAGAGCCGCAACGCTCAAAAGTCCGGAGTTTTCTACAATCATCTTGTGATTCTCCACCATATCCAGAAATGCCACGATCAGCTCGTCATCCGGCACGGAGATGATCTGATCCACATTTTCCTGAATGTACGGAAAGATCGTTTTCCCAGGTTCACGCACCGCCGTGCCGTCCGCAATCGTATTGCTGCCGGAAAGGCAGATGACCTCTCCTTTCGCCATGGACTGTTCCATACAGTTGGCGCCTTTCGGTTCCACACCGATGACCTTAATCTTCGGATTGAGCTGTTTCGCCAGTGTCGCAACGCCTGCAGCCAGACCGCCGCCGCCGATGGGAACCAGAATGTAGTCTACCAGCGGCAGCTCCTTGAAGATCTCCATGGAGATCGTTCCCTGCCCGGTCGCCACATCCAGATCGTCAAAAGGATGAATAAACGTATAACCATGTGCCTCTGCCAGTTCGTAAGCATGTGCGCACGCCTCGTCGTAGTCATTCCCTGCAAGCACAACTTCCGCACCGTATTCCTTGGTATGGTTTACCTTTATGAGAGGTGTCGTCGTGGGCATCACGATCACTGCTTTGCAGCCATACTCTTTCGCCGCATACGCCACTCCCTGTGCATGATTGCCGGCAGACGCCGTAATCAGCCCCTTCGCACGCTCTTCTTCTGACAGGGTACTGATCTTGTAATAAGCCCCTCGGATCTTAAAAGCTCCTGTCTTCTGCATGTTTTCTGGTTTCAGATAGACTCTGTTGCCGGACAGATCGCTGAAATACTGGCTGTACATCAGCCGTGTCTCTGTTGTTACCCTGCCTACGATCTCGCAGGCTTCTTCAAATTTTTCCAATGTCATCATTTTTTCATATCTCCTCTTTATCCCGTCGTCTTTCCTACTCTGACAGAAACAGTGCGTTTACAAATGTATCTGCATCAAATTTCTGCAGATCGTCAATATGTTCTCCCACTCCGATATATTTCACCGGAACATTCAGTTCGGACTGGATCGCCACTGCGATTCCGCCTTTTGCGGTTCCGTCCAGTTTTGTCAGAATGATACCGGTCAGCTCCGCAGCCTCTCCAAACTGCCTTGCCTGTTCCAGTGCATTCTGTCCGGTAGTGCCGTCCAGCACGACCAGCGTCTCCCGATAGGCATCCGGATATTCCCGCCCGATGATGCGGTTGATCTTCCGAAGTTCCTCCATGAGGTTCCTTTTATTGTGAAGTCTGCCTGCCGTATCGATCAGGAGCACGTCTGCCTTCCTGGCTTTCGCCGCACACACTGCGTCATAGACTACGGAGGCCGGATCTGCTCCTTCTCCTCCCCCGATGATCTCCACACCCGCGCGGTTGGCCCATTCCGTAAGCTGTTCTCCGGCAGCCGCCCGGAACGTATCGGCAGCCGCCAGAATCACGCGGCGGCCCTGATCCTTCAGCTTCCCGGCCAGCTTTCCCACCGAAGTCGTCTTACCCACGCCGTTAACGCCGATGACCAACACGACCGATGTACGTTTTTCAAATTCATAGGCAGTCTCCCCTACCCGCATCTGTTCTTTGATGCTGTTAATCAGAAGTTCCTTGCATTCCTCCGGTTTCTTGATGTGCTGTTCTTTTACCTTCTTTTTCAGATTATCGATTATACATGTAGTCGCATTGATCCCGATGTCTCCCATAATCAGGATCTCCTCAATCTCATCATAAAAATCTTCATCAATATCCGAAAATCCGTTGAATATGGCATCCATGCCGGATACAATATTATCCCTGGTTTTGGATAAACCCTCTGCCAGGCGTCTGAAAAACCCTTTTTTCTCCTCTGCCATCATCGGCACCTCCTATTAGAGTTCCGCATGTGCCGTTACAATGCCCCGTGTCTGGAACGCTTTTCTGCTGCTCTGGCATCCGAAAACCGTTCCGGGCATTGCAACGGCACATGCTGTTTACTTAGAGTTCCGCATGTGCCGTTACAATGCCCCGTGTCTGGAACGGCACATACTGTTTATTTGTCAAGATCATTTTCGATCAGGTTCACCGACACGAGCGTTGACACGCCTTTTTCCTGCATGGTGATACCATACAGCCGGTCGGCTGCGTTCATCGTTCCCCTTCGATGGGTGATCACAATAAACTGTGTATATTTTGTCAGTTTATGCAGATATTTCGCAAAGCGTACTACATTAGAATCATCCAGCGCCGCCTCGATCTCATCCAGCAGGCAGAACGGCGACGGCTTCAGATTCTGTATGGCGAACAGAAGCGCGATCGCAGTCAGCGCCTTTTCGCCGCCGGAGAGCTGCATCATGTTCTGAAGCTTTTTGCCGGGCGGCTGAGAGATGATACGGATTCCGGTCTCCAGCACATCCTCCTCATCGATCAGCTCCAGTGTGCCTCTTCCTCCTCCGAACAGCTCTTTAAACGCCTTGTCGAATTCCTTCTGAATCAACGCAAACTGTTCCCGGAACTGCTTCTGCATCCCGCTGTCCAGTTCTGATATGACCTGTTTCAGCGCTTCCTCCGCCTCCAGAAGATCATTGCGCTGTCCGTCCATAAACGCAAAGCGTTCTGAAACTTCTTTATAGTCCTCAATGGCATTGACATTGACATTTCCAAGACTGCGTATCTCCTCTTTCAATGTACCGCAGTTTTTCTTCAATTCGGAAAGGTTTGTATATTCTTCCTTTCTGAGCGGAACCGCTGCATTGTAGGTCAGTTCATATTCTGTCCACATATGATTCATGAGATTTTCTGAATTTTCATCCAGTTTTTCCTTCTGGCTGTCCAGACGGAAAAGCTCTTTATCCAGTTCGTTCATGCGGGAAGACAGATCTTCTCTTCTTCCAAAAAAATTTTTGTGAGAAACGGACTGTTCCTCCTTCTTCCTCTGGAGTTCCTGAATCTTCTCTTCCTTTTCCTGGATTATCTGATCCGCCTGATCCAGTTCTTCCTGAAGCGCATGAATGCCCTCTTCGCGGCTTCGGGTATCATCTTCCGCCTGACTCTGACTTCTTACCAGCTCCTCCTGCTCGTTCCGGAGTTTTTTCAGTTCGCCTTCCACCCGGTTCAGGCTGGATGCTGCAAATTCAGCCTTCTGCAGAATGGAAGCTGTATCCAGATGGTACTCTTCCAGAAGTTTCTGCGCTTCTGCTTCTTTCAGGCGTTCTTCCTCCAGACGGGACTGATATGTTTCTACCGCATATGTATGAGCCTTCTCCATCGCTTCCGAATCCTTAAGCTCCTGCTGACCCGCCTTTTTCATCTCCTGAATCTCCGAAGCCTGACGGTCCAGCTCTGCGCTTTCCTTTCCGAACTGCCGGAAATTCTCATCTGCAGAACGCTTCTGCTCCTGAAGCTGCTCCACATTCATTCTCGCCGTATTCTCGAAGACCCGGATCTCCTGCAGCGCCGCTGCGCCTGCGTCCAGTTCCAGATAGCAGCTGCTCCGTTCGTTCTGTATCTCAACAAGCTTTTTCTGGACATTTTCCATATCCTGCTTTCGCTGTTCCACCCGGACTTTCAGTTCGTCGATCTCACGGTTTCTGCTCAGCAGACTGCTGCTGTTTTTGAAAGCGCCGCCGGTCATGGAACCGCCGGGATTCATGGATTCTCCCTCCAGCGTCACGATGCGCAGGCTGTACCGGTATTTTCTCTGAATCGCAATGGCGTGATCGATATGTTCCACAACCAGTGTCCGTCCCAGAAGCTGCGCCATGATGTTCCGGTACCGCGGATCTGTCTCCACCAGCGTATGTGCAAGGCCGATAACTCCCGGCTCCTTCAGCGCCTGTTCCTGATAAAACTGCTGGGGATTTTTCACTGCTGTCAGCGGCAGAAAGGTCACGCGTCCGAAACGGTTCTGCTTCAGATAGGCGATCAGTTTTTTTGCAGTCTCTTCATCCTCCGTCACCACGTTCTGAATACTGCCTCCAAGCGCGGTCTCAACAGCCGTTTCATAACGTTTTTCCGTCTGAATCAGATCTGCAACCACGCCGCAGATCCCCTTCTCGCGCTCTTTCTGTTCCATCACCCTGCGGATGCTGTTACCATATCCGTCATACCGCTCCGCAAGGTTTCGAAGGGATTCCAGTCTGGACGCCTCTCTGTGATAAGCAGTCTGCCCATCCTCCAGACGTTTCCTGCAGATGGTAATCTGCTGCTGCAGTTCCTTAATCCGGCCTTCCGTCTCTTCCCTCTTCGCATTCTTTTCCTGAAGTTCCGTCTGGATCCGCAGAAGCTCTTCTTCCTGTTCCTTCAGAAGTTCATCCTGATCAAGCTCTGCGCTCTTCATCTGGATCAGCTTCTGATTCACCTCTGACTTACGGATCTGGATCTGTTCCGTCATGGCATCATAGCGCTGGATCTTTCCCTTGATGGAGGACCGCTGGTTCAGAAGTGAGATAATCTCATTCTTGCTGTTCTCCATATTGGTCTGACTGTCCTGAATGCTCTGCTGAATCCTGTGAAGCGCATCCTCCGCCTCTTCCTGGACCTTCTGCGCCTGTGAGAGCTGGAGATCCAGTTCTGATTTTTCCGAAAGGACAGCCTGCTTCTCCGTTTCCCGCTCCTTCATCTCGCCCTCAATGCTCTCCATCCGCTCCTGATAATGGCGGCGGCTGGCCTGAGCAGAACGCGCCTGCTCCTTCAGGACTGCGACCTGTCCTTTCAGCTGCTGTTTTTTCAGGCGGCCCGAAGACGCGTCCTCCCTGGCAGCATCGATCTGTTTCTCGATCCCTTCCAGTTCTTTTTCAATACGTTCATATTCCAGCTTCGTATTTTCAAAAGCTTCCGTCGTCTCTTTCAGGTCTCCTTCCGTGATGACCCGGTTTTTCTTCAGTCTTTCCAGCTGTTCCCGAATCTCCTCCATCTCCATCAGAAAAACGTGAATCTCATACTCCTTCAGCGTCTCTCTTTTCTTCAGGTATTCCTTCGCCTTTTCCGCCTGACGCTCCAGAGGCCCAAGCTGTTTTTCCAGCTCCGACAGAATATCATTGACACGGAGAAGGTTCTGCTTCTCATCCTCCAGCTTCTTCTCCGCCGTCTTTTTCCGTTTTTTGAATTTGACGATGCCGGTGGCCTCGTCAAACAGCTCCCTGGCCTCCTCCGGCTTTGTACTCAGGATCCGGTCGATCTGGCCCTGTCCGATGATGGAATAGCCTTCTTTTCCAATACCTGTATCGTAAAACAGTTCCTGCACATCCTTCAGACGGCAGACCGTTCCATTTAAAAGATATTCACTCTCCCCGGAACGATATAACCTTCTGGCGACCGTAACTTCCTCATATGCCACCGGAAGCTGATGATCGCCGTTATCCAGCGTGATCGCCACATAGGCGTAACTCAATGGCTTCCGGTTCTCCGTACCGGAGAAAATAACGTCCTGCATGGTGCCGCCGCGCAGCTGTTTGACCCTCTGTTCCCCCAGCACCCAGCGCACCGCGTCCGCCACATTGCTCTTTCCCGAACCGTTCGGACCTACGATTCCCGTGATCCCGTTGTGAAAATCAAATACAATTTTATTTGCAAAAGATTTAAATCCCTGTACTTCTATACATTTTAAATACATGTACGCTTTCCTGTTCTTATATATTCCCTGTCAGTGCATGATACGCCGCTTCCTGCTCCGCCGCTTTTTTGGTCCGTCCCTGTCCTTTACCTATTATTTTATCGCCAAGCATTGCCTGTACGATAAATACTTTCCGGTGATCCGGTCCTTCCTCATGAATCAGCTCATAGTGCAGCGTTTCTTCGCAGTGCGCCTGGATCCGTTCCTGCAGAATGGTCTTACTATCAAAAAAGAGCTGCTTGTGCTCCAGATCATCCAGAACAAATCTCTGTATAAACTCTTTTGCATTAGTAAAACCACCGTCCAGGTAGATTGCCCCGATCAGCGCCTCAAAAGCATCCGAAGTAATCGACGGACGTTCTCTTCCTCCGCTGACCGCCTCTCCTCTTCCCAGCAGAATATAGTCTCCCAGTGACAGACTGCGGGCGCAGAATGCAAGGCTCTGCTCACAGACGATGCTGGCCCTTGTCTTTGTAGCATCTCCCTCCGGCATCCGGGGATACCTTTCATACAAAAATTCACTGGTTGCCAGTTCCAGCACCGCATCCCCCAGAAATTCCAGTCTTTCATTACAGTTCAACCTGCCCATATGTCTCTCATTCGCATAAGAGCTGTGGCACATGGCTCTTTTTAATAATTCCGGATCCTGAAAATGATAACCGATCTTCTCTTCCAGCTCCTTCAGCCGGGACGTCTTTTCCATATTATAACCTGCCTCTGTCATAAAATGATAAGGGGCTGTTGCGAAACATCCTTCCTGCCGTCCGTCAGATAACGTCAGAAACTGTATCTCGCCCCAGCCCGCCTGCACTCATACCCTGTTAATTAATTGATCGCACTCTTGATCTGTTCCACTGCATCGCCGACCGACACGATCTTCTCTGCATCTTCATTGGCGATCTCAATATCAAATTCTTCCTCAATTCCCATAATAATCTGAAACACATCCAGGGAATCTGCTCCCAGATCATCTACAAATGTCGTATCCATTGTAATCTCATCTGCATCTACATTCAATACTTCCGCAATGATTTCCTGTAATTTTTCAAATTCCATGACTTCCATTCCCTTCCTGATTTTCTTTTTCCTGAATACCGGCTCTGATTTTTTCATTCATCTGCTGCTCGGTAAATGCCACGCACTGAAGGATGGAATTACATACTTCTGTTGCATTGGAACTGCCGTGCGTCTTAACTACCAGCCCTTTCAGGCCCAGAAGCGGAGCGCCTCCATACTGGCTGGTATCAAAACGTTTGAGCGTCTTCTTCAGGGCGGGCTTTACCAGAAGAGCGCCGATCCTGCTTCGAAGACTGGCCATCATCCCTTTTTTCACCATGGAAATCAGCGTGCCGCCTACTCCTTCATACAGCTTCAGAATGATATTTCCCGCAAAGGCTTCACAGACGATCACGTCTGCATACCCGGACGGGATGTCACGTGCTTCAATGCTTCCGATGAAATTGATCTCCCTGCACTCCTTTAAAAGCGGAAAGGTCTCCTTGACCAGCGCATTGCCCTTTTCTTCTTCCGCGCCAATGTTCACAATCGCAACTCTGGGCTTTGAAATCCCCATGATATTCTCCATGTAAATCGAACCCATCTTTGCGAACTGAACCAGGTGGGAAGGTCTGGCGTCCACGTTGGCCCCGCAGTCGATCAGCAGAGAAGCTCCTTTTTCAGTGGGAATCAGAGGCGCAAGGGGAGGTCTTTCCACTCCCTTGATCCTTCCTACGATCAGCTGGCCGCCCACCAGGACCGCCCCGGTACTCCCGGCTCCGACAAATGCATCCGCCTCTTTGTTTTTCACCATCTTCATGGCTGTTACAATGGACGAATCCTTTTTTGTCCGAATTGCCTGAACCGGCGGTTCCGCCATCTCGATCACTTCTGTGGCATTCACCACCTCTACCCTGGAAGGATCATACTGATATTTCTTAAGCTCTGCCTTTACCGCATCTTCCTGCCCCACCAGAAACACTTTTACATTGTCTTTTCTGTTCACCGCTTCCACGGCGCCTTTTACAATCTCCAGCGGTGCATGGTCTCCGCCCATGGCATCTACTGCAACCTTTACCAGCTCCTGCATCCTCTTTCCTCCTCGTTTTCTATACCATAATACGAAAACACTTTCCCGAAGTCAATACTTTCCCAGGAAAAAACAGACGGAATTATGACTGTTTTTATGACTGCTTCCAGTGTGCCACTTCTGTCTCCCCTGCTGCCGCATCCATTCCCGTGACATACTGGACTTTCGAGGCAGTTTCGCTGTCCATAACGATCTGCATGACTTCCATGCAGTATCCCTTTGCTTCCAGCGCTTCCCGTTCAAACCGGATCAGTTCCGCTCCTGCTTTCACTTTGTCTCCCGACTTCACCAGCGCTGTAAAGCCTTCTCCTTTCAGATTCACCGTATCCACGCCTATATGGATCAGAATCTCAATTCCGCCTTCCAGCTCCATACCGACTGCATGATTGCTTCCTTCCATAGTCGCCGTCACTTTACCGTCCGCCGGTGCCACGACCACGCCGCCTGTTGGACGGATGACAACGCCATTACCCAGTGCGCACGATGAAAATACCGGATCATGCGCCTCTGCCATTGGAATCACTTTTCCATCCGCTGCCGCCATCATCTTATACTCCTGCTGTTTCTTTCTGAAAATACCAAACATGAATCTTTCCTCCTGAATCAATTTTTTACTGTTCTTCTCTTCCTGGTGTCCTGAGATGGAACCTTAAGATGCAAAAACGAAATACTGCATAATACAAAACTCCAAAAATCATTCCGACCGGCCAGAGCAGCCACGGATTCTCTGCCATAGGAGACTTTAACGCCATGAAATAATCCATAAGCCCTGCACTGAAATTAAATCCAATCCGAAACGGCAGCATTGCGCAGATAAAACCGGAGATACCGGTCAAAAACGCATGCAGAAAAAAGAGCCCCGGCGCCAGAAACATAAAAGAAAATTCCATAGGTTCTGTCACTCCAGTCAGGATACAGCAGACCGCCGCCGTCATCAGAAGACCGCCGGTCATCTTTTTCTTCTCCTTCCGGGCTGTCTGATACATGGCCAGTGCAGCTCCCGGAAGGCCAAAAATCATCACTGGAAAGAATCCGGTCATATACTGTCCGGTCTGGCCATAGACTCCCAGGCCGTTCCAGAAATATTTCAGATCCGAAATTCCCGCCAGATCAAACCAGAACACGGAATTCAGGGCGTGGTGAAGTCCGGTCGGAATCATCAGACGGTTTAAAAACATGTAAATTCCCGCCCCGACAGGGCCTGTTCCAAGAAGGGACTTTCCCATATAAACAGATATCCCGTAAAAATAAGGCCATACGTTCAAAAGCATCAGTGAAAAAACCGCTGCATATCCAACTGACGCAATGATGGCAAGTCTGCGCCCGGAAAACACCTGCAATCCATAAAACAGCTGTACGTCCCGGTAGCGGTTACTGCAATATGCCCCCATAACCCCGCAGAATATTCCAATCATCTGATTATCAATATCCTGAAAAGAAGTCGGATCTGTTCTTCCTCCGGTCACAACCGTCACACTGTCAGGCGTCAGAATATTCTGAATCAAAAGCCAGGCAGCCACCCCTGCCAGAACTGCCGTTCCGTCCTGTTCATCTGCCAGGCCGGTTGCCACTCCCGTGGCAAACAAAATGCTCATATGATTCAGTATTGCTGAACCCGCCTGTATCATAATCTCAGCAGCCAGACAGTCCGCTCCATATCCGTTCGGATCCATCCAGTATCCGATCCCCATCAAAAGCCCTGCCACCGGAAGACACGCCACCGGCAGCATCATCGCTTTCCCAAGGCGATATGCGTACTTCATAATTCTTTGCACTCCCCCATACCTGTAAACGCAAAGTTTCTCTGTATGATTATCATAACAAATCCCCCCTGCTCTGTCAATGAATGGAGAAAGTCTGCTCAATCATCCAGAGAGAACCCGTGAACAGCAGGGAGAGCCCCGGTCTCCCGGAGCTCCCTCTGAATATATGTTTTGGATAGTGGATTGGCTTACATCAGTTTTTTGAATTCATCTGCCACAAACTGTACCTTCGGCCCAATGACAACCTGTACGGATGTCTTGCTTGGACGGATCACTCCACTGACGCCGGCCGATTTGATCTTTTTCTCATCAACTGCCGTATAATCTTTGATCTCCAGACGGAGTCTTGTAATACAGTTGTCTACGCTGGTCACATTTGCCTTACCTCCAAGACCTTCCAGAATGATGGATGCCATCGCAGTAAAGTCATTGTTTGCCAGTTCGATCTTTGTCTCATCCTCATCCTCGTCCTCACGACCCGGAGTCTTCAGATCAAGCGCCGGAATCACCATACGGAATACCAGATAGAATACTGCCGCAGCAGCAATTCCAAGAGGAATGATCATGAATGTCCTGCTGGCCGCCGGAAGCGACGCACTGAACACCAGGTCCGTAAGTCCTGCCGAGAACGAAAAGCCCGCCCGGAAACCAAGCGCCACGGAAACCGCTGCAAATACTCCATAAAGGACAGCATAAATCAGATAGAGCACCGGCGCCAGGAACATGAACGCAAACTCAAAGGGCTCAGTCACGCCGCAGATAAACGCGCAGATTGCTGCCGCGCCCAGAAGGGAAGCTGCTTCTTTTCTTCTCTCAGGCTTCGCACAGTGAATAATCGCCATTGCAGCCGCCGGAAGACCGAACATCATAGACGGGAAGAAACCTGCCATATACATACCTGCGCTTCCGCCTGCACCGTTCAGCACTTCACCTGCCCAGTAGGTTCCAAGGTCGTTGATTCCGGCTGCATCAAACCAGAATACAGAATTCAGCGCGTGATGCAGGCCAAACGGAATCAACAGACGGTTGAGGAATGTATAAATGCCAACGCCAACTGCCCCCAGTCCTACAACGCTCTCGCCCAGCGCTACCAGCACGCCGTAAACGATCGGCCATACGAAGAACAGGACTGCAGCTGCCAGAATGGAGAAAACTGCCGTTACAATGGCTACACAGCGCTTGCCGGAGAAGAAAGACAGCGCATCCGGCAGCCTCGTATTCTTAAATTTGTTATAACAGGTCGCACCGATGAGCCCTGCAAGGATACCTATAAACTGATTCTGAATTCTTGAGAACGCCGGATCTGCTTCTCCTCCTACCAGAACGCTCACCGTGCCGGATGACAGAAGATTCGTGATCATCAGCCAGGATACCAGACCTGCCAGACCTGCAGTTCCCTCATTGTCATCTGACATGCCGACTGCCACGCCGATGGCGAACAGCCAGGACATATTGTCGATCAGCGCGCCGCCTGCCTTAACCAGGAAGAATCCAATGATCGAAACCGCCCCTGTAATATCTCCGCCCTGCATGGTCTCTTCACACAATGCATATCCGATTCCCATCAGGATACCGCATACCGGAAGACATGCTACCGGAAGCATCAGGGATTTTCCAAGTTTCTGTAAATATTTCATCATACCTGCTTTACCTCCTTTTTGTATTCAGGTTTCTTGTTAGTTTGTATTTTATATAAAATGCACAAAAAAAGATAGATATTATCTTATCCTTTGTATGGATTATCTTCAATTCTAAAATAAATATAAATTTAAAAAACAGTTTATTAAAAAAAGTGTATGGATTATTTTATGTTTTCTATGGATTATTTTCCCGTTTCAAGTTAAAATGTACATAAGACAGGAAAATCCTGTATACTGGACAGAAGGTTTTCGCATTTTATCATATCCCCGGAAAGGAGTCCCCATGCCTCCTGAAAACAACAGCTTACGCCCACTCGAAAATTTTTCCCTGGTAGGGCTCCGCAATCTGAAGATCAAAAACAGGCTGGTCATCTCCTGCCTGATCTCCACGATCTTCCCGCTTATCTTCATCTGCCTCTATACCGGTTCTCTGTACGGAAGCTCCGAGAGAACCGGACAGGTCCTTGTTTTGGCACTCCTGATGATCGGCGTGGCGCTGACCATGACCCTTTATACCTATATGAGTATTTCTCAACCGATCGACCATATGATCCATACCTGTCAGGCCATATCAGACGGCAATCTGGAGATGCGGATCCAGGATCATGCAAATGATGAACTGTCCTATCTGTCGGACAATATTGACGGAATGGTTACAGAGATCCAGCTTCTTCTGGAACAGCGGCAGCTTGACGAAGCAAAAAAACGTGATCTGGAACTTCGGATGCTCCAGTACCAGATCAATCCGCATTTTCTCTTCAATACACTGAACACCCTTCGCCTGGTGGCGCAGATGAATCAGGACAAAGTTGTATCAGAAGGAATCTGTTCTTTAAGCGAACTGTTAAAAAACACGCTGCTGAATGACCGGGAATTTATAACCATTCAGGAAGAGATTGACAACCTGAAACACTATTTCTCCATTCAGGCCATACGATATGCCGGAAGTTTCCATGTCAATTACGAGCTGGAGGATGGACTGTCCGGATATCTGCTGCCCAAACTGATCCTTCAGCCTCTGGCGGAAAATTCCGTCCTGCACGGCTCCTACAATGACGGAACCATTATGGAAATCCATGTCTCCTGTAAACGGGACGGAAAAGATATTCTTCTGGAAATCCGAGACGAGGGAAAAGGATTTGACATGAATGACAAAAACACCTGCCCAAAAGGGCTTGGCGGAATCGGAAACCGAAATGTAAATGACAGGATCCACCTGTATTTTTCCAACGACTATGGACTTAACATTGTCAGTCGTCCCGGACACGGCACCTGCTGCACCATACGGATACCCGCCCTGGATTCTGACAGTGAGATTCAAAATATGCAAGGAGGCACTCATGTACCAGGTACTGATCGTTGATGACGAACCCATTGTAAAAATCGCGCTGCGTTCCATGATTGACTGGAACACGCTTGGATTTCATATATGCGCGACTGCTTCCAACGGAGAAGAAGCTCTGGATATGGCCTGCCGTTTTCATCCGGATCTGATCATCTGTGATCTGAAGATGCCGATCATGGACGGGATCGAATTGATCCGCGAAGTGCAGAAAAAAGAAATCCCCTGTGAATTTCTTGTTATCAGCAACTATGAAGACTTTAATTATGTCCGGACAGCCCTGGTCCTCGGCGCCGCAGATTACATTCTGAAGGTCAGCATCAGCCCCGAAGAACTGACCGCACAGCTTCAGAAGATCAAAGAAAAGCTGGATCAGAAAGCCAGAGAAGATGAAAAAAATCTTCAGACCAGCCAGGAATTCATCCACAATCAGGAACGCCATGCTGCCTGGCGGGAATTTTTTGCAAATAAACACTATGAGCTGGATACTCTGTGCAGCGTCACAAATTTTTCCGCCGAAAAGCTGGAACCCTTTGCCCTTTGTCAGATTTCTTTTGACTGGTACACACAGAACCTGGAACCGCTGCCCTCCATTGATCTGATTCAGAGCACTCTGAAAAATGCACTGGAACATTTCGACCAGAGACGGATCATCCTCTTCAGCACCAGCAACACACTGCTGCTGATTCCTGAATCCGAACTCCGGATTCATCAAAGCACGCTTGCCGGTCTTGCTGCCCGGATCGCGCAGTTGTTCCAGTATTATATGTCTCTGTCACCTGCCATTCTGTATCAGAGTGATGTCCCTGACCTGCAAGAAGCGCGCAGGATCTACCATAATTTTCAGGACCTGCTGGAACTGTGTTTTTACGGCCCTCTGGGCCAGGTGGAAGCCTGCTCCCTGTCTGTCTCTTCCGCCGTCCCCGGCCTTACCTATAAAGAACTGGCAGCCAGGATCCTGTCCATACCTGATGAGCAGCGCCTGGAGTACTCCTCCCGCCGTTTTCATGAGCTTCTTGATACCTGCAGGGATAACCATGTACTGCCTTCCAGGATCATTCAGTACTGCGTCCGCCTTTTGGGCGAACTGGAATACCAGACACCGGATATCAGCTCCGCTGCCCATGATCAAATTGTCGACAGTGCAGAATTTATGAGAAACTCTCTGACCAGAGAAGAACTGGAGAAAAATCTGGATGATGCCCTGACCGCCCTTTTTGCACCGGAACCAGTCACAAAGCATTCTTCTGAGAATTACAGCCCCGAAGTATCTCAGGCTCTTGATTACATAAAGAACAACTATCAGCACAAGATCAGCCTTGCTTCCGTGTCCGAACACGTCGGTTTAAGCTCCGGCTATCTGTGCCGTATCTTCAAGGAAGAAACCGGCGGCAGCATCAACGCCTGTATTAACAATCTTCGAATGACCAAAGCGGGGAAAATGCTGAAAGACAAAAACAGCTATATCAAAGAAGTGGCAATATCTGTCGGCTTTGAAGACCAGCTCTACTTCAGCCGGCTGTTCAAGCGATACTATGGTATGACTCCGTCCGAATACCGGACTGCAGAGCAGTCGAAAGCTTAGATGGATCGGGAATCTATGCTGTTTTTTTCTCCAGCTCCTCGATCCTTCTTTCCAACTGCTCAATCTTCCTGAGAAGAATGTCTACCGTGCTCGTTTCCAGCTTACAGGCGTTTATATCATGCTGCATGGATTCCAATTGTAATTCCATCTTATCAAAACGCTGATCCATTTTATCCAGTCGTTTATTGATTCGCTCTTCTGTCCTGCTTATTTCTTCCACGATGGCATTCACTGCCATTTTCAATTCGTTGTTCATATGTCATCCTCCTTTTTGTATATTATAGCAGATTTCGATGTAATTGGGTATAAAAAATACAAGGATTCAACAACATCTGTTAAACCCTTGTATTTACTGACTTTCCAAATAATCAATCAACTGCAATGATCTCTTTTTTGTTGTAAGAGCCACAGGCCTTGCATACTCTATGAGGCATCATAAGAGCACCGCATTTGCTGCACTTTACCAGGTTCGGAGCGCTCATTTTCCAGTTTGCTCTTCTCTTATCTCTTCTTCCTTTGGAAGATTTATTCTTTGGACAAATAGACACAGATTACACCTCCTCTATGCTTTCTCGAGTCAGTTCGTCATTCATCGAAACCGCACAGAAGCAGCCCGAATCATTCACACTCTTTGTATTATACATACCAGATACAGGAATGTCAAGCAGTTTTTTCAATCCCTACAGGTGGAACGTTTCTTTTCACGGCTGGGCAGGGTCTGTGCTCTGCAGCTCTGTGTGGATTGGAGCGGACACCGAAACCGTTTTGTCCGTCACAGACGAACAAACCTGTCCGAATGAGACGGACAAAACCGCCGCTTTTTTATTTCGTCAGTCTCAGAGTCTCTCTCGCGATCGCCAGCTCTTCGTTGGTCGGAATCAGCATAACCTTTACTTTGGAATCTGCGGAGGAGATCACTCTTCTCTCGCCGCGGATGTTGTTTGCCTCATCGTCGATCTTCACGCCGAGATAACCGAGGTACTCGCAGATTGCCTTTCTGGTCTTGATGTCATTCTCACCGACGCCTGCCGTAAATGCGATGGCATCCACGCCGTTCATGGCTGCCGTATAAGCGCCGATATATTTTACTACGCGGTAGATGAACGCTTCCAGTGCCGCAGCTGCTCTTTCGTTGCCTGCCGCTCTCGCCGCCTCGATATCGCGGAAATCGCTGGACACGCCGCTGATACCCAGCACACCGGACTTCTTGTTCAGAATGTTCAGCATCTCATTGATATCGATTCCCTCTTTGTTGCAGATAAACTGACACACTGCCGGATCAACGTCGCCGCTTCTGGTTCCCATGATCAGGCCTTCCAGAGGAGTCAGTCCCATACTGGTATCCACGCATTTTCCTCCGATGGAAGCAGAGATACTCGCGCCGTTGCCCAGATGACATACGATTACTTTTGCCTTCTCCGGATCAAGTCCGCCGAACTTGATCGCTTCGCCGGATACGAACATATGGCTGGTTCCGTGGAAGCCGTATCTGCGGATTTCATATTTCTCAAAATATTCATACGGGATCGCATAGAGATATGCCTTCTCCGGCATGGACATGCCAAAACCGGTATCCCATACAGCCACATTTTTCTTGCCTGGCATCACTGCCTCGCATGCCTCAATGCCCATGAGGTTCGCCGGATTGTGCAGCGGTCCAAGGTCAAAGCAGTCTTTGATTGTCTTCTTCACATCCTCATCCACAACGATGGATTCGCAGTACTTGGTTCCTGCATGAAGTACGCGGTGGCCGACTGCCGCGATCTCATCCGTGCTCTTTACCACGCCGTGCTCCGGATCCTGAAGCGCATCCAGAACCAGTCCGATTGCAACCTTGTGATCCGGCATGGGCTGCTCGATCACATATTTGTCTTTGCCTGTCGGCTGATGTGTCAGCACAGAGCCCTCAATACCGATTCTCTCGCACAGACCCTTTGCCACCACGCTCTCATCCGTCATATCAATCAGCTGATATTTCAGAGAAGAGCTTCCGCAGTTGATAACTAAAATTTTCATACCTATGTATTCTCCTGTTTGAAATTTTTATGTTCTGATAATTATTTTACAATCTCGCCGTATACTTCTCTTCCGCATCCCGCCGCATTGGACTCATCGGTATCGATATGCATAGCCAGTGCAAATTTCGGGCTGACACGTACGACCACATCGCCGAATACCAGGCTTCTGCCATCGGTATCGATCTTTACAGATACAACGTCCTTATCCTTCACGCCAAGCTTCTCTGCATCTTCCGGGGTTGCATGAATGTGACGTTTTGCAGCGATCACGCCCTCTTTCAGTTCTACTTCGCCGCAGGGGCCGACCAGCCTGCATGCACCGCTGCCTGCAACATCACCGGACTCGCGAACCGGAGCGTCCACACCGATGGAACGTGCGTCAGTCAGAGAAATCTCCACCTGGCTTGCCGGACGAACCGGTCCGAGAATGGAAGCAGCCATCTCCTTCTTGCTGCCTACGATCGTAACCTTCTCATTGCATGCGTACTGTCCCGGCTGGGAGAGGTCTTTCTTCTTGGTCAGTTCATACCCTTTGCCGAATAAGGTCTCCAGATCCTCCTGGGAAACATGTACGTGACGGGCGGATGTCTCAACGATAAAATTCATATTATCATTCTCCTTTTCTTAAATTATATAATTGTAACGCTGCACAGACAGCTTTACTTTCTTCTGTATATTCAGCCCTGTACCTCAGACACGAGAATGCAGTTGGGCGTCTCCACCTTCATGGGCCTGCCCCACATGCTGAAATATTTCTTTTCATAATTGATCCTGAAGATCGTGATGCTGTTCGTCTCATGGTTCAGAGACATAAAATGACGGTTGTCCGGGAAAAAGTCTCCTGCTTTCGGATAATCCCCGCTGATGGGCAGAATACAGATCATCTCCAGCATCCCGGTTTCGTTGTCCACCTTCAGAATCCCCATGGTATTATCGCCTGCATTGGAACAGAGCACATATTTCCAGTCTTTGGAAAACCGGAGCACGCAGGCTGCACTTACCTGCGAATGATATTTGCTTCTGGTGTGGACGGTCTGAATCAGCTCGAACACCGGTCCTCTTGACGAATCACGATACGAATAAACACTGATGTAATTCTTCAGTTCACAGATCAGATATGCAAACCTGCCATCCGGGCTGAATTTAATAATCCGCGGCGCGCTCTCCTGCTCGCAGCGTAATATGTCAATCAGCTGAATCTTCCCTGTATCATGATTGAACCTGTAGATCTTTACCTGATCCACTCCCAGATCCACCGCGCACAGATATTTCTGATCCGGCGTGATGTTCACACAGTTCACATGGGGACGGAAGTTACGCTCCGCCACGCTCCCCAGCCCTTTATGAAAAACGTCGTCCGCCATTTCCCCGATCGTTCCGTCATCATTCAGGCGCATGACCGTCACCTTGCCGTCATGCCAGCCGCCCACGAACAGAAAGCGGTCGTCCCTGTCCGTAGACAGATAACACCCTCTCATACCATGAACTGACGCGCTGTTCATCGGTTCCAGATCTCCGTCCGGAAGAATCCGGAACGACTGAACGCCTTCATCTGAGATTGAATACAGATATTTTTCATTATGTGACTTTTTAATGTAGGAAGGATTGTTAATCGGAACGACTTTGCGTTCCACAGCCCTTCCGTTCTCCACATCCAGGTCATAGATATGAATGCCTTTGCTGCTTCCATGGGTATAAGTTCCCACATAAGCTACGTATTTTTTCTGGTCCATAGTACAGATGCTCCTCTCATGAAGTCTCTTCAAAATGGATGGAGAAAACAATCCGTCTCTCCTCTGCAGAGAACTGTTTTCTGCGCTCTGCTCACACCTGTAACAATTTTACCACATTTTCTGTCGTTTGTTAATAGGGTTTAAAACTGTTTTTCAAAATATTTGTGCATAGTGTCCAATGTATAACGGATATTTTCTTCGGTATGCGAGGCGCAGAGGAACATCGCTTCAAACTGGGAAGGCGCGATATAGATGCCATGCTCCAGCATATGGCGGAAATATCTGCAGAATGCCTCTGTATCAGAGGCTTTCGCGCTTCTGTAATCCGTCACCTCCTCTGAAGTAAAGAACAGGCAGCCAAGAGAACCGGCAAAACTCACCCTGCAGGAAAGCCCGAGATCCTCACACATATCTCTCATTCCCCCATAAAGCAGTTCTCCCATTTTCTGAAGCTGTTCATAGACACCGGGATATTCGTTCAGATACGTAAGCTGTGCAAGCCCTGCAGCCATGGCTACCGGATTGCCGCTCAAAGTTCCCGCCTGATAGACACTGCCCACCGGAGCGACCACTTCCATGATTTCACGTTTTCCCCCGTAAGCGCCCACCGGCATGCCGCCTCCTATAATCTTTCCATAAGTAGTCAGATCCGCCTGGATTCCGAAATATTCCTGTGCGCCTGCCCGGGCGAGGCGGAATCCGGTGATGACTTCGTCAAAGATCAGCACGGTTCCGTTTTCCGTGCAGAGCCTGCGCAGGTTCTCCAGAAATCCTTTTTCCGGAAGCACGACTCCCATATTGGCGCCCACCGGCTCAATAATCACTGCTGCAATCTCACTTCCGCATGCGTCAAACAGCTTTTCCACACTGGCAATATCATTATATCCTGCAAGAAGCGTATCCTTTGTACATCCCGCCGGCACTCCGGAGCTGTCCGGCACTCCGGCAGTCATAACGCCGGATCCGGCTTTCACCAGCATGGAGTCGCTGTGTCCATGATAACAGCCTTCGAATTTGACGATCTTATCCCTTCCTGTATACCCTCTTGCCGCGCGGACGGCGCTCATCACCGCTTCCGTACCGGAATTCACCATGCGCACCATCTCAACGGACGGCACCATGCTGCAGATCAGCCGGGCCATATCCACTTCAGCCTCGGTCGCCGCTCCAAAGCTCAGGCCCTTCCTGCATGCTTCTTCTACTTTTTCAAGAACCAGCGGGTTTGCATGGCCCAGAATCATCGGCCCCCAGGAACCGATATAGTCAAGATAGCGGTTTCCGTCCACATCCGTCAGATATGCCCCTTCTGCGGACGCGATAAACCGGGGCGTCATATTTACAGATCCGAACGCACGGACCGGAGAGTTCACTCCGCCCGGAATCAGTGTTACAGCTTCCTGAAACAGTTTTTCCGATCCTGTCATTATCCGATCCTCCCTTCATCCATAAAGCAGGCCAGCTCTTTTGCATAATAAGTCATATAGATGTCCACGCCTGCGCGATATGCGCATGCCGCCATCTCACAGAGAATCGAAGCCTCATCCACATATCCCAGCTTTGCCGCCGCCTTCACCATGGCATATTCTCCGCTGACGCTGTACGCCGCCATCGGTACGTCCGTTGCATCCTTGATCTCACGCACCATGTCCAGATAGGACATGGCCGGTTTTACCATGATGATATCCGCTCCCTCATCAATATCCAGAAGCGCTTCCTTCATTCCTTCCCGGCGGTTGTGATAATCCATCTGATAACTCTTCCGGTCTCCAAACGCTGGAGCGCTGCCCGCCGCATCCCGGAACGGGCCGTAAAACGCAGACGCATATTTGACTGCATAAGACATGATCGGCGTCGTCGCAAAACCGTGCTGATCCAGTCCTTCCCGGATCGCGCTGATGTGTCCGTCCATCATATCGGACGGCGCCACCATATCCGCACCGGCCTGTACCTGAGACACCGCGATCTGCGAAAGCTTCTCAAGCGTCAGATCATTATCTACATATTCTCCTTTCAGAATGCCGCAGTGTCCATGGCTTGTATACTCACACATACAGACATCCCCGATGTAAAACAGATCCGGGACCTCTTTTTTCGCTTTTTCCAGCGCTTTTTGAATAATGCCGTCACAGGCATACGCTCCGCTTCCGGCCTCATCCTTGTGCTCCGGTATTCCAAAGAGCATGATATTTCCCACCCCGGCATCTGCCATCTCATTCAGGATCTCCGGCATCCGGTCCACGCTGTACCGGAACTGCCCCGGCATGGTCGGAATCTCCTCTTTTATGTTCACGCCCTCTTTTACAAACATGGGATACACAAGAGAGCTCTTATCCATCCTCGTCTCACGTACCATCTTCCTTAAGTTTGCCGTTGTCCGAAGCCTTCTGGGCCTGATTATCATATCCATCTTCTTCTACCTCTTTTCTTATTCTGTCCGTCCACCTTTTCGCCAGTCTGTGATTCTTCCCGCCGGCATTGATCCCGATCACCAGATCATCTTTCACTGCGATTCCCGGAAAGTGGAAATCGCAGCGCGCCTGATCGCTGCACACATTGACCAGGATCCCTTTTTCCCGGCACTCTTCATATATATCGTCATTCACAGCGGGGTCATCCGTCGCGGCAAGCACCATAAATGCATCCGCAGGAATACTTCCCGGCTGATAGACTTCTTTTTGAATCCGGAGGCTCCCCTCCAAAGCCGCTTTCTGAAGCTGTACGGAGACTTCCGGCGCATGGACCGTAAGACATGGAGCAAACATGAGCAGCGTCTCCACCCTTCGGGCCGCGATCTTTCCGGCACCGTAAACATGAATCTCTTTCTCTGTCATATCCAGAAAGATCGGAAATCTTCTCGTCATTTGTCATCTCCTTCGCTTCAAACAACCGCTTCCACAATCACCTTGTCGCCAATCCGAATCTCTTTCATCCCCGTCTTTTTCTTTTGATTAAAATACCGCTGCATTTTCTATTCCTTCCAAAACGGATAAATGTTCAGATACACGTTCATTTTATCACCGTGTCTTTCATATGTAAAGGAAAGAACAGACATTGCTGACGATTATAAAAGAAAATCAAAAAAACGATTGACAGAACGCCCGTGTCTGTACTATAGTATATTCGTTTACTGTTATTAAACTTTTTGTTAAGTATCGTGCATGCGCTGTGTTTAGCAGCATTAAACTTCAGGTTGTTATATTTTTGCGGCGCGTACAGGAACAGCCAGGAAAAAGCTACGGAAACGGAGGACTTTTATACCATGAACATTGGACCAAAGATCAAGGAACTCCGTGTCATGAAAGGACTGACGCAGGAGGAGCTGGCAGACCGGAGCGAGCTGTCCAAAGGCTTCATCTCTCAGCTGGAACGGGACCTGACCTCTCCATCCATCGCCACGCTGGTGGATATCCTCAACAGCCTTGGAACGAATCTGAAAGAATTTTTCAGCGAAGACAGCGATGAACAGATCGTTTTTCATGATGCAGATTACTGTGAAAAATACGATGCAGAACTGAAGAACAAGATTGAATGGATCATTCCGAACGCACAGAAAAACGCCATGGAACCGATCCGGGTCACGCTGGAGCCCGGCGGCTCCACCTATCCGGATACGCCCCATGAAGGGGAAGAATTCGGCTATGTACTCCAGGGCACCATCACCATTCATCTGGGCGGCAAGCTGATCAAGGCGAAGAAAGGGGAATCCTTTTATTTCACCCCCTCTACCAGTCATTATATTACCGCCGGTGAAAAAACCGGGGCTGTATTTTTGTGGATCAGCACCCCGCCGAATTTTTAAAGTACGAATTATAACAGCCTGCCTGTAACAAGAATGGCTGTAAAACTACAACAAGGAGGCCGGATCATGGGAAACAGACTGATCGAACTGCAGCATATTACCAAAATCTATGACGGACATAAGGTTCTGGATGACCTGGATCTGTATTTTAATGAAAACAAATTTCTGACGCTTTTAGGGCCCAGCGGCTGCGGCAAAACGACAACGCTGCGGATCCTGGGCGGTTTTGAAACTCCGGATGAAGGACATGTGATTTTTAACGGACAGGACATCACCGCACTCCCTCCCAACAAACGCCAGCTGAATACCGTATTTCAGAAATATGCACTGTTCACCCATATGAACATTGCGGAAAATATTGCCTTCGGTCTGAAAATCAGCGGAAAAAGCAAAGCCTATATTGATGATAAGATCAAATATGCCCTGAAGCTGGTTAATCTCGACGGATACGAAAAACGCATGCCGGATTCTTTAAGCGGCGGCCAGCAGCAGCGGATCGCCATCGCCCGCGCCATCGTCAATGAACCAAAGGTTCTTCTGCTGGATGAACCGCTGGGGGCGCTGGACCTCAAGCTCCGCCAGGAGATGCAGTATGAACTGATCCGCATGAAAAACGAGCTGGGCATTACGTTTATCTATGTCACTCATGATCAGGAGGAAGCCCTCACCATGTCCGATACGATCGTCGTCATGAATCAGGGTTACATCCAGCAGATCGGCACGCCGGAAGACATCTATAACGAACCGACGAATGCCTTTGTGGCAGACTTTATCGGTGACAGCAACATCTTTCCCGGCGTCATGCTGGAAGATAAACTTGTGGAGCTTTTCGGCATTGTATTTCCCTGCGTGGATATCGGTTTTGGACACAACCGTCCGGTAGACGTGGTGATCCGCCCGGAAGATGTGGAACTTGGGGCCCCCGGTAAAGGAACTGTAGACGGCGTCGTGTCACACTTGATCTTTAAAGGCGTTCACTATGAGATGGAAGTCAGCGCATGCGGACGCGAATGGCTGGTACAGAGTACCAGAATGCATCCGGTCGGGGAACAGGTCAGCATATCCGTCGACCCGTTCAATATTCAGATCATGAATAAACCGGAATCAGAAGACGAGGAGGCGGTGGTACTGGATGTATAGAAAATCTCTGTCCTGCCCTTTTCTTGTGTGGGCATCGGCATTTATCATTATCCCACTTTTGTTCATCGTGTACTACGGCCTGACGGACAAAAGCGGATCATTTACGCTGGAAAACCTGATGGCGATTGCCACCGCCGAACACTCCAAGGCGCTTTTTCTGTCACTGGGACTGTCGCTTTTGAGCACTGCCATCTGCCTGCTGCTCGCTTATCCGCTTGCTCTGATCCTGTCCGAAAGCAGGCTTGGAAAATCCGGGTTCGTGATCTTCCTGTTTGTTCTGCCCATGTGGATGAACTTTCTGCTCCGGACGCTTGCGTGGGTCGTGCTTCTGGACACCAACGGCGTTCTGGATACGGTACTTAAATTTTTCGGACTGCATGGACTTAAGATTATCAATACTCCTGCTGCTATTGTATTCGGTATGGTCTATGATTTTCTGCCGTTTATGATTCTTCCTATTTATAATGTAATCTCAAAAATCGACGTCAATGTGGTCAATGCCGCAAGAGATCTGGGAGCCAACAGCTTTCAGACACTCTATAAAGTTATCTTTCCTCTGAGCATTCCGGGAGTTGTCAGCGGAATCACGATGGTATTCGTACCTTCTCTGACTACGTTTGTTATCTCCACGCTTCTTGGCGGGGGAAAGATCCTGCTCATCGGAAATGTCATTGAACAGGAATTCATGAAAGGTACGAGCTGGCATGTGGGAAGCGGGCTGTCCCTTGTGCTGATGCTTTTCATCATCGTCAGTATGATCCTGTCCTCCAAATATGACAATGGGGAGGGTAATGTATTATGATAAAAAAATGGAGTCAGCGCTTTTATCTGTTTCTGATCGTGCTCTTTCTCTATGCCCCGATCGGAACTCTGATGGTTCTGTCCTTTAATAATTCCAGAACCTCTGTCAAATGGGGAGGCTTTTCCCTGAAATGGTATCAGCGGCTTTTTGAAAATGACACGATCCTGGCCGCCCTTGGCAACACGCTGCTGATCGCAGTACTGTCCGCCGCCGTTGCAACACTGCTTGGAACCTCTGCCGCAATCGCTGTCCATCATATGAAAAAACGGCGCCAGAGCCTGTGTATGAGCATTGTAAATATCCCAATGCTGAACGCGGAAATCGTGACAGGCATTGCGTTTATGCTTCTGTTTATCACAGTGGGAAATCTGCTTTCCGTTGTCGGCATCCACTTTGAGATGGGTTTCGGAACAGTCCTGATCGGACACATCACCTTCAATCTGCCCTATGTGGTCTTAAGCGTCATGCCGAAGCTCAAGCAGCTGAACATGTCCATGTACGAGGCTGCGCTGGACCTGGGCGCAGGAGAAGGGCAGGCGTTCTTCCGCATCGTACTGCCGGACATCATGCCCGGCGTATTATCCGGTTTCCTTCTGTCCTTCACCATGTCTCTGGATGATTTCGTCATCACGCACTTTGTGAAGGGACTCGGGGCCGACACCCTGTCCACTCTGATCTATTCAGAACTTCGCAAGGGAATCAAACCGGAGATGTATGCACTGTCCACGATCATGTTTCTCGCAGTCTTCCTCGTGCTTGTATTCATAAACCTGAAGCAGCGGGAACTGCCTGCGGAAAACCAGAGACACTAAAAACAGCTTCTGTACAGGGAATGCCCGGAAGGATTTCCGACCGCTTTTCAGGACGGAAATTCTTCCAGACTCAGGGCATTACCTGTACGGAAGCGGAACTTAACAAAACAGCTTCTGTACGAAGAATGCCCGGAAGGATTTCCGGACGCTTTTCAGGACGAAAATTCTTCCAGACGCGGGGCATTACCTGTACGGAAGCGGAACTTAACAAAACAGCTTCTGTACGGAGAATGCCCGGAAGGATTTCCGGACGCTTTTCAGGACGGAAATTCTTCCGGACACAGGGCATTCTTCGTACGGAAGCGGAACTTAAATAAGAGGTAAGATTATGAAAAAAAGAATTCTGCTTGTATGTGGCTGCCTGGCGGCAGCATTCACATTCACCGGTTGCGGGGGCTCTTCCGCCGGTGAGAACGGAGAAGTAAACGTCTATAACTGGGGCGAATATATTGATGAAGACGTCATCAATATTTTCGAAGAAGAGACCGGCATCAAGGTCAATTATAAGACCTTTGACACCAATGAAGACATGTATCCCATCATCGCCAACGGCGCAGCGGACTGGGATGTGGTCTGTCCTTCAGAATACATGATCCAGAAGATGCTGGACAATGATCTGCTGCTGGAAATCAATTATGACAATATTCCAAACATCTCCAATATTGATCCGGTCTACACGGATACGGTAAAGGAATTTGACCCGGATGCATCGCATGCCGTCCCCTATCTGTGGGGAACCGTCGGCATCCTCTACAATGAGACCATGGTGGATGAACCGATCACCAGCTGGGACTGTCTGTGGGACGAGAAATATGCGGATAACATCGTCATGATGAACAATCCCCGGGATGTCTTCGCTCCGGCGCTCATCTCCTGCGGATATTCGCTCAACTCCACGGATGACGCGGAGCTTCAGGAAGCTGCCGAGCTTCTGACAAAGCAAAAACCGCTGGTATTGAAATACACCACGGACGAAGTCCGGGACATGATGATCGGTGAAAAAGCCGCCATCGGCGTCATCTATTCCGGAGAAGCAACGATCTGTAAGGACGAAAATGAAAATCTGCAGTATGTGGTTCCTGAAGAAGGTTCCAACGTATGGCTGGACTGCTGGGTCATTCCGACCACCTGCAAGAACAAGGAAAATGCCGAAAAATGGATCGACTTCCTCTGCCGTCCGGATATTGCACTGAAAAACTTTGAGTATATTTATTATTCCATTCCGAACTCTGCTGCCATCGAGATGATCGAAGATGAAGATATTCTGAATAATGAAGCGTTATTCCCGGGAAATGAAGTGCTGTCGCGCTGTGAGACTTTCCATTATCTGGGGGAAGAAGCGGAAGAAAAGTATAATAATCTTTGGAAGCAGGTATTGTCGGAATAAACCCGTCATCATTTGAAAACAGCTGTCAGAACAGCAGGAGGAATCTATGGCAAGAACCGTCAGTATCGGAAATCAGGACTTTGCGGCGATTATGGAGCATCAATATTTTTATATTGATAAAACGGATTTTCTCAAAGAATGGTGGGAAAACGGAGATGTTGTTACGCTGATTACCCGTCCCCGGCGCTTTGGAAAAACTCTGAACATGAGCATGACCGAATACTTTTTTTCAGTGAAACATGCAGGTCGAACGGATCTGTTCGAGTCTCTCTCCATCTGGAAAGAGGAAAAATACCGGCAGATTCAGGGAACCTTTCCGGTCATCAGCCTTTCCTTTGCAAACATAAAGGAATCCAGCTATTCCGCCGCCAGAAAAAAGCTCTGCCAGATGCTTACCGATCTGTATACAGACCATTCCTTTCTGCTTGACAGCGGTATTCTGCCCAAAAGAGATCAGGAATTTTTTCAAAACATCTCTCCTGATATGGATGACATGTATGCCACACTGGCAATTCATCATCTCTCGAAATATCTGAACCTGTATTATAAGAAAAAAGTGATCATTCTGCTTGACGAATATGATACTCCCATGCAGGAGGCTTATATGAACGGCTACTGGGAAAAACTGACAGGTTTTATCAGAAGCCTGTTCAATGCGGCCTTCAAGACCAATCCCTTCCTGGAGCGTGCGATCATGACCGGGATTACCAGAGTCAGCAGAGAATCGGTTTTCTCAGATCTGAATCATCCGGAAGTCGTAACAACCACTTCTGAAAAATATGAGGATGCTTTTGGATTTACGCAGCAGGAAGTCTCCGGTGCTCTGAAAGAATATGGATTATCAGAACAGGAAGCGGAGGTAACTTACTGGTATGATGGTTTTACTTTTGGAAGACGGACAGATATCTACAATCCCTGGTCCATACTCAATTTTCTGGATAAAGGCAAATTAGCGGCCTACTGGGCAAATACCAGCAGCAACAGCCTGATCGGACGGCTGATCCGTTCCGGAAGCCGGAATGTAAAAATGATTATGGAAGACCTCCTGAATGGAAAATCATTTCATACCAGCATTGATGAACAGATCGTCTATGATCGGCTCGATCTGGAAGAAACTGCGCTCTGGAGTCTTCTCCTTGCCGGCGGTTATCTGAAAGTGAAACATTTTGAGAACCGTATGACAGAATTCGGCGACTGGAATCAGGAATATGAACTGGAGCTTACCAATTTTGAGGTAAAGGTCATGTTCCGGACAATCATCCAGAGCTGGTTTGCCGCTTCCCGAACGAACTATAATGATTTTGTCAAAGCGCTGCTTCAGGGAAATCTGGAAGCAATGAACGCCTATATGAACCAGCTGTCAGAAACCATCTTCAGTTCCTTCGATACCGGCAGAAAAAGTTCTGAACGGACAGAACCCGAACGATTTTACCACGGCCTTGTACTGGGACTGATGATGGTTCTGAAGGAACGATATGTAATTACCTCCAACCGGGAAAGCGGATTTGGACGCTATGACGTACAGCTGGAGCCAAGACGCTCGGAAGACGACGCCATTCTTCTGGAATTCAAAGTGCGGAATCCTCTGAAAGAACGCTCTCTGGAGGAAACCGTTCAGCATGCACTGGCACAGATCACAGAACGGGATTATGCAGCCGCTCTGAGACAGAAGGGCATCCCGGAAACGCGGATCCGGAAGTATGGATTTGCTTTTGAAGGAAAACGGGTTTTGATCGGAGGCGCGGACTGATTTCCGGAATCCGCGTTACCGTTCACACCTACGCCGGCCGGATGCCCTCACCAGGCTGAACACCGGCCGACACGTGAAAGGTAACGAATCCGCAGTATGAAACAAATATATTCTCTCAGGATAAACTTATAAAGTTACAAAAATGTTACGGAACAGAAACTCAACTTTCTGTTCCATTTTTTATTCTGATTTGATATATTTGTCACCTAAATAATTATATCAGGAGATGATATTATGGCGAAGAAAACAACGAGGCTGGAAGAGCTTCATAACACATTCCAGGAAAATGGGATATCCCCGGAAACAGTCATGGAAAATGATGCGCTGATAAGGGAGATCAAAAAGCACGCAGATGCGGTGCAGGATTACCGGCATTCCTCCTATATCCACCATCTGTTGGGAGATATCATTATGATTGTCTTTTTTGCGGTGCTGGGGAACGCAAATGAATGGGGTGAGATTGAAAGCTTTGGAAAAAGCAAGGAAAAATGGCTTCGCAGGTACCTGGAACTTCCGTTCGGCGTGCCTACCGATGATACATACCGTGTGGTGTTCAGCAACATCAGCACAGACCATTTCTTCCAGGTCACAGTAGGGATCCTGCTGCGCACAGTGGACGGGATCATAGGCCTGACAGGGGAGCCAGGGAGGCTCCATGAAAAGAGCGTGGTCTGTGTAGATGGGAAAGTAAGCTGTGGTTCCGGCAGAAAAGACACGGGAGATGGGAAAGTGAAGGCCCTGCAGACGCTGAATGTCTATTCGGATGATTATGGGATGTGCCTGGCCCAGAGATACATCAGCGAAAAACGAACGAAATACCCGCAGCCCAGGAGGTACTGCGCCTGATGGACCCAAAAGGGACGATCGTAACCGCGGATGCGATGAACTGTCAGAAAGGGACTGCGGAAACGATCATAGACGCAAAAGGAGACTATGTGCTGGCGCTGAAAGGGAACCAGACGCTCTTCTATGAAGAAGTGAAGTTGTTCTTTACGAAGGAATACAGGGAAGCGCTGAAAGAAAAGGAAGGCTGTTATAAGAAGACCGTGGAAGCAGAACATGGAGGGATCGCCACGAGGGAGTACTATATCACAGAAGATACAGGATGGTACAGCGAGAGGAAAAAGTGGAAAGGGCTCAGGAGTTTTGGGCTGGTGCATAAAAAGCTGAAGAGGCGAGACGGAAGCCAGGAAGATGAGTGGCGTTGCTATATATGTAGCATAGGGGAAGATGCAGAAGAATTTGAAAGAGCGGCCCGCAGGCACTGGGGAGTGGAGAACAGGCTCCACTGGCAGATGGATTTCACGTTCAGGGACGATAAGAATACAAGCATGGCAAGAAATGGGGCAAAAAATCTCCAGACCATGAAAAAGATCGTGCTGTCAATTCTGGGACTGGTAAAGAACAGCTACAAACTGAGTATGAAAAGAATCCGTTACGAACTGTCACTGGATTACGAAAAAGGGGCAGAAAGAATGCTGTCTATGTTAGATGTAGACAGCATTAGAGAAGCGTTAGAGTCAAAGGGGAAATCTCCCGCAAAATAAATCACTTCTTTATATTTTTAAGCAGCACCAGAAATGGTGCTGCGGTGCATAACAGTTTATAAGTTTAACCTGTATATTCTCTGCAGTTCTGTTGACTTTGTTGTATGAAATGAATATAATATGAATAAAATACTACTACTTCTGCAAATCAAGGAGGTGTCATTATGAATATTCGTCCATCCGCAGCGATTCGCAAAAATTACAACGAGATTGCTGATATGTGCAGAAAAACCGCAGAGCCAATTTTTCTTACCAGGAACGGTGAGGGAGATTTGGTTGTTATGGACATCGAAACTTACAATCGCAGGGAAAAAATGCTTAAACTCCGTGAGGAACTGCTGGCCATTGAGGAGGACAGGATTGCAGGAAAAAGCGGCTGCACTCTTGACGAACTTGACGCCTATCTTGATGAAATCATTGCCGAGGTATAACATATGGCAGACAGCAGGAAATACAAAGTTGTTGTTTCCGACAGGGCAAAAAGAATGTTGGGAACACATATCCGCTTTATGGCACAGGTCAACAAACAGGCAGCTTCGGCAAAAAAGAAAGAGATTATGACCTCTATGCATTCTCTTTCCCAGATGCCACAGCGTTTCCCTTTTTTTGATGAACTGTATATCAAACCAAATAAATACCGCAAAATGTTTATTGAAAAGTGGTATCTTATTCTTTACCAAATCCAGGATGATACGGTATATGTGGATTATATCCTTGATTGCCGCAAGGATTACAGCTGGCTTGTCAGGTAACAAAAGAATAATATTTCTATTCCACTCCATCAAACAGCTGTTCAAAATCAATTCGGATATGCGGAAAATGAATCAGATGCAGATTTTCGCTGTTTTCACTTTTTACGGTATCCATCAGATAATATCGTGGTTCCTGTCCTTCATAATCCAGATCATAAATCTCAATAGTGCGTCCTGGAATGTCAATGATCCAGTATTCCGGAATTTCTTCCGTCCGATAAATCTCTTTTTTCTCTGTCCGGTCATATTTTGCAGTGGAAGGAGACAGAACCTCCAATACAAACTGCGGAGCATTCAGGAAACTGTTGCCTTTTCTGCTTCTGATCTGACAATTGATCGAGGCGTCCGGAATCACATTTTTTTCGCTTCCGTCACGCATTTTCCACCGGTACTGCACATTATCCGGATAGACCCTGCAGGTACTGTCCTTCAACTGATTGTAAACCATATTCACAAAATTCGTAATTACGGTTGAATGATCCGGCGGGCCCCCGGCCATGTCCATGATTTGAAGATCAAGACTCATGGTATCCCTCCTGATGTTTGATGGTTTTTATTATAGTCTGTTGATAAAACGTTTTCAAGTTAATCTTTACTCTTCGCTTTCTGCTTCTTCAGTATAATAATGTTCACTAATTTGGTTTCCCTCATCATCATATTCATAAATTGAATATTCCAGTAATATTCCTTCCGAATTATAATTGCTGCCTTTGATCAAATTTTTATTTTCATCATATTCATTAATTGAATAATCTTCTAATATTCCTTCAGGTGTATATACATAATCAATTTCATTTCCGTCAGAATCTGTCTCTAATATATGATAATAATACTTTCTCCCTGTTGCATTATATTCATCAAATCGCATCAGATTTCCGGCATCATCATATTCATAAGTTTGATATCCTCTAAACGTATCCTCGTATAAATCATAGTCTGTAGTTTTTATAACATTTCCTTTCGAATCATACTCCTGAATACATCTTCCGACTATTTCTCCTGTCCCAAACATACTACACCAGTCTTGAATACAATTTCCGTTCTCGTCGTAAAGGACATTCACATCCCCTGTCTGCATATCATCTTTATCATATGCAATTTTACGATTTATCTGTCCGGTTTCATTATAGAAATAAACATAATAATAGAGTAAGTTTCCTGTCTCATCATAGCCCGATACCTTTCTTACTTTATTTTCAGAATCCGTAATATTCCCGCTTTCTATTTCCGCAATTTTATTTTTAATATTTTCATCTCCTCCTGTCTTTTCCAGACCTTCTTGTAAGATTTCTAACGCTCTTTCATATTCTCCCTTCCTGATATAAATATCTGCCAGCCCCAGATATGCTTCTGCAAATGTCTCATCCAGGTTTATCGCCATCTCGTAATCTGCCTGCGCCAATGACAGATTTTCTTCTGTTTCACCTCTAAGAACATAAGCTCTTCCACGTGCCACATAGACTTCGGGCTGATTTGGATCAATCTCAATTGCTGCTGTAAAAGCAACGATTGCCTGTTCATAATTTTCTTCCTCCAGATACCGTATGCCAAGATCATATTGTTCCTTCCAGTCTACGACTGTATCCGTACTTTTTCCACAACCTGTCAATAAAAGTAATATGATCAAAAATAAAACAGCAACTGTTAAAAATCCTGCAATTCCATCCATTCTCTTCCTCATCCATAAATCTCCTTCATTTTCTGCTCTATCTTCCGCTTTCTGGCCGGAGCAGTTACTGCTGTTATCACCATCATCAAAAACGCCATTCCCAGAATCGCTGCTCCGATACCCATAATCATCATTCCTGCAGTCATCGTCTCTCCTTTTCGCACTTTTTACAGCCAGTTTCCGTCTTTCAAATCCAGCATCATCTGATCCAGCATCTCCATCTCCTGATCGTTATCCTGACTGTCATAAAGTTCTTTTGCCCGTTCATAATATTCCTTCATTTTATGATAATCCCGATCTGTATTCTTTTTATGCTGCTGGATATCTGCCTCCAGATAAGCAAACCGCTTATAGCACACATAACTTTCCGGATATTTCTCCATCATCTGTGTCAGCATGTCCGCCGCTTTCTCATATTCATTCATCTGCTCATAGAGAACCGCAATATTTTCCATTATCTGTCTGGTCGCATATCCGTTCTCATATAAAGACTGAAAACATTCAACAGCTTTCTCATAATATTCATGGCTGTCGCTTTCTTCTGATTCTGCTTTACGTACAAAGGCATCTGCCAGCCGTTCACGAATATTCATGGCTGAAGCGGCGCTGTCAAAACGATTTTCTTCCCGTTCCAGCAATGCAATCTCCTGATCGATCCAGTTCACCCCAAGTTCCTGATAGACCCGGTCGCACAGAAGGACCGCTCTTTTTCGTAATATCTCTTCTTCTGCTGTAGACACTGCGCAAAGAAGCTGTTCTTCCGCTTTTTCATATTCGCCTTTTGCACAGGAAATCTCTCCCTGTACCATGTAGATCGAATCTTCGCCCAGTCCAAGAGAAACTGCTGTGTCCAATGCAGTTTCCGCTTCCTGGATCTTTCCCTGTTTTGCCAGAGAGATGGCAAAGTCTCTATAATACAGACTGTTCTGCCCATACTGAGCGATTGCATGTTTCAGATTCAGTTCTGCGTTGGAAAAATCTTCTTTTTCCATATAACAGTTTCCCAGTACATAATAAATATTTCCAAGTATCGCTTCATCCGTCTCATTCTTTACCCGATAAACCGGGTTTAACAAAATATCTGTACTGTAACTGATACAGTCTTCGTAGCTTCCTGAGTGATAGAGCCGAAGTGCTTCCTCTGCATAAGCCTCCATCCTTTCAGGACGAATCTGCATTGCTTCCTGCAAAACTGCAGACATTTCATCCAGATTTCCCGATGCCAGATATTCCTCTGCCTGCGCAATATTACGATTGTATTCTGTGTCCAGTTCCCTCTGGCGGATAACCCAGCCGCTTCCCAGAATTACTGCACCGGACAGATACAGCGCTGCAATCAGTATTTTTCGGTTTCTGTTCCTCTTTTGATCATTCTGATACTCTGTATCCAGCTTATAAATATTTCGCAGTGCATACAGAAGTTCCCCTCCGTTCTGATAGCGGTCATCCGGATCGAATTCCATCATCTTTTTTATGATATGGACAAATCCTTCACTCAGCTCTGCCCCACACTGATCAATGGGAACAATTTTCTCAAAATCATTCCCTGGATTCATTCCGGTCAAAAGATGGTACAAGGTTGCGCCAAGACTGTAAATGTCTGAACGTTCATCGACTCCGCTGCCGACCACATTTCTTACTGTCCGTGCCACCGCAGTTTCTTCTGCCTCCCGGTCAGTTTTCCTTCCAGCTTTCCCATCCTGCATGGTGGCAGTACTCTGATCTACAGACATGGTCTTTGTTTCCTGCACTGTATTTTGTCTTTCAAATTGTTTTGCATATCTCTGATAGAATGACAAATCTGCATACTGTTCCGGCGGCGAATAACCGCCGCTGATTCCCGTGGATGTTTTCATACTGTTATCAAACGCCAGAGAGATATTAAAATCTATCAGGCAGATTCTTCCCTCCGGTGTCAGCATGATATTGGCCGGCTTGATATCACTGTGGATAATCGGAGGCTTCTGACTGTGCAGATACTCCAGTGCTTCCGCAAGCTCTGTCGCCCATTCCAGAACCTGTTTCTGCGGGAATCGACGTGTTTCCTTCAATGCCTTATCCAGACTCTTTCCCGGAATATAATCCATAACAGTATATACTTCATGATCAATTTCCAGAAAATCATAGACTCTTGGAAGATACGTGTGCTTGATATTTTTCAAAATATCGGCTTCTGCACGGCTTTCCAAGATACCTTTAACATTTTCCTTAATCTTTTTTACCACCACGTCGACACGAAGTCTTTCATGATATGCCCGATATACCACTCCGCCTCCGCCGGAACCAATTTCATCCATCAGCGTATAGGTGTCATTCAGTTTTCTGCCCTTTTCCATCGCTTCTGTCTCCTTTCCTGTCAGAATCTTTCCGGATATGTGGCAATCGTTGGAATAAACGCTTCTACGTATGATCCTTCAAAACTGGAATCTCTTATATCTTCTATCTCTCCTTCTCCATAAGCTCTCTGTAAACGTACCCGATCACCTTCACGCAGTAAAGTCGCATTTTCACGTTTCGGTCCTATATTATAATTGATATTAATAATTCCGTTCTGTCTCCAGAAAATATCTGTAATCTCTCCGCCCAGCGCATGGATCTGATCCAGGATATCCTGTCCGCCTCTGCAGGCCATCAACTGTTCCTCAGTGATTGAAATACCGCCGTATTCTTTAAAATCTCCATCCCAGTATAAATAATAAGGTTTCCATGTATGTCCAAGATACATATCGCCTGTTTCATCATATTCTCCATCATATGTATCACAGATAACCGTCAGCGTATTCTCTCCTGTCTGCCTTACACTCATACCCTTTCCCGACAGTTCCGGCTGAAACACAGTTTTGTCTTTTACTCCCCATATATAAGAAAGATTTCCCGTTGCAAAATATTTCCCAATCACAAAATACTTTTCAGTTCCAAAATTCATTATGGATTCCGTTCCCTGAACGTAAGCGTCCCATTCTAAAAGCTCCTGTATCCCCTGTTGATCTACAAAATACAGATTTCCTTCATAAACATCCTCATATTCATTATCTACAGATCCTGACAAAGCAAATGCCTCATAAGTCCCGTTCCCATCGTAATCATCACAATAAAACAGTACCGGATCTCCGCCTGTATACTCTGTAAAAATATTCCGAAGATTTTCTTCTGAGATGCCCTCAGGCTCTGCTGTCTCATGACTTTCCATGCTGCCATCTTCATCTTCATTTTCAATCTCTTCAGAATTATATTGAAAACTGATAATTGTGTATCCATCCAGATAGGCAGAAGCGGTTCTTTCCAACAGCGCTTCAAAAGTTCTTTCCTCTGTCACTTCGAACCTGTAACCTGTTTCTTCGCTCTCTCCCTCCCATCCTACAGTTCCATTCAGGAGAATATGATTGCTGTCAACAGCATTTACCTCCTCAATCCGTGCAAAAGGATATGCCGTCCCCCACTCTCCGCCGCCAAAAGCCATCATCTCGCCTTCTTTTATGAGTGGAGCGGAGCCATCGTACAAATATCCTGCCAGATCTGTTCCTGTACAGTCCTCAAGAAAACGATTAACATTTTCTTCTGGAGCTGCAGGAATCCCGTCTTCCGAAAGCTCCGGCATTTCCATACGGTCCGTACAGAGGTCAAATACATCATCTGACATGCACAGCGCCGTCAACCAGGCCCTCTCTTCAATCGGCATGTTTTTCAGATCATATGCGTATCCATTACCAATTTCTTCATAATATAAAAATTTCAGGAGTGTTTCAATCTTCTCTTCTGGTAAATCTGATAATTCTGTATTCTCTGTCCGGTTTCCAATCCGTTCAAAATAAGAAGCGAACACTTCTGTATTTCCCGTCTCTGCCTGTCCCTTCTCTATAATTTCCAAAGCTTTGTCATAATCGCCAAGCAACAGATAAATATCCGCCAGTCCGGTATAACCTTCCACACACTTAGGATCCGTCTCTATCACTTTTGTAAATGCAACGATGGCTGCTTCGTAATCTTCTTCCAACAGATACTGCTCACCCAGCTGAAGATTCTCTGTTAATATCCGATGCTGATTCCATTTCTGAAAAAATATGCCAATACTCGCAAAAACCCAAATCAAAACGACTGTGATACAAATTATTCCAACCTTTTTCCTGCTCATAATTATCTCCCCGAATGACACTGCCAAAAAGTCGCCGCAGATGATACAATACTGCGGCGACTCTTCAGCTCACTTGATCTGTTATTTCAAAACAGGTTTATCTCCTTCTCTTCCAGTGCAGGCCGATTCCAAGAATCATGCAGCCCATGAGCATGGAAAGAAGCAACCATACTCCTGCATTGGAAGTATCATTGGTGCCTGCGGGAAGCACCCGGTAGACGTCTCCCGCCTGCAGGCTTAAGAATTTCAGTTCGTTTCCAACGAGCTGAACGCCGATCGTCGACGCGGCTCCGGCCTTCACGGTCAGCTGATCCCCGATGATCTGCGTCTGATCGCCGAACATCAGTTCAAAGTTTCTGGAAGCAATCACGTTGCCTGCGGCATCCTTTGCGTAAAGCGTATGCGCGCCGCTGTCCACGCCGCCGAAAATCGCAATTCCGTTCGCATTGGACTGCGTCACCTTCGGAGTAGAGTGAAGCTCAACCGTCATGTTCGGAAGAGGATTTCCTGCCGCGTCCACCATGCGCATCACCAGTGTCGCCTGTGTTGTGCTGATGCCGACGCCCACTCTGCTTCCGGATCCGCCGCCGTCCGCTGAATTATTATCTCTTCCTCCAGAACCACGACTTCCACCGTTGCTTCCCGGATTATTATTGTTGTTGGAACTATTGTGTTCATTTCCTCCTGGATTATTATCAGTCCCTGGATCAGTATCGATTGCAGGAGTATCATTCTCTGCCAGACTGATATTGTCCAGATGGAAATTCTGTGCAGTACATCTCAAATCATCATTAGTCCCCACACGGAATTCCGCAGCAATCGTATTATTTCCAGTCTTTAAAGCTTTATCTTCCATTGTCTGAGCCCGGACTGTAATACGTGTACTTCCCGACTCGTCTGTATAATCCACACCTCTCACCAGTTCTTCACCATTAAGCCAAAGAATCCTGAAATCATCATGAAAACCTTCCGACACAAACAAAGCGTCCGCAATCTGTTCCAGATAAAAATCGCTACTTCCTTTGCTTGTTTCTACACCAATATGTTCCTGCAATGAATATCCACTGTCTGATTCCGCAAAAACGTTTGTATTCGTATTGTCTTTGACTTCGAGAACCAGTTGGGTTTCAGATTCTCTGAAATTATAGTCTTGCCCCTGATCTATATACTCTGCTTTGATAATGAACTCAAAGGTTCCCGTTTCTTTCGGCATTCCTTTCAGTTTTCCCTGATCTGTCAACTCTATACCTTCCGGAAGCTTTTCCTGTCCGCCTACCACAGAATATTTAACGTCAATACGGTCATATTTATTGCTGTTCTGTATGAGCGTTTCATAAGGAACATATTTTACTGCTGCCGGAATTGTAGTCGTTGTAATTTGAGGATCGCCAATTATACCTGTCAAAGTCATGATTAACAATACATTATCTTTTGATTTAAAGGTCAATGTACCAGATATCTCTGTTCCTTTCTGCACGCCGTCCTTCGCTCTTAAGCGAATTTTTGCAAGATTAGGAAGTTCCCCTATGATTTCTTTACCATTCTCATCCCTGCCATATGTAGCATTTTCTACAGTGTTGAAACCGGCTAACGTCTGCTTTTCAGTCAGCGCCCAGTAAGGATCCAGTTCGATCACATCTGAGTCCAGCTGTGCAGACAGATCCACTATATCTTCTTCTCCAATATTGGCGATCCAGATATCATGTATATTTCCATGATAATTATCCAGCATAATTTCACGGGTAGAATAAATAATGCCATTTTCTACATGTGTTTTTGCCGCTTTATCATCTGCAAGACTGTTAATATAAAGTTCTCCTGTTCCGCCAACCGCCTTTTTTATCTGAATCCAATAATTTCTCTGTTTGACAGTCTCATCCTCAGCAGTCATGGAAAAATGCACAGCTCCTTTCGAGTAATCAAGAAAGCTTTTTCCACTTTTCTGCTCTATATCTCCATCCAAAAAAAGTTTTGCTTTTTCATCTGTATCAAATTCCAATGCCAGATTAGTTAAATCCACATTTTTATCAACCAAAATCGTAATAAAGTTATCTTCTCCATAAGAATCTGTTGTTACCTTCCTTGTAGAATCCACCAGATATATTGGATCCAGCGGTTTTTCATCACTTCCTATCACTCCCCTGATCCGCAATCCAGTTCCTTTAGCCAAAGGAGGTTCCGGTTCTGAAGGCTCTGATGGTTCCGATGGCTCTGATGGTTCCGATGGTGTAACCGGTTTTGGTTCAACATAGTCTTTTACTTTAATGTATCCATGATATACAATCTGATTGGAAGCCCCATTTTCACCGACAAAGTAAGTATAAGCAACCCCTTTACTATAATCAGCTAAATAGCCTTCACCAAACAATTCGTCCTTTACATCTTTTGCTCCTGCTGCTATTGCCTCATCCATTGACAAATATACGCCCAAATATGCAGCACTTACCGAAGTTATTCCCGTACCTGTTCCAGACCTGGAATATGTTTTACGATAATAGTATTGACGATCTGCCGGAAAATCCTTAGTCAGTTCAATCTCATATTCATCGTACTGGTGCTGAAACTGAAATTCTTCCCATGCGTTCCTGTCAGAATTTGAATAATAATAAACTCTTCTCCTGGTTTTATAATCTACACTCGAAAATTGATCATTTAACTTCTGATACAACCCCCAACCAGTAGACTCGCTGAAACCTCTGTGATTGACTGACAGACTGAATGGCAGACATCCCGTCACGTTTCCACTTTCATTGAAACTGACAAATGTAACCCAGTTTTCATCTTCAATATTGATTCTATATCCTGTTCCTGTTGTCGTCATACCTGGATTACAGATCTTTCCTGTAATCTCTGTTCCCTTTACAGCCTCAGAAGCAGTTTGATAGTTTCCCTCATAAACCTTTATCTGAGAGAAATTTGTATTTCCGAATCGGCTTTCATCAATTTTTAATCCGATATAGACTATATCTGGAAGCAAATCTGTTGAAACAGACACATCCAAATTTCTCTCATCCATACTATAATCGCTGTAGTTACATGACGAAACAGTAATCGTTGACGGTGAACTTGTTTTTACAGCCGCCTTCAGCCATGATGATGAGGACCTGATTCTAATCGGAACTCTATATCGCATACCTGAATCATCCAGCTGATTTCCATTTCCTACAATCATATCCAGATATTTCATAGATGAAGAACTTGTTCGCTCACTCAGATTGATCGTATCATTCGACCCTGTTATTTTATAGTTATCATCTCCGTCTATGGTCCATGCTATTTTATTTTCAGCAGACACCTGCCCTTCACCAAAGATACAGTTCATGGACACCTGTGTAAGCTCAATCGGAGTATAACTGGTTAAATCTACAGGCGATGTCTCAAGCTTACCTGTTTCCAACTGGATTAACGACATTGGGCTTATTCCGTCTCCATCATTTGTAAATTCTTTCTTTTCCGGATATACGGCTACCATTTTCCCAGCCACTTCCATATTAATCTGCGTTGGCACTGTACCATCAATATAAGCTGATACCGAAAACGTATGCCCACCCACTTTTACACTGTCATCTGGTGACAAAAACCATTCATTTGTTGTCTCTCCATCACAGATAAATTGTACTTCATACGGGAAAAACGGATTTTCCTCGGGAATATTAATCGTATAATTTCCTTCGCTATCGAACATATCCCATATTTTAACTTCAGGAAATGCTTCCATCAATACAACCGCAGGATCAAATTCGCTCTCATCTTCTGTGAATCCATCCAAATATTCCGACAGTTCTTCATCCATCACTCCCATCACACAGTTTCCAGTATTAAACTGTATCACATCTGTGTCAGACCACACTAACTCATCCAAAGTCTTTTGTTCTGAATTTTCCTGCCCCTCTACGGTTTCACCTTTTTCAGATTCCAAATCATCGGTTTTTTCATCGTCAGACATCTTTTTGTCTTCTTCTGATTCAACCATTGTGCCTTCATCTGAATTATTCTCATTTTCCTCAAAACCATCAGCTTCTTCAGAATTATTTATATCCTCTAGTACTGCTCCCGCTTCTTCATCTTTGCAAATTTCAGAACTGTTTTCATTAGTTTCAGATGTCTCTATACCGTCTTTTTCAACTGCATTTTCATTGACATCGTCCTCATTATCCTGCACTTCCTTCAGTTCTTCTTCATTTAATTCAGATGTTTCCGTTTCGCTTTTGCCAGACATAGATCCATCTGAATTGTATCCGTTGTTTATTTCCTCCTCTGATGTTTCCTCAGACATCCCGGATTTGTCCAATATCTCTTCCGAAGATGTTTCCTCCGAAGACACTACTGCATAATTATCATCCTGCAATGGTGTATCTGCCAAAGCTGTAACGGAAGGAACCACCAATGCCGTTGCCATAACAAATGCTATAGCTTTTTTCATTAATCTCACTTCTGCATCCTCCTTTTATAAATAAACATAGTTACATTTAAATATTTGAACAAACTATTACAGCATCTTTCCACTGTCACTGAAAATGTAAGATTTCCCATCAATTTTCTGCCTGCCAACTACTGCAAAACCATTTGCATCAAAGAAGTACCATCTCTTTACAATTTCTAATTCCTTTTCAGCAACATATTCAGAATCTTTTCTATAAAGGTCTTTATAAGAAAGTTCCATCCATCTGTTCTTTATGGCAAAACCGTTATCATCAAGATACTGATATCTTCCATTATTATTGTACAGGCAATTATTCAGCATAACCCCATCTTCTGCAAAATGGTAAAACTTTCCATTAATTTCCTGATCGCCAACCTGTACAGCTCCATTTTTGACATAGTACCACAGTCCATTCACCTGATTCCATCCTTCTGACAGCCTTGCAGTTGTTCTAGAGCCTTTAGATCCATTATAGTTATAATAATTACCATCCGCAAAATAAAGACCTGTGTCTGCAATATACGAAAAATAATACTTCTTTCCATTAACTGTCTCTGGTCCGTCCAATGTACGTCCATTTCGTACATAGATCAGCCTGTCATCTCCATACCAGCCATTTTCATGCAACTGTCCTTTTGCATCTGCATATCCATAGCCTTCTACCACCGCTTCCACTGCCATACAGCCTGTGTTATAGAAATAATATGCTTTTCCGCCAATCTTCTGATAACCAGTTACAAATTCTCCATTTTTAGAATAAAACCAGTTTCCACAGTCTGTCTGTTTCCAGCCGGTGCCTCTTGCATTAACAGTTTTAGTTATCTCTCCTTTCCCGTTTATCATATACAATATCCCTGCGTCATTTTCTGATACCCGATCCATATCGTACATAATTCCTTCTTGACTGAAGTAATAACGCTTTCCTCCAATAGACTGTAATCCTGTCACAAGTTTTCCATCAGTACCGGCATAGTAATATGTATCCTCAATTTCACACCATGCTTTTGCTGCAATCCGGCCATTTTTATCTGCATAATACCATCCGTTCTCTGCATTACCAACTATTGTATAATATGCCATCCGGCCATTATCCTGAAAATAGTAGCGGGAGCCATTAATCAACTGCATTCCTGTCAGATAAGATCCATCCTTATTATAATAGTAATACTGGCCATCAACCAGATTCCATCCATTCGTTATGCGGATTCCTTTTTTGTTGGAAACACCGCTTTTGCTGAAATGATATAGTTTTCCGTCAGAAAGTACACAGTCTTCTGTTAAAATCGTGGAATTTTCAAAATAATACCAGTCAGAACCGATCTTCTTCCAGCCGTTTTTTACTGCTTTTCCATCTGCAGCATAATAATGCCACTGACCTTCTCCATCCATCTTCCACTGTTTTGTAACCGCCGCTCCATTGTTTCCAAAATAAAAATCATAATTTTCACCAAACTGTTTTACCAACATTCTGCCATTTTCATCAAAACGATAATATTTCCCTCCAATCTTTTGTACTGTACTTTTCATTATTACATTGTTCTTAATATAAAACCAGTTTTTAGAACTATCCTGATACCACTGGTCTTTCGTTGACGTTCCACTCCAGGAACCATCTGTCCTGAACAGTTCCAGTTTTCCTTCAATCCGTTGTATGCCGGTGACCATTTTATTATTTCGACCAAAGAAATACCATTTCCCAGATATTTTTTTCCACGAATCACAGACAAGCACTCCGTCAGAATCCGCATACATCCAATATAATTCTCCAGAACCACTGCCTTTAACCCATCCCGTCTTCATAGTTCCATCGCTGTCAAATATATAATCTTTCCCATTGATCTTATACTTTGTATTACATACTTTTTTTCCCGAGTCTTCGCTGAAATAATACCATTTCCCGGATATTTTTTTCCAGCCGGTTACTGCCTTGCCATTTTCAGCATAATACGCATTATCTATCCATCCATTTTTCAACACTGTTGTACATACACCATCAGCACCATATGAATACAGGATGTGATTCAGATAAATTTTCCCATTCACCTGCATCTCTCCACACTCATTAAAATAATATGTCTTTTTATTTATGGATTGGAGACCGGTCGCAGCATTACCTCCCGCATTGTAATAATACCAACTGCCGTTTGCCTTATGCCATCCGGTAATCATACGTCCATCCTGGTTAAATCGATACCAACTGTATGCGTGCAGTTTTTCATCATAAATGTTTTTTTCCATATCTTTACACATAATACCATTTGCATCGATATAATATTTATTTTTGCCTGACTGAATCCACTGTTCTTTTACCAGTTCTCCAGATTTCACATAGAACCAGTCCCCCTGTTTATTTTTTAACCATCCGTCCTTTCCCTGTAAAATCGGTTGAGTTTCCATCAGCTTTCCATTCTCACCAAAATAATACAGATTAGATTCATCAGCATATGAATATTTTGTTTCCATCTTACCGCCAACGCCAAAATAATAAGTATCTTTCCCAATCTTTTTCATTCCTTCGGCAGCACATCCATTTGTTTCATAAAAAAACCAGTCGCCATAAGAATCCTGATACCAGTTGATTACCATGTGTCCGTTTTTATCAAAACGATAGGATACACATTCTTCCGATTCCGGATCCGAAATTTCTTTTGTAGTATCTGTACACATTTTTCCAGTATCGTCAAAATAATACCAGGAATTGCTGATTTTGCGCCAGTCATTCTTTACCATTTTTCCAGATTCTACATAGTACCAGTTACCATCAGCTGTTGCTTTCCAGCCGTTTTTTATCATATTAAACGTATTGGTCAATTTTCCTGTTATGTCAAAATAGTAAAGTCTTCCAGCCTCTGACCAGGAATAATTTGTCATCATCTGACCATCTGATCCCAGACAATATGTATCCTTTCCTATCGTCTTCATGCCATTAAGCGCAGCGCCTGTAACTGTATCATAATAATACCAGATTCCCCGTGAATCCTCATACCATCCTTTGACCATGGAACCATTTTTGTCAAAACGATATTTTTTTCTTCCTTCAGTTACCACTTCATCAGTTATCATCTGACCATAAGCATCAAAACAGTAAGTATCCTTTCCAATCTTCTGGATACCATTCAAAGATGCACCTGTAGCATTATCATAACAGAACCAGTTTCCGTTTTTGTCTTCATACCACCCTTTGACCATTCGTCCATTTTCATCAAAACGATAATTTTTATAAGCACCAGTCCCTGCTTCCTTTATAGGAACTGTCTGATCTTTATACATTCTTCCATCAGAGTCAAAGTAATACTTTGCCCCCTGAATCTCACGCCAGTTATCTTTTATCATTTTTCCAGATTCAAAATAATACCAGCTTCCATCAGACGTTTTCTGCCAGCCGCTTTTGTTAAAATCAATTTTATCGACCAGCTTTCCCGTCTCATCAAAATAATAAAGCACTTTATCCTGTGTACAGGTATAATCGGTCAAACTCCGACCCTTAATATCAAAATAATAAGTGTCATTGCCTATCTGCATCATTCCCTGTACAGCTTTCCCGTCTTTATTATAATAATACTTACTACCTGTAGAACTTTCCTGATACCAGCCAGTCACTACGTGTCCATTTTCATCAAAGCGATAGTAAGAATAAATGTCTGTTTTCAAATCTTTTATAGAAGCTTCTACATTTTTGTACATATTGCCATTACTGCCAAAATAATATTCTGCTCCCTGAATCTCACGCCATTCATTTTTTACCATTACACCAGATTCTATATAATGCCAGTTTCCATCTGCTGCTTTCTGCCATCCATTCTTGCTCAGTTCAATCTGACTTTCCAGTCTTCCGTTTGAACCAAAATAATACACCTTACCATCTGTTTCGTAACTATAATCTGTCCTTACTCTACCGCCCTGATCAAAAAAGTAAGTAAAACCATCTACCTCCTGCATTCCTCTGACAGCTTTTCCATCCTGTGCATAATAGTACTGATTACCTGATGCACTTTGGTACCAGCCAGTTACCATGCAGCCGTCCTTATCAAAGCGATAATAGGCAGAGTTCCCATTGTCTGAATCGCCAATAAAAATAATCACATTTGTACACATAACACCGTCTGAATCAAAATAATATTTTTTTTCATTCTCTTCATACCAGATATTTTTCTTTATTGAACCATCAAAATCAAACCAGTAGGTAGCTCCATCCACTTCCTGAACTCCAGACAGTGCTGTACCATCTTCTCCAAAATAGTAAACAGTTTCTGAAAGTGCCAGCCAACCAGTCTGCATTCTTCCATATTCATCAAAACCATAAAAACCGACTGTCTTCCCGTCCGGCCCAGTGAGTTTTTCTACTCTGTTCTTGTACAATCCGTCTTCATCAATATAACACCAGTTTCCATCTGTCTGCTTCCAGCCAGTGTCTTTCTCCTCCAGTACTTCTGTACTGTTTTCTTCTGTCTTTTCTACAATTGTGATATTTTCTGCACTCTTGTCTATATCCTGCTCAATACTGCTTTCTGGTAATGCAGTATCATCCTGAGTCACATCGTCTCCTGATGGATTTACATTCGTCTCTTCTGAATCTAGTACTGTGACATCCGTATTTTGCGAGTTGTTTTCAGGAAGATCATCTTTCTCTTTTACAGCATCCTCCTCTGAAATACTGCTGTCATTCGCAGTATTGTTCGTAACAGAATTATCTGTCATGTCCTCATTATCCGTCTGCACATCATTGCCCGTTTCTGAATCTTCGGTTGCAACACTATTATTCGTTATTTCTTCTGCCGTGTCACTGTCATTTTCTACCGGATCAGTGGACGAAACATTATTTTCCATCTCTGTATCTCCGGCCGGAGCGTCTTCCGTCGTCTGCTTCACATCATCCGCTTTTTCCATCTGTGTTGGATCCAAAATCGATGTTTCTGCCGCATAAACAGGGAGCCCCCCGACAATATTTGCTGCAACTAAAAAACCGGCCAGTGCTTTTCTGGCATTTTTCCCCAGCTTCTCATAGTGTATCATTTGTACATCTCCTTTTATTATTTATTTAGCAACTGTTTTATATAATCAGCTTACTATATATCACTTTCTACGCAATGTATCTGTAATGAATTCCTCGTACATATTTTTGTCCGATTTTTCGCCCTTTCTGCTGAGCATCAATCTGTGCAGCATTCGGAATCTCCTCAGTTTCATCACTTTTTCTCCTTCGTTAAAATATTTTATTGTAAATGCGCATTGCGCATATTACCAATAGTACTGCTTTTATCCGGCATATTGTTTTCTGCGCCTGTACCGGATGCTTCCGGATACTGCGCCCGCAGACAGCATGGATAAAAGGAACCACATCAAAGGAACGTCATTATCGCCGGTTGCCGCAGACACGACCTGATAAAGGTCTCCATCCCGAAGACTCAAAAACTTCAGCTCGTTTCCATCCACCTGAACACTCAGAGTGAATGCCGCGCCTGCTTTTACAGTAATCTGATCTCCGTTTATTCCTGTATGCTCCCCAAACAGCAGTTCAAAGCTTTTCAAAGCAAAGACCGTGCCGTTTCCGTCTTTTGCATAAAGTGTATGTACGCCAGTTTCCACTCCCGCAAATACAGCGATTCCGTTTCGGTCCGTACGGGCTTCCTGCGGAGTGGAATGAAGCTCCAGCGCCGTATCAGGCAGTGGATTGCCGGATGCATCAACCAGACGTATCACGGATGTAGCGTAAGAAACGCTTTCCGTTCCGCCTCCGGACGAACTTCCGCCGGAATCTCCTCCCCTGCCTCTGCTGCCGGAACCGGAGCCGGAACCATGTTCGTTATTACTGCTGCCGCCCTGAATATCCATCCGGAAATTCTGAGCGGTGCGCTTCAAAGCATTGTCCGGATTTCCGCCCACACGGAATTCCGCTGCAATCGTGTTGGTTCCGTCCTGGTCAGCCTTTTCTTCAAAAGTCTGCTTTCTAATCGTAATTCTCGTGCTTCCGCTTTCTGATGTATAATCTTCTCCCGCAACAAGCTTCTTGCCATTCAGCCAGAAATCAATGAATTCATTATATTCACCTGAGGAAACAAACAGCTGATCATTGCTCTCTGTCACTACATAAGAAAAAGAACCTGCAGAATCAAAAACCTGCGAACCAATATACTTCTCCACTTCATAGCCTTCATCGGAAGCATTGAGCACATTGTTGTCAGTATTATCCAAAACAGTTAGTGTTAAATCTGCATAAGAAGGAAAATACTCCGAATTACTGTAGGAAGCTTTTACGGTGATTGGGAACTCGCCTGTCTCCAACGGTACGCCATAAATCTCGCCTGTCTCCGGGTAAATCTGCAGGCCCTCTGCAAGCTCGCCTTTTTCAATGGAGAATGTGACTTTGTTATCTTCATCCCAGTTATTTGTCTCAACCGTATAAGAATAAGGAACATATTTTACCCGGATCACGTCGTCCATGTTCAGGTCCGGTGTGGTTGTGATAATCTTTGGATTCCTGCGGCGGGTTATCATATCCATCCGAAAATTCTGAGCGGTGCGCTTCAAAGCATTGCCCAGATTTCCACCCACACGGAATTCCGCTGCAATCGTGTTAATTCCGTCCTGAATGGCTTTCTCTTCCAACGTCTGTTTCGGAATCGTGATTCTCGTACTTCCGCTTTCTGATGTATAATCTTCTCCCGCAACAAGCTTCTCGCCATTCAGCCAGAAATCAATAAATTCATCATATACACCTTCAGACACGAACAGCTGATCCTCACTCTCTGTCACTATATAAGAAAAAGAACCTGCAGAATCAAAAACCTGCACACCAATACTTGCTATCATTGCATACCCTGCGTCTGAAGCATTCAGCACGTTGTTATCTGTATTATCTATGACAGTCAGGCTTAGGTCTGCATAAGAGGGAAAATATTCCGGATTACTGTAGGAAGCTTTTACGGTGATTGGAAATTCTCCTGTCTCCAACGGTACGCCATAGATCTCTCCTGTCTCCGGATAAATCTGTAAGCCCTTTGCGAGTTCTCCTTTCTCAATAGAGAATGTAACTTTATTATCTTCATCCCAGTTATTTGTCTCAACCGTATAAGAATATGGAACATATTTTACCCAGATCACGTCGTCCATGTTCAGGTCAGACGTGGTTGTGATAATCTTTGGATTCCTGCAGCGGATTATCGCTACACTGTGATCTAGATTCTGAGGCAGTTCTGTGATCTCTGTTCCATCTGGAAGAAACCAAAATTCATCTAATACCAAAGGCAATACTGTAGATACATTGACATTACATGGAGTGAAAATTTTTGTCATACCAGTACATCCTGAAAACATATCTCTCATATGTGTCACATTTGATGTATCAAAGTTGCTCAAATCCAAACTGTTTAAGTTGCTGCAATAAGAAAACATCCCACTTGCATCTGTCATACCTGTCACATTAACTTCAGCAGAAACAATATTTTCTCTATATGAGGCCCATGGCCATGCGTCTGTATTAGTCACATCCCCCGTCCCACTCACCGTCAGCTTCCCATCTGCATCAATCCTCCAGGTAATATCCCCGTCAACGCCGCCCGCAATATCCCCTTCCTGTGTTTCCAGCCCGTCTTCTGGATTTACAGCCAACACTTCATTTGGCATTTCTGATTCTGCTGTTTTTGGTACACCGTCTTCCTGAACCTCTGCGCTTTCTGTGTTGTCTGCCTTTTCCGAATCCGCAGTCTCCTTATTCGTTTCCTCTGTTTCTTTAGATGCTGTATGATCCAAAGGCTCATCTGTTTCCGGCGTTGCATCATCGGTTGATGTTTCCGGATCCGTCTGCCCCGGTTCTTTCGGACCTGCTTCTCCAGCTGTTTCTCCTGTTTCGGACTTCTCCGGCGCTTTTTCTTCCTCTAAATCTTTACGCCCATCCCCGTTAGGCTTATCCGGCATATTCTGTTCATCCGTTTTTTTCGATTCATCCGGCGTTTCCTGCCCATCCGGATTTTCCGATTTATCCGCCGCTGCTGATTCATCTACCGTCTGCGACTCATCTGTCGTTCCTGATTCATCCACCGTCTCCGGCTTATCCGCCGTTCCCGATTCATTTACGCTTCCAGCATTACCCCCCGGTTCCAAATTTGAATTTTCAGCTTCTGCTATAGCTTCGCCTTCTCCCGCATCTGCATCTTCCACAATTTCCGAAGCAGCCGCCGCGCTTCCTCTCTGTGGCAGGGCAGACACCATCAGCGCCGCCGCCAGAAACAATGCCAGGTACTTTCTCAGTTTCATTTTTCACTTCCTCCATTCTGTTTATTTTCCGCCATCTCACAAAGCTCTCCGATCTCATAGATCTGCGCTTCCCTCAGGTTCCCGGTCGGGTAGTCGAAAATCAGCGTATTGCCGATCACGTCGCTTAAGTATGGCAGCTCCGCCAGCACTCTGCACCGGCTGTCCAGCAGCTGTCCATAACAGTAGCCGTCCGCCGTGACAAACTGAACGACCACATATTCCCCGGCCTGGGTCACATAGGTAAGATAGGTATCCTTCTCCAGTTCCCGGACAAGCCGACCGGATTTGAGATCATACGCAGCCGGCGTTCCATGCAGCGGCGATTCGATCCGCAGTGTATTCGTAGCAAATTCCTCATACATGTTCTGATCCGGCTTTTCGCCCTTCTTTTCATACAGACGGCTTCCGTCTCCGGCGCTGTAGGCGGCAACCGTTCCGTCATTGTAGATCACTTCCAGCCGGGATCCTTCTTCGTCCCGGATGTACTGCTGGTCATAGACCTGCGCGGCATCCGGAATCTCCGTCTCTGTCAGCAGCGTTCCGTCCATGTCATACAGCCGGAATTCATCATAGGAAAAAAGCATCACTGTTTTCTGATCCGCACTGATCCTTGCTTCATCATGGTCATAAAGCGGATCATAGCTGAACAACTCCGTATCCGGATAATTTTCGTACTCCATGACCCGGATCACCGGAGAGTCGCTGCTTCCGATCAAAGCCATTCCTTCTGCGATCTGAAGGAAATTACTCTCGTATTCCTTCTCATAACGGTCGGTCAGCCCCGCATTCCGGTCAAAAAACTGGAATTCTTCTTCCGACGCGATCAGGGTATGGCTTTCGCTTCTGGCGTAACTCTGAATCATTTCCGGCGTCGCCACCAGCGGCGTCTGCTCTCCGGTCTCCGGATGGATGCGGACGAACAGGTTTTCGCTTTGAAGATAGATGCCGGTACCGTCGGTCTGTACGCTGTAGGCGGCGCCGTCCGATTCAAAGCCTCCGATCTGAACCTGATCTACGGCGTCGACAACGGCAAATACCGACCCTGACGGATTGTATGCGGAAAAAGCAAAATATCGTGTATAAAACCCTCCTTCAAAATGCATATAGCCGGAAGTCTCATCAAAGATCTCCAGATCCTCTTCCGGATGTTTCAGATCACAGATTTTCAGAGAACCGTCGGAAAAACTGACTCCCAGCAGCGTACCGTCCTGATTCAGGGCAAACAGATTGTCATTGGGATTGGCGAAGCTGTCATTGACCGTCACTTTCTGGTGCCTTTCTCCAAAATCAACCGTATACAGAATCCGTCCGTCAGCAGTGTCGTATATATACGCTTTTGTCTCTTCCTTATAGACGGCTGCCGCACGTTTCCCGTCACCGGAAACTGCGATGGAAGTGGCGGGTTCGCCGCTCCACAGTACCGCCTCTTTCTCCAGGTCATATGCCTGAAGGGCACCCTTTCCGGCAACAAGGATCACATGATCGTCCAGAAATTCCACCTCTGACAAAGCGGACTCCTCCACCGGAAGCTCTGTCAGGACCGCTCCGGTATCCGTATCGAAAACAGCAGCCGACCAGGCGTAAACGGCGCATGCCGTCCTGCCGTCCGGTGAAAGCTTCATGCACAGGGGAGCGGCCGGGAGTTCCACCGTCCCATGAGATTTGTAGCCGTCCGCCAGATCATAGACGCCCAGAGCATCCGTCAACGCCTTCTGTGCCTCGGCGGGATATTTCGGAGTCAGGATACCAGTCCGCTCCGGAATGGCCTGAAGCGCATAAGCGACCGCGGCGTCCAGATCCCCGTCCGCCCGGGCGTTCTGCGCATATTCGGCAAGTTTTAAAAAGCGCTCAGCCACCTGCATCCTTTTCAGTCCCGTAAAAGAAACGCCAACTCCTGCCAGCAGGACCGCCGACAGAGCAATCATGCTGATCCGCCGGTTTCTCTTAAAGCGGCGTGTTCTTGGATCGTTTTCATGCAGATGATTCAATACATCCAGCATCTCTTCCGCCGTCTGATACCGGAGATTCGGATTGGGATTCATCGCTTTGGAAATGATCTCCACGATCTGCGGGCTGAATTCTTCTGTTGAAAGCGGAATAACCTCTTTCGCGTTTCTGGCCGGCCGGACTCCGCTCAGAAGATGGTAGAGCGTGGCGCCCACACTGTAGATATCCGAACGGACGTCCGGAAGGATCGTCTTCATCCGCATGGTCCCGGACAGAGAATTCCCCGGCATCGTAACGGTCGGCGCTCCCGAGCTTCCCGGCATCAGCCGGGTCTCTCCGCCCGGCTCCGGTTCCGGCTTTCTGGTCTTCGTATCGTCATCGGTTGAAAAATCCAGGCCGTAATGTTCGGGAGAAGCGTACCCGGCGCTGCAGCCGATCACATTCTCTTCCCCCAGGGCAAGCGCGATGTTGAAGTCAATGAGACAGATATCGTTATTGGGCCTTCGCATCAGATTGGCAGGCTTGATGTCGCTGTGCACATATCCTCTCGGCGGATCGCCGTGAATGGGACTGTGCAGATACTGAAGTGCCTCCAGAAGCTGCCTGGCCCATTTGATGACCAGCGGCTGTGGATACCGTTCTCCCCGCTTCAGCGGCCGGTCTAGGCTCTCGCCCTCGATATAGTCCATCGCCGTATAGACAACGTCATGTTCTACAAAGAAATCATAGACCTGCGGGATATACGGATGGCTCAGATCCTTCAGGACGTCCACTTCCCGGCGGAGCAGGTCCGGCCGGGTCGTGATCTTTCTTTTATCCGCTTTCAGGATCACCCGCTTGCCAAGGCGCAGATGGTTGGCCAGATAGACGACTCCTCCCCCTCCGGCGCCGATTTTCCCGATCAGTTCATAAGTTGATGCAATGATTTCCGACATGCTGCTCTCTCCTGCATTTCTTTCGTAATTTCTTATTTCTTCTTCCGCTCTCCATACTCCGCGTCCAGTCTGGCATTCAGACGCACTTTTTTGATCTGTGAAATGCACAGATACAGGATCATTGCCAGCAATGAGCAGCCGGCAGCGGCCATTCCTCCGTAAAATAACAGTTCATCGCTTATCCATTCCATCCTGTACTCCCATCCTCCTCCGGTACAATCCGGTCTTTCGTATGAATATAGGTAATGTCCTCCACGACCCGGAAGCCGTACTGCTCCAGACAGATCTCCTGAAATGCCGGCATTTCCGCTGTGTCCCCGGTCACATGTCCCGAACCGGCGCACGACGTTTTCTCTGCATGCTGCCGTTTCCGTCCGGAGACTGCTTTAAGCAGCACGAAGAGAACTGCCAGCAGGAGGCCCATTCCCGCCAGACACCACAAAAACCGGTCATTCTGTATAAATTGTGAGAACAGAAATATTATCTGTCTCTCCCCGCTGTTTGGTAAGCTCAATCAGATATTCCTCCTGACGCTTCATCTGTGAAGGCGCTCTTCGTGCTGCATACAGAAGATGCTCCTGCATTTCCTCCGTGGCAAGCCGGTGCCGGAATCCGTCCGAGCACAGCATGTAGACGGTCCCTTTTTTCACATTTCCAAAGAAAAGATCCGGCCATGCCTCCTCCTGCACTCCGACGCACCGGGTCAACACATTCTGAATGGATGAATGCTCCGCCTGCTCTTTCGTCAGATTTCCGAGACGGACCTCGTTGGCAACGACGGTATGGTCCTCCGTCAGCTGCGTAACCTGTTCTGCGATCTCATAGGCGCGCGAGTCGCCGATGTTCAGCAGAAAGTACCGCTGTTCCGTCAGAAGCAGCGCGGTTACCGTAGAACCTGTCGTGCAGTGATAACGCCGTCCGTAAGCGCGGATCCGCCGATTCTGTTCTGCGATCAGACTGCTCCACTGTTCCCGGACCGCGTGATCCTCCAGCGGATCCTGCGACAGAACGGACAGATCCCGATACATCCAGTCTGTAAACGCTTCAATAATGGAGGCGCTGGCAAGCTCTCCGAAATTCAGTCCGCCCATGCCGTCGCACAGGACCGCCAGCGCCATCTTTCCGGTCCGCGTCTCCAGACGCCGGACAAACAGGCTGTCCTGGTTGATCTTTCTTCTGGTCCCGATATCCGTTGTTGCAGATATGTAAAATTCCATGAGAATTTCCTCTAAAACAGCCGGAACTCAAACTCTTCGTCTGCCAGCATAATGGTCTGTCCGTGCATGAGCTTTACTTCCGTTCCGGGCATGACCATGACTCCGTTGACAAGGGTATGATTTTTGGAATTGTCGTCCACAATAAAATATTCTTCTCCCCGCACCAGAATATGGCAGTGGGTATTCCCCACGAACTCATTTCCAAGTATGACGTAATCATTAAAATCCTGATTTCTGCCCAGACGGAAGACATTCTGCTGAATGGGAATCCGTTCGTTGTTCTTTCTGCGGATCAGATGCGGATGAATCTGCGGTTCTGCAGAGGCTCCGCCTCCCATGATCACCGTCCTGTCATCTCCGTCCGCTTCTGCGCCCATAAATACGGTATTGCCAAAGTCCGCGCCCGGATTCCCGTATCCGCCTGCAGATGCTGCGGGCGGCGGAGTCGGAATCACCGGCGCTCCTCCCTGTCCGGCCGTATACGGGGAAGCGGCCGCGCTCCCCGGAACCGCTCCGCCAGGAGCCTGCGCTGCGGATGGAATGGGCGCCGACGGCGGTATCGGCGGAACAGGCGATCCTGCGGACTGCGGCGGTATCGGCGGAGCCATCTGCCCCGGAATCGCAAATCCGGACCCCTTCTTCTGCTTTTCTTTCTTTTCTTTCTTTTCTTTCTTCGGCTTCTCCTTTTTTTCCTTTTTCTTTGGTTCTTTCTGAGCCTTCTGCTGCTTTCTCTCTTCCTTCTGCGCCTTGTAGATTCCCGCATTTTCTTTATCATAATGCCGCAGAAGATAGAAAAGGCTCATCCCCTTTTCTTTACTTTCCCCTTCCGCCCTGCCCTCCGGCTGAAGTACAGGCGGAGTCTGGATTCCGGGTCCTGCCGCATTTCCGCCGCCCGGAACCGGAGGCGCCGGTACGGGTCCCGGATACGGGGGCGGCGTCGGCGCCGGGCCAGGATTCGGATACGGCGCCGGAGCAGGATCTGGCGGAAGCGGAACCGGACCAGGCGGAGGCGCCGGCGACGGATTCAGCGGCGCCGACGGACCGGGATTCAGCCCGGATGGATGGGAAAAAGTCTTCCCCGCTCCTTTCGTCGGCGACTGCGAAGCCTGCCCGCCCATTCTCAGTTCTCCAAGCAGCGCCTGAAAGTCGGTCAGAGAAAAGATATAAGCGCCGTTCAGATAATTGATGATTTTTGTCACATGATCACAGTTTTCCGTCTGATCGAACTGCGTGCTGAACATGATCTCCTTAAAAAACATGCAAAGATCGGTTTTTTTCTGCCCGAAGCCCATGACCGGAAGACAGATCAGAACCGTATCGCAGGTAGACACGTCCGCATAGATAAATTCAAGATCCAGCAGGATCGTCCCTGCGTCAATCATATATTCTTCCGCCGACAGCATGGCGTTTACGATCCCTTCGAATACTCCAAGAAGCCTTCTTTTATTCACCGGCCCTGAAAAAAACTGGCTGACCGGTATTCTGGACGAGACATTATATTTCAGATATCTCACCGCGTTCATCTGCATGAACATGGTGCTGGACAAACCCGGAATTGCATTATTGGTAATCATTCCAAGACTCATGGAATCAATCATTTCCTCATCTGACAGTGCATAGACCAGATATGTACTGGCTCCCTGATTCTCGTAAGTAAAATTTCCCATGGAAGCGGTTCCTCCCTCTGCTTTCTAATCGATTTTATCAAAAAGGTCCATCATGGCAAGCTGCGCAAGAATCTGGTCGGTGCCTGCATGTTCATACCTTGGCGCCCCGCCTATATTTCGGATTCCAACCTCGTCAATCACCTTTCCGGTCTTATTGCTGAACTTGTTATAGAGCAGGGCGATCCGGTTGAACAACGGCATATCTGCATTCCGCTCCAGCGTCAGAAGCGCCATATAGGCTCTGCAAATCTTCGCATTGGACGGATCCGAGCCGTCGCCGACCCACAGAATCGACGGAACCTGGCGGTAGACCGGCAGAAAGTTCTTGTCCATACCGAAATCCGCATCGACGATCACGTAATCATAATTCCCGGAATTTTTCAATTCCAGAATCAGGCGGATCATCTCGTCCGGACTAAGCTCCAGCATGTCAAGCGCCAGTTTGGACTGGGAATAGAAAAAGACGCCTCTCGGATCCCGTTTCACACAGCTTTCCAGCTTCAGTGAGAGATTGGCCTTTCTGCTTTTCAGCGCATAAATGACATCGCTGATGTCAAACTGTCCTTCCGCCGAAAAAAACACGTCCGAAGAGCCGAATTTCTCCAGATTCAGATACAGCGCCCGTTTCTGCCGCGCCGCAAAATGCAGGGCGCAGGCCGCAGCCATGGAAGATGCGCCTGCGCCTCCGCTGACGGAATCGAACAGGATCACGCGGGCGCTTTCTCCGTCCTCTGACTTGAGTCCGAACATGCTTCCTGCCTTTTCCGAATAGATACTCAGGATCTGCTTGTAGATCAGCTCCGCCTTCTGAAATTTGCAGATTGCTTTTTGATTGTTAACCATATCCACATCTGCGGAATCTACAAAATATGCGAACCCGCACCGGGAAGGCAGCGCGGACGGATCCAGTTCAAATGCATCGCTGACAAGAAAGACATCAATCTTTGAAGAATCCAGCGCTGCCATCGCAGCTTTTTGCTCTGTAAAAGAATAAATTTCAAATTTATCTGCGTATTTTGTACTGAACACGGAGATGATCCGTCCAAGGTAGCCCTCATCCCGCTCCAGTATTGCAAGTTTTATCTTCATCCCAATTATCCCTTTTTATTTAAGTTCCGCATCTGACTCTCTCTCCGCCCCCGGATCTGGAAGCATTTTCCGCCGCCTTCGCGTCATAAAATCCTTCCAGGGCTCCGTTCGGTCAGATACTGTTTTTAAGTTCTGTATTATTACCGGAAGAGTTCCAGCTGGATCAGCATCCATTCCCCCTGCTTCACTGCTGCGCTTCCCACCTCCGAGATGGAGGTCGCCTCGTCAAATTTCGGTTCCACGATCTGGTTGTTGTTCTCGTCAATATAACCCCATTTTCCGCCGGTGCGCACAGCTGCAAAACCATGGCTGAAGGACCGGGCGTCCTCATACTGGTACTCGATCACCAGATTCCCTTTCGCGTCTATGAATCCCCATTTTCCTTCCTCGCATACGGCCGCATAGCCTTCCTCCGGAAAGATATGAGCATCATCAAAAGTCAGGTCGCCGACGGCGGAACCCTTTTTATCCACCAGATGAAATTTTCCGTTTTCTTTTACAAAGATTCTTTTCTGCCCGGCGCAGAAACCGTACTCGTCCCGGATCACATCCTCGTATAGATACTCTGTCTTTGGCCTGCCGTTTTTATTGATCAGCGCCCATTTTCCATTTTGTGCACAGGCGCCGACGGAATCTGAGATCTGCGTCAGCTCATCCCAGGCAAATTCCGTCAGCGGCTGAAGATTCTCGTCCAGAAGACCGTATTTTCCATTTACCGCCGCTACCGTCCTGCCGGAGGACATCATCCCCAGACTGCGGTAGGATGCATCCGGAACCAGCCGGGTCTGTCCGTCCCGGTCTATGTACACATAAGCCCCGTCCTTCAGAATCAGAGCCATATCATCGTCCGAATAGGGATGAACCTCGTCGTATTCCGTTTCCAGAAGCTCCGCCCCCAGGCCGTCGGCCAGACCGTATTTTCCTTCCCGGCTGACTACCATGCTGTTGTGGACGATATCGCCCGGTTCCTCATAGTTCAAAAAAAGCTCCTCATAGCTTCCCTTCAGCCGGACCAGCCAGCTTACCGCATTCTCATTTTTGGGATGTTCTTCTGTAAATTCACTCAGATACTTTACTGCAGACGCCCCGTCATTTCTCTCCGTATAATAGTTCATCAGACGGTCCATGGCGGTTACGTCTTTCTGATTGTTTTCTGCAGCATCCTTGCAGATGTTGACAAATTTCTTACTGTTTCCGGCCATAAGCTGCGCTTCCGCCATTTTCAGCGAAATCTCCACGTCATTCGGCTGATACGACAGCGCTTCTTCATACTCGGCAACCGCATCCACATAGATGCCCTGCGCTTCCAGCTCTGCCGCTCTGGCAAGATGCTCCTGTACTTTTTTCGGATTGTTGACTGCCTCCGAAATGGCTGTATACCAGGAAAGTCCCAGCAGTACGCAAAATATCAGAATTAAATTTCTTCTCATTGATCCACCTCTATACTCCCAACATCATCGTCAATACCGTCCCTGCCAGCACGAACGGGGCAAACGGCATCTCCTGCTTCAGGCTGATCTTTCCAAGCAGAAGTCCGATGCCGCTGTAAACCGCCGCCGACAGAACGGTCAGAAAGACCACGGTGAAAACCGCGCCGCCTCCCACCCAGTATCCAAGCACTGCCAGAAGCTTTACATCTCCCGCGCCGATTCCCCCTCTGGCAATCACATAACAGATCAGGAACATCCCGCCGCTTAAGACCAGGCCGGCTCCCGCGCTGATCATAAGGCTCATCCAGTATTCCTGATAGGAAAGACATTCCAGCGCCAGAAGAACCGTTCGGACTGCAAGCAGATACAAAAGCGCCCGGTTGGAGATCCGGCTGCTCTTCTGATCCGCCCACGCAATCAGCGCCAGGGACCAGAACAGCATCAGATAACGGATGCTTTTCAAAATCCCATACTGAAACAGACAGAATTCCCCGCCCATCACAAAGGTAAGGATCACGAAGAATACTGTCCATCCACGGAACGCTTTCTCCGTCCACTGTTCCCGAAACCATACTACGATCTGCTGCATCTTTTCTCCCGTCACCAGGTCAGTGTGGACGCACACTGACAGAATTCATACTCGCCAAAATCAAAATCCGGAAACAGGAGGTTTTTCAGTTTATAGGTCACAACGATCTCCACATTTCCTTTACCGTTCGCAGATCCGCTTTCATTGGATATCCATTTGGAAGCGGAAAAATCAAGACCCGCCATACCGTCCACGACCCCGATCGCTTTCAGATACTGATCCGGATCATCAGACAGTTTTGAAATCGACTGTTTGATATATCCTCTGGCAATACTGCCTGCCACCCAGGTCATCGCAGCCCCTCTGACCCCGCTCTTTGCCGCTGCCAGCGCTCCGTACATGATCTCTTTCGGATCGCTCAAATATTCCGTTACTGCGTCATTGGCGTTATTGGCCTTGTCCATGACATTTTGAATGCCGGCGTTGACGTCTCCGCCGTTTCCCAGATTGCCCACGGAATCAAAGAACTCCGTCACAGAGTCTACCGTCTTCGCCGTATCCGCCTTGAATTTGTTGCTCTTGGCGTTCGTCTGCTGCATCATGGAGGTCATGCCCGTCTTTGTCATGACGTAACTGTAGGTCGAGATCTGCTTTGCAGTCTGCGTGACCGCATGGTGAATCACCACCTCCGCCTGTACAAACCGCGCCATATTGACCAGCGTCAGAAACGCGCACATAAAGGGAATCAGAAAAAGAATCGCCTCCACGGTCAGAGAACCTCTCTCTCTTCTTAACTCAGATTTTATCTTCATCGTCCGCCTCCTCTGCGCTCCTTTAATATCCCAGAATGCTCTGATAAGTTACATCATACGAGTTTCCCGGCTGGTTCCATCCGCCGGAAGTCAGTTCCGATACCTTCTTCATAAACGTGGTTTTCACCGCCACTTTGGCTTCTACCGCCAGCATGGTATAGCCTTTCAGAATGTCAAAATCCGTATTGACCTGGATACAGTCCGCAATCCTGGCAAGCTTGATATCTCCCTTTCCTCCAAGCATGTTGATATTCAGGAACAGACGGAGGTATTCCGAATAATCCATGGTAACTCCCGATGTATTATCCCGGTTAAACGGGAAAGTCGCCCAGCTCTGGTCTGATTTCAGAACGGTAACGCCATAACCGTTCTTCAGTTTGTCCATATCGTTTGCCGTCTCGATTCCTGCATAAGCCAGCTGTATGATGACCTGCACGACTGGAATCAGATACGGCGCCGCTCCGGCGATCAGCGCCGCCGACTCTGCCGCGCTTTGTACCACCGTTGCATTTGTAAATGAAAACAGCGAATTGAACAGCATACGGACCGCAAAGATCATCGCAACCGTACAGCGAATGTTCGTAGCTGAAGAGGTATTGCCCCACAGAATATACTCGACCTCCGCCTTATACGGCTTGTGCTCTGACAGCTTATAGCCGCTGATCCCGATGATATCCTCCGCATTCCGTGCATTTCCGTCTTCCTTGTCCACGGTATAATAGGAAAACAGCTGCATGGAATATTCTGCAATATAAAGATTTTCCAGATTATCTGCAATAATCCGGTCCAGCGCGTCCAGAAAAGAAGAAGCTTTCTTGATCGAGCTTTTAAAGCTGGAAATTGCGCTTTTTCTTCCGAATTTATTACTTACACTGCCGCCGACGCCTGTTGCGCCGGATCCGCTGTCCTCTGCGGCGACCAGCCCCAGCGCCACGGAAGGCATGGAGGCATTCATCTCCCATTGATAAGCTGGATATCCGTCTTCGCTGGCAGCCTTGTTCCCGGCTTCCTTACTCTGCTCCAGCTGTCCGTTTACTTCATTTTTCTTTCCCTCATCTTCGCTGGCCGTGTTACAGTATTCCCGCAGTCTTTCATAGAATGGATAATTATAGATCCGCTCCATCACATAGGCGGTTGAAATGGTCGTATGCTGATAATTCGGAACAAACTCCTGCTGCCGCCGGTCTTCGATCTGGCTGTACTGGTCGATCTCGTTATTAATAACTCCGTCCGCGTGATTCAGACCGGTCTTATATTGAGAATCCCTGTCTCTGGACGCAATCGACAGTCCAAAGAACTTTTCTTCATTGAGTATATCCTTCATCTCACCGAAATAAAGCTGATTCGTCTTTACCGCCTCCATCAGAAGGCCCAGATTATTCATGTCGTTCGCAGAATCCCCTTCTGCAAAAAAACGTCCATAATCATCTACCGAATCCTTCATCTCGCCGGCTTTCTCTCCCAGCGCATCCGTCTTATCCGACCATGTCTGCCACTTCTGCCCTGCCTCCTCCAGCTTTTTCTTCACTTTTGCCAGCCTGATATTCGCTTCTTTCGCAAGCTTTTCCCCTTCTACGGCCCGGTCCCGATAATCATGCAGGGTATCGGTATGCGTTGTGATCAGGGAATTCGCAATGGACCGGAGTTCATTCGGATACCCTGTAACAGAATTCTTCGCTTTGCCGTAGTTCGTACTGAGCTCTTCCAGCTCATCCATCCGCTTCTTCCATTCTGAATATTCTGAGGATTCGTCATCCGGCTCCTGTTCACGCCATTCCTTCAGTACCTTGTCAAGTCCTCCGGCTTTTCCTTCCCCCGCCTGATAATACATACAGGACATATAACTCTCGAACCTTCCGGAATCGTCTGCCGGCTGTTCGCTGACCACTCCCCCTGCAGCCCCGATATAGCTTTTGGCGCTCGCCTCTGCGTCTCCCCTTTCATCCGCTCTGGTATAATGAGAGATCGCCGACAGCATCAAAAGACACCGGGCGATCCGGATCTTATAATCCTGCTCGGCGGTCTCCAGCTCCGTCTCGATCTGTGTCTGCGTCGGATATCCGTTGACCAGGTTATTCAGCTTATCCAGAGCGATCTTGGCATCCTCCATGGCGTCCTGGCATTCTTCCATTTTCTCGCCGAAATCCATCTGCGCTTCCATCGCTTCGGTCATCTTCTTTGTATCTTTCAGCATGTCCAGCTTTTCAAGAATCAGTTCTGTCAGGCAGACCGGAGCGCGGTATTTCATATATTCAATGATCTGCTGCCGTTCCGGTTCTGACCTGTAGATCTGGGATCCCTCCAGATTAATTGCGTCAAACTGTCTGCTGACCAGGTCAAGAACTCTTCCATAGTTTTCCGCCCCTGCGATTCCCGTGCCGTTCAGAGATTTTTCAAAATAAGACTTCAGCTCCGATTCCATGCTCTCCGGGTCTTCTGCCATCACAAGAAGGCCGTATTCATCATGCAGCCTGTCTTCATACTGGGCAAGCCCTGCATTCATCGCCATCTCTCCGGCATCCGATATGACCACTTTCGATCCATAGATGCGGGCGGCATCCGTCGTCAGGCCGCCCAACAGCAGCACCGGAAGCAGGATCATCGTCAAAAAGACAGAGATCGCCCCTTTTTTCTCGTAACAAAACTTCTGCATTTCATCCTCCCGTTACAGTATCTTTCCAAGTACTTCCGACGTCTTCGACTTAAAATCATTATATCTGCCCGACATACCCAGCTTGTCAAAGATATAAGCAGTCAGATCAAATGCCAGATCCACATTCCGGACAAAGCTGGAAGGGTTGGTCGAATACGTATACGCCCGTTCATACATGGTCAGTTCATCCGGCATCCCCAGATAACGGATCACCCCGGGCATGGGGATGCTGTGGGTAATCTCCACAGTAATCTGCGTGCCCAGAAGTCCATAGTCAATATCGATATCCGGTCGACTGACCGTACCGATCGCCAGCAGAGAGGCATCCATGGCCGCATTCCCAAACCGTCCCATATAGCCGTCCGGATTGGCGCCCGGAATCCCGACTGCATGCAGAAAAGAACCCACTTCCCGATACATCCTGCCAACCGTCTCATGATGGGCCGCATAATACTGGCTGATCTGAGCCTCTGAAGGATAATTACCGTGTCCCCAGCTAAAATCTATCTCATTATCGGCACCCATGCCGAAGGTTTCGTATCCAATATAGGCTTCTTCTCTGGCAACCACTGCGGCCACCCGCTGCACCTGATACATCATCATATATTCCTGCATATTGAACAGTGCAAGATAGATCAGTGCCATCACGGTGCAGAGCACCAGAGGAACATAGATCGCTGCTTCTACCATCACAGCGCCTTTTTCCGAATTCTTTTCACCCATAACTCCACCTCTGGAAAATATCCTGCCACAGCATTCGTTCTGTGGCAGGCCGTCTTGCAGTTCATTAAATTCCAAGCGCTTCCATGAGCTGTTCAAACACACCGTTCACTGCAGCCAGCAGCTGTGTACGGAACACCGCAGCCACTGCAATCAGTATTACGATCACCAGCATGATTGCCACGATATCGGATGCCCCTTTTTCCTCTTTGGCGAAGTTCTCCAGTGCATTGCGGCATGCCAGCTTCCGTCTCAGATAACCTGCAATCATTCTTTCTCTCATAACTTTTTTATCTCCTTTGTATGTGAATTATTTATTCAGCAAATATGGTTTCCCATATGCCTTACATGTTTACAAATGCCGGAACCATGATCATCACCAGGATGCCGACAAAGATCATGCCGATGGGCAGAAGCAGCTTGGAATTGGCCGCCTCTCCTTTTCGCTTCACCAGATGCTTCTTTTCCTCCCACATCTCATCCGACATTTCTTTCAGGAAGAAAGAGATCTCTGCGTTTCCCTTCTGCAGGTTCTGGATCATCGTGGAGGAGAATCTCCGGATCTCCTTGAGTCCGCAGCGCTCGGCAAAGTTCCGGTACGCTTCCAGATCTGAAAGGCCGTTGTTCATCTCCTGCACCGTAAACTGCATTTCTTTATAAAGCTCCCGCTCTCCGCCGTACGCCACCTTCGCCCAGGCTTCCCGGACGATCATTCCGGAATTCACCAGCAGAGTCAGCTTGGAAAGCATCTGCGGCATGTCCGCCAGAAGCTCATCCCGCCGGTCGTTCAGCTGGTCGTTCATGACCTCTTCCAGATACCACATCATCATGCCGGCCAGAATCACGCCGAAGAACAGGGCCAGCATGGAATTTCCCATGGCTCCCAGCACTGCGAAAAACACCAGGATCGTAAACCCGTAGGTCCATTTGGCACCGTTGATAATGTAGTAATAATACTCCGCATATTTCTTTCCCTGTATCTCCGAGATCTCCTTGATCCGCTTTCTTGCCCTCTTGCTCTTCGTAGTGATATGCAGAAAGTTCATGACCGCAAAGCCAACGCAGAAAAGCTCCGGATAACGATACTTTTCAGGGTCAATTGATGAGGTAACCGACTCGTAGGCGTCGGCATACCGAACCGCCATCATGCTCCACAGACCGACGGCCAGCGTTGCCGTCACCAGTAACAGAATTCTTGCTGCTGTCATCATTTGTTCTCCATTTTCTTAAATTGTAGGGAAGCCTGCTGATGTCCGCGCAGGTCATCAGCTTCCGCTTCGCTCCGGCCGGTGACATTATATCTTAATGTTCACGATCTTTCTTCCGATCATATAGGCAGCGCCGAAGATCCCCAGGCAGATCAGCTTGATGACCAGATTGACCGGCGCGTTGGATACCACCGTTCCGGTTCCCATGGTGCTTAAGCTGAGCACTACGACCACCGGCATGGCCATCATCACATTCAGCTCATTCTTATTGCCGGACAGCATCGTCTCGATCTCCATCTCGATCTCGATCTTGTCGTTGATGATATCCCTGGTATCGGATACGATCCGCTTCAGATCACTTCCCTGCCGGTTACATACTTCAAAGACATTGGCAAAGCTCATCACGTCATCCAGTCCTGAACGCTCTGCAAAGTCCAGCAGAAGCTGCTCGATATTGATGTTATTGGCAAGTCCGGCGCAGATGCTCTGAAGCTCCAGTACAATGTCCGCGTCATCCCCATAGATGGAAATCATGTCATCCGTTGCGTCCTTGAAAGCATCCGGCGTATTCCGCCCTGCAGAATAGGAAGCCGTCAGGGATTCCAGCAGATCCTTGAACTGTTCCCGCAGACGCTTCAGGCGGGATTCCTTTTTGTACTCGTTATAGTACGGAGGAACGATGTATGCGCAGACCACTCCGCCGATCAATGTAAAAACAGGATTTCTGAAGAAAGCGTAGATGACGGCAATGCCGAGCACAAATCCAATGGCATATGCCAGCACATAGTCCGCCTTTGTCATATGATAGACATGGTAATCATCTGCGGTTCCGAATAATCCCTTTAATTCTGTATATTCTTCTTTTTCCTTCTTCTTCTTTGCCATCTTCTATATGACCTCCTGGATTCCTGACGCTCTCAGTTTATAATATTTCTGAAACGGATTCTTTGTTCTGGTCAGCTTTCCGGATACTTTTTCCACTGTGCTGTTCTCGTCTTCTACAAATTCATAGATCCGGTTGACCTGAATCTTTCCATTCTCATAACCGGTAATCTCACTGATCTCCATAGTCTTCCTGCTCTTGTCCCGAAGCCTGGACAGATGAACGATCACATCCACCGCCGACGCGATCTGCTGCCGGATCGCCTCCAGCGGCAGCCCGTCCGCTCCCTGCAGCACCATGGTCTCCAGACGGCTCAGCATATCCTCCGTGCTGTTCGCATGCCCGGTGCTCAAGGAACCGTCATGCCCCGTATTCATCGCCTGCAGCATGTCAAGCGCCTCGCCTCCGCGGACCTCCCCGACCACAATCCGCTCCGGCCTCATACGAAGAGACGATTTGATCAGATCCCGGATCGTGATCGCGCCGCTTCCGGACGCATTGGCGTTCCTGGTCTCCATGGAAACCAGATTTTCCACGCCCGCGATCTGGAGCTCCGCCGAATCTTCAATTGTTATCACTCTCTCATCCTTTGGGATAAAATTCGATAATGCATTCAGAAATGTCGTTTTTCCCGAACCCGTTCCCCCGGAAATAAAGATGTTATATTTCGCCTTTACCAGTAATTCCAGAACATGTGCAACCTCCGGCGTAATGGAACCGTATTTCAGAAGCTGCTCCACCGTCATCGGCGTTTTGGAAAACTTACGAATGGTCACAGTGGCGCCCTTCATGGAAATGGGCGGAAGCACCACGTTCACGCGGGAACCGTCCGGAAGCCTCGTATCCACGATGGGATTCGCCTGATTGACTTCTCTTCCGGCCTGGCCGACGATCTTCTGAATGATATCCTCCAGCTGCCGTTCGCTTTCAAACTTCTGCTGCATCCGGAACAGCTTTCCTGCTTTTTCAATAAAGATATCGTCCGGCCCATTGATCATGACCTCTGTAATCTGTTCATCCTTGATAATAGTATCCAAAAGGCCAAGGCCCCGGATGGAACTGAAAACACGTTCACTGATGTCCACTCTCTCTTCAATCGTCGTATATTCAGCCTGCAGATATGGAACCATCAGGTCCTCGATCACCTGTTCCAGCTGTTCGTCATTCATGGTGTTCAGATTGAAGCGGTCGTAGATCTGTCCTTTTAATTCATTTACAATTTCCTGTACTCTACTGTCTGTCATCTCATTCATACACTCCGCTGTTCTTCTTCCATCTTATCATTTTTATTAAATCATTTCAAGTATTTTTATCGCTTATAGCGAATATTATAAATCAACAGATTATTTCAATGTTTAAATTAATAAAATAGAATAATAATATTAGTTCAGAAGGAGGAATACAGATTGACGAATGACAGATTGGAAACCGGCAGGCGCATCCGCGATTTTCGGATCAAAAATCATTTGACGCAGGCGCAGCTGGCAGAAAGCCTGGATGTATCAACTAATTTTGTATCTGAAATTGAAACAGGCAAAAAAGGGATTTCACAGGATACTCTGTACCGGTTATGCAGGCAATACAATCTGTCCGCAGACTATCTCCTTTTTGGCAGACAGGGGCCGGCCCCGTCCGAATACACCCTGTCCGAATTTCTCGCTTCTCTGTCCGCAGAAGACATCCCCATTGTCATCGAATATCTGGAAGCAACTCTGAAAATCAAAAAACTTGACAAAAAAAGATCTCCGAATCCATAACGATACGGAGATCTTTTTTGTTTCCCACGCCTGTCCGGGCGACCGGTGCAATCGAACCATCCTTTCAGACCCCGCTTGCGCTTAATGAAGGGACGCAGCGGTACTAAGGGCGCAAAACAC
>CAJTXP010000016.1 GCA_910583615.1 uncultured Lachnospiraceae bacterium | reverse complement strand
CCTTGTAACTTATTAACTCTATAGCTCTTGTGGCTATATCATTATTATACTAGGAGGAAAGAGCATGGCAGCGAATGGAAAGAGGTTTACGATTTCTGTCACGTCCGGCATGGAAGCGGAACTGGATTCGCTGAAAAAAGAGTATTATGACAGAGAGACTCAGAACGATATGCTCCGGGATCTGATCAGCCGCGGACTGGATTCGCTGAAGGATGAAACTCATAATACGGAAGAACAGCTTATGTGATGATATATAAAAGCGGAAGCCTTTCATGTATAGATATTAAAATTCTGCAACAAAAATTTATCAGACGGAGGAAAAGAAAATGGCAGTAGCATTGACAGGGTGTGTGATTGTATCTCAAACCAGCAAAGATATGAAGTTTAAAAAGAAGTGCGAGTTTTGCGGTTGGGTAGATACAAGCACCATAGGAGGGTTGCTTACTAGGCCGGGAAGTAAAAGGACGGGTTCGTTTCAATGTCCGAAGTGTAAGAAACAAAACAAATATATTATTCAGGGTTAATTCCATAATGTCTGAAAGAAGACAGAGCCGCTTTACCGTGGCTCTGTTGTTCTCTATGTAAACGGGCGTTCAAATGAAATATGTCATCAGGCTGACGGACGTCCGGTGTGCGGGCAGGGGAACAAAATCTTCCCTGATTGATTCAAAAGGAGGCGAATGAGAATGGGATATTCATACAAACACAGAGAGTTCGTATACCGGCACCAGTATCCGAAGAAAAGCTCCGCCCTGTTTACTTATCACAAATACCCGGCGCCCGGCGGCGGATATCTGGACGACGGGATCTGCGAGCTGTGCGGCAGGAGCCGGGTATCCCCTGCGGAACCGCTTCCTGGAACAGAAGAAGGATATCATGGAGGAGTGGTATCGAAACAGGGATGATGAGTACAGCCTGCGCGATATAGAAAGAGCCATGGAAGAGATGACTATGGCGGCAGGGCTGATGGGCGGCGGGCAGCGCGGTTGATGACTGCGTGCAGCGAATCAGACGGAGATGTTTTCTGCTATGGGAGAATCAACAGAAAAATACCATGGACGAGAGGTGGATTTCGCCGTAAAGGTGAACCAACAAATAAATAATAAAGATAAGAGAGGAATATGCATATGAAAAACATGAATGAAGAGATTATGAGAAAGTTACAGGAAAGTGTAGGAAACAGTTCGTTAAATTTAACCTCAAAAATACAGTTTCTGGAAACATCAGACGAAAACCTGCGGATGCTGCTGCCTGCCGATGCGGTCAGCGATAACATGCAGAATGACGATGCAGCGTTTGAAGGATGGGCGGTGATTATATATACATATTTTATAAAAGCAGAGAAGCATTATAAACATATGGTTTTGGATATAGAAGACTTTTTGTATGATGAGGAAGTCTTCAGGAGCAACAGAAACTGCAACCGATTCCTGTATCGGGTTTTAAGATTCAGTGAACAGTATGCATCCTGGTTCCTGCTTTCTGAGAAATTAAAAAAGGCCGTGGAATTGTTTGTGGAATTTTTAAAAGAGGTGTCTGTCCTTACCAATAATACTCCTGGCCAGGAAGCGGACATCCCGGCAAACAGGGACAGTGAAGCGGCTGTGGAGATGCTGTTGGCTGCAGACGATGGAGCAGGGCTTCGCGAACTTTTTAAAAACAGTCCCATTTCCATAGGCGGCAATCCGGTAAACCGTCAGCTTCCGGTAGGATTGTTTGCGGAAGAAGTGAAAGATAAAAGCGCTGTATTTCCTGGGCGTAAGGCAGCGATCGACATGTGGACCTGGAACGAAGATACATTTTATATTTTGGAATTGAAGAAAAAAGAGAATAAAAAAGTGGGAATTCTTTCAGAAGTTTTCTTTTACGCAAATTATATGTGCGATCTTTTGCTGACGGACGGAAGGTTTACGTTTAATGAAAAAGGAAAGGCAAAGCGGGGGTATGAAAGCCTGAAAGAGCTGGTAAAAAAAGAAGAGATGAAACGGATTGGAGCGATTATGCTTACAGATGAAATACATCCGCTTATTGGCGGGGAGGTACTGGATGAATTAAACCGCGGTACAGAAAGAAAAAGAATTCAGTATTTTATTCAGAAATATGTAAAGGAGTCTGTTCGCTGAATATTTATAACGCTGGAGAGAGAAACCAAAATGAAGAAAATGCTGGATGATGTGCGCCGTGATGCCATTGGCAGATCAAGAGAGGCAGAGGAAGGGACGGAGCTTCTGGTGGAAGCTGTGAGCGATATCATGGAGCTTTGGAACTTTGTGCGGGAAGCAGGAGTGCTGGCGCTGGAAGAGGCCGTACAGGATGTGGAGCCGGATTTTTTAAAACGGCTGATTCTGCTGCTGGTGAATGCGCCCGATTCGGAAACGATGACGGAAATTGCGACGAATGAATACTGGGTCAGAGGATCGGATGGTGTGCAGGCCATGGCTGACTACATGTATATCAGGGGCGTGATTGGGATTCGAAATGGCGAAAGCAGGGAGATATTGTGGGAAGTCCTGCAAAGCCTGGTGCCTTCCGGAAAACGGATTCGGCTGGACGAGTGGAAGAAAGAATCAGAAAAACAGTATTGGGAGGAGGTCAGGGAAACATTTTCTCGAACCGCCCCGTCCCATGATAACGCGAAGATACTAAAGGCAGTCCGGGATCTGACGGAAATACTCGGTAAGCTTTCGGACCGGCAGATTCAGCGGCTGGTGCGTGATGTGGACAGTGATGATCTGGCAGTCTGCGTATATGGATGTGACGACAGAATGCGGCAGAGGATCCGGGACAACCTCAGTGAGAGATATGCGGATGTGATGATGGAGAAGGTGGTACGCCGTCGGTCTGTCAGTGAAGAGGAAATGTGTGAAAGCGTTTCCAGAGTGCTTTCGGTGATCCGTGAGCTGTGGGAAAGAGGAGAGCCTGCTCATGAGCCGGATGGAGAACAGCGTCATAACCCGTTTCCCGGTAAATCTGTCTCACGCACCGCGCCGGATACATAAGGAGTGAGAAAGGAGCGGCCGGATTATGGATTTGAAGCGTTGGATATATTCTCCGGATCTTGCCCGGTGGCTGTCCGCCGGGAGAGAGCTGGATCTTGACGAGCGAATGGACTGTATCCTTTCGGCGCCCCACAGAACGCTGGAAGAAAAACTGGACGGCCTGCGGGAACTGCGCCGGGAAGCGGAAAGGGAGCGGCAGCTGCTGGATCGAAGCGGCACAGATCCGCTTTGCCGGAACACCCGGGAAGCCTCCTGGCGTGCCGGGAGAGAAACAGCTCTGGAACGTCTGGATAAAAGAATCGAGATGGGGGAAACGCTGGATGAGATTCTTCATATGGCGGGCGGACTTCGTAATCTCTACGAAACGGATCTTTTCTGCTGTGGACGAAAAGAGGAGTGCGTGGAGAGACGGATCTTTATGCTTCCCGGGCCGGCAGTCGATTTTATCAGGGAGCAGATCAGGAAGGCGGCAGACAGATATGAGATAGAGACAAACTGTTTTTTCGGAGTCCTGCGTAAATTTTACAGAAGAGGCGTCCGGCATCTGGAACTGGAATGGAACATCCTCCTGAACGCAGAGGGAGAGGTACTCTACTGCCTGCCGGAAAAACCGCAGGAACGGGAGGAGAATGATTATTGGATCGGCCCCGGGGATTTTTCTTATGTGAAACTTCCGTATCCCACCGGTACTATCGTCGAGACTGTCGAGTCCCCATTTTTTCAGCCGGTGAAAGGCATTGTGGTGAACCAGACGGAGCCATGGGAGGAAGGATTCGCAGAAGAGGGAGAGCAGTGGCTTTTGTATCCGGATTTTCTACATGGCGGTAACAGGACCGGAATCGGCGTAATAAAACTGGATGATTACGCGCCGATCACATTCGGGGCGGATTTCCTGCTTCCGTTCCGGCAGTTCCTGCGGCGGTGCGAAGGCGGGATGGAGAAACAGGAAAGATGGCTTGCGGCGCTGGGCGATCTGGTCAGAAAGGACAGGCGGTATTTCGGGCTGATCTTAAAGGACCAGATGCCGGGGAAAACCGCCGGGGTATATGAGAAGTGTGAGGCTTATGTGGAACGTCTGTCGAGAAGACAGGAGGAGATGATCCATGAATCAGACAGTGAGACGCCAGCCCGCCGTACAAAGATTGAATTATCATGAGGAAACTGTTATACTGCAAAAAAAGAACGTAAATCAGAACGCAAAGAGGTGGATCCATGGCAAGGACGGTCGGTATCGGGAAGCAGGATTTTGAAAAAATCATCGTAAACAATAATTTCTACGTGGATAAAACCATGTTTATCAAAGAATGGTGGGAAAATGAGGATGACGTGACCTTGATCACCCGTCCCAGACGTTTTGGAAAGACATTGCTTATGAATATGACGGAACGTTTTTTTTCTGTGGAGTACGCGGCTGGCGGTTCGGTATTTGAAGGCCTTTCCATCTGGCAGGAGGAAAAATACCGGGAACTGCAGGGAACTTATCCGGTCATATCGTTAAGTTTTGCAGATGTAAAAGGGATGTCTTTTTCTCAGGCGCGGAAAAAGATCTGCAAAATTATCCGGCTTTTGTATGATCAATATGGATTCCTGTTGGAAAGCGGCGCATTGACAGAGAGCGAGAAGGCTGATTTTCAAAGCGTATCGGCGGATATGGAAGACAGTGATGCGTCGTTTTCCTTAAAAATGCTGTCCGGCTGTCTCTGCCGTTATTATGGGAAAAAAGTCATTATTCTGTTGGACGAATACGACACGCCTCTGCAGGAAGCGTATGTACACGGATACTGGGAGGAAATGGTTTCCTTTACGGGAAGTCTGTTCAATTCGACTTTTAAAACCAATCCGTATCTGGAGAGGGCGATCATGACGGGGATTACCCGTATCAGTAAGGAATCTATTTTTTCGGATTTGAATAATCTGGAAGTTGTAACGACTACTTCCGGAAAGTATGAGACAGCGTTTGGTTTTACACAGGAGGAAGTGTGGGCGGCACTGGAGGAGTATGGGCTGTCTGAAAAGAAAGAGCAGGTAAAGGACTGGTATGACGGCTTCACCTTTGGAAGAAAAACGGATATCTATAACCCGTGGTCGGTTTTGAACTATCTGGACAAACACACATTCGCTCCTTATTGGGCCAATACCAGCAGTAACAGTCTGGTGGGAAAGCTGCTCCGGGAAGGACGTCCGGATATCAAGATGGTCATGGAGGAGCTTTTAAAAGGCGGCGCCTATCATACGTGCCTGGACGAGCAGGTCGTTTTCAGCCAGCTGGGACGAAAGACGAGCGCGGTATGGAGTCTTCTTCTGGCCGGCGGATATCTGCGGGTGGAACATTTTTTTATGAACATGGAGCGCGGAAGAGAAGAGTATGATCTTGTGCTGACGAATAAAGAAGTCCGCATTCTGTTTGAGCGGATGATTGAGAACTGGTTTCTGGATTATACGCCGGCGTATAATGAATTTGTGAAGGCGCTGTTAAAGGGAAATAAAAGGGAGATGAACCACTATATGAACCGGGTGGCCATGGATACGTTTAGTTTCTTTGACAGCGGCAGCAGGCCCTCTGAGCGGACGGAGCCGGAGCGGTTCTATCATGGTTTTGTGCTGGGACTTCTGGTGGAGCTTCGGGGACGTTATCTTGTCACATCGAACCGGGAGAGTGGTCTGGGGCGATATGATGTACTGTTGGAGCCATGCCGTGGGGAAGATGACGCGGTTATCATGGAGTTCAAAGTATATGACCCGGAAGACGGCGAGCATACGCTGGAGGACACGGTACAGTCGGCGCTGCGGCAGATTGAAGAGAAAAGATATGCGGCTGTCCTGGAGGCAAAAGGAATCGCACCGGAGCGGATCCGGAAATATGGTTTCGCTTTTGAAGGAAAAAAGGTGATTATCGGGTAAATGCGCTGTCATTGGGACAGGATTATCGTTAGGCAAAGGAGGGATGTATTTCGTGGACAGGAAAGGCAAAGAAAGGACTGAGATGAATTACTTTAAAATAGAAGCAGAGATGAGAGCCAGTATCCGCGAACAGTCCGGCGGAGAAGTCCGGTTCTGGTTCCGGACAGACCCAAACTGGACATTCGAGGATATCAAAGAAAACAGAGGAATCCGTTTTATCGGACAGATGGAGCATGAGACGGACGAGGTAAAGGGCGAGGTGGAACAGCTGGAATATTTCGTGTCCATGGATACGGTTTCGCGGGTCTATTCCGGAAACGTTTTGAAAGCGATTCTTGTGGAAATAGTCTACAATCGTCTGGAGTCTCTGTACCGTTTCGGGGGTCTGGCGGAAAAATACATGGAGGATATGCCTTATGCCCCGGAAACCAGCGGTTTTTTCAGCCGGCGCACCTTTGACAGAATCCTTCATGGATCATGGTTCGAGGAACAGGTCAGCCATACCGGAAGTGTGGAAACCGTGCTGGAGGACGGGACGGCGCTGGGCGTCCGGTTTGACGATACGGGTATCTGTACAGTCTGCCGGAACGGGGAACCGGAAGAACAGATCCGTCTGACATGCAACAGTCCGCAGGAACGGAGAAAAGGGAAAAAGCCCATGGAAGAGCAGATGGAATTAGCATATCCGGCTTTCGGGAATGTTGTCGGTCGCGTAAAAACAGGACAGGGACTTACGGGAGCCTCTGCGGAACCATGGTATACGGAAAACCGCCTTTGGTCGGCTGATTATGAGTATAAGGATTTTATTCTCGGTCTTTGTAAGACGACGGATGATCAGCAGTGGCGGATTGACTATTGGAAATGGGAAGACACAGAGAATATGACAGATGCCGTAAAAGGGGTGGACAGTCTGTCGGATATTTTGGAGGCCATAAGATTATATGATAAGTATCATGACAAAGAGGGCCGGGGCGCTTTGATGACGGAGAAGATCGAGAACGCATTTCTGTCTGTGGACGAGGAGGAGCTTGTGGGAATGCCGAAAGCGGACTGGAAGGTGATCGTCATGTATTTTGCCCCGCGGCAATCTGTCTAATCAATGGCTGATCGTAAGCGGCAGAAAGCGAAATGGCGACTGGGAACTGTATGGGCTCATCCATCTGCTGGAATGGGAATGGGGCAGCGTCTCCCTTAAGCAGCTTGAGGAGGCGGCGCGCCGCCCGGAAGATCCTCCAGAGCGCCGCAGGATACTGCGGGAGGTGAGTGTGCCGGGCCAGCGTCTGGAAGACGTTCTGAAGTCGCATCAAGGCCGTCCCGGCTGGGCGGAGCGTCGAGGCAGGTTATGATCAACATTTATCAGGCGCTGGCCCGGGCGCGGGATCAGAGGACTGCCTTCTCCGCCCGGGAAGCGCTGGAGGTTCTGAGGGATGACGCCCGGATCGTGGAAGTGAAAAGGGATACGCCCATGAACATCGGTCCGGTCACCGTGACCGGGTACGAGGTGGACCATTCCGCCTTCGACGCGTATATGTATCTGATCGAGACGCCGGACAGGACGATTCTGCACACCGGGGATTTCCGGGGACACGGATACAGGGGCAAAGCGCTCCTTCCCATGACGAACTGGTATATCCGGAGAAACGACAGGCGGGATGTGGACATCCTGATCACCGAGGGCACCATGCTGAACCGGCGTTCGGAAAAGGTGAAGACCGAGGCGGAGCTGCAGGAGGAAGCGCGGGAATACTTTCGGGAACATAACTATGCATTTTTGATCTGTTCCTCCACGAATCTGGATTCGCTGGCGTCCTTTTATCAGGCGGCCCGCAGGAACGGGATGTATCTGTACACGTATAATGAATATATCTGTCAGCAGCTCCGGACGTTTACCGAGCTGGCGGGCGACAAAACGGATCTGTACCGTTTTGAAAAGGTGTATGTGCTGCGCCCGGATCAGGAATTTCGCCATAAAGCCTGGGAGAAACCTCGAAAGCAGAAGGATCTTATGCGGGAACACGGATTTCTGGCGCTGATCAAGCCGGAGGATTTTTGTGAAAAATATATCAATGAATTTCTGGACGTAAAACCGGTCATTGTCTATTCCATGTGGGACGGCTATCTGGATCCGGAAAAAGCGGCTTATATTCCCAGATGGGATGCGTTTCTGAAACGCCAGCAGGCAAAAGGCGTGGAGGTAAAGCGCCTGCATACCAGCGGACATGCCACGGCGGATCAGCTGGCACAGCTGATCCGGGCCGTGAATCCGAAGGAAGCCATCTATCCGATCCACACGGAGCATGCGGAAGGGTTTTGTGAGCTGGACATTCCGCAGGAGCTGAAAGACCGGGTAGTATTGTGAAGAGAGATGCCCAATCGGCATGGTGGAGGAATGCCGGGCCAGTATCAGCTGTTGTGAATCCCGACCAGGAAAATCCGAAAGTAAGGTTATACGATTCGCATAGAATTCCGCCTTGTAGCGCAGGTGATGTCATGATAAAATACAGATATAAGAAACAGAAAGGCAGCAGAAGAGAGGTGTGCATAACATATGGGTATCTATCTGAATCCGGGGAATGAATCCTTCAGACAGGCAGTTATGGATGACATTTATATTGATAAAACAGAGATGATTGATCTTATGAATCAAAAACTGAACAAATCCAGAGGGAAATATGTCTGTGTCAGCCGTCCGCGGCGTTTTGGAAAATCCATGGCTGCTGATATGCTTGTGGCGTATTACAGCAGAGGCTGTGATTCCTGCAGTCTGTTTTCAGGAAAAAAGATAGCAGAAAGACCTTCCTATAAAACACACCTGAATCGTCATCATGTGATTCGTGTGGACGTACAGCAGTTTTTGTTTCATGAATCGCATCTGGATATTTTTATTGCGAGGATACAGGAGGCTGTGATCAAGGAACTTCGGATGGAATTTGGGGATTGCTTTGAAGTAGATGAATATGGACTTCAAGGGGTCCTGAAACAGCTTTATGCCCTTAATGGAGAGCAGTTTATTTTTATATTGGATGAATGGGACTGCGTGTTTCGACTGGCCAAAGAGCGAAAGGAAACACAGAAGGATTATCTGGATTTCCTGAGAGGTCTTTTTAAAGGGAATGAGTATGTGGAACTGGCATATATGACAGGTATTCTTCCGATCAAAAAATACGGCGAACATTCCGCCATCAATATTTTCAACGAATATTCCATGATCGAACCAAAAGATCTGGGAGAATATTTTGGTTTTACTGAGACAGAAGTGAGAGAGCAGTGCAGCGAACACGGTGTAGATTATGAAGAAATGAAAAAATGGTATGACGGTTATCGGCTGGATGAACTCCTGATCTATAACCCGAAATCAGTTGTCGACGCATTGATGTGGAAAGACTTCCAGAGCTACTGGACCGGCACAGAGACTTATGAAGCGCTGAAAGTCTATATTGATCTGAACTTTGATGGTCTGAAAGAAGCAGTCATTAAAATGCTGGGAAATGGACGCTGCAGAATCAATACCCGGAAATTTCAGAATGATATGACCACATTTCATACGAAAGACGATGTGCTTACGCTCCTGATCCATCTTGGATATCTGACATATGACAGAAAGACCGGAGAAACATTTATTCCGAATCAGGAGATCGGGCAGGAATTCCAGAATGCGATTGAAGGCCCCGCATGGGACGGGGTGATCCGTTCGCTGGAACAGTCGGCGGATCTCCTTGAATGTACATGGAAGATGGATGGAAAGGCTGTGGCAGACCGCCTGGAAACAATTCACAGCGAAACCACATCCATTCTCAAATACAACGATGAGAATTCCCTTGCCTGTACGATCCTCATGGCCTATTACAGTGCACAGGCATATTATATGAAACCGATTATGGAACTGCCGGGCGGAAAGGGCTTTGCGGATGTGGTTTATCTTCCGAAAAGAGAAGTAGATAAGCCGGCGCTGGTCATCGAACTGAAATGGAAGAAATCTGCAGAAGGAGCCATCCGGCAGATGAAAGATCGAAATTATGCTTCATGGATCGAAGAGTATACTGGAGATATACTTCTGGTGGGAATTAATTATGATGAGAAAAAGGGACATGAATGTGTGATTGAGAAATTCAGGAAACAGATGTAAAAGAAATCAGAAGCTTATGACGTTCATGAACAAGAAAGAACCTGCGGAAGCGAGGGAGGAAAGATATCAAAGGAGATCCTCAGTCTGCACGACGGTGAAATCACGGTATGCAACAGCGAATACCCCGGTCTGATACAATCGTTATTGGACAGGGGTATTCTGGCATATGTGCACCAGCTGCTCTCCCGGAGAATATAAAAGTTTAAACATACATGGAGAATCATCCATGATATTAACCAGGCGGTATTGCGAAAAGAGATGCATTCACGTATAATAAAATAAAAAATGTCCGGTTGATCGGACTGTTTATCTTAAAAACCTGCGGAAGCAAGGAGGAAAACAGGAAATGGTAGATATCTATGCAGCAGACAAAAGGCGTTATGAAAAGATGGCGTATCACCGGGTGGGGAGGAGCGGTTTGAAGTTTCCTGCGGTTTCTCTGGGCTTCTGGCACAATTTCGGATCAAAGGATAACTATGACTGCATGAAGGCAATGTGCAGGACTGCTTTCGATCACGGCATTACGCAGTTTGATCTGGCGAATAACTATGGTCCTGTTTATGGAAGCGCAGAGACGAATCTGGGCAGGCCGGATGGAGCGCCGTGCGAATCATAACACGGAAGGGGATGGCAAAGAGAGGCCCTTTTCTCAGGCGCGGAGGCTGCGGAACAGTAACTACAACAGGAATAAAATGGAACGGTACCGATTCGTTTCATATGGAGGAGAGTCATATGGGGTATTCAAAGGAGAATTTTGGGCGAACCGGTGAACGTACATGGAAGGCCGGGGACCATGGGCAGCAGAGCAGTGTGCAGAATGTTCAGAATCTGGAGACCATCATCAATGAGGGGCTTCGCGTTGCCCTGATGGAGGAGACCCCGGACCAGTCGCTGGAGGTGCTCCTGGAACATCTGGGAAAAGCGCTGAACGGGGAACGGACGTATATATTTGAGCAAAACGAATTCGGAGGCGATGACAACACTTATGAGTGGGTGGCCGACGGAGTGGAGCCGGAAAAGAAAAGCCTTCAGAACGTTTCCCCGGAGGTGTGCGCCAGCTGGTATCAGAGGTTCAGCGTCGGCAGGCACATTGTCATTGAGAACCTGGAAGAGCTTCGGGAAACATCCCCTCTGCAGTATGAGATCCTGAAACGGCAGAGTATCCATTCTCTTGTGGTAGTTCCTCTCTATGACGGCAAAAAACTCATCGGCTTCTACGGTGTGGACAATCCTCCTGTGAAATCGCTGGAATATGCATCGAATATGCTTCAGACGGCGGCGTATTTTATTGTGTCTTCCCTGAAGCGGCGCAACCTGGTCCGCGAACTGGAAAAGCGGAGTTATAAGGTGCTCCACGCCCTCAGTGTGGACTATCTGGGGATTTATCAGGTGAATCTGGATACGGGCGAGTGCGAGACCTACCGGAACAGCGGGCGGACAGGGATAGACTGGGCCGCCGGTTTTGCGGATGGATACCAGACGGCCATGGAGCGGTATATTTCCCGCTGTGTGGCTGCCCGGGATCAGGAACGGCTTCGTGCCGTGACCCAAAAAGATTATGTGATGTCCCAGCTTGAGACGAAAAAGAAATTTTCTGTCCGGTATCAGGTGAAAGATAATTCCTGCGGACTGAGACACATGGAGATTCATTTTTCCGCCGCGGAGAAGACGGAAGGAAACGGTGTGATTTTTGCCCAGCGGGATATCAACGCCGTGGTGGAGCAGGAAGAAAAGTACAAGCTGGAGGCAAGACAGAGCCTTGAGGACATTCTGGAGGGAGCCAGAACCGGCATCTGGACGATTGAGCTGGAGGAGGGCTGCCGGCCGCGGATGTATGCGGACCGGACCATGCGGATCCTCCTGGGAGTGCCGGATGAGATTGATCCGGAGACATGCTATGAGCACTGGTTTGCAAACATTGATCCCGACTATGTGGAGATGGTGCAGGAGGCGGTGGGAGAAATATTGAAAACCGGATGCTGCGAGGTGATCTATCCATGGAATCATCCGAAGCTTGGGAAAATCTATGTCCGCTGCGGCGGCGTTCCGGACAAAACGTTCCGAAAACCGGGCTCCTGCCTGAACGGCTATCATCAGGACATTACGGACACCATGATGACGAGAAAGAAGCAGGAGCAGGCCATTATGGAACTGCTGGAAAAGGTCCGGCAGGCAAATTCGGCGAAGAGCGAGTTCCTCTCCCATATGTCTCATGATCTGCGCACGCCCATTAACGGGATTCTGGGGATGCTGGCGATCATGGAGAAAAGCCGGGATGACGGCGAACGGCAGAAAGAGTGCCGGAAGAAAATCCGTGTGTCGGCGGAGCATCTGCTGTCTCTGGTGAACGATGTCCTTCAGGTCAGCAGGCTGGAGAGCGGAAGGCCGGCAGAGGTGGAGGAACCTTTTGACCTGCTTGACACAGTGGAAAGCTGTATTGCGATTCTGTCCGCCCAGGCGGAGGAGAAGGGGCTTTGCCTGATGCTTAAGGAGGCCGGGCTGCGGCATAACAGGCTGATCGGGAATCCAATGCACTTGAAACAGATTCTGATCCATATCATCGACAACGCTCTGAAATATAACCGGCCCCATGGTTCTGTAGTTGTCCGGGTCATGGAAACGGCCTGTCAGGGAGACACCGCAGATTACCGGTTTGTGATCGAAGATACCGGAATCGGCATCAGCGAAGATTTTAAACGGCATATTTTTGAACCGTTTACCCAGGAACATCAGGGCGCAAGAACCAATTATAACGGCGTGGGGCTTGGCCTGTCCGCGGTAAAAAAGCTGGTGGAACAGATGGAAGGGACGATTGGCGTAGACAGCCAGGTCGGAAAAGGAAGCGTATTCCAGATCACCCTGCCTTTCCGGATCGATGGAGCTCAGAATATAAAACATGTAGATGAGGAGAAAAATGCACAGGAAAACATTGCCGGGATGCAGGTCCTGCTGGTGGAAGATAATGAAATCAACTGTGAGATCATAGAGTTCATGCTGAAAGAGGCAGGCGCCGGGGTTACGACTGCGAACGACGGAAAAGCAGCCGTGGATACGTTTGCGGCATCTGATCCGGGAACGTTTGACTGTGTGATTATGGATCTGATGATGCCGGTCATGAGCGGATATGAGGCGACCCGCGTGATCCGCGGCCTGAACCGGCCGGATGCAAAAACCGTGCCTATCATCGCGCTGTCGGCAAACGCGTTTGAGGAAGACGTGGCCATGGCGAAGGATGCCGGAATGAATGAACACCTGGCGAAGCCGGTGGACATCCGGAAGCTCTTCCGGGTCATGAGCCGGCTGAGAGGATGACGGGAGCGGCCGCCGGCGGTCCGGCCGGCGGCGTTTTGCCTCGGCAGAATCATCAAAGGATATGAAAAGATGCGGCCGTAAATTAAAAATGATGGAAATACTCCGGAAGCTGGTCTATAATAAAAATATAGAAGCGATGCTGTGTGCAGGCGGAGGGGCTTATGAATTATCTCAACACCCAAACATCCATTATACTTTTTGAAAAAGCAGTCAAGAGCAAATATTATGTAGACAAAAGCAGGATGATCGAGACGGTCTGTGAAAATATAAGGAGCGAGGGGCAGTATATCTGTATCACGAGGCCCAGAAGATTCGGAAAGACGGTGAACGCCAACATGCTGGCCGCTTATCTGACAAAAGGCGCGGACAGCAGGGCGTTGTTTGATCATCTGAAAATAGCAGAGACGAAAGATTACGGCAGACACCAGAATCAGTATAATGTGATCCATATGGACTTGAGCAGGCAGCCGGACGGGTGTGGCAGTTATGAGGAATACCGGAAGCACGTGACGGATCAACTGGCTCAGGATCTTCTGGAGATATACCCGAAGCTCAGGGAGAAGAAATACGGCAGTGTATATCAGATGTTTCTGGATTCCGGGGACCGTTTTGTCTTTATTCTGGATGAATGGGATTCCGTCTTCTATCGCAGCTTTATGGGAAAAGAAGAGAAGGATAAGTACCTTCTTTTTCTGAAAGGACTTTTGAAGGATCAGCCGTATGTGGATCTGGCTTATATGACCGGCGTTCTTCCGATCGCCAAGTATTCCAGCGGTTCCGAGTTGAATATGTTCGACGAATACCATTTTATGAATGATAACATTTATGATCGGTATTTCGGATTCAGCGAGGAGGAAGTAAAAAGCCTCTGCCGGAAGCAGGAAAAAGTTTCCTTTGAGGAAATCAGGCAGTGGTATGACGGATATTATCTGAGTGACGGCGGAAGTCTTCTGCAGGATTGAGCGGGTGCGTTTCTGAAAACTGTCTTTATACGCCGCTGGAAGAAAGACGAAATACAGGAAAATGCCGGGAGGTGCAGTTATGCCGAGGACAGTCGGGATCGGCCATCAGGATTTTGAACAAATGATCATGAAGAATAATTTCTATATTGATAAGACGATGTTCATCAAAGAATGGTGGGAAAATGATGATGACGTAACTCTGATCACCCGTCCCAGACGTTTTGGAAAGACGCTGAATCTGAATATGACAGCGTGTTTTTTCTCTGTCCGTTATGCGGGGAGGAGCGATCTGTTTCAGAGTCTTTCCATCTGGCGTGATGAAAAATATCGGAAACTGCAGGGAACGTATCCAGTCATCTTCTTAAGTTTCGCCGGGGTGAAGGAAACCTCCTTTCCGGATGCAAGAAAAAGTATCTGCCAGATTATAAAAAATCTTTACAATAATCTTGAAAGAGCGATCATGACTGGAATCACCAGAGTCAGTAAGGAGTCCGTTTTTTCGGATCTGAATCATATAGAGGTCGTGACCACCACCTCCCGAAAAGTATGATACTTCCTTTGGTTTTACGCAGGAAGAAGTGTGGAGCGTGCTGAAGGAGTACGAACTGTATGAAGAAAGAGAACAGGTACGGACATGGTATGACGGTTTTACTTTTGGAAGGAGTTCAGATATTTACAATCCCTGGTCGATCATCAATTATCTGGATAAGAAGAAGTTTGCCCCCTATTGGGCCAACACCAGCAGCAACAGTCTGGTGGGAAAGTTGATCCGTGAGGGAAGCGCCGATACGAAAATGATCATGGAGGATCTTCTCTCCGGCAGGGTACTTCGTACGCAGATCGACCGCATGAAATATGCCGCCTCTCTGACCGCATAAGGAATCGCGCCGGAACGTATCCGGAAGTATGGGTTTGCCTTTGAAGGAAAGACCGTTTTTATTGGGTGAGGTGTATGGTTTATGGGAATGTATGTAAACCCGGGAAACAGCGGATTTGCTGCAAAGATGCTGTGCGCCTACTATGATAAAACGTGTGATTCTGCTGCGCTCTTTGCGGATCTTCAGATTGCCGTGTAGGTATTGTGGGAGGAACTGCCGGCAGGGGCCGGTTATGCGGATATGATCTATCTGCCGAAGAGGGGTTCCCGGCTTCCTGCTCTGGTGATCGAACTGAAATGGAATGGGGCATAACGCGGACAGGGTGCGGGCAGACATGGTGTGCCTGATATCCTGCCATTTTCTGGAAGAGGAAAAAAACACGTGCATCCTGACCAAAAGTGTGCTACAATAAAATCCGGTTTGAGTATACACTGGTATGTGAGGATGGAGGATGGAACATGCGGAAAAAATCACATATTTCACTGGCACGTTTTCTGATCCGGAAGGCGGGAGACGATGTGCTGAGACGGAGATGGAAGGCATTTTATGTGGGGAGCCTGCTGCCGGACTGCAGGCCGTCTTTTTTGACAGTGCGTCATGAGTATGATGAGACATTTGATATGGTGGAACAGAAGATTCGCAGGCTGACGGAAGATGCGGGACGCAGGCCGGAGGATTCCATGCGGTATATGATTGACCTGGGACAGATTTTCCACTATATAGCAGATTATTTTACATTTCCTCATAACAGGAATTATCCAGGAAGCCTGAAAGACCATTGCGTCTATGAGAAATATCTGAAGTTCGGGCTTCGCTCCTACATACAGGAGCAGGCATATGCGCTGTGCGTGGATGAAGAGGAGAAGCTTTATTCGGTAGAAGATATTCTGGGCTACATCCGCCGGAATCATCAGGAGTATATGGAGATGCACCGCAGCGTGGAAGAAGACTGTGAGTATATTACCCGGGTATGCCTGCAGGTGCTGGCGGCCATGGTATATCTCGTGCATGGAACTGCGGCGGCGGAAGCGGCGGCATAGGAGTGGACAATATGGGATACATAGAGGATCTGGAACAGAAGTATGAATGGTTAAAGAACCGGATCGCTTCGGCGGGAAAGGCGGCTGCCGCCTTTTCCGGAGGAGTGGATTCGGTCTTTTTATTATATGCGGCGAAGGAGGCGCTGGGGGATCAGCTGCTGGCGCTGACGATCTCTCTCCATGCGGTTCCCCGGCGGGAACTTCAGGAAGCGAAGGATTTCTGCAGTCAGCACGGGATCAGGCACCGGGTAGAGACGGTGGATGAATTTTCCATCGAGGGATTTGCGGACAATCCGCCCAACCGGTGTTATCTCTGTAAAAAAACACTGTTTCAGAGGATGATGAAGGCGGCAAAGGAGGAAGGCTTCGAGGCGCTGATGGAAGGCTCCAACCTGGACGATCAGGGAGATTACCGGCCGGGGCTTTTGGCGCTTCAGGAGCTGAAGATCCAAAGCCCCCTGAAGGAGGCCGGTTTTACCAAGGCGGAGATCAGGGAAATGTCCAGAAGGCTGGGGCTGCCCACCTGGGAGAAGCCGTCCATGGCATGTCTTGCGTCCCGTTTCGTGTATGGGGAGCGGATCACGCCGGAGAAGATGGACATGGTGGAGCAGGCGGAGAATTTTCTGACAGAACTTGGCTTTGTACAGCGCAGGGTACGGATGCACGGGGATCTGGCGAGGATCGAACTTTTGTTCGATGACATTCCCGCCATGATGGAACAGGGACGGTATGAGCAGGTGCAGAAGCGCCTGAGCGGACTGGGATTTTCCTATGTGGCGCTGGACTTGAAGGGCTTTGAGAGCGGAAGCATGAACAGGGGTCTGGGCAATGCATGAGTGGAGGAATGTATATGGAAGCGGGGGATCGAAAGCCGGAATGAGAGACGAAACATTTGCAAGAACAGAACTCCTGATCGGAGAGGAGGGCCTGAGCCGTCTTCGAAGGGCGAGGGTGGCGGTGTTCGGCATCGGCGGCGTGGGCGGTTATGCAGCGGAGGCGCTGGCGAGAAGCGGGATCGGGCATTTCCTGCTGGTGGATGACGACGTGGTCAGTAAGAGCAATCTGAACCGGCAGGTGATCGCCCTGCGCAGTACCATCGGACAGCAGAAGACCAGGGTCATGAAAGCGCGGATCGCCGATATCTGCCCGGAGACGGAGGTGGAGACGCGGGAGTGCTTTTTTCTTCCGGAAAACAGAGACGCCTTTGATTTCCGGGCGTATGATTATGTGGTGGACGCCATTGATACCGTATCCGGGAAGCTGGCGCTGGCCGAGTGCTGTCAGGAGGCGGGGACGCCGCTGATTGGTTCCATGGGGGCAGGAAACAAGATGAATCCGGGAAAGCTTGTCGTGACGGACATTTATGAGACGCGGGTCTGTCCGCTGGCCCGGGTCATGCGCCGGGAACTGAAGAAGCGGGGGATTGAGCGGCTGAAAGTCGTCTATTCCACAGAAGAGGCCATGACGCCGAAGCGGCAGATCCGGGCGGAAGATTCGGGAAAGGTGATTCCGGGAAGCATGGCGTTCGTGCCGGGGGCGGCAGGGCTTCTGCTGGCTTCCGAGGTGGTGAAGGATCTGCTGCAAAGCGGCTGATACTTACCGGCATGCAGCCTGTCACGGGAACAGGCTCCTGGGAGATTCACGGAAGCGCAGGCGGGGCCGGAGGGAACCGGTTCCCGGGAAGGCGCGTCCAGGCAAACGGCAATCATTTCAAAAGGCGGGAGGAGCGTATGGCATTACAGCTGATTCTGGGAAATTCCGGAGCCGGAAAATCCCATTACATATTTCAGAAGATCATAGAGGAATCCGAGGCCTGTCCGGACAGGCAGTTCCTGGTCATTGTGCCGGAACAGTTTACCATGCAGACGCAGAAAGACCTGGTGGCCATGCATCCGAGACGGGGCATCATGAACATCGATGTGCTGAGTTTTGAACGGCTGGCTCACCGGGTTTTTGACGAAGTAGGGGGAGAACACCGGAAGATTCTGGAGGATACAGGAAAAAACCTGATCCTGCGTCGCCTGGCGGAGGAGAAAAAGGACGAACTGACGCTCCTGGGCGCCAATATGAAAAAACTGGGCTATATTTCGGAGATCAAGTCGCTCTTGTCGGAATTTACCCAGTATCGGGTGTCTTCGGATCAGCTGCTGGAGATGATGGAACGGAACCGGGAGAATCCGCAGCTGTATCTGAAACTGAAGGATATGAAGGTCATCTATGACAGCTTTCAGGACTATCTGGAAGGGACCTATCTGACGGCGGAGGAGCTTCTGGGCGCTCTGGAACAGACCGTGGAACAGTCAAAGTCCGTGCGGGGAAGCGTGATCGTCCTGGACGGTTACACCGGATTTACCCCGGTACAGCTTGGCCTGCTTAAGAAGCTGTTCACGCTGGCGGAGAGGGTATGTGTGACGCTGACCATGGACGGGGCGGAGGATCCCTTTGCCCCAGGGGCGCAGTATCAGCTGTTTTATATGACGAAAAAGACGATCCTGGGCCTGGTGCGGCTGGCCGGGGAAGTACAGGTGCCTGTGGAAAAACCGGTGATCCTGAGGGAAGCCGGGCGGTACCGGTTTCACAATGCGCCGGCGTTGGGTTTCCTGGAATCGGCGGTTTTCCGGCACAGGAAAAGGGTATGGGACGGGGAGACCGACGAACTGTCTCTGTATGCGGCGCGTACGCCCAGAGCCGAGGCGGAAGCCATCGGAAGGCAGATCCAGAGGCTTGTGCGGGATGAAAAGTTCCGGTATCGGGACATGGCGGTGGTGACAGGCGATCTGGAGACGTATGGAACACTTCTGGAACAGGTATTTGCCGGTCTGAAGATTCCTGGATTTACAGACCGGAAGAGGGACGTTTTAAAAAATCCCTTTGTGGAATTTCTGCGGGCGCTTCTGGCAGTGATCCAGGAGGATTTTGCCTATGAACCCATGTTCCGGATGCTTCGAAGCGGTATGGCCGGAGTGGAAAGAGAAGAGACCGACCGGCTGGAAAATTATGTGATCGCCCGGGGAGTCCGGGGCTTTTCCGGCTGGAACCGGGAGTGGAAGCGTCCGCTTCGGGGCATGGAGGAAGAAGAACTTCAGGATCTGAACCAGATCCGTGAAAAGACGATGGAAAGGCTGGCAAAACTCAGGAAAAGCCTGAAGGATCGGAAAGCGGATACCCGCCGGATGACCCGGGCGGTCTATGACCATCTGGCGGAACTTAAGATCCAGAGGCAGCTGAAGGAATACGAGGTACGTTTTCAGGAGGACGGCGACCATTCCCGTTCCAGAGAATATGCACAGATCTACGGTATGGTCATGGAGCTTTTTGACAAGATGGTCATGCTCCTGGGAGACTGTCAGATGTCTCTTTCAGAATACGCGGAGCTTCTGGACGCCGGCCTGTCGGAGATGAAGGTGGGCCTGATCCCGGCGGGAACGGACCAGGTGGTGGTGGGCGATATGGAGCGGAGCCGCCTGAAGGACATAAAAGTGCTGTTTTTTGCAGGGGTCAACGAGGGCAGCGTGCCAAGACAGAAGAGCAGGGGCGGCATCCTCTCGGAGATGGACCGGGAGATACTGGCGGAGCAGGAGACGGAACTGGCGCCTACTTCCAGGCAGGAGGCGTATATCCAGAAATTTTATATCTATCTGAATCTGACAAAGCCGTCCAGCCGCCTGTACCTGAGCTGGAGCCTGGCGGACATGGACGGAAACGCCCTGCGCCCATCCTGGCTGATCACGCAGGTGCAGCAGCTTTTTCCGAAGATAACGGTCCGCAGGGAGGAAGACAGCGGATATCTGGACCGTCTGGTGACGCCCTGCGGCAGCGTGGGCGAGCTGACAAAAGCGCTGGAGGCCATGCGGGAGCAGAGAGCGGACCGGGGACAGGTGACGCTGCTTCAGTGGTATGCGGACCAGAAGGAATGGCAGGAGAAACTGGGAAAGCTGATGGACGCATCCTGTTATTCCAACCGGGAAGACGGGATCGGAAAGGCGGTGGCAAGGGCGCTCTACGGGACGCTTCTGGACGGAAGCGTCACCAGGCTGGAGCGGTTCGCCGCCTGCGCCTACGCGCATTTTCTCCAGTACGGACTGGGGCTTCGGGAGCGGGAGACCTGGGGGCTGGAAGCGGTGGACATGGGAAATGTGTTCCACGGGGCTCTGAAATATTTCTCCGACCGGATCGAGGAGAGCGGGTACGGCTGGTTTCATGTGCCGGATGACAGGCGGGACGCATGGATGGAGGAGGCGCTGGAGCGCGCCATGGAAGACTATGCGGACCGGGTGCTTTCGGACCGGGCGCAGGACCAGTATGTGATGGAGCGGGTGCGCCGGATCGGGAAACGTACGGCGTGGGCGGTTCTCCGGCAGCTTCAGAAGGGGTCTTTTGTGCCGGAGGAGACGGAAGTATCCTTCCGGAACCTGGAGCAGCTTCCCAGTGTGTCCCTGTTTTTGTCGGAAGATGAGAGGATGCGTCTGCAGGGCAGGATCGACCGGATCGACGTATGCAGGGAAGATGGAAAAACATACGTTCGAATCATTGACTATAAGAGCGGAAATACAAGATTTGACCTGACCAGCATCTACTACGGGCTGCAGCTGCAGCTGGTGGTTTATCTGAATGCCGCCATGGATACGCTGAAAAACCGGCAGAAGGGTGAAGTACATCCGGCGGGGATGTTTTACTATCATATAGAAGATCCGATTCTGGACTACGAGGAATCGGAAGATCCGGAACAGAAGCTTTTGAAGGCGCTGGCCTGGAACGGGCTTGCAAACGGGGATCTGAAAGTGCTGGAACTGATGGACCGGGAGCTGCCGTCCGGTTCCGACCTTCTTCCGGTCAGGCTGAAAAAGGACGGGGGCTTTACGGCTTCCTCTTCTGTGGCGGATGACCGGCAGTTTGAGCTGCTGGCCGGCCATGTACAGAAGAAGCTTCTGGAATATGGGGAACGGATTCTGAAAGGAGACATCCGGATGCTGCCTTACGAGCTGGGAGATGAGGACGCCTGCCGGTTCTGCAGTTATCACAGTGTCTGCGGGTTTGACCGGAAGGTGGACGGCTGTGAGAAGAGGCGGCTTCGCCCCATGGACCGGATGGAGATCTGGGAAAATCTGAGGCAGCAGGCAGAGCGGGAGGATGAGATATGAGCGTGGCATGGACAGAAGATCAGAAAAGAGTCATAGATACGAGAGGAAATAATCTTCTGGTGTCCGCGGCCGCGGGTTCCGGCAAGACGGCGGTGCTGGTGGAGAGAATCCTGACGATGATCACAGATGAAGCCCATCCGGTGGATGTGGACCGGCTGCTGATCACGACGTTTACAAGAGCGGCGGCGGGGGAGATGAAGGAACGGATCGGAAAGGCGCTTCTTGCCCGCCTTGAGGAAGATCCGGGAAATGAATGGCTCCAGAGACAGGAAGCGCTGGTGTCAAGGGCGCAGATCACTACCATCCACGGCTTCTGTCTCTACGTCATCCGGAATTATTTTCATACGATCGATCTGAACCCCGGCTTCCGGATCGCGGACGAAGGCGAGATGAAACTGCTGAAGCAGGATACGGTGGATGAGATTCTGGAAGAGGCCCATCAGGAGGGCAGTCCGGAATTTGTCCGTTTTGCGGAGAGCTACGGGAGCGGAAACCGGGGAAGCGGAATCGGGGATATGATCCTGAAGCTTTATGAATATGCCGTTGCCAGTCCTCAGCCGGTCCGGTGGCTGCAGGAGTGCGCCGCCATGTATGACCTGCCGGAGCACGCTTCCTTCCGGGATTTTGCCGGGGCGGACGCCATGCTGGCGGAACTTAAGACGATGGCGGGAGATTTGAAACAGCAGATCCGGGGGGCGCTTGCCATTGCGAAAAGCCCGGGAGGCCCGCTGGCCTATGAGGAAGCCCTGCGCGGGGATGAGGAACTGGCGGATGCGCTGCTTGGGTGCGGGTCCATTGAGGAATACGAAGCGCTGACGGCCGATGTGAAGTTTCAGCGTCTTCCCAGCCGCCGTTCCAAAGCCATGGCGGATGCGGAGGATGAACTGTGCGAACAGGTCATGGAGATCCGAAACGGCGTGAAGGAAGCCATAAAAGGCATCGCGAAGCAGTATTTTTCCCTTCCGGGGGAGACTGTCATGGAACAGATGCGAAATACGGCGGAGCATGTCCGGGTATATACAGGTCTTGCGCTTCGGCTCCTTCAGCGGCTGACGGAAAAGAAACGGAAGAAAAACATTCTGGATTTTGCCGATCAGGAACATCTGGCTCTTCAGATTCTCACGAAGGAGGAAGACGGGGAGCTGGTGCCGTCGGAGGCGGCGGACGTCTTTGCCGATTATTTTGCAGAGATCATGGTGGATGAATATCAGGATTCAAACCTGGTCCAGGAGGCGATCTTAAACAGCATCTGCGCCAGCCGCAAAGGCCGGGAAAACCGGTTCATGGTGGGGGATGTGAAACAGAGTATCTATCGGTTCCGTCAGGCGGAGCCGGGGCTTTTTCTGGAAAAATACAGCCGGTATGAGACCGGGGAAGAGGGCGTGCGCATCGACCTGCATCAGAATTTCCGCAGCAGGGAGACGGTGCTTCACCCGGTCAATGAAGTGTTCCGAAGAATCATGTGCAGAGAGCTGGGCGGCATCGAGTACGACGATGCGGCGGCGCTGAAGGCGGGGGCGGCGTATCCGCAGCAGGAAGGCTGCCAGGCGGAGCTTCTGCTTTTATCCCAGGAGGAATGGGAGGAACTGCGTCCGGAATGCAGCTGGACGAAGCAGGAGGCGGAGGCCCATCTGATCGCCGCCCGCATCCGGCAGCTTTTAAAGGACGGCCAGGTGACGGATCACGGGGAACTGCGCCTGGTGCGTCCGGGAGATATTGTGATCCTCCTTCGGACCATGTCCGGCTGGAGCGAGACTTTTGTGCGGGTGCTGCAGGAAGAGGGGATTCCTGCCAGCGCCCAGTCGAGGGAAGGGTATTTCGGGACGCTGGAAGTGGAGACCGTGCTGTCATATCTGCGCACGCTGGACAATCCGGCCCAGGACATTCCGCTGGCCGCCGCCATGCACGGCATGCTGGGCGGATTTTCCTCGGAGGAGATGGCGAAGATCAAGGCGGCGTATCCGGATCAGAGCTTTGCGAAGGCATGCAGAAGCTATGCGGAGGAAGGCCCGGAGGAAAAGCCAAGGGAGCATCTGCGCGGATTTTTTAAAGGGGTGGAACGGTATCGGGAACTGGCGGCATGCACGTCAATCCATGAGCTTCTGTGGCGGATTCTGACAGAGACCGGATATCTGGACCAGGTGCGCGCCATGCCTGCCGGAGAGCAGCGCCTTGCCAATGTGGAGATGCTTCTTACGAAGGCGCAGGACTACGAAAAGATCAGTTATCATGGACTGTTCCATTTTATCCGGTATATCGAACGGCTGCAGAAATACAGCGTGGACTTCGGCGAGGCGGATATCTCCGGACAGGGCGGCGAGGCTGTCCGGATCATGAGTACGCATCACAGCAAAGGCCTGGAATTTCCCGTCGTTTTCGCAGCGGGCCTGGGAAAGAACTTCAATAAACAGGAAAGCCGGGAGAAGGCCGTGCTTCACAATCGGTACGGAATCGGACTGGACTATGTGGATCTGGAACAGCGCATGCGCCGTCCGACTCTTTTAAAACAGCTGATCCGCCGGCAGAACCTTCTGGACGGCCTGGGGGAGGAGCTTAGAATCCTGTATGTGGCCATGACCCGCGCAAAGGAGAAGCTGATCCTGACCGGCATGGCGAAGGAGAAGCTTCTGGATGAACAGGGCGCTTCCGGCGAAGAGAAGCTTCTGTTCCTGCAGTTGTCCGGTGCGGGCAGCTGCCTGGAGTGGGTCCTGTCCGGGAGGAGCCGGGAAGGAAGCAGCATCCGAAAGGAGCAGGTTTCTCTGGAAGGACTTGTGAAGCAGGCGGTGGGACGGCAGGTGAAACAGGTGATGGCAAGGGACGAGATGGAAGAGTTCGTGCTGTTTCGGGCAAGGGATCGGGAACTTTACGGGCAGATCGACGCCCGCCTGTCCTGGAGCTATCCGTGGGATACCGCCAGAAAGACAAAGCAGAAATACAGCGTGACGGAGTTGAAAAAGCTCCGGATGCAGGAGGAGTCGGACAGCAGCGAGGAGCTCTACCCGGAGGCGGACATCATCCCTCTGATCCCTCAGTTTGTGGAGAAGACGGAAGAAAAGGGCGGCGCCGCCAGAGGTACGATCTACCATACGATCATGGAATGCATGGATTTTGGGACCGTGCCGGAGCCCGCGCAGGTGGATGCGGAGCTTCAGAGACTGGCGGCAGAGGGCCGGATCACAAAGGAAGACCTCCAGGCGGTAAGGCCGGCGGATTTTCAGGTCTTTTTGCGGACTCCGCTTGCCGAACGGATGCGAAAAGCGGGAGAAAGGGGAGAACTGTACCAGGAGCAGCCCTTTGTCATCGGACTTCCGGGGAGCGAATTTCCGGATGCGGACCCGGAGGAGACGGTCCTGGTCCAGGGGATCATCGACGCATTTTTCTATGAAGACGGAGAAGCGGTGGTGGTGGACTACAAGACCGACCGGGTCAGCCGCGCGGAAGAACTGGTGGAACGGTATCATGCCCAGCTGGAGTATTACGACCAGGCCCTCCGGATGCTCACCGGCCGGAAAGTGAAGGAACGGCTGATCTACTCCTTTAAGCTGGGGGAAGTGATCGGGCTATAAAAACGGGATTACTCCTATAAGTCTTCGCATACCTGAAAGATATAAAATTTCAGATAATAGGACTGATCCGCTGCCCACAGGATCGGGTGGTCGCAGGCCTGGGTGCGGAATTCCACCTGGCGGAGCCGCTTGTGCGCACTCCTGGCCGCTTCCTGCAGGGTCTTCCGGAAGAGTTCAGGGTCCATAAAATGGGAGCAGGAGCAGGTGGCGAGAAATCCTCCGTCCCGGACCAGCCGCATGCCGCGAAGATTGATCTCCCGGTAGCCTTTGACGGCATTTTTGACGGAGCTTCTGGATTTGGTGAAGGCGGGCGGGTCCAGGATGACCACGTCGTAGGATTCTCCCTCCTGTTCCAGGCGGGGCAGCAGCTCGAACACATTGGCGCACTGGAAGGTTACCCGGTCCTCCACGCCGTTAAGCCGGGCGTTTTCCTCTGCCTGCCGGCAGCCTGTCCCGGAGGCGTCGACGCCCAGGACGCTGACAGCGCCTGCGACGGCTGCATTCAGGGCGAAGGATCCCGTATGGGTGAAACAGTCCAGCACTTTTTTGCCTTTGCAGAGGCGCTGCACGGCCAGACGGTTGTATTTCTGGTCCAGAAAGAAGCCGGTCTTCTGCCCATCTTCCACATCTACCAGATAGCGCACGCCGTTTTCCAGAATCTCTACTTTCGTGTCAAAAGGCTCTCCGATAAATCCTTTTAGACGTTCCATTCCTTCCTGCTCCCGGACTTTGGCGTCGCTCCGTTCATAGATCCCGCGGATACAGATCCCGTCCTCGGCCAGTACGCGCTTCAGGATGTCCATGATGGGGAGCTTCAGCCTGTCAATCCCCAGAGCGAGGGATTCCACCACCAGCACATCGGAAAATTTATCCACTACCAGACCAGGAAGAAAATCCGCTTCGCCGAAAATGAGCCGGCAGCAGCCGGTATTACATACCGATTTCCGGTAGTTCCACGCGTCTCTCACCCGGCGTTCCAGAAATGTTTCATCAATGAGATGTTCTTTTTGGCGGGACATGAGGCGCACCCGGATCTTCGAGTGCGTGTTGATAAAACCGTATCCCATAAAATACCCGTCAAAATCATGAACAGTCACCAGATCACCATTTTCGAAGGCGCCCAGGACGCTTTCGATCTCGTTGTCATAGATCCACATTCCCCCTGCTTTGACGGTGCGGCCTTCGCCCTTTTTCAGCGTGACGATTGTATGATACATATTGCATAGAACTCCTTTTTCCTGTGTAGTTAAAACCAGTGTATCGGCTTTTTCCCGTAAAGTCAAGAACTCCTGCCCGGTCCTTTTTGTTGAATTTCGTAAATAAAGGTGATATAATCGTCCACAAAATATGGGGGCCGGGAGGATCCCCCGTGGAAAGGAGAAAAACATGAGGATTCTGATCTGTGATGACTCTCTGGAGGATGCGGAGGTGTTAAGCTCCATGTTGTCTTCGTATCTGTGCGGGCAGCCGGAGGAACTGATAATCTATACCAGCGGAGAAGACCTGCTGGAGGGAGAGAAGGATCATGAATTTACCCTCCTGTTCCTGGATATCTATCTGAAGGAGATGGACGGTATCCGTGTGGCCCGGGAACTGCGCAGGCGGGGGAAGAAGGGAGCGGTCATCCTGACTTCCTGCAACAGTGCCTTCGGTCCCCAGAGCTATGAGGTGGGTGCGGCATGGTATCTGACAAAGCCTTTTTCCTATGAGGACCTTGCCCGGGTACTGGACCGGGGATTTGGGTGTCTGCAGGAAGAAGAACCATATCTGAAGCTTTTGAAGAACGGTGCGGAACTCAGTATCCCGGCGGACAGCATTGACTATATCGAGACAGAAGGCCGTCAGGTGGCGGTCCATATGGGGCCGGAAACCATAAAGGTGTATGATTCTCTGGAGCGGCTGTATAAGCTTCTGGGAGAGGAAAAGTTTATCCGCCCCCATCGGAGCTACATCCTGCATATGGATTTTATCGACTGTATGAAAGAGGGGCAGTTCTGCCTGCGGAACGGGGAGCGGGTATCCATCAACCGGAGAAACCGGAAGAAGATACGGGAGATTTAACAGAATCATCTGTTCCGAAAAGTGATCGGGGGGGAGGGAATGAACGATTTATGGGAGATTTTCTCATATCAGGTGATAGGATTTCTGCTTCAGACAGCTCCGCCGGCATATGCGCTGTTCGGCCTGTTCCGCAGGGAATTCCGCTTTCCGGCAGGCCGGACCTGGAAGCTGCTGGGACTCCTTCTGTGCGGTCTGGATCTGCTTTTCAGTATCTGCGTGATTCTGGGATATGCTGCCGGATATCTCATGCTCTATCTGTTTTCCAATCTGATCTTCACTCTTTGCATCCTGGCCTGCCTTCTCTTTTTTATGTATATGATCGAGGATGACAGGAAGAAGAAACTGTTTGCTTTTCTGCTCATGCTGAATTATGCCTGTCTGATTCTGTGGTTGTCCAATATTCTGCTGTACCGGGTGCCTGCTTACCAGAGACAGGCGTCGGAAATTCCCTACGGCAGCTGGACCAATCTTTTTCTTTTCTTCCAGGCGTACCCGGGAGTTCCGGCGTGTGGAGGCGGCGGATTTTACTGCAGAGCAGATTGCGCGTTAGACGGGAGGTTTTTATGTCGGGGATACGGGTTGCATTTGTCCTGCGCATGGTGGATGATCTTACGGGACGGCCAGTGCGCGGAAGCAGGTTCTTCTTCACGTCCGGCGGGCGTATCCTGCGCGCCGTCCGAAAAGAAGAAGGGATGTATGTATTTTTAGAACCCCAGGAGGATGCCGTCCGGCTTCTGGCGGAAGGCGCAGGGTATCATAGGAGAGAGATTCTGGTCCGGAAAAACACGTTGGATCCAACGGACCCGGTGGTCCATGTCCGTATGTACGGGAAGCCGGATCAGTATCGGTCCGGCGGCTACGAACTGCTCACCGGCCGCCTGCCGGACGAAGAGGGGCGTGGTCCTGCGGAAATTCTGGCGGAGAGACTCCGTCCGGTGGGGCTGACTTTTCTGAAGGGACAGCAGGAAGGAGGAAAGTCTCTGCTCAGCTTCCGGGGATTTACCAGAGAGGATCTGGCGGGCAGGCCTTATATACTGGGCGGCATGAAAGAGCCGGTTCCTTTTGTGCTGGAAGAGAGACGGGGGATCAATGTGTATCTTGCGGATCTGCCCAGAGAAACGCTGCAAAATGCGCAGTCAGGAGCGCCCTTGATCCGGGTCTACCGCTCCGTGACCGATGCCGGCGGCGCCTATGCGATGCCGGTGGAGAAAGGGGAAGAGTGCAGGCTTCTCTGACCGGGACGCAGGCGGACGGGATTCCGTCCGGAACAAAAAAGGGCAGAAAGGTATAAGGCGTACCGGATCTGGTTATACTCCATGTAAAAGCAAAGGAGTATAGAAATATGGAAGAAAACAAGAAGCTTGATTTTGAAAAACTGGAGCCCCATGACAGGCTGAAATATGAGATCGCAGAAGAGCTGGGGCTTTTGGACAAGGTGCGGGAAGGCGGCTGGAAAGCCCTTTCCTCCAGAGAGACCGGACGGATCGGCGGGATGATCAGCCGGCGCAGAAAGGCCATGGAACGGGAAGATAAGGCGTCTTCGGCGCTTTAAAGGCCGTGGGGCTGCTGCAAAACAGCTTCTGTCTGCCTGCCCCGCGATGACGCGCGGTACGGACAGACGAGATCATGGTTTGCAAAAGCCCCGTTTTTCGCAGAATCGTCAGATCAACAGTGGTTCCTGATAGTCTTTGCCAAGCATCTGTTTCTTTTTCTGCTGGAAATCCCAGAAGTAATCCTCATCCACATCAGACCAGGCGTGAGTGGTTCTGTCATAAACCTGAATATAGTCATCTATGTAAGGGTGACGCCGTACGGTGTTTGTCAGATATTCCTGACCGGTCAGGGGATTGATATCGCCAAGAGGCTTTTTCTTCCGAAATATCTCCGGAATGTCAAGGACCAGTTCCGAAATATCAGCGCTGTCTTCTGGCGGACTGCTTTTTTCATTTTCCTGTGGAGTCAGGGTAGCATGAACGGTCATTTGCGGAAATGAAAAGACGGGCTCCGTCATATCTGCAGACATGGACGGCAGCGGTTCTGTCAGAGCAGCTGTTGATGCGGCAGGTACAAGCTGGATCGAAACGCTGCAGCCGATCAGTGCTGCAAAGATGCGCATATCCTGCTCCGGAAAGTTATCCCTTTTCAGTCTCTGCGCCAGATTCTGACGGGACATCTTATTTCCGGTCGTCTGTTCATACAGCTCGGCCAGTTCCTGTATGGTCATATTTTTTCTGTTCAGCAAAATCTTTATCTGTTCTCCGAATGAAAGTTCCATAAAGCACCTCGCTTCATAATACGTATTGAATTTACAATATCTGATATTATACGCTGATTCTGATCAAAAGAAAACTGAAAAGTTTCTTAAATCTTACTGTCAAACCGCCGGGAGAACCATGAAGTTTATTGACAGGTTTTCCTGCTCTTGTTAGAATGTTATCATAGGTGAAGCAGCAGTAATCTGCAGAGTACATGGAGGAAGAAGAAATGTATCATTGTCATATTCGTTTTTATTTCACAGGTCCTTATTGCAGTGTATTTGATACAGTTAAGAAGATGTCTCCGTTAGAATATTTTACACATGAATATCTGGAAAGCGGGAAGCCGGAAGCGGCACTGGCAGAACAGGCAGACGTGATTTTTGTCAATATGGAGGAGCCGCAGCAGAATCTGCGGGAGGTGCTGGCATATAAGGGCAGTGAAACAGAGGTTATTGTGCTTGCAGACAGACAGCAGATACTGCTTATGGCAGACGATCTGGTACATATCAAGGACATATGGACGATGCCCATGTCAGATGAGGAAAGCGCGTTCCGGTTTCTGAGGTGGCAGCAGACCTGTAAAATGAGCAAAGACTACTGGGAGACCAGTCATTATCTGGAATCTACCATTAACAATATTCCCAATCTGGTCTGGTATAAAGACAAAAAAGGAATTCACGAGAAGGTGAATGACAGCTTTTGCAGAACGGTCAATAAGACGAAGCAGCAGGTGCAGGGGCGGGGGCATGCATATATATGGGATGTGGAGCATGATGATCCGGCCTGCATAGAGTCTGAGAGAGAGGTTATGACCACAAAGAGGACCTGTATATCAGAAGAAACCATAATGACCGGAGATGGTACGAGGCTGCTCACGACCTATAAATCTCCGCTGTATGATCTGGACGGCAGCGTGATGGGGACGGTGGGAATCGGAATCGATATTACGCAGGAACGCATATATGAACAGGAACTGATGAAGAAAAACCGGACTCTGGAAATGATTTTTACTTCGATGGACTGCGGAGTGATGACTCATTCCATGGATGGGTCCCGTATTCTCAGCGTGAATCAGGCCGCGCTTAAGATTCTGGGGTATGAGTCCCAGGAAGAACTGTTCGCAGACGGATTTGACATGGTAGCGCAGTCTGTTGTGGAAGAAGACAAAGAGAGACTTCGTGAATACATCCGTTCGCTGAAAAAAGAAGGAGACAGCATCAGTATGGAATACTGCGTTCAGCATAAGAACGGAGATATTATCCATGTGATGGGAAATGTAAAGCTTCTGAAAGAAAACGGAGAGCTGTTCTATCAGCGTTTCCTTCTGGACTGTACGGCCCAGAAGATGCAGGAACAGGAGAATGAAAAACGTCAGATGGAACTGGTCCATGCGCTGAGCATTGAGTACGGCCTGGTCTGCTTTTTTGATCTGAACACGGGCATGGGGCGTTCTCTTCGGATCGATGAAGAAGAACAGATGTTTGAGAGTGTTTTTTCCGGCGCCATATCACTGCAGGAAAGCATGGAGCTCTATATACAGAAGTATGTTTATGAGGAAGACCAGGGGATGCTGCGTCAGGCAGCTTCGTCTGAAGCGCTGGAAAAAGAACTGTTAGAAAAGAAAATGCATTCGGTCAATTACCGCGTGATGCGGGACGGAAAGATGGAATACTTCCAGATGAAGGCAGTGCGTGCAGGAGAGTGGAGTGAAGAGCGGGGCGTTGTTCTGGGATTCTGCAGTGTGGACGAGGAGATCCGCAGAGAGATGGAGCAGAAAAATCTGCTGGAAGATGCGCTTTTGCAGGCAAACAGAGCCAATAAGGCAAAAAGCGCCTTTTTGTCCAATATGTCTCACGATATCCGGACGCCGATGAATGCAATTGTTGGCTTTACCGCGCTGGCGATTGCACATTTGGACCGGAAGGAACAGGTGGAAGAATATCTGAAGAAGATCATGACTTCAGGAAATCATCTGCTGAGTCTGATCAATGACGTGCTGGACATGAGCCGGATCGAAAGCGGCAAGATGCATCTGGAAGAGAAGCCATGCCGCCTGCCGGATATTCTGCATGGCCTGCGCAATATTGTACAGGCGGATGTCCATGCAAAACAGCTGGAGCTGTACATTGATACCGTGGATGTAATGGATGAGGATATTTACTGCGATAAGCTGAGATTGAATCAGGTTCTTTTGAATCTTCTCAGCAACTGCGTCAAATACACCGGCGCCGGCGGCATGATCAGCATGCGGATTACAGAAAAAGCAGGGGCTCCCGCAGGCTATGCAAATTATGAGTTCTCCATTCGGGACACGGGGATCGGCATGAGTGAGGAATTCGTAACCCATATTTTTGAACCATTTGAAAGAGAGAAGAACACTACGATCAGCGGTATTCAGGGAACAGGTCTTGGAATGGCCATTACGAAAAATATCGTGGATATGATGAATGGTTCCATTACAGTGAGGAGCAGGGAAGGCGTAGGAACAGAATTTACGGTTGCTTTCACATTCCGTCTGAATACAGAGAACAGAGAGCCAAAAGAGCTTCCGCAGTTTAAAGATTTAAGAGCGCTTGTGGTGGATGACGATTTTAACACCTGTGACAGTGTATCCTATATGCTTCAGCAGATCGGAATGCGTGCAGAATGGACGCTGTCCGGTAAAGAGGCGGTGCTGCGTACCCGCCAGGCAGTCATGAGAGGAAACGATTACAGCGTGTATGTGATCGACTGGATGCTGCCGGACATGAACGGGATTGAGGTTACGCGCAGAATCCGAAAGGAGATGGGAGAGGACGTACCGATCATTGTCCTCACTGCATATGACTGGACGGAGATTGAGGATGAGGCGAGAGAGGCCGGCGTCACTGCATTCTGCAGTAAACCGCTGTTTCTGTCGGAACTCAGAAGCTGCCTGCATTCGATCGTCAGCGAAGAGGCGGCAGGCGATAAGAAAAGTTTCGGCGTGACAATGAACTTCCGCGCCGGACGCATTCTGCTGGCGGAAGATAACGAACTGAATCAGGAGATTGCCGTAGAACTTTTGAATGATGCAGGCTTTACAACAGAAGTTGCGGGTAATGGACAGATTGCCCTGGAGATGCTGCAGGCTTCGAAGGCAGGATATTATCAGCTGGTCCTCATGGATGTGCAGATGCCGGTAATGAACGGCTATGAAGCAACCAGACAGATTCGTAAACTGGAAGATCCGGGACTGGCATCCATACCGGTGCTTGCCATGACGGCAAATGCTTTTGAAGAAGACCGGCAGGAAGCATTGAAATGCGGAATGAACGGACATATAGCAAAGCCGATTGATATTGAGAATCTGTTTGATACGTTGCAAAACGTACTGGGGTAAATCAAAGAATCATGGTATGGCAGGCCCAGGACGCAGACCGCCGTCCCGTGAAAAGTAATAACCGAAGGCATCCGACATCCTTCGGTTGTTTTTTCGGCTGGAAAACGGTATACTGAAAAACGAGATTAAGGTCGGGGAGGAACGGAGAAATTATGAAAGAACAAAGGAACGGAAAAAAAAGATTTCCTGTTTTGCCGATGATGTTATGTGGACTGCTGCTTGTGGCATCGGCCGTTTATGGCGGTGGATTGTTCTATTATCAGAGTCATTTTCTGCCTGGGACGGTCGTTGACCGGATTGATGTATCAGGCATGACCATAGAAGAAATGAAAAGTCAGGTACAGAACTATGATCTTCGGGTGACGGAACGGCAGGAGAACGGAGAAACGCTGGAGGAAGTAATTCAGGGGAAGGATATCGGACTTGCCTATGCATCGGAAGAACCGCTTCTGGAACTCTTAAAGTCACAGAACTCATGGGGCTGGCTTTTTCCGCAGAATACGGAGCATACGACAGAGGGACTCATCGTCTATGATGAGGAGGAGCTGGAGAACAGCGTGAAAAATCTGAAAGGTTTTGAGAGCGGTTTTGTAGCAGCGCCGACGGATGCATACATATCGGAATATTCGCCGGAAGAAGGCTTTGTCATTGTTCCGGAGACGCAGGGAAATATGCTGGACCCGCAGAAAACGCTGGAGACGATTCGGTCGGCGGTGTCTTCTCTTGCAGAACAGGCGGATCTTCAGGAGGCAGGATGTTATCGGACCCCTTCTGTAACTGCGGAAAATGAAGAACTGAACCAAATGCTTGAAAGACTTCAGAAATATGCCGGCACGCAGATTACCTATACGTTCGGGGATCAGCAGGAAGTTCTGGACGGAGCGACGATCAGCGGGTGGCTCCGTACAGACCATATGGATGTGACGCTGGACAAAACGCAGGTAGAGTCTTTTGTGGCGTCTCTTAGAAAAAAATATGATACGATTTTCAGGCCAAGAACTTTTATGACGAGTTATGGAAAAGAGGTTACGATTCGAAACGGCGATTATGGGTGGTGGATGAATTCTGACCAGGAAGTTCAGGAACTGACGGAGATGATCGAGCGCGGAGAAAGCGGGGAACGGACGCCGGTATATTATCAGACTGCGGACCGTTACGGGATGCCTGACTATGGGGATACCTATGTGGAGATCAACCTGACCGCCCAGCATCTTTTCCTGTACAAGGACGGAACGAAGCTGCTGGAGTCGGATTTTGTTTCTGGAAATTCTTCCAGAGGCTATGATACTCCGGATGGAGTCTACGGAGTGACTTACAAACAGAGGAATGCAACTTTGACAGGAGAGAATTATCAGACGCCGGTATCCTGGTGGATGCCGTTTAATCGCAATATCGGCATGCACGATGCCGGCTGGAGAGGTTCCTTCGGCAGCAATATTTATAAAACAAACGGCTCACATGGATGTATCAATCTGCCGCCGTCCGTGGCAAAAGAGATATATGAAAATATTGAGAAGGGAACGCCGGTGATCTGCTACCATCTTCCGGGAACAGAACCGGTCGTGATGGAGAAGGGAGCCCCGCCTGCGGAGGAAGAAGGACAGGAAGTGCCGGCTGAGGCTCCGGTTGAAGTACCTGCTGAGCCTCCTGCATCGTAAAGCGCACTTTCTTAAAAAAATATAAAAAGATGGAATTTATCCGGAAGTTATGTTAACATAACAGATGTGTAAGTAAACATAATACAACAGTAAGGGGGAAATGAATGGGATATTACGAAAAATGGAGTGAATTTACTGAGAAATATCAGAGACTGTGCGTGGAGAACGACACGATTTCTGATGAACTGTTTAAGGAATTTGGTGTCAACCGCGGACTGCGCGACATCAATGGCAATGGAGTATTGACCGGTCTTACGAACATATCCAAAATTGAATCTTTTAAGATGAAGGATGGGAAAAAGGTTCCCTGTGATGGAGAGCTGTGGTACAGAGGCTACAATGTGATGGATCTGGTACGCAGTATACCGGAGGATTCTTTTGGATTTGAGAAGACGGCATATCTGCTGCTGTTCGGAGAGTTACCGTCAAAGGAAGAAGAGACTCAGTTTTCAGAGCTGGTGGCATGCGGAAGGGAACTGCCTACCAATTTCACCAGAGACGTGATCATGAAAGCGTCCAATAAGGACATTATGAATTCCATGACACGAAGCATACTGACCCTGGCGTCCTATGATGATCATATGGATTCCAATGATGTGGGCAATGTAATCCGCCAGTGTCTGAACCTGGTCAGCGTATTTCCGATGCTGGCAGTGTACGGGTACCATGCGTATAACCACTATGAACGGGATGAGAGCATGTATATTCACAGACCGAACCCGGAACTGTCCACAGCGGAAAATCTTCTGATGATGTTGAGACCGGATAAAAAATATACATTTCTGGAAGCAAAGGTGCTGGATGTGGCGCTGCTGCTCCATATGGAGCATGGAGGAGGCAACAATTCCACGTTTACAACAAGGGTGGTCACTTCCTCCGGCTCTGATACTTATTCCGCCATTGCGGCTGCCATGTCTTCGCTGAAAGGGCCGAAGCATGGCGGGGCGAATATCAAGGTCATGGAAATGATGAACGATATTCGGGAACATGTCCAGGATTATACAGATAAGGAAGAAGTGCGGAACTACCTCAGTCAGATCCTGGACGGAAAGGCGTTTGACGGGAAAGGGTTGATCTATGGGATGGGGCATGCGGTTTATTCGCTTTCGGATCCCCGTGAGCGGGTGTTTAAAGGCTTTGTAGAGCGCCTCTCCATAGAGAAAAACCGCGGGAAGGATATGGCGTTATACAATAATATTGAGCTGCTTGCGCCGGAGCTGATTGCAGAGAAAAGAAAGATTTATAAGGGCGTCAGCCCCAATGTGGATTTTTACAGCGGCTTTGTGTATGAGATGCTCGGAATTCCGGTAGAGTTGTACACGCCGATCTTTGCCATAGCGAGAATTGTGGGATGGAGCGCGCATCGGATCGAAGAGATCATCGGAATGAACAAGATCATCCGCCCATCCTATAAGAGCGTGATGAAAGAGAAAAAACTGGAACAGTAATAAATGATGGGGCCGTTTTACAACGGCCCCATACGTATATTCCTGTTTATGTACGGGAATGCTTATTCCAGTACAAGTTCATCCCAACGGGAATCTGATACAAGAGCAATATAGGTTTTGCCGGTATTCAGCGTGATCAGATTTCCTTCCATATCATAGAAGCGGGTCGGATCCATGTCATGCCCCTTGGACCAGGTGACGGGGATCGCTTTTCCGCCGGTGATGTAGTAACCGCTGCGTCCGGTCTGTTCCAGTATGTTGAACTGCATGTAGCCGTTCTGGTCATACTGGGTATGCGTTGCATTCTGAAGCAGGACATTGGTGAAGGCAAGCTGCTTGTCGCCGTTTTCCGGATCCGTATGCTTCATGCCGTACTCGGAATACAGGTAGGTGTTGCTCGCAGAATCATAGTCAAGCTGAGAACCATTGTGTCCGAAAGGCAGATCAACCAGCGTACAGTCCATGGAGTCAGAAGCGGCGGACAGGTCAACCGGTTTGGATTCGCTCGCAAACTGCCAGTGCGGTCCTGGATAATATTCATTATATTCCGTGGAAATTCCTGCAGAATCCATTCTTTTTGCAATCTCGCCGGTGGTAACATATTCGGTAAACTCTCTGGATTTTCCATTGTTGATCCGGGCAAAGCCTCCGCTTAAATGATCTACCCAGGGATTCTTCAGGTAAGGATCAATATAGAAGGGGCCGCCGTCGTGAACAACCACTGCATTATATTCCGGCGCAACCATAAAGTTTGTCGGGCGTACGCTTCGGATGCTGCCGAAGCGGGTAATGCTTTCCCAGTCCTTGACAAGAGCCATAAAGCGCGTGATCTCTCCGTTGGCGGTACTGTTCATCATCTCATATACAATATCAGCCTGTGTAAGTCCGTAATGGAGAAGGGCTGTTTTTTCATTATCCACCATAATGGCTACCGGACGCTGGCTCTGAAGCGCTTCATCGATCCATTCATTGGTCAGTTCGCTGCGGTACATGCCTTCGCGGGTTTCTTCCGGTTCTTCTTCTGCTTCCTCTTCCGGCTCCTCCGGTTCCTCTTCCGACTCATCTGATTCTGATATGTCTGTGACAACAGGAGCTACATCTTCGTCTTTGCCGCCGCAGCCGGTCAGCATGCTGCAGGCAAGAGCGGCAGATAAAAAGAGCAGTAACGTTTTTTTCTTCATGTAATACAAATCCTTTCCTCAAATTTTATTAAAATTTGCTGATTACACACGAAAACGTGCAGTCAGTCATGAGACTCTAACAGTATACACCATTTTCAAAGTTTTTTAAAGATTTAATCACAATTCTATCACAATTCCCTGTTATAGTAGATTTAACCATTAAGGAAGCAGACAGAAGGGAGAGACAAATCATGTATGATAATTTAAATGAACATGCAAAATCAGGCAGTTATTATGATACAAACGGCGGCTATATTCACTATGATTCTTCAGAGAATCTGAATCAGCCAAAGAAAAAGAAAAAGGGCGGGTTTGGAAAGACGGTGGCAAAATGCCTGGTGCTTGCCCTTGTATTCGGAAGCGTATCCAGCGCGGCATTCATGGGAACCAATTATATAGGAAAACAGATGCTGGGAGACGCCGTGACGACGGAGGAAGCCGGGAACAACAATGCCACAACGCCTGCGACGACCGTGGCAGGCAGCAGTTCGGATGTCTATGACGTGTCAGATATCGTTACGAACTGTATGCCGTCCGTGGTGTCGATCACCAATGTGGGAACGATGGAATTCCGTACTTTTTTCGGTACTTACGAACAGGAGAGCCAGTCCAGCGGTTCCGGCATTATTATTGGAAGAAATGATACGGAGATCCTGATCGTCACCAATAATCATGTGGTATCCAATGCCAATGAAATCAGCGTTTATTTTAATTCTGACGGAGAAGCAGCGGATGAAGACAATGTGATTTCCGCCAAAGTAAAAGGAACAGACCCGGGAAAAGACCTGGCAGTGATCGCCGTAATGGTTTCAGATATCCCGCAGGAGACCCTGGATATTATTAAAATTGCTACGATCGGTGATTCCAGTTCCATGGAGATCGGCGAGCCGGTAGTTGCGATCGGAAACGCATATGGATACGGCCTGTCTGTAACGTCGGGCATTGTCAGCGCTCTGAACCGTGAAGTCAGCGTGGAAGCGGACGGGATGACGATTACAAACCGCCTGATTCAGACAGATGCGGCGATCAACCCGGGGAACAGCGGCGGTGCGCTTCTGAACAGTAAAGGGGAGCTGATCGGGATTAATTCTGTGAAGTTTATATCGGAGGATGTGGAAGGCATGGGATATGCGATTCCCATCAGCGATGTAGAAACGATTATCGGAGACCTGATGAATAAAACGACCAGAGATCTGGTCGAAGAAGGGAAAAGAGGGTACCTTGGAATTACCGGCGTGGATGTGACGGCAGATGCATCCAAAAGCTATGGAATGCCGGAAGGCGTCTATATCAGCACGATTACGGAAGGCGGCGCTGCTGAGAATGCCGGTTTGCAGAAAGGCGACATCATTACAAAACTGGACGGGTCCCGCATTACGGGTTACAGTCAGCTTCGAGATACATTAGGCTACTATTCGTCCGGTGAGACGATCTCCATCACGATTCAGAGACTGGAAAATGCAGAATACGTGGAAAAAGTGATGGATATTACCCTGAGCACAGGCGAGCAGGTCGGGGCGGTCGGTGAAGAATAAAGAACGGTTTTGTGGGGGGCGTTGCGAAACGCCCCCTGTGACATTTTATGGAGCTTTTTACACGGATTCCCGGAATACGCTGTTTATAAAAACTTTACTTGCGGAGATTGCAGTAGTATTATATATTTAATTGCGGAAGTTGATGACCTGCGCGGGCATCAGCGAGCTTATATATCAGCAATACGGTCGAGAAAAGGGGATTCATCATGATGGATAATGAAAATAAAGATCTTGAAACAGAGAAGGCAGAACAGGAGGAGAAGAAAACAGAAGAGAATGGTTATGAAGATGTGTGTTTTGTATGTCACAGGCCGGAGAGCAAAACCGGAAAGATGATTCATCTGACAAAGGATATCTGCATCTGTCCGGAGTGCATGCAGAGGACCATGGACATGATGAGTAACGGCAATGTGGATTACAGTAAGATGGATTTTTCCCAAATGCCGAATATCAGTATGATCAATCTGTCTGACCTTCAGAATCTCATACCAAGGCGTCAAAAGGTAAAAAAGAAAGCCCAGGACAAACAGGAAAAGGCGGAGAAAGTATTTGACATCCGTTCCATACCGGCTCCTCATAAGATTAAGGAAAGTCTGGATGAATATGTGATCGGACAGGAGAAGGCAAAAAAAGTCATCTCTGTGGCAGTGTATAATCATTACAAACGCGTGGCGGCGGGGGCGGCTGCAGACGGAATTGAGATAGAGAAGTCCAATATGCTGATGATCGGGCCTACCGGAAGCGGCAAGACTTATCTGGTAAAGACGCTTGCCCGGCTTCTGGATGTTCCGCTGGCAATCGCAGATGCAACTTCTCTGACGGAAGCCGGATATATCGGAGATGACATTGAAAGCGTTCTGTCCAAGCTTCTTGCAGCGGCAGATAATGATGTGGAGAAGGCAGAAAGAGGAATCGTATTTATTGATGAGATCGATAAGATTGCGAAGAAGAAAAATACACATCAAAGAGATGTAAGCGGGGAGTCCGTGCAGCAGGGAATGCTGAAGCTGCTGGAAGGCGCGGAAGTGGAAGTCCCGGTCGGAGCCAACAGCAAAAATGCCATGGTGCCTCTGGAAACGATCAATACGAAAAACATCCTGTTTATCTGCGGGGGCGCATTTCCGGATCTGGAGAATGTGATTAAGGAACGGCTGAATAAGCAGTCGTCCATTGGCTTCCGCGCAGATCTGAAAGATAAATATGACGATGAGAAGAATCTGCTCCGCAGGGTCACTGTGGAAGACATTCGGAAATTCGGCATGATTCCGGAATTCATCGGACGCCTTCCCGTTATCTTTACGCTGGATGCGCTGGACGAAGATATGATGGTCACGATTTTGAAAGAGCCGAAAAATGCCATTTTGAAACAGTATCAGAAGCTTCTGGCTCTGGACGAAGTAAAGCTGGAATTTACGGAAGGCGCTCTGCGGGCCATTGCCAGAAAGGCAATGGAAAAGGATACAGGGGCGCGTGCGCTTCGTGCGATTATAGAAGAATTTATGCTGGATATCATGTACGAGATTCCAAAAGACGATAATATCGGGCAGGTTATGATTACAGAAGATTATATTGAACACAGAGGCGGACCGCTGATTACCATGCGGGGAGTTCCGGCTCTTGAGATGCAGGGGTAGGAAGATGAAACTCATATGGATACAGCTGGCGCTGGGGCTGTTTCAGACAGATCTGGCGGTAAAACACGAGATCGATAACAATCCGGAGTTTGAAAAAGAGCATATGCTGCCGGGTGGAAGAGTTCAGATAAAGAGGCTGCGTAATTATGGAATGGCAGGCGGACATTTTGCAGGACATACCGGGGCGATTATCAGGGGCAGCGGGTTTATGACACTGGGATGCGCAGGAAGTTTCCTGGCTCTGCTTTCGAAAAAAGGACATGAAATACAGAAGCTGGGATTTGCGCTGCTGACAGGAGGCGCCCTGTCCAACCTGTATGACCGGTGCAGGAAAGGCTATGTAGTGGATTATGTAAGTTTTCGGACGCCTTTTTCCAGGCTGAACCGTCTGGTTTTCAATTTATCTGACTTCTTCATCATGGCAGGAGCGTTGCTGATATGTTTCGGACGGACAGAGAAAACAGAAGAATAAGAAAGCTTTTCCGGTATTTCTGGGGTATCCTGTTTTTGACCGCGGTTCTGCTGCAGATTCTGGCAAGAAAGACGTCTGGATTTGCAGAGTGGTATGCGAAGTCCGTATATCCCGGACTGATGCGTTTTCTCGGCGGCATCAGCGACTGCTTTCCCTTTGCACTGGATGAGGTTCTGATTTATCTTATGACCTGCGGCCTGGTATTTTATGTCATATACGGAATCATCCGCATATGGAAAAGAAATATTACGGTTAAAAGATGGAGTGTGGATACATTTCGAAGGCTCATGAAAGCCGGGATTATCTGGTTTTCTGCTTTTACCGTTACCTGTGGGATCAATTATCACAGGACTCCGTTTTCCAGTCTGGCCGGACTTCCGACGGAGCCTTCCACGGTGGAGGAACTGGAAGAACTGTGTCTGTGGCTGACGGAGGAGATTGAGCTGGCGGCGTCGTCTGTCATGGTTGGCGAAGACGGGCTTACCGCTCTTCCGGAGGGACTGACAGAGAAAACCAGAGATGCCATGCAGGCTCTTGGCTGCCGGTATCCGGCGCTTGCCGGATGGTATCCGGAAGCAAAACCGGTTTTTACCTGGAAGATACTTTCGATGGAATTTCTGGAGGGGATTTTCGGACCCTATACAATGGAAGCGCACTACAATCCGGATATTCCTGCCTATAACCAGCCGGCGGTGCTCTGCCATGAACTGTCACATCTGAGAGGGTTTATGAGAGAGGACGAAGCGAATTATATTGCATATCTGGCGTGTTCCGGTTCGGAGGACGTGAATATCCGCTACAGCGGACTGCTGCTTGCCTACACGCACAGTATCAATGCCCTTTATAAAGCAGATTACGAACGGTTTGCGGCGGTAAGAAGCCGGCTCTGTGAGCAGGCAAACCGGGATTATGCATATCACCGGGTCTATTGGGCGCAGTATAAAGGTCCCGTTTCCGAAATATCAGATAAGATCAATGATACATATTTGAGAGCGAATGCCCAGCAGGAAGGCAGCAGAAGCTATGGACGCATGGTGGACCTTCTGCTGGGAGAATATCGACGGCAAAAGGAAGCGTAAAATCGGATGAGGGCAGGGACAGCCCTGCCGTTCATCCAGTACCGGCAGGGCATTACTGGTTTTCTGCTTTTTCCAGGGCATTGCGGATTGCACTCATGAGCATCAGGGAAGTATACTGGCTTTCCTCAGAGTAGGAGAGGTTTTCCAGGGACTGTGATTCCAGGATCTGCTCGGAAAGTGCATCGAGGGCAGGCTCCATGAGTGGATACATGGCAGAGACTGTTTCATCAAGCTGGCGGAAATGGATGGACGAAATATAATCCTCATCTACCGTAACAGCAATCTCGACCGGATTGCCTCCCAGAGTCATGGAAGCGGTATAGACGCCTGCAGTATATCTGGAAGGTATCTCGGCAGCTGTTTCCTGCTTCCGGTCGGAAGCGAACATAAAGATCATAAGTATCAGAAAGACGATACCCAGGCCGATAAAGACAGCGGTGTAAACCAGTTCTTTCATATGGAATACCCATATTTTTGTTTTGGCGCTCATGGTGAAGCTCCTGTTATGGAAAGTTCTTGGTTATAGTCTATGAAAGAACAGGCCGGTTTATGAAAAAATCAAAATTACTCTTTCTTTTTTCTGCATTTTGCATTACTATATAAAGTAGGGGCGTAGGATTTGCAAAGATCGTGTGTATTTTTTGGTGACATTTGAGGGGGATTCTACACAAATGCTGTTTTGTAAAGGAGAGGGCTTATGATTTCAAACCAGATACTTCAGAATACGATCGACGGACTGAGAGAGATTACCAGGGTTGACCTTTGCGTGCTGGATATGGAGGGACAGGTGCTGGCCTCTACGGAAAAGCAGCCGGGGGACTTAAGCAGCGAGGTGGCAGCGTTCATTATCTCTCCGGCGGACAGTCAGGTGGTGCATGGCTATCAGTTTTTTAAGGTTTTTGATGAGAACCAGCTGGAGTATGTCCTGCTGGCAAAAGGCGCAAGTGATGATGTATATATGGTAGGGAAGCTGGCGGCTTTTCAGCTTTCGAGTCTTCTGACGGCGTATAAAGAGCGATTTGACAAGGATAATTTTATTAAAAATCTTCTGCTGGACAACCTGCTTCTGGTGGATATTTATAACCGTGCGAAAAAGCTGCATATAGCGACAGAAGTACGTCGGGTAGTATTTATTATAGAAAGCAGCCGGGATCAGATTAATACGGCAATGGACCTGGTACGCGGTCACAGCGGTCTTAAATCCAGAGATTTTGTCACGGCAGTGGATGAAAAGAATGTGATTGTAGTCAAGGAACTTGCTCCAAACGAAGGCTATGACGAGATGCACATTGCGGCAGAAGCAATGAAGGAAGCGATTTCCATGCTGGATAAAGAAGAGGCTCATATCGCTCTGGGAACGATCGTTGGAGAGATCAAAGAAGTATCCCGCTCTTATAAAGAGGCGCGTATGGCGCTGGATGTGGGCAGGATCTTTTTCAGCGATAAGGATATTGTGGCCTACAGTACGCTTGGAATCGGACGCCTGATCTATCAGCTCCCGATTCCGCTCTGCAAGATGTTTATCCGGGAAATATTTGACGGAAGGTCTCCGGATGATTTTGATGAAGAGACGCTTACGACCATCAACAAGTTTTTTGAGAACAGTCTGAATGTGTCAGAGACGTCCAGACAGCTGTATATTCACAGAAATACGCTGGTTTATCGGCTGGACAAGCTTCAGAAGTCTACCGGTCTGGACCTTCGCGTGTTTGAAGATGCCATTACTTTTAAGATTGCTCTGATGGTGGTAAAATACATGAAGTATATGGAGACTCTGGATTATTAAGTAGAACATATGGGAGGTTTTCCATGATTGTACTGGAAAATGTTGTGAAATCTTATCCGAATGGCGTAGGCGCTGTCAATGGAATAAGTCTGAATATTAAAAGAGGAGAATTTGTATTTATTGTCGGGGACAGCGGTTCCGGAAAGTCCACGTTGATTAAGCTGCTTTTGAAGGAGCTGGAGCCTACAGAAGGAAGGATCCGTGTGAACGGAGTGAATCTTGCGCGTATGAGAAAACGTGCGATTCCCAAATACCGCAGAAAGATCGGATGTGTGTTTCAGGATTTCCGCCTTTTGAAAGACAGGAATGTATATGAAAATGTGGCGTTTGCGCAGCGTGTGATTGTGACGCCGACAAAGGAGATTAAAAAAAATGTTCCGGCCATGCTGTCGCTGGTGGGACTTGCTGAAAAGTACAAGTCCTATCCGCGGCAGCTTTCCGGCGGCGAACAGCAGAGGGTGGCGCTGGCCCGCGCACTGGTGAACAGCCCGGATATCCTGCTGGCGGATGAGCCGACAGGAAATCTGGATCCGAAGACTTCCCGGGAGATCATGAAGCTCTTGGAAGAGATCAATGCCCGCGGGACAACGGTACTGGTCGTGACGCATGACCAGGATATTGTGAATACTTTGAAAAAGAGAGTGATTCGTCTGCAGAAGGGGATCATAGTGGGAGACGAGAGAGAAAGCGGGTATATTGGATGAGACTGAGCACGATTGGATACTGCCTGCAGCAGGGCTTTAAAAATATATGGAGGAATAAACTGTTTTCTCTTGCATCCATGGCAACCATGGCTGCATGTATTTTTATGTTTGGAATCTTTTTCTGCATTGTGGAGAATTTTCAGCATATTGTGAAAGAGGTGGAGGAAGGCGTTGCAATTACGGTGTTCTTTGACCAGGAGACTTCAGAGCATGAGATTCAGGAAGTAGCCGAAGAAATCAGCACGCGCAGCGAGGTCCGTCAGGTAGTGATTGTTTCTGCGGATGAAGCATGGAAGTTTTACCAGACGATCTATTTTAAAGATGCGCCGGAGCTTGCAGAAGGATTCAAGGAGGATAATCCGCTGGCAAACAGTGCGAATCTGGAGATCTATATGACGGACGTTGCCGTACAGCAGGATCTGGTGGAATATATTGAGTCCATGGATCACATCCGGAAGATCAACCGTTCCGACGTACTGGCGGATATGCTTACCGGTTTTAACCGCCTGGTGAGTTATGTGTCGGTGGCGATTATCGGGCTTCTGCTGGCGGTGTCTGTATTTTTGATCAGCAATACGGTTGCCATCGGCATTTCTGTGAGGAAAGAAGAGATTGCGATCATGAGACTGATCGGGGCCAAGAATTCCTTTATTAAAGCTCCGTTTTTGATTGAAGGAGCGGTGATCGGCGTTATCGGGTCTGCGATTCCGCTGGGGGTTCTGTACTATCTGTACAATCGGATGATTCTCTATGTGGCGGTGAAATTCGGCATGCTCGCGGAAGTGCTGAAATTTCTGCAGGTAAATGAGCTGTTCCGCACTCTTCTGCCGATTGGCATGGCCCTGGGAATTGGAATCGGTTTTTTCGGAAGTGTGTTTACGGCGCAGCGCCATCTGAAAGTATAGAAGAGGTAGAAATGGTTATGAGGTCACGCGCTTTCAGGGGATTGACGGCCTTTTTGCTTTTATGCTTTCTGATGTCGGGAGAGGTTCAAAGAGGAGGAGCTGTGCTGGCGAAACCTTCAAAGTCATCGGAGGAGGAAGAACTGGAACAGCAGCGGGAAGATACGCTGGACGAGATACGTTCTCTGAAATCCGATATCAATTCTGTGGAACAGAAGATTAGAGAGCTTGAGTCCACAAGGAGCAGTCTGCAGAGTTATATCCGTCAGCTGGATGAGCAGGTAAATGAGATTGCTTCAAGGATCACAGAACTGGAAAGAAAGATAGAAGAAAAGAAAGAGGAGATTGCACAGAAGGAAGAAGAACTGAAACAGGCGGAGGCAGAGGTGGATGCCCGGTATGAGCTGATGAAGAAAAGGATCTGCTATATGTATGAGAGGGGAGAAGACTCTTTTCTGATGCTTTTTCTGGAGTCAGGAAGCATTGCAGAGCTTCTGAACCGCGTGGATTATGCAAAGCAGATCTCTGATTATGACAGACGGATGCTTGAGGAGCTTCAGGAGCTTCGGGACATGATCGCAGAGTGTAAAGCTGTTTTGGAAAGAGAGCAGGAGGAGCAGGAGCTGCTGCTTGAGGAACTGGAATCGCAGAAAGCGGCGGTGGATCGGGCGATCAGAGCCAAAACACAGGAGATCACAGAGTATCAGTCCCAGATTGCTTTCGCCTCGGGCGAGCAGGGTGAATATGAAAAACAGCTTGCAGAGCAGGAGAAGCTGCTGGAGCAGGTGGAGCGGCAGATTGCAGCAGCGGCGGCAGCAAGAGCGGCGGCAGAGGACGGCGACGGCGGCGCCTCCGGCTTTGTCTGGCCGTGTCCTCAAAGCCGCAGGATTACCAGCGGTTTTGGGGACAGGGAAGCGCCTCTGCCGGGGGCTTCTGTGTATCACAGGGGAATCGATGTGGGAGCTTCTTCCGGTTCTGCAGTTGTTGCAGCGGCTTCAGGGCGTGTAACCACAGCCGCATACAGCGGTTCTGCAGGCAATTATGTGGTGATATCCCATGGCGGAGGAGTAAGCACGGTATATATGCATGCATCGGCTCTGTACGTGTCAGAAGGAGAGAGGGTTTCACAGGGACAGAAGATTGCAGCAGTTGGTTCTACCGGGTTTTCAACGGGGCCTCATCTTCATTTTGGTATGATCATAAATGGAGGTTATGTAAATCCGTTGAACTATGTGAACTGACTTTTACATAGAATGGAAAGAAGAAAAAAGGAGTGACGGCAAATGGAGGACAACAAAGAGAAGCATTCCTTTAAACAGGGGATTGTTGCCGGTGTTGTACTGACAATGATGACATTTGCGCTTACCGGCTGTGCGGCAGCATATTTCCTGCCAGGCCATATGAGCAGGGAAGAGACAAAAGAAAGGGAACAGATCGATGCCAAGATTCAGGAGCTGAATCAGTATATTGACCAGTATTATCTGTTTGATTATGACGAGGAAAATAAAGAGAACGGAATATACAAGGGACTGATGGCCGGTCTGGGAGATATTTACACCGGATATTATACTCCGGAGGAGTATGCCAGCTTTATGGAGTCTTCAAACGGAAGCTACAGCGGGATCGGCGCCATGCTGACGCAGGATTATTCCACCGGCATTATCTCTGTCGTACGGGCTTTTGAAGGATCCCCGGCTGCAGAAGCAGGGATGGAGACCGGAGACATTCTTTATATGGTGGAAGGCGAAGAAGTTACCGGAAAGGATCTGTCTCTGGTCGTGACGGATCTCAAGGGCGAGGAAGGGACGGAAGTCCATATCAGCACGCTTCGGGGAACGGAAGTCATGGAACTGACGATTGTGAGGAAAAATATCCAGGTTCCTACTGTGGAAAGCCGTATGATCGATGAGCAGATCGGATATATTGCCATTACGGAGTTTGACGATGTGACGGATGAACAGTTTATGGAAGCGCTGGATGCTCTCGAATCAGAGGGAATGAAGAAGCTGATTATCGATCTGAGAGATAACGGCGGAGGACTGGTGGACGTAACCTGTACGATTCTTGACCGGCTGCTTCCGGAAGGGCTGATCGTATATACGGAAGACAAATACGGGAACCGGCAGGAAGAAAGCTCAGACGCAGAAAATTATTTCGCAGGAGATATGGCAGTACTCGTGAATGGAAACAGCGCCAGCGCTTCAGAGATCTTCGCAGGCGCCATTAAGGACTATGGAGTCGGAACGCTGATCGGGACGCAGACTTTCGGCAAGGGAATTGTACAGAGCCTTTTTCCGCTGAATGACGGTTCGGCGATAAAGATTACCGTGTCGCGTTACTATACGCCTTCAGGAAACAACATTCATGAAGTGGGAATTACGCCCGATATTGTGCTGGAAGCAGATGAAAATGAGGAAGAAGATAATCAGCTTCAGAAGGCGATCGAGGTATTAAGCAGGTAAAAGCAGCAGATAATAGGGCAGGGGGATGTTGCAAAATGCAGAACTGCATCTTGCAGCAGCCTCTTTTCTTATGTCAGGGTTACATTTTACGGGGCGCAGAATACCATCCATTTCCGTGAAAAATAACTGTCAGGAAGCATATATGGAAATTTAAGAACTTTTTTCTTTATTTGGCAGGGCAACTTTGCTATAATAGACAGAATAAAGGAGGCTGACAGATGAATTACAGTAAAAAAGGCACCTCCAGAAAGCAGAAGGCACTAAGATCCAATAAAGCCAGAATGGGCAAAAAGGTATGTGTCGTCTTTCTGAAAACACTGCTGGTACTGATCCTTGCGGTCGGTGTTGCAGGATTATGCTGCGGGATCGGCATTGTAAAGGGCGTAATTGAAAATGCTCCGGACATTACAAGCGCCAGCGTGCTGCCGAGAGGATACAAATCAACCATATACGATGTAGAAGGAAATAAGACTGCTGAGCTTGTTGCGGAAGGAACCAACCGGACTTATGTAAAGATCGAGAACATTCCCCTGCATGTGCAGCAGGCGTTTATTGCGATCGAGGATGAACGTTTTTATGAACATAATGGAATCGACCTGAAAGGTATTATCCGGGCGGGTGTGACTTATGTGGCAAACGGATTCAATGCGACTCAGGGCGGCAGTACGATCACACAGCAGCTTTTGAAAAACAATGTGTTTGACTTCATGTCAGAGAACGGTATGGCAGACAAGATTGAGAGAAAGCTGCAGGAACAGTATCTGGCCGTGAAGCTGGAAGAGGTCATGACCAAGGATGAGATCCTGGAGAGCTATCTGAATACGATCAATCTGGGACAGAATTCCCTCGGCGTGCAGGCGGCGTCAAACCGTTATTTCGGCAAGAATGTCAGTGAGCTGACGGTTTCTGAAGCGGCCGTACTGGCGGCGATTACCAAGAGTCCCAATGCCCTGAACCCCATCAGTCATCCGGAGGACAATGCCAGCCGCCGGACAACGGTGCTTCAGTACATGCTGGATCAGGGGTATATCTCGCAGAGTAAATATGAAGAGGCAATGGCAGACGACGTCTATTCCAGAATCAGAGAATACAATGCAGAGACAGAGACTTCCAGCACGGTTTATTCCTGGTTTGACGATGAAGTGATTGATCAGGTGCGGAAGGATCTGGTGGAAAAGGCCGGGTATTCAGAGACCCAGGCATTTAATGCGCTGTATGGCAGCGGATTGAAGATCTATACGACGCAGGATCCGAAGATTCAGAAGATTCTGGATGAAGAATTTTCGAATCCGGCCAACTTTCCGGAAGGCAGCAAGGTTGGACTGGAGTGGGCGATGAGCGTCGTGAACGAAGACGGCGAGACCAGGAATTACAGCCAGGAGATGCTGTCGGCGTATTATAAACAGACGGACAAAAATTATGAGATTCTGTACGATACAGAGGAAGACGCAAGGGCTGCGATTGACGCATATGTATCCACACTGGGAATTACAGATAAGGATACGGTATACGAGCGCTGTGAATTTACGATTCAGCCCCAGTCTTCCATGGTCATCATGGATCAGAGTGCGGGAGAAGTCGTGGCCATGATCGGAGGCAGGGGGGAGAAGACTGGAAACAGGACTTTGAACCGGGCGTCCGATACCTGCCGGAACCCAGGGTCTACGTTTAAAGTGGTTGCTTCCTATGCGCCTGCTTTTGAAGCGCTAGGTTATGGTCCGGGGACGGTCCAGTATGACGGTCCCTTCGCATACAATGAAGGCGGACGTCAGGGGCGTCTGGTTAATAACTGGGATAAAAATACGCAGTACCGCGGCTGGACGACGCTTCGGGAAGGGATTACCCGTTCCATGAATGTCATGGCGGTAAAGACGATTACGGATGTGACGCCGACCGTGGCGGTGGATTATCTTCTGCGGTTTGGGTTTACCTCGCTGGAGCTGGAAGGCGCCAATGCGGATTATAATCAGTCCGCCGCTCTTGGCGGTCTGACCAATGGCGTATCCAATCTGGAGCTGACTGCGGCTTATGCCGCCATAGCGAACAAGGGGACCTATATCAAGCCCAGGCTGTATACGAAAGTGGTTGACAAGGACGGAAACGTGGTGCTCGATAATCAGCCGGAGACGACGCAGGTAATTTCCGAACAGAATGCATGGCTTCTGGTGGACTGCATGAAAGACGTGGTAAGCGGAGCCGGAGGTACCGGGTCAAAAGCAAAAATCAGCGGTATGACGACGGCCGGCAAAACGGGTACAACGTCAAAAGACGTGGATGTATGGTTTGAGGGTATGACGCCTTATTATACGGCGGGAATCTGGGTCGGATATGACAACAGCGGATATAATCACAGCCTGAACAGTGCGGAACGCAATTTTCATAAAACTCTCTGGAGCACAGTCATGACCCGGGTGCACGAAGGGCTGGAGAATAAGGATTTTGAGAAACCGTCAGGCATCGTGCAGTGCGTGATCTGTACAAAATCCGGAAAACTCGCTGTAGGCGGGCTGTGCGATGCAGACGGCCGTTCCGGCATTGTCAGAAATGAATATTTTGTGGAAGGAAAACAGCCTACGGAGGTCTGTGATCATCATGTGGCGGTCAGTATCTGCGTGGATACGGGACTTCTTGCTACCAGTATGTGTCCGAACCGGGTGCCGCAGGCAAAAGTTCTGCTGCCGGCCATGCAGTCAGGCGTGGCGGAGGCAGTGACGCTGGATACTGCCTACGGAATCAATTCGAATCTGCCTTCCGCGACCTGTACGCTGCATACAGGCGGCGTCTATGTTCCGAGCGAGTATGAGCTGTCGGGAAGCAATCCGGCGGCGCCGGATCCAAATGCAGGAGCAGATCCGAATGCAGGAGCAGATCCGAATGCAGGGGTGGATCCAAATGCAGGAGTGGATCCGAATGCAGGAGTGGATCCGAATGCAGGAGCGAATCCAGGTACAGAGCCGGATCCGGAGGTTCCTGCAGCCGGCGGCTGAGTATAAGAATACAGGAACATAATAACAAAACAGAAATCCTGAGAAAGAAAAAAAGATACGGATGTGTTCATGTTGGACATGTTCGTATCTTTTTTCGCGGAGAAATTTCTGCCCTGTCTGAATTACAGGTTATAAAACCTGTCCTTTTTCATATATTGGGATAGGGAACTGAGTTTTAATCGGTTTTAGGGGAGCTGAACCATATGAGACAGAAAGAACTGTTTTCTATTTTTCCGAATCTGCTTCGGGAGATGCTGGAGGACCTTAAAATAGACCTTGATTCCCTGCAGGAAATCCGTATCCGGGTGGAGCGCCCTGTTCTGGTCAATTGCGGGAATCAGGAGTACAGGTCTGTAAAAACCATAAACAGCGCTCAGATGAAGGAGATTCTTGCATACCTTTCCAACTATTCTCTGTACGCCTGTGAGGATGAGATCCGTCAGGGATTTTTGTCACTGCCGGGAGGACACCGGGTCGGGCTGGCGGGGAGGACTGTAACCAGGGAAGGACGTGTGAAAACAATAACAGATATTTCTTCTGTGAATATCCGGTTTGCAAGGGAAGTAAAAGGGTGTGCGGATCGTGTTCTGCCATATCTCTGGAAAAGAGATCAGCTTTTACATACGCTGATTGCATCGGCGCCGGGATGCGGAAAGACAACGCTGCTTCGGGACTGCATCCGGCAGATCTCGAATGGGTATGCAGGCCATGCCGGGATGTCGGTAGGCGTAGTGGATGAAAGATCGGAGATCGCAGGCAGTTATCAGGGAACGTTCGGGAATGATGTGGGATTGAGAACAGATGTGCTGGATGGATGCCCGAAATCAGAAGGATTGATGCTTTTGATCCGTTCCATGGCTCCCGGAGTGGTTGCAGTGGATGAGATTGGAGGGAGCCAGGATATCAATGCGCTGGCCTCCGCCATGAACTGCGGATGCGTGCTGATGGCAACCGTTCACGGAAGCAGGATGGAAGATCTGAAGAGCAGGCCTTTTTTGAAGGAGATGGTGGAGACGGGAATGTTTGAACGGTATGTGTTTCTTGATACATGCAAAAGTCCGGGAAGGATCCGCCGGATCCTTGACCAGGAAGGGCAACCGGTTTTTGAAAAGGAGACGGGATGTTAAAACTTTTGGGGATGCTGTGCATTCTGTCCGGGAGTACGGGGATTGGTCTTCGCCTTGCAGGAGAGCTCGATCTGAGAATTCAGGAACTGCTGGAGATCCAGAAGATCATGCTTCTTCTGAAAGGAGAGATCCGTTATATGCATCAGTCTCTTCCAGAGGCATTTCTTCATCTGTCAGCCGCCGCACCGCCGCCTTTTTGTGAATTTTTCCAGCATACTGCGGAAGCGCTTGAGAAACGCCAGGGACATACCGCAGAGGAAATATGGAAGAAAAATATAGGACAGGATCTGAAAGGCCTTCATATCAGTGCACAGGAACGGTCGGAGTTTGAAAAACTGGGAAGTATGCTTGGATATCTGGATGTGGAGATGCAGGTGGATACGCTGAATTACTATCTGGAGCAGTTGAAGCTGTCCGCTGCCGGAGCATCTGAGACAGCAAAGAGCCGGCGGAGGCTGTATCAGTATATGGGAGTGCTGGGAGGGGCTGCTCTTGTAATTCTTATATTTTGAAGAAATGGTGGAAAGCAGGAAGCAATATGAGTGAAACGTTGATATTTAAGATCGCTGCAGTAGGAATACTGGTCTCTGTACTGTCGCAGGTACTGAAGCACAGCGGGAGAGAGGAACAGGCATTTCTCACGAGCCTTGCAGGGCTTTTGCTTGTACTGTTCTGGATCATTCCATATGTGTACGAACTGTTTGAAACCATGCAGAGACTGTTTATGCTTTAAGGAGGTGGGGAGGCTGGTTCGTATTGCATTTTTGGGTATTGCGGGGATTTTGATGGCGCTCCAGCTGAAAGCCCTGAAACCGGATTATTCGGTATATCTGTGCCTGGGCGTCAGTCTGCTGATCTTTTCCTTTGTGGCAGAAAAGCTTTCCGTCATTATGGACGGGCTTGAAGCCATTCAGGCATGCCTGCCTCTGAAGGCAGGATATATCCAGATACTTCTGAAAATGATAGGAATTACATATATTGCTGAATTTGCCTCTGACCTGTGTAAGGACGCAGGTTATCAGACGATTGCGGGGCAGATACAGATCTTCGGGAAACTGTCCGTGCTGGCGGTCAGCATACCGGTACTGACGGCGCTTCTGGATACGATTCAGGCCTTTCTGGGAGGATGATGAATGGAAGAGATTGATTTTGGAGAGATTCAGCAGCTGCTGGACGAGATCCTGGGTACCGGGGTGGATTTTCGTGAGATGGCAGGACAGGGGATGAAAGGGGAAAGTTTTCTGTCCCTCAAAAACCTGGCCGTTTTTTTACAGGATGTATTTCTGGAAGAACTGCTTGCACAGAAGCAGCTCTGGTTTCACATTCTGATACTGGCTCTTGCGGCGGCAGTGCTGCTTCATTTCGCTGATGTATTTCACAACCGGAGCGTATCCCATATCAGTTTCTGCATGATTTATATGATTTTGTTTCTGCTTCTGATCGTTTCCTTTCAGAACAGCATGGGAATTGCCGAAGAAGTGATGAGGAATATGCGGGATTTTATGGCAGTGCTGGCGCCCGCCTGGTTTCTGGCCATGACGCTTTCTGCATGTACGGTATCCGCGGGCGTTTATTATGAATTCATTCTGCTTCTGATCTCGGTCATGCGATGGTTTACCGAAGTATTTGTATTGCCTTGTACGGAGATTTATATCCTCCTGGTGCTCGCGAACCATCTGTCGAAAGAGGAACGGCTGACGCGTTTTGCAGAGTTGGCAGAGATTCTGGTGGAATGGAGCCTGAAGGCAGTGCTGGCGGCGGTGATGGGCTTTCATATGGTTCAGGGGCTTATATCGCCTGCGGCGGACGCAGTCCGTAACACGACGCTCAGCCAGGGACTTGAGATGGTGCCGGGAGTGGGGGATATCGGCAGTTCTGTGACAGATGTCCTGCTGGGTTCTGCCATGCTGATCAAGAATGGAGTCGGCGCGGCGGCGCTGGTGGTGCTGATCATGCTCTGTCTGATTCCGCTGACAAAGCTGGCGGTCATCATGTGCGCCTATTATGTGCTGGCAGCGGTTCTTCAGCCGGTATCAGATGAACGGATCACAGACTGTTTAAGCGGTATGGGAAACGGCGTGAGACTTTTGCTCAAGACCGTATTTACAATGCTGGTCCTGTTTCTTCTTTCAATTGCTCTGACAACTGCGCTGACAGGTCCATAACAGGGGGGAGGCAGTATGCAGGAAATACTGAATATGGTGCGATATGTGGCGGTTTTCTATCTGTTGGAACAGATGGTGCTGAATCTTCTTCCCGGAAAAATATATGAGAGGTATGTAAGGTTTTATCTGGGGCTCTTACTGGTACTGCTTCTGCTGCAGCCGGTTTTTGGGATCTTTCGGCTGACAGAACAGATGGATGCAGCAGCGCTTATGCAGGAGCTTATGCAGGAGGTGGATCAGCTTCGATGAAGGAAAAATGGCTGAAAATCAAGAAGAAATACTGGCCGCCCAGGAAGGACCAGTTTCTGATTCTGATCCTTGTGGGACTTTTGCTGGCTGTGATTGCGGTTCCGGTGGAAGAGAAAGAGGAACCGGAGGATATGCGGGAACCGGACGTGCCGGCACAGGCAGAACAGCAGGAGACGGATTATGAGATCCGGATGGAGCAGAAGCTGGAGGAGCTTCTTAAGAATGTGGAGGGGGTCGGACAGGTGCGCGTGATGCTGACCTTTCAGGGAAGCGGGGAAAAGATCGTGGAAAAGGACAGAACCTCTGCTCTGGAAGAATCCAGGGAGGAGACCGTTTATGAGGAGCATGGCAGCAGCGAAAGAATGCCTTATGTGACTTCTGAGATTAATCCAAAGGTAGACGGTGTGCTTGTGATCGCGCAGGGCGGTGGAAACAGCCGTATCCGCCAGGAGATTCTGGAGGCTGCACAGGCATTATTTGGGGTAGACGCACATAAAATTAAAATAATGAAAATGGAGGAAAGCAAGTGAAACAGTTGAAACAGTTGAAAAAACCTGTATTTAAGAAAAACCAGATGATTATCACAGCGCTTGCAGCCATGATCGCAGTGGCCGGGTATCTGAATTATTCAGGAACCAGACTGGACGAATCGCTGTTAAATGCGAACAGCACGGCGGTCGAAGACGTGGAAGATGCGGGCCTGGCAGAAGACATCTCGGCAGAGGACCTTTATGCGGAAACAGGTGAAGAAGAGTATGCGGACATCGAGAGCCTGGATGAAGACGTGGATCTGGCAGAGGAAAATGTCGGAGAGGCGGTTCTGGCCAGCAGCACAATGGGCGCCGGGCTGGTATCTGAGGCGAAAGTGACCAGAGAACAGACCAGATCCCGGAATAAAGAAATGCTGATGGAGCTTATCAACAGTACGAACATAACAGACGATCAGAAACAGAGCGCCATTGATGAGATGGTGCAGATGACGGATGTCGCTGAAAAGGAACTGGCAGCAGAGACGCTTCTGGTGGCGCAGGGCTTTGATGAAGTGGTGGTAAGCATCAACGACGCCTGTGCGGACGTGGTAGTCAGCAGCACGCAGGTCAGTGATTCCCAGAGGGCGCAGATCGAGGATATCGTGAAGCGAAAAACCGGAATTGAAGCGGCGAACATAACAATCACGCCGGTGGTGGCGTCCGAGTAAACGAAGATTCAGGCTTGTCAAAGCCGGCGGTATCTTATATAATGCAATTGATAATTATTATCAATTGCATTATATTATGTCAGGAAAGCTGGAGAGTGATATGAAATTATACGAAGGACAAAAAGGCAGTACTCTGCAGGTAGTGCATATGGATCTTCCGTTACAGACGGAAAGGCGTCTGGAGGTTCTCGGGATGCTGGAAGGAACAAGGATCACAGTAGTGAACCGGAAGAGAAAAGGCGCCATGATCATTAAAATACGGGGCACCCGTTTTGCAATGGGGCAGAGTATTACGGAGCATGTTGAGGTGAAAGAGGTATGAGCACAAAAGAATTGACGATCGGATTTGTGGGAAATCCGAACTGTGGAAAAACGACGCTGTTCAACGCCTATACAGGGGCGAATCTGAAGGTGGCCAACTGGCCGGGCGTGACTGTGGAGAAGAAGGAAGGCGCCATGCGGCTTCATGATGAGACATACCGGCTTGTGGATCTGCCGGGGACGTACAGCCTGGCTTCTTATACAATGGAAGAAACCGTTACAAGGCAGTATATTTTAAGCGATGACGTGGACGTAATCGTGGATGTTGCGGATGCCTCGGCGCTGGAACGGAATCTGTATCTGACGCTGCAGCTGATAGAGCTTGGAAAGCCGGTGGTGCTGGCGCTGAACATGATGGATATTGTGCAGGAACGGGGAATGGAGATCGATCTTCACCGTCTTCCGGAGATGCTGGGAATTCCCTGTGTTCCGGTGTCGGCAAGACGTAAGACGGGACTGGAAATTCTGATCCATACAGTGGCTCATCATCAGGATAAGGCGCAGGGAGAGAAACTCATTCATCATCATGATCCGGAAACCAGCAGCCATAAGGATGCAGGGGAACATCATAAATATTATGCCATGGTGTATACCGATGAGATTGAGGACAAGATCGACGAAATCGGAGAGCGCCTGAAAAAGACATATCCAGGTATGGATAATCTCAGATGGCATGCCATCAAGATCCTGGAAAACGATCAGGAACTGAAAGAAAAATATCCGCTGGATTTTTCCGATATTCTGGATCAGGACTATGAGAAAGAGATCATTAATCAGAAGTTTGGGTTTATTGAAGAAGTGATTGCAGAGTGTGTGGCGAACCGGACGAGAAAGGCGGAGTCGACGGACCGGACCGACCGGATACTGACCCATCCGGTTCTGGGGCTTCCGGTGTTTCTGCTGATCATGGCAGGCGTATTCTTTCTGACCTTTACAGTGGGGGACTGGCTGAAAGGGTATTTTGAGGTGCTGCTGGAATGGCTGACAGATGCAGTGACCGGCGGGCTTCTTGCCATGGGAACGGCTGATATGCTGATTTCCCTGATTACGGACGGCATCATTGCCGGCGTTGGAGGTATTCTGACCTTCCTGCCCAATATATTTATCCTGTTCCTGGCGCTGGCCTTTCTGGAAGACAGCGGATATATGGCAAGGGTTGCCTATGTGATGGACGGCATTATGGGCAGGATCGGACTGTCCGGACGGGCATTTCTGCCCATGCTTCTGGGTTTTGGCTGCACGGTGCCTGCCGTCATGGCTTCCAGGGTACTGGAAAACCGGAGGGATCGGATGAAGACGATTCTGATCACTCCGTTTATGTCCTGCAGTGCAAGGCTTCCGATTTATGTCATGTTTTCAGAACTGTTTTTTGGAGACCGGGCGATGATTGCAGCATTTTCCATGTATGTGCTGGGACTTGCGGCGGCGATTCTGACCGCTTTTGTGCTGAAGTCTGCAGACAGGGGAAAAGACGGCAATATGCTGCTGATTGAGCTTCCGGAGTATAAGACCCCCAATGCGCATACGATCTATGTCTATGTCTCAGAAAAGATCAAGGACTATCTGTCCAAGGCAGGGACTACGATTTTTCTGGCGTCTGTTGTCATGTGGCTGGTGATGAACTTTGGTTTTCATGGATTTACGTCGAATATGGATCAGAGCTTCGGAGCTTACATCGGGAAGGTACTGGTGCCGGTTTTTGCGCCCGTCGGTCTTGGATACTGGCAGATCGTACTGGCTCTGATCTCCGGTATTGCAGCCAAGGAAGTGGTAGTGTCCAGCTGTTCTGTCCTGTTCGGAATCGGAAATGTTACGACGGAAGCAGGGATGTCGAGTCTGTCCGTATTGCTTGGCAGTATGGGATTTGGCGCGTTGAACGCCTATGCACTGATGGTGTTCTGTCTGCTGTATGTGCCCTGTATGGCGGCAGTGGCGACCATCAGGAGAGAGACCGGAAGCTGGAAATGGACAGGCGCCATGGCGGCATTCCAGCTGGCGACGGCATGGACCGCAGCGTTTCTGGTCTACCAGGTCGGATCCTTTTTCTTATAGTTGCTTTTTATACCCACGCCGTCCGGGACGCCTGCCGATTGAAAAATTGATTGCCGATATTTGTATTTCAGATTATAATATAAATATAGGCAGCATTGATTCGGGAATAACAGGTGTAAGGTGAAGATGGAAAAGGAAAAAAAGAACAGGGGATTCGACAGCGGGAAGCTTTTTATCGCTTCCATTATATTGTTTTTCTGTGTCCTTGGCACAGTCGTATTTTCTGTGTCCAGAAGGATCACAAAGGAAATGTCTGTTTCTGCCATTGGGAATCTGAGCGAAAGCCTGGATTTGATCCAGGGAACGATAGAGACGATTCTCCAGATGGAGGCGGAGAATCAGAAACAGGCGGCAAAAGAACTGTCCGTGGCTGAGGATCCTGAAGAGTATATCCGCTCACGCGACAGGAATAATGCCATGGTTCGGGTATCGCTCGTGGATGAAGGGGCAGCAGAGGGGATTTCGAATACAGACCAGGTGTTCCTCCTGGAGGAGCTGGATTTTTCCGGCCGGAAGACGGTGGAGGGACTTCTGGTATCTCAGTCGTATCTGAATAATATGGGAACATGGGCATATACCATGAAGTGTCCGGTGGTGAAGAAAAATGGAGAGGCTGCGGAACTTTATATGGAGTATGTATATGATTTTTTTGACGAAGCCCTTCCGGATAATTTTTATAACTCCAATGCGACCCTTTATATCATGGATGTGAAGAGTCAGAGATTCGTACTGAAGCCCAAGGGTATGGGAGAGCGGGACGCCGGACACCTGAATCTGCAGGATTTCTGTCGGGCCAATCAGATTGTGGAAGCGGACATTCAGAACATGATTACGGAAAATATTGCGGATGGGGCCAATGTCATGTTTTACCATAATGTACAGGGCAGGGAGTCTCTGATCTATATGTGGTCTGTGGGCGATGGTTTTCTGTACCTGATCGGCTATGTGCCGGTGGAGGCCATACAGCGGGAAGGGCGCGCAGTGAAGCAGAACATCATGATCGTAGTATTTGTCATGCTGGGAACTTTTCTGCTCTGCTGCTTTTTGTTTTATATGAATGAAATCCATAAGAAGAAGATTCGGAGAGAACGTGCAAAAGAGCGGGAGTTTCACAATCTTCAGCTGTCCGAAGCACTGAAGCAGGCACAGATTGCAAACAGTTCCAAGACCACATTTCTGTCGAATATGTCTCATGATATCCGAACGCCCATGAATGCCATTCTGGGATTTACGACACTGCTTGAGCAAAACGTCGGGGATCCGGAGCGGGTCAGAGAATATACGAGGAAGATCATGGTGTCCGGCAGGCATCTTCTGGGCCTGATCAATGACATTCTGGATGTGTCCAAGATTGAGAGCGGGAAAGTGGTGCTTACCATTGATGAGTTTGACCTGAATCATGTCCTCTCATCAGTGGATGCGATCATCCGCCCGGCGGCCGGAGACAAGAATCAGATCTTTGAGATCACAAAGACAGGTATCCGGCATGAACGCCTGACTGGAGACGAGACCAGGCTTAATCAGATCCTGCTTAATCTGTTGTCCAATGCAGTCAAATATACACAGGAAGGCGGATGGGTAAAGCTGCGGGTAATCGGACTGGAACCGCAGAGTGAACAGTATGAGCATATCCGGATTGAGGTGGAGGATAACGGATGCGGTATGACTCCGGAATATCTGCAGGTTATTTTTGACGCATTTACCAGAGCGGAGAACAGTACTACCAATAAGGTTCAGGGAACAGGACTTGGCATGACCATCACGAAGAACATTGTGGAACTTATGGGCGGGACCATTGAGGTGGCCAGTGAAGTGGGGAGGGGAAGCCTTTTTACGGTGGACCTTTCGCTGCGCATTGCAGAAGAGAAGGAAGAGGATCAGGAAGAAGCGGATGACAGGAGCGGCGGGGAAGAAGATGATTATGGAAATATTCTGGAGGGACGGCATTTTCTTGTGGCAGAGGATAATGAGATCAATGGGGAGATTCTTCAGGAGCTTCTGGATATTGAGGGAGCGACATGCGAGATTATGGTCAATGGCCAGGAGGCGGCAGAACGTTTTCTTGGCTCCGAACCTGGAAGCTTTGACGCAGTCCTGATGGATGTACAGATGCCGGTGATGAACGGTTATGAGGCGACGGGAAAAATCAGGAATTCCGCACATGAGGAGGCAGGGAGCATACCGATCATTGCCATGACAGCCAATGCTTTTGCGGAGGATGTGAAAGATGCCATGGATGCAGGGATGGATGCACACGTGGCCAAGCCGGTCAATATGGATGCGCTGAAGAAGGCGCTGAATCAGTTATTAAAGGAAAGGGTGTGAGCAGTATATGGGGAAAAGGGTCAAAAGAACAACCGTGACGCTCTTTACGGGATTTCTGCTGTTTACGACGGCTGCATGCGGACGGGGAGGATTTCCGGAGGACCGGAATCTTGTCGTCGGGCAGGAAGTGGAGGAGAAGACGGTTTACCTGTTCGGACCCATGGAAAAATCAAATCCCGATGCGAAAAATACGGCAAGGAGCGCTGCGGATCTGACGTTTATCATGGCAGAGGAAGCGCTGGATCTGACAGTGGCTTACAGGACCTATACGGCTGACAACTATCAGGAAAAAACTTATGATGAGGTGGCTTTGGACCGTGCGAGAAATCATATGGATGATCTGTATCTGATGAATCCGGATACGATCAAGGCACTGGGCGTGGAGGGCAGGCTGGCAGACCTGTCCGGACTGGAGAGCGCAGAGAACCTGCGGGAGGTAGTGAAGACTGCCAATACAGTCGATGGAAAACTGGTGGCAATCCCTCAGGAAGTTGTGGCCTATGGACTGTTCATCAATAAGGATATGTTTGACCGGTATGGGCTTGAACTGCCTGAGAAACCGGAGGATCTGCTGGAATGCTGCCGGATATTTAAAGAGAACGGGATTGAAACTCCCATAGGTGCCAACCGCTGGTGGCTGGAGACGTTTGTCTTCGCAATCGGGTTTGCGGATCTGTACAACGGAGGGAATACGGAAGCCGGGATCCAGGCTTTGAACAATAACGAGGCCAGATACAGTGATTATATGCGTCCCGGTTTTGAATATCTGAAAGAAATGATGGATCTGGGGTATATTGACGCCCAGGCTGCGTTTACGTATGAAGCAATAGAAGGGGAAAGACCGGATTTCCTGTCACAGAAGACGCCGATAGTCATGGCTTACTGGGGGGCTGCAAATACAAAAACAGCATACGGAGATACAGACTTTCACATGCAGGTGATCGGATTTCCGACGGATTATGGTCCCATGCCGGTCCTGTCCATGACCGGATACGGAGTTCCTTCTGATGCAGAACATATGGAAGATGCCATGAATGTGATAGAGATCATCACTTCTGATGAGGCGTTGCAGCTGTACTCGGAGCATAACCGGGTGATCTCTCCGTCCAGGAATGTAAAGGTGGATTGTGTGGAAGCCCTGAAACCTCTGAGAGACCGGTTTGATGAAGGAGTCTACGTGCTGGGCTCGAATGCCGGTATAAAGCTGGAACTGTGGGGAAATACCTGCCTGATTGTGAGGGAACTGCTGAGCGGAGCTTCTGTGGATGAGTGCATGGAAGCGTTTGACAGACTGCAGGAGGGACTGCCGTAAAACGTTCGCCGACCTTGTGCCGGGCACTCTCAGGGCTGCTGCGGAACATGTCTCTGCCTGCGTATTCATCCGTGTTGCATGGACTGGATCAGACAAGGGGATGTTGCAGAAGACGCTCCTGCCTGTGTACTCAGGCAGGAGCGTTTTCTGTAGCAGCTTTTTGTGGAAATTTACGGAAATCTGGTTGACAAAACAGAAGAATTGATATATTATTGTATTAAATAAATAATACAACGACACAACCAGACGAAAGGAGAGGGCAGATGGAATGGAAACTGGATGACAATCGCCCTATATGGATACAGCTGCAGGAACAGCTGACAAGAAAGATTCTGTCAGGCTGGTATCATGCAGGGGAAAAATTACCAAGCGTGAGGGAGCTTGCAGCAGAAGCGGGAGTGAACCCCAATACGATGCAGCGGGCTCTGGCAGCTCTGGACAACGACGGGCTTACAGTGACAAACCGTACCATGGGGAGGACGGTGACAGAGGACGGAGCCATACTTGAGGGTATGAGAAGGACACTGGCAGAAAATATTATCAGACAGTTTTATGATTCTGCCGCAGAGCTTGGCTATACAGAGGAACAGGCTCTGGCGCTGTTGAAAAGGAGAAATGGATAGATGAGCGGGATGTTGATTCAATGTCAGGATGTGTGGAAGAGTTATGGCAGCAGGCCGGCGCTGCGGGGGCTGAACCTGCAGCTGGAAAGCGGCAGGATCGTGGGGCTTCTGGGTCCGAACGGTTCCGGGAAGACTACACTGATCAAGATACTGAACGGGCTTCTGACGGCAGATAACGGCATCGTACTGGTGGATGGCGCAGAGCCGGGCGTCTACACAAAGTCGATCATCAGTTATCTGCCGGATAAACCCTACTTTGCAGGATGGATGAAAGTCAGAGATCTGTTTGACCTGTTTGAAGATTTTTATATGGATTTTGACCGGGAGAAGGCGGAACATATGTGCAAAGCTCTGCAGATTGATGAAAAGCTTCGCATGAAGACTCTTTCCAAAGGGACGAAGGAGAAGGTGCAGCTGGTTCTGGCCATGAGCCGCAGAGCAAAACTGTATCTTCTGGATGAACCGATTGCCGGCGTGGATCCGGCGGCGCGGGATTATATCCTGTCAACGATTTTGAATAATTATAATCCGGAAGGAACGGTGTTGATTTCTACGCATCTGATTTCTGATGTGGAGCGGGTGCTGGATGAAGTACTGTTTATCCAGAACGGGCAGATAATCCGTCAGGAGCTGGTAGATGATATCCGGGAAAAAGAAGGCAGATCCGTAGATGAACTGTTCCGTGAAGTGTTTCGGACGGTTCCGTTCGGGGGAGGTGAATGGTAATGCTGGGAAAACTGATGAAATATGATATGAAATCCATGTCAAGGGCATTTATCCCCATGTGGATCCTGGCGCCGGTGATTTCGCTGCTTTTAAGCTTTTCCATACGGGGAGTTGTGGAGTGGGCGAACAGTCCCATGATGGGCTGGATCGTGAATGCCGGTAACAGTATTCTGATGGTGATTATGATTTTGTTGTTTATGGCGGTGCTGATCGGACTTCTGGTGATGACCATCATGTTCGTAATTCAGAGATTCTGGAACGGACTTCTGAAGGAAGAGGGGTATCTGATGTTTACGCTTCCGGTGAAAGTATGGGAGCTGATCGTATCCAAGGCGCTGACGGCGACACTGGTTGCTTCTGTCAGCATTGTGGTGGGCATTTTTTCCGGAATGATTCTGGCGGTGTTTTCCACCAGCGATGTAGTCTATATATTCGCATATATATGGAAAAACTTTCTGGACAGCTTTGTGGAACTGGGGCCGGTATTCTGGATCAATCTGCTGCTTTTTATCATTATGATGATTCTGGGAACTGCGGGAAGCATTTATCATGTGTATGCGGCCATGTCGCTGGGGCATCTGTTTGCAACGCATAAAGTAGTTGGCTCCTGTCTTTCCTATATAGGAATCTCGATCATTACGTCAGTAGTGGAAAATATAATCGGAGCGGTTATGGGATATGTATTGCCGGACATCAACTACTATGGAATGTCCTGGGGATTGATGGAGGCAATGAGCAGCCTGTATCTTTTGTATATGATTGCTGCTGCAGTTTTACAGATTGTTATTCTTCATATCATTACGGAGAGGATTTTGTCTAAAAAATTAAATCTTGAATAATGTCACGACTGTCTGTATACTGATATATTATATGCTTTGAGAGCAGGTGCAGACTGCTGCTGCGCAGCGGGCATGCAGGCGAAACTTTCGGCCATGATAAAATATATCGTATAATGATGAGGGATACAGATGAGAAAAGAAGTCAGGGACAGACTGAATAAGATGAGCGATGCAGAGTATCAGGAATTTTCTGCATCGCTCATTCCTGTCTTTACCAGGAAAAAGGCGGTACAGAAGATCCGGGATTCCGGATCCGGAAATTCGGCAAAACGGCAGTAAGGACAGGAGACAGAGACATGGAATACAATGTATATGAACTTTTATTTTTTCTGATATGTTATGCTTTTCTTGGATGGTGCATGGAAGTTGTGTATATGGCGGTGCGCACAGGAAAGTTCTGCAACCGCGGGTTTTTCAATATGCCGCTGTGCCTGTCTTACGGCATTACCATGGATCTTCTGATTCTGGTGATTCCGTCGCTGAACGGGGCATACGTGCTTCAGTTTACCGCATTTATGGTTATTGTCTCGGCCGGAGCCCAGCTGGCGGACGACATGTCGGTTCGGGTTACCGGAAAGAAGCTGTGGAAGAATGAAGAGCATTCCATCTATGCCGGCCGAAAGCTGGGAATCGTCTATACTCTGGCCATGAGTGCGGCGGCGCTTACGGTTCTTTTGCTGATCCATCCGCTCCTGTATGTGTGCGCTCAGATGCTTCCGGATTTTCTGCTGAAGATCCTGGTTCTGACGATTCTGATACTTCTGGCGGCGGACCTTCTGGTGATGGTGTATACTGTGAGGAAACGTCCGCTTCTTCAGGGAATGCAGGATCTGTCAGAGGAGCTTAAGGAGCAGAAACGGACGATTGGAGGATGGCTTGCGGCACATGTCTGGAGGCGTCTGACCAAAGCTTATCCGAATCTGAAGCCGGCAGATGCGGAAGAAAAGAGCGGATACGTATTTGCCAGGGGACTGTGTCTGGATAAGATCATCTGGGTGTTTTTTATCAGCGCGCTGGGAGGAGATCTGATTGAGACTGTCTATGTGAAACTGACGGCGGATATCTGGATGAGCCGTTCCAGCGTTCTCTACGGATCCTTCAGTATTGTATGGGGAGTGGGAGCAGCGCTTTTAACCGTGCTTCTTCATGGTTTTTCAGATAAGGAGGACCGTTTTATCTTTCTGGGAGGATTTTTTCTGGGAGGTACCTATGAATATCTGTGCAGTGTTTTTACAGAAGTATTTTTCGGAACTGTTTTCTGGGATTACAGCGACATGCCTTTTAATATCGGCGGAAGGACAAATCTTCTGTTCTGTATCTTCTGGGGGATTCTGGCGCTTGTGTGGGTGAAGATCTGCTATCCGCCCATCAGCGGGTGGATCGAGAAGATTCCGCCTGTGACGGGAAAGATCCTGACCTGGGTATGCGTAGTACTGATGACATGTGACGTTCTGATCTCTGCCATGGCCATGATCCGTTATGTGGAACGTACGGAAGGCATGCCGGCAGGGAATCGGGTGGAGCAGTTTGTGGATGAACAGTATCCGGATGAGATGATCGAGTGGGTATGGCCGAATCTGAAGATACAGTAAGTAATTTTTAAGATTTATTAAGAATTGTATCCTGAAATTTATGTTATACTGGAAATGATATACGGGGATAGTATGCCCTGATTTTCGGAAAGATAACACGGGAGGATATTTGTGGGAGAGACACGGGAACCTGTAATACAGGTAAAAAACCTCTATAAAATATTTCGGGTGGGAAACGAAAAGGTCCGCGCACTGAACGGCGTGGACATGACCATTTATAAAGGAGAATTCTGTGCAATCGTCGGAACTTCCGGTTCCGGAAAATCGACGATGCTGAATATGCTGGCAGGTCTGGAAAAGCCCACAAAGGGAGAGGTCATCATTGGCGGGGAACATCTGGAAAAGATGAATGAGAACCAGCTTGTAAAATTTCGGAGGGAAAGGGTTGGATTTATCTTCCAGTCCTTTAACCTGCTCGGAACGATGAACGCCATAGAGAATGTGGCGCTGCCGCTTACTTTCCGGGGAGTGGACAAGAAGACCCGGGAGGCGAAGGCTGTGAAAATGTTAAAACTGGTGGGACTGCCGAAGCACATGAAGCACCGGCCCAATGAGATGTCAGGAGGACAACAGCAGAGAGTCGGCGTGGCAAGGGCGCTGGTACTGGATCCGGAGATCATCTTTGCCGATGAGCCAACCGGAAATCTGGATTCCAACACTTCGGCAGAAGTGCTGAATCTGATGCGTAAAGTGGTACAGGAACAGAATCAGACCATGGTTATGGTTACACATGATAATCATCTGGCAGGATTTGCAGACCGGATCTTTCATATTATCGACGGGAAGATCGTGAAGGTGGAGGACCGCAGCGAATATAAGGAGGAAGAAGAATGAAAAGACGGATTGTGAGAGGAATTGCGGCGATGCTCTGTGCAGCGGTGCTTATGCCGGCGACAGCGGTGGTGATGCCGGGAACGGAGATGGTTGTTTCGGCTGAACCATTAAACGAGTCGGTAAAAGTTACACTTGAAAAACAACAGACGGCGGTTGCAGAATTAAAAGCTTTATCAATCGGAAAAGATCTGAATGAAGATCAGAAAAATAAAATAGACAGTATACTGGCAGGAGTTTATTCTAAAATTGGTTATACAGGCGGTGAAGTGGATGATGAGAGTTCATATAATACATGTCAGTATACCATACAGGAGTTAGATGTTTATGTAAACATGGCTAAAGCAGATATAGGTGATGTTATAAACCCGCCTTCAGACGACGATGACGACGAAGACGACGAGCCCGATCCGGTTGTCACGCCGGATCATCTCCTGATGGTGGGCGGAAGCTGGGTGACTCCGGTGGCGGATGCGGGAGAGGCAGTCAGCATTGTCCTTCCGGTCGTAAATATGGGCAAAACCATGGTAACCAATGCGGTTGTGACTCCGGCGCTCAGTACGGATACGGCGTCCTGGCCCTTTGAGATTACCAGTTCCAACTATTCCCAGACGATTGCGGATCTGCCGGGAACGGATACAGGTATGTCGGACATGGACAGAAGACGCGAGCTGACCTGGAACCTGAAGACCAGAAGCGATGTGGGGAACGGATATCAGAAGCTTTCGTTTAATGTAATTTACCGGGATTCCGACGGCAACAGTCAGAGCACGACGCTGGATACTTATATCCAGCTGAAAGGTACGGCAGGTGTGGGTGCAGACGGAAAAGCCTCCGTGCCCAGAGTGATTGTTACCGGTTTTGAGACAAATCCGGAGGATGTACATGCAGGAGAGAGCTTTGTGCTGACGCTGCATCTTAAGAATACCTCTACGGCGACCAGCGTCAACAATATGATCTTTGAGATCGTGGCGGCAGTGGAAGGAAAAGACGAAGACACTACATACGCTGCATTTCTTCCAACAGCCGGTTCCAGCACCATTTTTGTGGACCGGATGGAGAAGAACGGGACAAAGGATATCCAGATCGAGATGGAAGCAAAAGCCGATCTGACACAGAAGCCCTATGCAGTGGATGTAAATATGAGCTATGAGGATGAACATGTCAATGCCTATACGAGTAAAAGCAGTGTGTCCATCCCGGTAAAACAGGCGGCGCGCGTGGATGTGAGCGAGCCTGAGGTTATGCCTGCCAGTATTGAAGTTGGAAGCGAGTCCAACATTATGTTCAATATTTATAATATGGGAAAGACAAAGCTTTATAACGTTCAGGTAAAGACGGACAGCGAGAATTTAAGCGGCGGAGATACTTTTGTAGGCAATCTGGATTCCGGCGCCACAGGGGCCGTGGATATCTATGTGACCGGACAGTCTGCGACGATGGATGACGGAATGGTGAAGCTTCTGATCTCCTATGAAGATGAGACCGGCGAATCGACGGTGATCGAGAAAGAGGTATCCTTATTCGTGACAGAGTCCATGATGGAAGATTTTCCAATGGATGATTCCATGATGGACGGCGATATGATGGGAGAAGAAGGAACCGGAGGAAAAGGCGGAACCTATGCGGCAATTGTTATCGGCGTGATCCTGCTTGCGGTGATTGCCGGAGCTGTGTTTTATACAAAGAGAAAAAAGAAAAAAGAACAGATGAGCCTGGAAGAGGATCTGATGGAGCTGGATGATGACAGTGATGCAAAATTGTGATAGAAGGAGCTGGGGATGAGATATCTTGACTTGCTCAGAATGAGCGCTTCCAATCTGCTTCGCCGGAAGCTTCGTACGGCGCTTACGGTATTGGGCGTTATCATCGGAACTGCTTCCATCGTTGTCATGGTTTCTCTGGGACTTGGCCTCAGGAAAAGTTCGCTGGATCAGATCGAGGAATACGGCGGCCTGACCACGATCAACGTGAACAATTACAGCTGGTACAGTGATTCCGGTGATGATAAGGAAGCGGACCGGATTGATGACAAAGTGGTGGAGACCATGGCGCAGCTTCCTCATGTGGAGCTGGCATCCCCTGTGCTGGAGCTTAACGTACTGGCGAAGCAGGGCGCTTATGAAGGCTGGCTCTGGATCAGGGGAATGAGCCAGGAAGCGCTGCAGAATATGAATATTGAAGTGGGAGAAGGTACGCTTCCTCCGGATGACGGCAGCCTGCAGCTGTTCTATGGAAATCAGGTCGTTACGAATTTTTATAAGGCCAAGACCAATGAGTATTACTGGGATACGGGAGAGGTGCCGGATGTGGATCTGATGAATGATCCGCTGTTTGTAATCTTTGATACGGATGCCTACTGGCAGGCAGGAAGTCAGGACAGCAGCGGAAAGACGATCGCTCCGCCCAAGAAGTATATTATCCCCACTGCCGGCATCATGGCTGGAGATCTGGAAACATACAGCCAGAACTGCAATTCTGTGTTTGCAGACATTGATGCTTTGAGAACGCAGCTTAAAAAAGTTTTTAAAAACAAGGTGATCCCTGGACAGCCTACGACAAAAAGCGGCAAGCCCTATAAAGACATATACTATGAACAGGTCTATGTCCGCGTGGACAGTATGGATCATGTGCAGGAAGTACAGCAGGCGATCCAGGATATGGGATATAACGCAGACAGCAATGCAGAGTGGATGGAACAGACACAGAGTCAGATGGCAATGATCCAGATGGTGCTGGGCGGTATTGGGGCGGTTTCCCTGTTCGTGGCGGCAATCGGGATTGCCAACACAATGATGATGTCCATTTATGAACGTACAAAGGAGATCGGTGTGATCAAGGTACTGGGATGCGACATGCGTAATATCCGCTCCATGTTTCTTCTGGAAGCCGGGTTTATCGGTTTCTTCGGCGGCCTGATCGGCCTGGTTTTAAGTGAGATCATATCCGTGATCATCAACTCTGTCGCCAGTAAAGCCTCGGAAGGCTATTATGGGCAGCTTTCCTATATTCCGCTGTGGTTGATTCTGGTATCGCTGGTGTTTGCTGTGCTGGTTGGAATGCTGGCCGGCTTCTTCCCGGCGCTTCGCGCCATGAAGTTAAGTCCGCTGGCGGCGATCAGAAATGAATAACAGAAAAAAGAACGGGGCTGCTGTGTGACGGCAGCCCCTGTCTGGCAGGAAAGATAAATTTCAGAAACCGAGATCTTCATTGACGAGGATGATCTTAATGCGTCCCGGGATACCGCTTCTTCTGGTGATAACCGTCTGACTGCAGATACAGTCGGGAGAGAAGCAGTCTTTACAGACGCCGGTTTTGGCACAGGGCGTATTTTTATTAAGACGCGTCGTATTGGGAGGCGCCGCCTTGGTCCGGATGCGTTCGATGCCGGCTTCCACGCTGTTTACGACTTTATTCATACCTGCAATGATGATGACATTCTGAGGGCCGGAGCAGAGACAGGCTACCCGGTTTCCGAAGCCATCAATGTTGACCAGTTCGCCGTCCATGGCAATGGCATTGGTACTCATAAGATAATAATCCGCCATAACGGTTCTGGCATAGATTTCCCTCTTTTCCTGTTCCGTTGCGGCAGAGGCGCGGTCGATCAGGGTATAGTTATGTTCTTTCAGCGCATCCATAAGCCCGCACTCGCTGATGCTCATTGAGCCGCCCCAGGAGACGACGGAGCCTTCCGGCATAAGCTCCAGCGCTTTTTTGACGGCGTCTTCGCAGGTTTCGCAGAAATAGCCTTCCATGTTCCTCTTTGGGAGTTTGCCGATGATCGTGGCGGCTGCATGAGTGTTGGACTGTTTTACAAATGACATGTGTTGTTCCTCCTTTATGTTTTCCGTCCGCAGCAGCAGACAGCGTGCAGACGGCCATTGACGACAGTATAGCAGATATGGAGGAAATATACCAGCAGGAAACAAAGAATCCGGGGAGGATTTGATATGAAGAAATATATGGCGGCCGGGATTGTTTTTATTGGGATCTTTGTTATGGTTCTGTTTGTGGGAAGCGGATTCTCAAGAAGGACGGATGTGGTTCTGACGGGATTTTCCATATCGGAAGACGGTTCTGTGATGACTCTGGAAGCAGGGCCTGCAGGTTCCATGGGATATATCAGAGACATGACGGCAAAGCGGAGCGGTTCTGCAGTATACTGTTCTTTTTATACCGCGTTCGGCGGACCAAACAGCAGGATCGGCGCAGAAGATCAGTTTGAACTGGAAGTAGACGATTCCTGTACGGAAATATATTTTGACCGCGGGGAAGGGGAAGCGGCGCTGGTGCTGCAGAAGGATAAGGTAACCGACGGGTGGGTACAGAAAACCGGAAAGGAGATATAGGACATGGCAGAAAAGAGATTCAGGACGCGGGAAGAGGCGGCTCTTAAAGATACCTGGGCAATCGAGGATCTGTATCGGGATGATCAGGAGTGGGAAGAAGACTATAAAAAGCTGGAACAGAATATGCAGAAACTCTCAGCGTATCAGGGGCGCCTCGGGGAGAGCGCAGAGCTGCTTCTGGATGCACAGAAGACCTGCGACGAGCTGAATATGCTGGCGGAAAAGGTTTATGTTTATGCCGGGCAGAGGCTTCATGAAAATACGGATAACAGTATCTATCAGGACCTGTCGAACCGGGCGCAGGGCCTTTTGGTGAAGCTTTCGGAGGCGCAGGCCTATATGGAGCCGGAGCTGCTCGCTCTTCCTGACGGGACAATCGAAAATTTTCTGAAGGAGAATGAAGAACTTCTGGTATATCGCCAGTATTTTGAAAATATGATAAGACAGAGAGAACATGTCCTTGACCGGGAGCAGGAAAAGCTTCTGGCGGCAGTCGGAGAGCTTGCAGAAGGTCCGAAAGACATCTTTTCCATGTTTAATAATGCGGATCTTCGTTTTCCGGAAATAGAAGGAGAGGATGGAGAACCGACGGAGGTTACACATGGCAGGTATCTTACTTTTCTGCAGAGCCGGAACCGGAGAGTCCGTCGTGATGCTTTTCATGCGCTTTACGGAAAGTACGGAGCATATCGGAATACTCTGGCAGCAGTTTACCGTGCCAGTGTAAAGCAGGAAGTGTTTCATGCAAAAGTCCGCAGATATGGTTCTGCTCTGGAAGCCGCTCTGGATCGAAGCCATATTCCGGTATCGGTCTACGACAATCTGATTGATGCGGTGCATAAATTTCTTCCGGAGATGCATCGGTATGTGGAACTGAGAAAAAAGTTTCTGGGCCTGGATGAACTGCACATGTATGACCTGTATGTGCCGATGGTGGAGGATGACGGGCAGAGCATTTCCTTTGAAAGGGCAAAAGAAATGGTGCTGGAAGGCCTTCAGCCTATGGGAGAGGAGTATCTGGGACTTCTGAAAGAAGGCTTTTCTTCCCGGTGGATCGATGTGTACGAGAATCAGGGTAAGAAAAGCGGGGCCTATTCCTGGGGCGCCTATGGAACGCATCCTTATGTGCTTTTGAATTATCAGGAAAATCTGAACCATGTATTTACACTGGCACACGAGATGGGGCATGCGCTGCATTCCTGGTATTCGGATGAAAATCAGCCGTATATTTATGCGGGCTATCGAATCTTTGTGGCGGAAGTGGCTTCTACCTGCAATGAGGCGCTTCTGATTCACCATCTGATTGAGTCGACAGAAGAGCCGGGACAAAAAGCATATCTGATCAATTATTTTCTGGAACAGTTCCGTACGACTCTGTTCCGTCAGACCATGTTTGCAGAATTTGAAAAGATCACCCACGGACTTCAGGAGCAGGGAGAGACGCTGACTGCAGACAGACTCTGTGAGATTTATTATGGTTTGAACCGGGAATATTTTGGGAAAAATATCTGTGTTGACAGGGAGATCGAGTTGGAATGGGCAAGAATCCCGCACTTTTATACGCCGTTTTATGTGTATCAGTATGCGACGGGATTTTCGGCAGCAATCGCATTGTCAAAGAGGATTCTGGAAGAGGGAAAAGCGGCAGTGGAGGAATATAAGAGCTTTCTGAAGGGAGGAAGTTCCAGGTATCCTCTGGATCTGCTTCGTATGGCGGGAGTAGACATGGAACAGAAGAGACCGGTGGAAGACGCGCTGCGTGTATTTACGCAATATCTGGATGAAATGGAGAGACTGGCAGGCAATGACAAGGTATGAAGCAATTTTCAGGAGAAAATCAGTTCGGAAGTACAGGGACGATGCAGTAGAAGAACAGATTCTGGAAAGAATCAGGGATTTTGGCAGAGAGGCACTGGAAATCCGTTCGGGAATCTGTATGAAGTGGAAGATCTATCGCGCATCGGATCATAAGGTCAGAGGAATGTTTCAGGTGAAGGCGCCCTATTATGCAGCGCTTTATGCAGAGGACTGTGAGGACAGTTATATCCAGGCGGGCTGTCTGATGCAGCAGGTGGTTCTGTATCTGCACACACAGGGAATCGGGAGCTGCTATCAGGGCGGAGCCCGGCTGAAAGAGGAAGAGGAATCGGGTAATATGAAGCTGATGATGATTCTTGCCTTTGGTTATCCGGCAGAATCTCTGGAGCGCACCCGGTCAGAATTTAAAAGAGCGGAACCTGGAAAGCTGGTAAAGGCCAGTGTGCCGCCGGGCAAGGCGCAGAAGAAACTGCTGGAATCTGCCCGGCTGGCTCCGTCTGCTCTTAATCAGCAGCCCTGGCGTTTTGTTGTTACAGAAAACAGAATTCATCTTTTTACCAGAAGACCCGGAAAGATAGGGTATGAGAGACAGTATGGAAAGTATATGTTCCATGCGGGCATTGTTCTCTCCCATATGCTGCTTACAGCAGAAGAATACTGGTTTGATCTGGAGTACAGAAAGCTGGACAGCATTATGGAAAAGGCAATACAGAATTATCTCTATGCAGGCAGCGTGATCATTGCGAACGGAAGCATGAAGACGTGAGGCTGCTGTTTACGGGTGGGTGGTGGTCTGCGCCCCGGGCCTCTGTGATCTGCGCTCGTATGGAATGGATCGGACACCGAAGTCGTTTTGTCCGTCTCATTCGGACAGGTCTGTCCGCCTGTGACGGACAAAACAGCTCCGCTGTCCGCTCCAATCCACACAGCGCTGCAGATTACAGAGGCCCGGGGCGCAGACCCCACCCATCCGTGAACCGTAACGGTTTGGGAGTAAGTTATAAAAAATTCATAAAGGTTTTGTTGCATTAATTGATATAAGATAATAAAATAGAGATAGAAAAGTATGAACTGTAATGGAGGAATCATACTGACAAAGGAGGTGTTTACTATGGCAACTTCAAGTATTACAAAGAATTTTGTCATTTCCGGCAAGGAACAGGTAGAGATGTTTATCAATGCGATTGAAGAATCTGCCAGGAAGCGTCCTGTCCGTACTCCTGTGGCTGCAAGGCAGATCAGAGGGGAAGAAGAACTGAGAAAATTCATGAAAGAATGGGAGAAAGCGAATGCAGATCAATGACAGGTTTTTCTATATCAACATTCGTGATTATCTGGCATTAGGAAGCGATAATAAAGCCGGAGAGCCAATGCTTGTCAGAGTGCTTTCCGGTTTTTCATGCCCGAAGAATCCGGATGTGGAGCATTTTTTAAAGAACAGTGCGATAGAATTTACCAAAAAGAGCCAGTCAGTTACATACCTTGTTTTTTCTGTGGAAAGTAAGGAATTGCTGGGATACTTTACCCTTGCGTTAAAGCCTTTGTCGGTCAGAGGTGAAACCATAAGTAATACAATGAAAAGAAAATTGCTGCGTATCGGTGAACTGGACAAAAATTCAGATACATATACCATGTCAGCCTATCTGATTGCTCAGCTTGGAAAAAATTATACAAATGGTGTAAATGACAAAATTGCTGGAAAAGATCTTGTCGAATTGGCATGGACTGTGATAGAGGATGCACAATATATGCTTGGCGGTACAGTAACATTTCTGGAAGCTGAAAATGAGGAAAAGCTGTTGTCTTTCTATCGGAACAATCGTTTTTCACAGTTTGATACCAGGCAGACCGCAGTAGATGAGGATGAATCGCATGAGCTGGTACAGCTTTTAAGGCTGCTCTAATGAGACGGAACTGCATTGAAGAATATGAGGTTGTTTCGGTGTCAAAATCTGGAGGTAATTCTGTTTTTTTCATGGTCGCCTCCTATGCGCTGTAAATATGATATGAATATATTTTTCTCACATATTGAAAAACATTATATAATGATATTACGAAGAATGAGGGATTGATATGTTTAAAGTGAAAAAGGAATATGTAGAGTACGAGTACAAGTCTTTGCGTCTGCCAAAAGAATTGATTGATAAACTTCAGGAAGTTGCTGAGGAAAATAATTTGTCATTCAACAAAATGGTCATCCAGTGTATTGAATATGCACTCAATAACATAAAAGATACAGAATAATTTAGTTGACACTAACCGCATTGCGATGAAAGACAGATCTAAAGAAAACTAACATCTTTAAAGGATTGACAAAAAACTGTCAATCCTTTTGTTCTTTCCCTCTTTGTTCTATTTTTCGGTGAATTTCGGAAAGCATTTTCTCCTTCCATTCTTTTGTATCAAATTCCGGTGGCAAATCTGTTTTTTCATTTTCTCTTCTTTTCTTTTAAAATATTCGTTTGACAACTCCGGGTTGTCGTCAATTGGATTACAAAACCCCTTCGCATTATCAAGTCGTACTGCTTCGTCCAGTAATTGTCCAAAAAACCATAAATCAAAATCATGGTCGGAACTTTTTATTCTTAAATCAGATTTTTTGTTTTTCATTATACTTCTTCCTTTTGACGTGCTTATATAAGCTATGGTTTATTATATCTTGCTTTAATAAGCTTTGTCTATATAAGGAATTATATTTCAAACATTGTTTGGATATAATAACAAAAAGGGGTAAGCCACATGAGACAAGAAAACGAATATACAAAACAATACTATTTGCATATGCGGTTAGATGAACTATTGAAAGGAAAGAAAATTTCAAGGGCAAAACTATGCAAAGATTTAGACTTGCAACGAACAAATCTTAACAGATATTACAGAAATCAAGTTCAACGTATGGATATCGATTTAATCGTAAGCCTTTGCAAATACCTTCAATGTGATATATCTGATCTGTTGGAAATACGTGAAAAAGAAAATTAAACAGTAAAACAAATTGTATGGGCGGTCTATACCGCAGATCAGTTGATAGAAGGACCTGGTTGTTCGTTCCTGCCTGCCGGATGAAGCACAGGCTATAAGTTTTCGAAGTGTCTGTGAAAGATATATTGATAAAGCCATACCGCATAGAATATGGAACAGCACTCGTTTCGATTACTGATCCATTTATTAAACTCATGAAAAGATAACCAGAGTTTTATAATGTGTCTGCGGTTGTTTGCCGACTGAAAAGACAAAAAACAAACGGAAACGTTGATTCTGCAACGTTTCCGTTTGTTTTTTCAGAGAGCACGAGACGGGATTCGAACCCGCGACCCTCGCCTTGGCAAGGCGATACTCCACCACTGAGCCACTCGTGCATCAAATATCAAAGCTACTGTCCTGACGACGATATTAATAATACAATAAAACAGCCGGGTTGTCAACTCCTTCCTGAAGATTTTCACAAATAATCTCTTGAACCTGAAAGTAAGAACATATATAATGAAAAAAAGACTTTTGCTGCGGTCACAAATGTGACGGAACCATGGGGACCGATAAAGTAAAATGGAATCAGCAGTTTTTAAATGTCAGATATTAAATTCTCAGGAGGAAAAAAATATGAATCAATGTTATGGCTGTGAAACCTGTCAAAGTGCGGATAAGCCGCTGGAGAGCTTCATTGCAGGGCTTCCCATGGAGACGTCCCATCACAGGGTGAAAGGACAGAGTGTCAAGTGCGGCTTCGGCCTGAAGGGGGTCTGTTGCAGGCTCTGCTCCAATGGCCCGTGCCGGATCACGCCGACGGCTCCAAGAGGTATCTGCGGTGCGACTGCGGATGTCATCGTGACCAGAAATTTTCTTCGTGCGGTTGCATGCGGCAGCGGATGTTATATTCATATCGTGGAGAAGACCGCGTGGAATCTGAAGAACACGGCGCTGAACCATGGCGAGATCAAGGGACATAAGGCGCTGGCCGGACTGGTGGAAGAGTTCGGGATCGATCCGTCTCTGGATGAGCACGCACAGGCGCTGGCCGTAGCGGACAAGGTACTGGCAGACCTGTATAAGCCCATATGGGAAGAGATGGAGCTTGTGGAGAAGATGGCGTATGCGCCCCGCTATAAGAAGTGGAAAGAGCTGGGGATCGTACCGGGCGGCTCCAAATCAGAAGTATTTGACGGCGTGGTGAAATGTTCCACCAACTTAAGTTCCGATCCGGTGGAGATGCTCATGACCTGCCTGCGCCTGGGCATTTCTACAGGTTTGTATGGTCTGACGCTGACCAACCTGTTAAACGACGTGATGCTGGGCGAACCGGAGATCCGTCTGGCTCCGGTGGGCATGAACGTCATTGACCCGGATTACATAAATATCATGATTACGGGACATCAGCATTCCCTGTTCACCCATATCCAGAACCGCCTGACGGATGCGGACGTGACGGCGAAAGCACAGGCGGCGGGAGCAAAGGGCTTCAAGCTGGTGGGCTGTACCTGCGTGGGACAGGATCTGCAGCTGCGCGGTGCGCATTATACGGATATTTTTGACGGCCATGCAGGAAATAACTACACCAGCGAGGCGGTGCTGGCGACAGGGGCCATTGACGCGGTATTGTCCGAATTCAACTGCACGCTGCCGGGCATTGAGCCGATCTGTGACGAGCTGAAGATCAAGCAGATCTGTCTGGACCTAGTGGCGAAGAAGGCCAATGCGGAGTCTGTGGAATATGCGTATGAGAAGAGAGAAGCGCAGACGGAGGTCATTATTGACAAAATCATTGCCGCATATAAGGAACGCCGCGGCGTGGTCCCCATGAACCTGCAGCCGGAGCACGGCAATAAAAATACGCTGACGGGTATTTCCGAGGGTTCTCTGAAAGATTTCCTGGGCGGACAGTGGAAACCGCTCATCGACCTGATCGTATCCGGCAAGATCAAGGGCGTAGCGGGCGTTGTGGGATGTTCCAACCTGACCGCAGGCGGACACGACGTGCTGACGGTGGAACTTACGAAAGAACTTATTAAACGCGATATCATTGTTCTTTCCGCAGGATGTTCCTCAGGCGGACTGGAGAACTGCGGGCTTATGACGCCGGAAGCGGCGGAACTGGCAGGAGACAGCCTGAAAGAGGTATGTAAGAGCCTGAACATCCCGCCGGTCCTCAATTTCGGCCCGTGCCTTGCCATCGGACGCCTGGAGATGGTGGCGACGGCGCTGGCAAAGGAGATCGGCATCGACATCCCGCAGCTTCCGCTGGTACTTTCCGCGCCCCAGTGGCTGGAGGAGCAGGCGCTGGCTGACGGATGCTTTGGACTGGCTCTGGGACTTCCGCTCCATCTGGGACAGCAGCCGTTTATCGCCGGAAGCGAACTGGTGGTCAACGTGCTGACGGAAGGCCTGAAGGACATTACCGGAGGCCAGGTGCTGGTGGAGATCGATCCGGTCAAGGCAGCGGACCAGATGGAAGCGATTATTGTGGAGAGACGGAAGGGCCTGAACATTTAGAACATGGCATCTGAGCAGATGCGGAACGAAAAACAGGAGAGGTAAGTATGAAACGAATCGTGATAGACCCTTCCAAATGCGACGGGTGCAAAAACTGCGCGCTGGCCTGTATGGACAGCCACCGGACCGATGGCGGAGAAGGGGTGATAACCCTGAACTTCAACCTTCCGGAGACCGAGGCGCGCAATGAGATCCTGAATGACGGCAAAGGCGGCTATCTGCCCATGTTCTGCCGTCACTGCAGCGTGCCGGGCTGCGCGAACAGCTGTATGAGCGGGGCGCTGAAAAAGGACCCGGAAACCGGACATGTGATGTATGACGAGAAGCGGTGCGGCGCGTGCTTCATGTGCGTGATGAACTGTCCGTACGGAATTCCGAAGCCTTCAAGGGATGGCACAAAAATATTAAAATGTGATTTCTGCAACGATCGTCCGGAAGGGCCGGCGTGCGTGGCCGCCTGTCCCAAACAGGCGATCCGGGTCGAGGAGGTGTAGGATATGGCAGAGATTTATGTGATCGTAGGTACCGGCGCGGCCGGTATGGCGGCGGCGGAGCGCATCCGTCTCTACAAAAAAGATGTGAACCTTATCATGATGTCCATCGACGAGCACTCGCATTCCCGCTGTATGCTGCACAAGTTTCTGGGCGGTGAGCGGACGGAGGAGGAGCTTTCCTTTGTGGAGCCGGATTTCTTTGAAAAACATGAGATCTACTGGGGGAAAGGGCAGAAAGCCCTGGGCCTTGATACCGCCAAAAAGCAGATCCGCATGGAAAACGGCTACCAGCCCTATGACAAACTGCTGATCGCCACGGGATCTGTATTCGGCATTCCGCCGATCAACCATTTCCGGACTGCGTCCAATGTGTACGGTTTCCGGGATTTAAGCGACGCGCAGAAGATCGACGCGGCGGTGAAAGCGAAAAACGCGAAGCATGTGTTTATCGTCGGTTCCGGCCTGGTGGGCCTGGATGTGGCTACGGGCCTGATGGAGCGGGGCGTGAAGGTGACGATCGCGGAGATGGCGCCCAGAGTGATGCCGCTGCAGACCGATGATACGGCGGCGAAGGCGTATCAGGAACGCTTCGAGGCCCATGGAGCCAGGTTCCTTCTGGGGATCGGCGCCAGCGACAGCGTCGTCAACGACCAGAACGAGATCACGGCGGTGGTGCTTTCCACCGGAGAGACCGTCCCGTGCGATTTTGTGGTCTGTGCTGCCGGCGTGCGCCCGAACATCGCGTGGCTGGAAGGCAGCGGACTTGAGATGGAGCGGGGAATCACCGTGGACAGCCATATGCGCACCTCCGCGCCGGATGTGTACGCGGCGGGAGATGTGACCGGCCTGTCCGGCGTCTGGCCCAATGCCATGGATATGGGAAGAATCGCAGCATCCAATATGTGCGGTGCGGATGTGGAGTACACGGATCGGTACTGCATGAAGAATACATCGAATTTCTTCGGGCTGCAGATGCTGACCATCGGAGATATCAATGCTCAGGTGGACGGGGCGGATATCTTTGTGAAGGAGAGCAGAGACTGCTACAAAAAAGCGGTGGTAAAAGACGGCGTGCTGAAATCCATCCTGATCCAGGGAGATATTTCCCATACGGGACACTGGCAGTATCTGATTAAAAACGGTATCAATTTAAATGATATAATAAAAAGGAAAAGCGTATTCGATATCACTTACGGGGATTTCTACGGAATGGACGACATGGGTGAATATCAATACAACATTTAAGGAGGTAATGGACCAATGTATGCAGAATTTGATGAAAGCCTGGTAACGGGAAACGAGATGATCGACGGGCAGCATAAGGAACTGATCGGGAAGATCAACAAGCTGGTGGACTGCTGTGAGCAGGGCGGCGGCAAGCTGGAGGCGATCAAGATGCTGGACTATCTGTCGGATTATACGGATTTTCATTTCAGTGCGGAGGAAAAGCTTCAGGAGGAGATCTCCTATCCGGGGCTTGAGGAGCATAAAAAGCAGCATGCGGCTTTTGTAAAGGCCGTAGGAGAGCTTCATGAGATGCTGGAGGAAGAGGAAGGCCCCACCGATGCGTTTGTGGAAGCGGTCAACAAGAACGTCATTGACTGGCTGTACCGCCATATCAAAGGGTTTGACTGTTCGGTGGCTTCTTATGTGAATATGGATGCTCATGCGGACAGACTGTAGGTGGATGGCCGCAGTGCTGGACGATCGCAATGTCTGACAATCGCAATACCGGACGGCTGACATGACGGCAGGCGCCCCGTTCCATAAACCTTGTATGGAGTGTATCGGACAGTTCGGCACTGCTGTTTGCCCCGGTTGTACACGTCGGTGTGTTCACCCGGGGCAGACAGCAGCACCGGACTGTCCGCTCCAATCCACACGGCGTTGTTTATGGGAACGGGGCGTCTGTCGTCATGTCAGCCTGAGAGCGGCAGAAGATACAGATTTTTGATGTTTCCAAGGTATGCAAAGGAAAAATTTTGTGATATAATGTCACCAACTGGAGCGAAGCGGAAGTTGATGACCTGCGCGAGCATCAGCGAGCTTCCTTATATAATGTCACCAACTGGAGCGAAGCGGAAGTTGATGACCTGCGCGAGCATCAG
>CAJTXP010000015.1 GCA_910583615.1 uncultured Lachnospiraceae bacterium | reverse complement strand
TTGATTTTACTGGTCTTTTCCGCCAAGCGTTTTCATCGTCGGGAACAGCAGCACATCCCTAATCGCCGGCGAGTTTGTTAAAAGCATAACAAGCCGGTCGATGCCGTATCCGATTCCGCCGGTGGGCGGCATGCCGATCTCCAGCGCGTTCAGGAAGTCCTCATCCGTCGTATTGGCCTCCTCGTCGCCTGCTGCCAGCGCCGCTTCCTGTGCCTTGAACCGCTCTCTCTGGTCGATGGGGTCGTTCAGTTCGGAGTAGGCGTTCGCCATCTCCCGGCCGGTGATGAACAATTCAAAACGCTCCACATAACCCGGCTTGTCCGGCTTTTTCTTGGTAAGAGGAGAGATTTCGATAGGATGGTCCATGATAAAGGTCGGCTGGATCAGTTTTTCTTCGCAGAATTCCTCAAAGAACAGGCTTAAAATATCGCCCTTTGTATGGCGCGCCTCATACTCCACATGATGCTCGTCCGCCAGCTTCTTCGCCGCTTCCGTATCCGCCACCTGGTCAAAATCAACGCCTGCGTATTTTTTCACTGCATCCACCATGGTCAGCCGCTCAAAGGGCTTTTCAAGGTCAATCATTTCATCTCCGTACGGCACCCTCGCAGTACCCAGCACTTCCTGTGCCACATAACGGTACATATTCTCCGTCAGATCCATCATGCCATAATAATCGGTATATGCCTGGTACAGCTCCATCAGGGTAAATTCCGGATTGTGCCTGGTATCCACGCCTTCATTACGGAAGACTCTGCCGATCTCGTACACGCGCTCCATGCCGCCCACGATCAGGCGCTTCAAATACAGTTCCAGGGAGATGCGAAGCTTCACATCCTCATCCAGCGCATTGTAGTGAGTCTCAAAGGGACGGGCCGCAGCGCCGCCCGCATTGGATACCAGCATGGGCGTCTCCACTTCCATAAATCCCTGTCCATCCAGATAGCGGCGGATGGCGCTGATAATCTTCGAACGTTTGATGAAGGTGTCTTTGACATCTTCATTCATAATCAGATCCGTATATCTCTGACGGTATCTAAGATCTGTATTGGTCAGTCCGTGATATTTCTCCGGAAGGATCTGGAGACTCTTGGACAGAAGCGTCACAGAAGCCGCGTGGATCGAGATCTCCCCGGTTTTTGTCTTAAACACCTCTCCCTCAATACCCACAATATCGCCGATGTCATATTTCTTAAAATCCTTATAGGATTCTTCACCAATGCTGTCTCTTGCCACATAGGACTGAATATTTCCTTTCAGATCCTGTACATTGCAGAAAGATGCCTTACCCATCACGCGTTTCTGCATAATACGGCCCGCCACTCGGACGACCTGCCCTTCCAGCCCGTCATACTTTTCCCTGATGTCTCTGCTGTGATGAGTCACGTCATATTTCGTTATCTGAAACGGATCCTTTCCCGCTGCCTGAAGCTCTGAAAGCTTCTCACGACGTATCTTCAACAATTGATTTAAATCCTGCTCCTGAACGTTCTTTGCCTCTGCCACTTTATCTCACTCCTTAGCTTGCTCTCTGTATGCTGAGCACCTTGTACTGTACGACTCCCGCCGGCGCTTCCACTTCTACCACGTCCCCTACCTGTGCGCCAAGCAGCGCCTTTCCGATGGGAGATTCATTGGATACTTTGTTCTGAAGGCTGCTGGCTTCCGAAGAACCAACCAGCTTATACTCTTCCTCCTCGTCGTATTCAATATCCAGGACACGTACCACGCATCCAATGCTGATCCGGTTCAGATCGATCTCTTCGTCCAGAACCACCTCTGCATTTTTCAGGATCTTTTCAATCTGCTCGATTCTTGCTTCAATGTCGCGCTGTTCATCTTTTGCAGCATCATACTCTGCGTTCTCCGACAGATCCCCCTGCTCTCTCGCCTCTTTGATCTTCTGCGCGATCTCTCTTCTCTGGACCACCTTCAGGTCCTGAAGCTCATCCTCCAGCTTTTTCAGTCCTTCATAAGTCAGAATATTTTTTTTCTCTGCCATCCTCTACACCTTCCAATCCATCATTCGATCACCCGCAAAAACCGGCAATCCTTAAAGAGACTGCCGCCAGATATCACTCCTGCGGCAGTTCTCTATATAGTCAAAGTATTATAACTTACTGCAGAAATAATGTCAAGATGCTTTTCCCACTCCCTGACATCAAGAACCAGATTTCCTGATCCTGCTGATTCTTTTTTCGGAAGAAGCACCAGTATAAGCCCATATTCCTCCATGGCTTCCTCCGTAAGTTCTTCAAAAGCATCCTCCCGGTCTGTGCCCAGATAGAAAATATTCAGATCCTTCATCAGATATTCCGCAATCTGCGCGATCTGCCATGCCGGACGGTCTTCATCGTCAATCAATACCAGTTCCATATCCTTTCCGGCAATTCCTTTCTCCCGGCGAAAATAGGTCACAATCTCAGGAGTCTTTCCCATATACAGAAAAAAATTCCTGGCTTCCTCTGACACTCCTGGTTCCGATACCCTTTTTTTCTTTCCAAACCATCGGATAAGCCTCCGGAAAAAAATCATCTTTTCCTCCTCTGACAGGTTCTTTTTTTAAGTATATGTCAGAGTTCCTGAATTAAACCCTCCAGTTCTTCCAGATCTTCTAGTTTATTAACCTTCTCACGAAGCCGCGCGGAATGCGGGTATCCAGACGTATACCATGCCACATGCTTACGCATTTGACGGATCCCCGTATAACTGCCTTTGTGTTCCGCCAGCAGACGGGCATGGCAGAGAATCATCTTCTTCACTTCCTCTGCAGTGGGCGGTGCTTTTTTCTCCCCGGTTTCCATCCAGTGCAGGATCTGCCCGAAAATCCAGGGATTCCCCTGTGCGCCTCTTCCGATCATGATCCCGTCACAGCCGGTTTCCGTGAGCATTGCCTCTGCAGATTCCGGGGAAACTACATCTCCGTTGCCGATAACCGGAATACTCACCGCTTCTTTCACCTGACGGATAATATCCCAGTCCGCCTTTCCCTGGTAATACTGTTCCCTGGTCCGTCCGTGAACTGCGACCGCCGCCGCCCCCGACGCTTCTGCAATCTTTGCAATTTCCACTGCATTCACATGTTCTGCATCAAACCCTTTCCGTATTTTCACCGTCACCGGTTTTTTAATGGCTTTTACAGTCTTCGACACAATTTCTTCAACCAGTGCAGGATTTTTCATAAGCGCCGAGCCTTCTCCATTACCTGCCACCTTGGGCACCGGACATCCCATATTCAGATCCAGTATGGAAAAGGGCCTTTCCTCGATTCTTTTTGCCATCTCACTGATCACATCCGCATCTGAGCCGAACAGCTGCAGCGAGACCGGACGCTCCCGTTCATCAATTGCAAGCAGCGCCTCCGTATTTTTATTCCTGTAGTAGATTGCTTTGGCGCTTACCATCTCCATACACAGAAGCCCTGCCCCCTGTTCTTTGCATAACAGGCGGAACGGCAGGTCTGTGACTCCTGCCATCGGAGCCAGAATCAGGTTATTCTCCAGCGTTACATTTCCTATTTTAAGCTTCTTCACCATAAGCTATGCCTCATTCCGGAAAAACACACGGTAATACATCTCCATCGCCTGCAGAAAATCCGCTTTTTCCCTCTGTATCTGTCGAATCTTCAATTCGCTTCCGATTTCATCAAAGAAAAAGTCATCTTCTTCTGCCGTTACTTCCAGAAGCAGTTTCCCCTCTTCATTGAAAACCAGCGTCAGAATTCCACCCACGTCTTCCGTGAAAAGCACACAAAGAATCTTCAGCTCATCCTGAATCCGGGAGGGAAGGCTTTTAAAATCTTCATTCAGATAAAATTTCTGTTCATAGGAACTGGCGCCGCAGAGCACCACGCGTTCCTGATACATGTCTCTCACCTCTTATACATATCCGTACAGTCCCCGTACGGATACCTCTCCTGCATAAACCCGAACCATGTTTCCGTCCGATTTACGGACCAGCAGTTCTCCTGCCTCGTTGATTCCATCGGCAAAGCCCGTATATTCATTTCCCGGTTCCAGCACCCGGATCTCGCGTCCGCAGTTGACGCAGTATTCATTATATTTCTGATACAGCGCCGACAGATCCTCTGTCCGCAGAAATACCTCATAAAGTGTTTCCATTCTCCCAAGTATCTCTGCCGTAAGCTCCGCCCTGCATATCTTTTTCCCAAGTTCTGCGCAGAGCGATCCTGCCATAGTCCGCAGTTCTTCCGGAAATTCCTCCTGATTTACATTGATTCCGGCTCCAATCACCACATGGTTGATATAATCGATCTCCGTACTCATCTCCGTCAGGATTCCGCATACCTTTTTTCCATGGACCACCACATCATTCGGCCATTTGATACCTGCCGGAAGCCCCGTCACGTTCTGAATCCCCTCTGCAACCGCCAGCGCCATCAGAAGCGTAAGTCTTGATGCATGCTCCGGCCGGATCACGGGACGCAACAACAGTGTCATCATAATATTCGAACCCTTTGAAGCAGTCCAGCCCCGTCCTCTTCTTCCTTTTCCGCCGGTTTGCTCTTCAGCAACCACAAGAGTTCCTGCAGGCGCCCCGTCCTCCGCAAGGCGCTTTGCATAAGTATTTGTAGAATCTACCGTCTCCAGATACACACAGTTTCTTCCCATCCACTCTGTATGCAGCCTGCTTCCAAGTTCTGCCGATGTCATAATGTCCGGAATCTCCCGGATCCGGTATCCTTTGTTCTTCACTGCCTCGATCTCATAGCCATCCTCTTTTAACTGGCGGATCACCTTCCACACCGCTGTCCGGGAAACTCCAAAATGTTCACAAAGCTGCTGGCCGGACAGATACTCCCTGTTTTCTCTCAAAATTTTCAGCAGTTTTTCTTTCATAGAATACCTCCGAGCCGCATCAGTGACAAAGATCCGCCGGTCAGCATACAGACTGCCAGAAGCGCCTCGACAAGAGCAGCTGTCATGCGGTTTTTCATCCATTCCCGGATGCTGCCCAGCAGATACAGTAACATTCCTGCAAAAAATGCAGCGGTTGCAAAAACTGCCCTTCCTGATCCGCCAGAACCTGTCAAAAAAGCAAGTGTCAGAATCAGCAGGCTCAACCAGATGGAAAGCTGTCTGTAATTTTTCTCCAGAAATCTCATATCATGCCCTTTTACGCCCCTAATGTAGCCGCCATGACTGCTTTAATCGTATGCATGCGATTCTCAGCCTCTTCAAATACCACCGACTGCCCGGATTCAAACACCTCATCCGTCACTTCCATGGCGTCTATGCCAAATTTTTCACTGATCTCTTTGCCGATCTTCGTATTCAGATCATGGAAAGCAGGAAGACAATGCATAAAGACAGCCTGCGTTCCGGCATTTTCCATCACCGCACGATTCACCTGGTAGGGAAGCAGATCTTTGATGCGCTCAGCCCATATCTCGTCCGGTTCTCCCATGGACACCCAGACATCCGTATAAATTACGTCTGCTCCTTCCGTTGCTTTTGCCACATTCTCTTCCAGTGTAATCTTTGCTCCGGTTTCGGCTGCAATGTCCCTGCACTGTTTTACCAGTTCTTCCGAAGGCCAGTATTTCTTCGGCGCGCATGCTGTAAAGTCCATGCCCATCTTTGCACAGCCGACCATCCAGGAATTTCCCATATTATAACGGGCATCTCCCATGTACACCACCTTCACGTTCAAAGTGCCAAAATGCTCCCGGATCGTCAGAAGATCCGCCAGAATCTGAGTTGGATGGAACTCATTGGTCAGTCCATTCCATACCGGTACTTCGGCATGCTTTGCAAGCTCTTCCACGATCTCCTGTCCAAAACCCCGGTACTCGATTCCTTCAAACATACCTGCAAGCACGCGGGCAGTATCTGCAATGCTTTCCTTTTTACCAATCTGAGAACCGGTCGGCTCCAGATAAGTCGTCCCCATTCCCAGATCGTGCGCCGCCACTTCAAAAGAACATCTGGTACGGGTACTCGTCTTCTCAAAAATCAATGCCACATTTTTCCCCCGCAGTGTATCTGCAGGAATTCCTTTTTTCTTTTTCTCCTTCAGATCTGCTGCCAGATCCAGAAGATACAGAATCTCCTCCGGTGCAAAATCAAGCAGCTTTAAAAAATCTCTTCCTCTTAAATCCATATTGAACACTTCCTCCATGAAAAAATGGGGCTGGCGTCAGAAAACGTCAGCCCGGATACTTTTGTATTCTATACCATCTGTCAGTCTTTTGCAAGCTCCGCTGCCGCTGTCACAAGACCTGCGAGCTTCTGGATCTCGGATGGAATAATGATCTTCGTCGCCTGTCCGTCTGCAGCCTTCATAAATGCCTCCAGGCTCTTAAGCTGAATCACCGCTTCGTCCACGCCGACTTCCTTGAGGAACCGGAGTCCGTCCGCATTGGCCTGCTGCACCTTCAGGATTGCCTCCGCCTGGCCTTCCGCCTCCTTGATCATTTTTTCCTTTTCCGCCTCTGCTCTCAGAATCGCCGCCTGCTTCTCTGCCTCTGCGTCCAGGATCGCAGACTCTTTATGACCTTCTGCCACCAGAATCGTTGATTTCTTCTCACCTTCCGCTTTCAGGATGGCCTCACGGCGCTCGCGTTCCGCCTTCATCTGTTTCTCCATGGCATCCTGGATCGCCGCCGGCGGAATAATGTTTTTAAGCTCCACACGGTTCACCTTGATTCCCCAGGGGTCGGTTGCCACATCCAGTGACGCACGCATCTTGGTATTGATCGTCTCGCGGGACGTCAGGGTCTGATCCAGCTCCAGATCTCCGATAATATTACGAAGCGTCGTTGCAGTCAGATTCTCGATCGCCATGATGGGATTCTCCACGCCATAGGCAAAAAGCTTCGGATCCGTAATCTGGAAAAACACGACCGTGTCAATTCTCATCGTTACGTTATCCTTCGTAATCACCGGCTGCGGCGCAAAATCCACCACCTGCTCCTTTAAAGTCACTCTTCTTGCCACCCGGTCGATAAAGGGCGCCTTAAAATGAATTCCCACTCCCCAGGTACCATTATAGGCACCCAGACGCTCCATGACCAGTGCCGTCGCCTGAGGCACAATCTTGATGCATGAAGCAAGAATAATTAAGATCACCAACACTAATACAGCTACTAATACAGGCATTTCTTTTCCTCCTGATGAATGTCCGGCATCTGTCACTTACAAAATCCCCATGTCCGGACAGATGCTGATTTTTATTTACAGTTCCGATTTCATTTCTTCCACGATCAGCTTCACACCTTCTATGGCACAGATCCTCACCTTACTTCCTGCCGGTATCACGCAGCTCTCCTCCCTGCTCCTTGCAGTCCAGCTGACATCCGATATGATGACCTCCCCGCTCTGGGCAAGATTATCGATGTCTGCAGTCACAACTGCAGTTCGCCCAATCAGGCTTTCTGCATTGGTCTTTTCATGACCGCTGCGCATATAGCGCACTGCTGCAGGACGGGTAACAATCAGAAGGGCCATTGACAATACCAGAAATATGGTCCTCTGCATTGCTGCGTCCGCACCAAAAAAGGTGGAGATAAACGCCACCATCGCACCGCCCGCAAACCAGATGGTCGTCAGACCCATTGTTGCGATCTCAATGATCAGGAGCAGAATAACCAGCCCCAGCCAAAAAATGGCCGGATCCATTGACGTCATGATGTGATACCTCCATTCCTTAAATAGTTGTAACCATTATACAACACTTTCATGCAAATGACAATTCATATATCCGGCATTTAAAAAAGCTGCTTTTCATAACCGCACCGCCGGAACGGGGGGTTATGAAAAGCAGCATTAAAAATCGCTTTGTCAATAAAACACATGATTTCCTATAACGATGCCGTCGATTCCTCCGGCACGCCGGAAATGCGTAACACTTCCTACCGTAGTCTCACCATTGATTGCAGCCTGTGCCGCCTGCATGCAGCTGGATCTTGGACCAGATGCCATGATTGCCGCCACTTTACCGGTTGCCGCCGGGCCAAACTGCCCCGGTGCAGAGATAACGCCCGAAATGGTATTGGGATATGCGCCGCTTTTGACACGATTCATAACAACCGCCCCTACCGCGAGCTGTCCCTCATAAGGCTGATTTCCAGCCTCCGCCTGAATCAGCGCCGCCAGCAAAAGCATCTCATCTCCGGATGCCGCTACCGCACCCAGGTTTGCTGTCCTTTTTGCTTTCTCTTCTGCAGCTTTTTTTGCTGCTTCTTCCGCCTTCAGGGCTTCGAGTGTCTTGGCTTCTCCGTAATCATAATCCACCTCCACATATTCTGCAGAGATATAATTCACATCACCGTCTGAATAGACGATTTCCAGCCAGCCGTCTTCTTCCTCGCCGACTTCTATGGTCTCTCCCATTCCGATCAGATCAATGACCGGAGCATCTGTATTCGCCTCGTCTCTTACTTTGAGCGTCTGTGCAGTGATCGTTGCAACCTTCGCCACGTCCTCTTCCGCACGCTCTTCTGCTTCCTGTCCAAATGCCAGGTAATCATTGTTGACCCATCCGGTCACATCACCGGACTGAATCAGCGTCCAGCCATCCTTCTGTTCTATGATCTCTCCGGCATTCCCTTTAAACATTTTGCCGATCACAGCTGCATCTGTGGATGCATCTGCACGGACACTGACAGAATCATCAACTTTGGCCATGACTCTGCCGTCCCATTTGTCTTCCGCCAGCAGCTCATCCACATCCTCTGCGGTAAGCTGGCTCATCAATGCATTTAACGTATCTTCTCCCTCGGTTCCCAGACCTGCAAATCCAGTCAGGCACAGCCACATAGCTGTAAAAAGAAGCACGGCCATTCCTTTTTTCCACATCTGTATTCCCTCCTACATATTACAAAAATATTACATATGTTACAGGGATTTTAGCAGATGTTACACCGTTTGTCAATATTCCATTACAATTTTGCATCATAAATGCATCAAAGGCCGTTACTTTTCACGGGGCGGGTGGTCTGCGCCCCGTGAAAAAACAAAGGTCTACCGGCGCTGCCGGCAGACCTCATACATCAAGATGGATGCAGCCACTGCTGCATTCAAAGATTCCAGTTTTCCATGCATGGGAATGCGGATCCAGGTATCCGCCTTCCGGCTCAGTTTCCCGCTCAGACCGCTGCTTTCATTGCCGATCAGAAAAGCACAGCCTGTCCGATAGTCCTCCTGATCATAGCAGTTCTTTCCTTTCAGATGGGCTGCATACGTATGAATTCCCTTCTCTTTCAAAACCGGAAGCACTTCTGAAAGTTCATCCACATAGAGAAACGGCATCCGATAGACAGAACCCATAGTAGCCCGGATCACCTTGGGATTGTACAGGTCGACGGAGGTCCGGTTCAGAATGATGCCGTCGACACCTGCGCCTTCCGCCGTCCTCATGATCGTACCAAGATTTCCCGGATCCTGCAGATCCTCCAGGAGAAGAAGATGCGGGTTTTCTTTTTTCATCATATCAGGAATCCTGTAACGGTACTGTTTTAAGACACACAAAATCCCCTGCGGAGTCTTCGTATCACTGACTGCAGCATACACATGATCTGACAGAACCTCTGCCTCCAGACCGCAGAGAAAATCCGGTCCCTTCTCCTCATACAGCGTCTTTGTAATATAAACTTTACAAATCTGCTCCTTCGGAGCCTCCTGATACATCTTTATTCCTTCCGCCAGAAAAACATCCTGCTCATTTCTGGCCTTTGCCTTTTTCAGAAGCTGCTGCAGATTCTTTACCTGCGGGTTCGAAGTGCTCGTAATCATTATTTTGACATATCTCTGGCAACTTCCAGCATATATGGAGAAATCTCCTTTTTCATGGCCAGCGCTTCATCAATGTCAAAATCCGTAAATATACCATCTTTATAACCGACAACCCGGTTGCTCTTTCCCTGACAGAGCAGATCTACCGCAAGGCTTCCCATCATGGTTGCATACACACGGTCCCGGCAGGTGGGATTACCGCCGCGCTGCATGTAACCCAGGATCGTAGCGCGGGTCTCCATGCCGGTGGCTGCTTCGATTCTGCGGGCCATGGAAGTGGAATGCCCGATTCCTTCTGCATTGATGATAATATAATGCTTTTTACCCATCTTCCGGTTGCGGATGATATCGTTGATGATCTTCTGTTCATCATAATCATATTTCTCCGGAATAATAATGTCTTCCGCTCCGTTGGCAATACCGCTCCACAGCGCAATATAACCTGCATCTCTTCCCATAACCTCAATGATACTGCAGCGTTCATGCGAGGTGGATGTATCACGAACCTTATCGATCGCATCCATGGCTGTATTCACTGCCGTATCAAAGCCGATGCTGTAATCCGTACATGCAATATCCAGGTCGATCGTCCCTGGAACGCCTACCGTATTGATGCCCTGTGCAGCCAGCTTCTGAGCTCCTGCAAAAGAACCGTCTCCGCCGATGACTACCAGACCGTCAATCCCATACTGTCTGCAGATCTCCGCGCCCTTCTTCTGTCCCTCTTCCGTCCGGAATTCCGAGCAGCGGGCCGTAAACAGGATCGTTCCGCCTTTATCCAGCGTATCGCTGACGGATTCCCGTCCCATTTCCACGATATCCTCTTCCAGAAGTCCCTGATAGCCTCTGCGGATACCCATCACCTTCTTGCCGTTGGCGCATGCTTTCCGCACAACTGCACGGATCGCCGCATTCATGCCCGGCGCATCACCGCCGCTTGTCAAAACTCCAATTGTATTAATTTCTTTTGCCATGGTCCTTCCCTCCGCAAAAAATTGTTATTTTTATTTTAATTCATTTTTGTGGTATTTTCAATATGCTTCTCAACAGCTTTTACATTTTTCTCGCTGAATGATCCATACAGTCTCTGAAGAAGTTCCTCATTGATCTGTACATTGCGGCTGGCCGGAAGCATCTTTTTCTTATTTTCTTTTTTTACGTAGATAATCACCCGGTCTTCCCCTTCACTGTCCATAAGCATATGGTACAGTTCCTGCTCTCTTTTCTCATATTCCTGCATATCCGCAAACTGAATCCACAATTCCTTTTTCACGGTTTCAAAGGGAGTGATCCGCTCCAGAATCAGCTTGCCTGCCCGGTCTTCCTCTGCAGAAATACGTCCGCTGACGAACACTTTACTGTCCACATTCAAAAGCCCTGTATTCTTCTCATAATCTCTGGGAAAGATCAGAACCTCCACCGTGCCCACCAGATCCTCTATGGTGATAAATGCCATCATTTTATTCGTTCTGGTCGCCTTGATCGTCTTGCTGGTGATCATGCCGCCGATCACCGCTTTTTCATTATCCCGGACCTTCGCCGTCTCTCCTTCCTCCGGAGGAAGAAAATCCGTCGTCACATGTGTGATCCCTCTTCTCCACTGCTCCTCATATTCCTCCAGAGGATGACCGCTGATATAGAAACCAAGCACTTCCTTTTCCAGTGCAAGCAGGTCTTCTTTCTGATATTCAGAAACATCCGGCATCCGGATCTGGAAAGCCGCCTTCTCCTCCTCCGGCACAAAATCGAAAAGGCTCATCTGCCCGGCAAACTCCTTCTTTTTCCTCTGAGCTGCCTGGTCTGCAATCGGTCCGCAGACCATCATCATCTGGCGCCGGTTTGCCGGAAAGCTGTCAAATGCGCCTGATTTAATCAGATTCTCAATGGTGCGTTTATTGATATCCTTTCCGGAAGTTCTCTCGATAAAATCAATGAGATCGCGAAAAGGTCCGTGTTCTTTTCTCTCTTTCACAAGGCTCTCGATCACAGGCCTGCCCACGCTCTTGATCGCATTCAGCCCATAACGGATCGATCCGCCGGATACAGAAAAGACGCCTTCACTTTCATTGATATCCGGAGCCAGAATACCGATTCCCATCTGACGGCATGTCATGACATATTCAGATACTTTCGAAGAATTGTCAATCACAGAAGTCATCAGAGCAGCCATGAACTCTACCGGATAGTAATATTTCAGCCACGCGGTCTGATATGCCACCACGGCATAAGCAGCCGCATGGGATTTATTAAATGCATATTTGGCAAAATCAATCATTTCATCATAGATTTTATTGGCAGTTGCCTCCGGGATCCCGCGTGCTATGCACCCCGGAACCTGCTCCTCTTCATTTCCATAGACAAAATTCTGCCGCTCCTTCTGCATGACAGAAGCCTTTTTCTTGGACATGGCCCGGCGAACCAGATCGCTTCGCCCCAGGGTATAGCCCGCCAGCTTCTGCACAATCTGCATAACCTGCTCCTGATAGACGATACAGCCATAGGTCGGCTCCAGAATCGGCTCCAGCTCCGGACAGTCATAGGTAATCGTTTCCGGATGGTTCTTTCCCCGGATATACTGGGGAATAAAGTCCATGGGACCTGGACGGTACAAAGAGATGCCTGCTATCACATCCTCCAGACTCCGGGGCTTCAGTTCTTTTATGAAGTTCTTCATCCCTGTGCTTTCCAGCTGGAAGACCCCGTCCGTCCTGCCGGTTCCAAGTGACGCATACACTGCCCTGTCATCATAGTCCACATGATCAATATCAATCTGAACACCTTTGCTTTTTCCGATCAGCCTTATGGTGTTCTGAATCACGGTCAGGTTGCGGAGCCCCAGAAAATCCATCTTCAAAAGCCCCAGTTTTTCCAGTGTCGTCATCGTAAACTGCGTCGTGAGGGAACCGTCCTGCGCTCTGGAGAGAGGAACATACTCCACCACATCCTTCTGGCTGATGACAACGCCGGCGGCATGCATGGATGTATGTCTGGGAAGTCCCTCCAGTCTTCTTGACATGTCTACAAGTTCCTTTACCTGTTCATTTGTCTCATAAAGGGTACGGAACTCCGGATTGGCATCCAGTGCTTTGTCCAGCGTAATATTCAGCTCCTGAGGAACCATCTTGGCAATGGAATCCACAAATGCATACGGCAGGTCCATGACCCTTCCCACATCCCGAAGGACGCCTCTTGCCGCCAGCGTACCGAATGTTACGATCTGAGCCACCCGGTCTTTCCCATACTTGCGCACCACATAGTCAATCACCTCCTGCCGCCTGTCCACGCAGAAGTCAATATCGATATCCGGCATGGAAACCCGCTCCGGATTCAGAAACCGTTCAAACAAAAGCTGATATTTTGCAGGATCAATATTTGTGATCCCCAGTGTATAGGAAACCAGGCTTCCTGCTGCCGATCCTCTTCCCGGACCGACTGCAATTCCATGGTCTCTGGCATATTTGATAAAATCCCATACAATCAGAAAATAATCCACATATCCCATCTTCTGAATAACTGAAAGTTCATACACCAGCTGCTCCTTCAGCGTCCCGTCATCGTCCGGATAACGTTCTTTTAATCCCTTCCTGCAAAGTTCATTCAAATACTCCCAGGAAGTATATCCCTCCGGCACATCATATTTGGGAAGCTTTGTCACGCCGAATTCAATCTCCACATTACACCGCACGGCGATTTTGTGGGTATTTTCAACCGCCTGCATTGCATAGGGAAAAAGCTCCGCCATCTCTTCCGGAGATTTCACATAATACTGACCTCCCTCATAGCGCATCCGGTCCTCGTCCGCCAGCCGCTTTCCTGTCTGAAGACAGAGAAGAATGTCATGAGGCTTCACATCATCTTCATATGTATAATGTACATCATTTGTCACTACGAGTTCTATTCCCAGGTCCCGGCTCATGCGCATGAGCGACTGATTCACCTGCTTCTGCTCCGGGATCCCGTGGTCCTGCATCTCCAGAAAGAAATTTCCTTTTCCGAAAATCCCCTCATACTCTTCTGCAGTCCGACATGCCTTTTCGTACTGGCCCTTCGCAATATCCCTCTGAACCTCTCCTGCCAGGCAGGCGCTCAGGGCAATGATTCCTTTATGATACCGCCGCAGCGTCTCTTTATCCACCCGCGGCCGATAGTAAAACCCTTCTGTAAACCCGATGGACACGATCTTCATCAGATTCTGATATCCCTCGTTATTCTCTGCCAGCAGCACCAGATGATAATACCGGTCCTCCCCGCCTGTTGTCTCTTTGTCAAAACGGGAATTGGGAGCCACATAGACTTCGCAGCCGAGGATCGGCCGGATTCCCTGTGCTTTTGCTTCCTCATAAAAATCAATCACTCCATACATAACCCCATGATCCGTGATAGCTGCACTGTCCATCCCCAGCTCCTTTACACGCGACACATATTCCCTGATCTTATTGGAGCCATCCAGCAGGCTGTATTCTGTATGCACATGCAGATGCGTAAAATTCATTCTTCTCTTCCCCCTGACTGTTTTCTTCATTATACCTTATAATCCGGAAATCTGAAAGAAAAGTCTGCACAAAAAAAGACGCCCGTTACCGGACGTCTCCATACAGCCTGATCAGCCATTGATCATAAAGGACAGCAGCTTGTCAATATCCTCTTTCTCATAAGCAATGATCTCCAGTTCCGGAATCTCACCGTTGGAGAAAATATTCGCAAGAGACACATACTGACAAAGCTTGGACTTCAGATTCAGTCTGTCTCCTTCACCCGTTACTAATTCTACCTTACCTGCACAGCTGTCTACCACTTCAAAAAATTTGTTTACGTCTTTAATGTTCTGTACTTTCATTTTCTTAATCTCCTTTCCTTCTTTACGACACCTATTATACGCAAGCTTTTCAAAGATTGCAAGTGCTTTTTTCCTTAATTTTCCGGGATTTCTGATGCCCGGACCTCCTCTTTGTTCACCTTGCCCGCAAACAGCTTTCCATCATTACCTGTTTTCGTTAATATCAGATATTTTGATTATCAAAATATTATTGCAGCCTGTAAACATTTATATTTTTCGAATGCTTTTTTCTGTAATTTCGATACGTCCTTCCTTTAAAAGACGCCCCACAGCCCGTTTAAACGCATTTTTGCTCAAAGACAGCTCCCGCTTGATCACTTCCGGAGACGCCTTGTCCGTGAATGGAAGCACACCGTCAAATTCCCCGATTACCTTCATCACCTGCTCTGCATCCGCATTCATCTGCACGTATCCTTTTTCCCGGACGCTGAGATCCAGTTTGCCGTCCGGCTTTACCGCCGTCACCCTTGCCTCAATCCGATCTCCCACCGATACCTGTCCGAAAAATTCCCGAACCGGAATCAGACCGGAATAGCAGTCATCCACTGCCACAAACGCTCCAAAATTCCTGCTGATCTGATATACAGTCCCTGTTACATGATCCTCTTTCTTATAAGGACTGTCCGTCCGCAGATATTCATATACATTCATGGTAGCGCACAGTCTTCCGCTTTTGTCTGTATAGAGTCCCGCCAGGCATTCTTCTCCTGCCTGAACCTTCTTCGTCTGCTGCCGGAATGGCAGGAAAAGATCCTTCTCCAGCCCCCAGTCCAGAAAAGCCCCGATCTTCGTTACTTCTTTTACAGTAAGCCTTGCCACACTGCCCATTGTAAGCTTCGGATGTGCCGTCGTAGCGATCAGACGGTCCTGCGAATCCTTGTAGAGAAATACTTCCACCTCATCCCCGGTCTGTGCACCTTCCGGAACCTGTCTGCCCGGAAGCAGCACCTTCTCATCCGGATGCTCAGCTTCTGCCAGATAGACCCCAAAGTCTACCTTCTTCATGATTACCAGTATCTGTGTCTTTCCCAACTCCATGTAATCTACTCCTGTTTCATGCTGTAACGCATGCTGTTTACATCTTAACTGTGTCTCATTTGCTGTTTTTGTTACCTGAACTCCACAACCGCATAGGGTCTCCCTTTTGTATCTCCCAGAAGAACCGTGCAGCAGTCACTGCCGTATCCTGCCTGCGGACAGATCATGTCATGAAGAACTGCAGACTTCCTGTATTCCGCCCGCATCTGATGAATCACAAAGTCTTCCGGCAGATACGCTTCTGCAAGCTGTACATACTGTCCGTTGTTCACATGATGGTTCACATCCAGCTGCCGGGCATGAATGGCAAAAGGTTCCTTTTCCACCAGTGTATCCGGCAGCCGGATATTTCCGGATTCTCCTTCCATGGAAAGTCCCTCTTCCAACGTATATGCAGAACTGATCTCCTCATCCACCAGTGTGGGACGCTGTCTCTTCGTATCCATAAGGACCCACTCGGTGTCTGCACATGCTGACATTTTTCCTTCCTCATCCATAAGCCGAAAGTTTCTCTGACCGCTCATTTTTCCAAATGCATAAGGCCATGTCCCGATCCGGATATGTTCCGCCATCTCAGGATAGCGGTAAACCATGATCTTCCAGGAACGAAGAACCCACATCCGGTTCCTCTTCTCCAGATACTCCATTCCCACGCCTCTGTCTTCCGAGTGAAATGTACTGCAGTCCTGAAAAGCATTCAAAATCGCTGTTAACGTCATCCTGCGGTTCTGATCCACCTCTGTAAAGCGCACTCTGCTGTCATATTCATACATTGCTTTTTCCTCTTCCAAAAGCTTTTCTGATCCTGCACCGCGCCGGACCGATATCTTTCATTATAATCGCAAAATGTTTAAAAATCCACCTTAACTTTCATATATGGAAAAGAAAGAACAGACACACCCCTGCCATTATGATTTCCAGCCATTCCCTGATTCCCGGATTCCGTTTTCCGACAATAATATACAGAATAAGCATTACTGCCCCAATCCACATACCCAACCCCTTCTCTTCTGTCCGTGTTACCGAGTCTGCTTCTATTAGTCATATTATAATTCTATTAGTCAATATTTGCAATGAACTTTTTATCTTAATATAAAAAGGGGTGATATGTATGAAAAGTATTGATTATACTGCCATGGGAGGACGCATCCGGAATGCCCGGCTGGACGCAGGGCTGTCGCAGTCTGAACTGGCAGAAAAATGTAATCTGTCCGTTTCCTTTCTGGGGCACATTGAACGTGGAAGCAGAAAAATGTCTCTTGAAACTCTGGTAACCGTATGCGAGGTGCTGAATCTGAGTGCAGACTACCTTCTTCAGGATGAACTTCCCGGCAGTGATGCGGTTATCGGAAATATTATAGCATCAGTTAAAAAGCAGGGCTCCTATCAATATGACCGCTATGTGACCATTATTAAGGCCCTGGCAGAAATTTCTGATAAACTTTAATCAGAGCAATTCCCATATTCCTGAGACCGCCTTTTTTCTACAGACGGCAGAAGCAAAGCCCCGAACAGCATATTTGCCGCCCGAAAAGAGCCACCCGATATACCTTTCATCGAATGGCTCTTTTTCCTGTCAATCTGAAGTAGTACAGCGGATTCCGCGGCTGCAGCATTCTTCCAGAGAATCTCCCGCCAAAATTCCGGAGATAAACCCGGCCATGAAACTGTCGCCTGCTCCGGTGGAGTCAGCCGCTTTCACCTTTTTGGCAGGCATAGGAAACCTCTGCGCCTTTCTGCACACGGTGCATCCTTTCCAGCCGGTTTTTACAACCACATTCTGGATGCCCCGCCGGCAAAGCGTCTCCGCCATCAAAGCATCTCTCCCTTTTATCTCTGTTCTTTGTGAAAACGTCGGTCCAAAGCAGAGCCCCCGCTCAGACCACCGTAATATGCGCCAGGTCGAACCGAATCTCCTTTTTCAATCCGTCCGGAAGCACAGCGCCCTGCAGTTCCAGGATCCGGATGATCTCATCCGCCTGCTTCCTGCTGATTCTGGCATAGACGCTCCGAAAACGGACCGCCTGCCGGACAAGCATCTGCATGTTATCCGCACAGCTGCCGGGCCGATACAGCTGCAGCAGAAAGGGAAGACGCTCCCAGGAAGGTTCCCGCACCAGAAGATACAGAAGATATTTCCGCACATGGCCGCAGGCATTGTCCTCATACGCCCGGTACAGCCTCTCGGCGCCGTAGCAAAGGCCGCTTCGGCACACCGCCAGATACGCGGCTTTAGACAGCCCGGGATCGGCATCCTGCAGATAGTTCCAGTAAATATCATGAAGGCCGGACGCTCCCAGGCCGCTCATCGCCTTCATGGCGTTTTTGACCAGCCGCGGGCGGTCGGAAAACAGGTATTCCTTCAGCACGCCGGCATCCTCTGCACTGCCGTTTTCTCCAATGCCCAGTATGGCAGCCGCCTCTTCCGGCGTGTGAAGCTTCTCCTTATAAAATGCGACGATATCGAAATCCGTATGCTTCTGCAGTATATAACAGGCGTCGCTTCGTATGCCCTTTGACGTATCCAGCAGATGCGCTTCCAGTCCTTCCCACGCGCCGCCAAGGCGGCCATATTTGATCTCCAACGCCTTTTTCCGCACCACCGGGCTTTTATTTCTCAGATAATGCTCCACTTCCATGTCGCTGCACGGATAGCCGTTCAGGATCAGACGGATGATGAGCGCTTTTTCATTCCCGTTTTTCTCCCGCTCCAGAAGCCGGTCCGCCTCCGGTCTCGGAAGCACCTTTGGCGTCAGCAGCAGCCGGTACAAAAACCTCCTTGTAACAAGCGGACGGTCCCAAAGCCGCTCAAGCGAGAGCTCCGGCAGATGAAACAGGATCTTTTTCTCCAGCTTCTCTTCGATGGCTTCCATCTGCCGGCACGCATACCGGCGGCCTTTTTTCGCCTGGCTGAAAAAGGGCAGCATCTCCACCGCCGTGTCGGCAGCGGCCGCGTCCAGACGCTCCGACAGAAGCCCGTACGCCGTGTCCCGGACCTGCTTCACCCAGTCGTTCAGTCGAAGGGCAAGATACGGATAGGACGCCTCGTCGTCCGCCAGCGCCCGCATACACCGTTCCCGGAAATAACCATTGGGATGGAAGGTACCCAGCCGCAGGACGCTCAGTCGGACCTCCCGGCTGTCAATCCGATCCGTCACATCCGCCGGAGATATCTTCATCCAGTCGATCCTCCACTCCATGGACGTATACTGCCGGAACCTGCGGTCAAGCCGTATGGTCCCTGCAGGGTCCAGACGGTTCATGTATGCATGGACCGCCTCCGCCGCCAGACACGCCATCTCCCGGTTCCCTGACAGAAGCGCCGGATACAGCGCCGCCAGATGGTTCTCCTTCCCAGCCTCCAGCTCTCCTATATGCGAACGCACTTCGGCGCGACCACGCGCCTTTGCTTCCTGTTGTTCTTTTCTGTGATTAGAAAAAAGCAGCCGCATTTTGGGCACCTCCGTAAAAACAGCCGCAGTCAATGAGGAACCGCTTCTGTTTCCATATTTTTCTCCTACGGCATTTCCGCAACACCGGACCCGGGCCGCACGCCCTATGCCCCGATAAAAAACAGTACCTCGCCGTCCTGCTTGCAGACGACTTCCGTTTTCTCATCCAGCGGAATCAGGGAAGCGTTCTGATACAGCTGACGGCCCGTAATCTGAAGGCTGGACATGGAATAAAGAAAATCCAGAAGCTCCCCGGTACTGTATCGTACAGGATTGTAAAAGCCCAGTTCCGGAAGGCCAAAATCCTTTAAACCCGTAGTCCGGATTATGGGTGTTTCGCCCTCATAGCTGCCATAGACCCACACCCACAGAGGAACGGGAAAATAGCCCTCCTCGTTGGCCGCTGTTTTATCTTCCATCATTTCCCGCTGCTGCTGGTAATGGCGCCTGCTTACCAGAAGCCCGCCCCGGTTGACGATATGGACGCCAACCGCGCCTTCCTGTTCCAGCAACGCGGCACAGAACATGGAAAATGTCCAGCATACCCTGCGCTTTTCCTCCAGGGAAGTCCCGCCGCCTTTTTGTGCCAGCATCCAGAAGGACCTGTGGTTTGCAAAATCCGGCTTCTCTTCGTCGCTAAGCAGAAAACTGTACTGCGCCGCCGTGGAAATATCCGCAGTATCGGCAGGCACCGGCATGGGCAAGTACGAGCACCAGAATTCCAGGCCGTCAATGGTGACGGTAAATGCAGGAACCCGAGGATGATCATGATCAATCCCGCTGACCGCCTGGCTGCCGAACACGGATTTCAGATGGGCAGCCGTCTGTTCCACATCCTCCAGCACGCTGTCCATGAGTACCAGACACATCGTATCCGCCACCGGAGGCTGAGGCCATTGGCCGGACGGGGAACCAGATGTAGGTTTTTTCTTAAAACGATCAAAAAAAGACATACTTTTTCCTCCTCATAATCTATAAAAGCCGCTTTCTTTTCTGTTCCGCCAGCTTCGTATATTTCTCCACAAAATCCCTCTTCGCTTCCGTGTATCCGTCCCGGTCGCGCCGGAACCTCTCCCACAGTTCAAGCTTAAGTCTTTCATACTCCTTTGCAGTTTCCGGATGTTCTGTCAGGTATTCCCGGAAAATGATCTCCCGGTTGTCCCCTTCATATCGAAGATGCAGATGAAAAACCTGCTCTGCAAATCCTTTTTCCGTATATCCCCGATTAAAAGACATCCTGCCGCTGCTCTCGCTCATACACAGATATCCGCAGTTTTCCAGCGCTCCCCTGACTTCCTCCATCCTGACGCTGTGGTCGATCTCCACCAGCATGTCAATGATCGGCTTCGCCCATATGGACGGCACGGCAGTGCTCCCGATGTGGCTGATGCGTTTCAGCCCTTTCGGACCCAGAATTTCGCGCAGTCTCTTTTCCTCCGCCTCGTACCAGCTCTTCCAGACCTCCTGATGCTCCGTCAAGACAATCGGAAACAGTTCCCATAATTCCTCCAGCGGCATTTCGGAAAGCTTCTTCCCCATTTTTCCACTTCCTTTTCCAGTCATATTCCGCACACGGTCATTTTTCCGTTCCTCTGATCGAACACCTTTCGTCACAGGCTCTATTATACAGCATATCCCCAGCCAATGGAACGGACTGTCCAAGAAAAAGTACCTCCAAAGCAGCGGATTTTTATATTTCACCCGTCTGCTTTGAAGGTGCTGTTAGATCTGACCGATTCATTCCGCCGTCTCCTCCAGCTCTGAACGCAGGACTTTTTCGACCACAGGGCCTGTCCTCACCGGCATCTGTTCCAACCGCCAAATACTGCTCAAACACATATCTTATGTCCGAAACGGCTGTTTTACCTATTTAAATCGAGATCCGCCTCAATACGCTGGCAACGGAACTGAGCAGGATGATCACGATGCAGACCGGAGCCATATATTTCATAAAGAAACAGTACATCTTTTTCCTCCGGAATTCAGAGGACTGCTCCACCTCCTCTATGATCCGGTCAAGTCCGGCCACGCGGGTGACCAAAAGGCAGGTCGCCAGAGCGGCCACCGGCATCATCAGAGAATTGGTCAGGAAGTCAAAAAAGTCAAGAATCGACATTCCAAGCAGCGTGACGAAATCCCACACGCCGAAGCCCAGCGCGGAAGCGGCGCCGAATAAAAGAATGACGGCGCCCATCAGGACGGTCAATCTGCGCCGTCACCGCCAGGCTGAACAGAAGAAACCACAGCACGCTGGACGTGTCTGCAATAAACTCTGAAAAATACGTTTCCTCCGCCAGCGCGGCAGTGCTCCCCCGCAGATATTCAAACAATTTGGTCACCCAGCCGCCGATCACGCTGTAATGCGGCACGATCAGCATGGGAATGACCGCATTGACCCAGTATAAAGTCTATATCCTTTCAGTATGATTCCCCTCATATATTGTTCAATCTGTCAAATGCTCAAAAAAGCGGGGCAGCAAAAAGGACCGCCGCATTTTCTGTCCTGCGGCAGCCCTCGTACATGTGTTCTGTTTTATTGTAATTCCAGTTCAAATACCTCTCCGACCGGTTCAAAATCGGCTGTAATCTGCCCGCTTTCCTCCGGCAGTTCGATCACGCCGAACGTCATGGTTACACGCTCTGCCGTATCGGAGAGCCTTCCGTCGTCAATGATCTCTTCATTGGACAGATAGCCGGACGTTTCGTCAGCGCTTCGAAGGCCGAACTCCACCTGATGCCCTTCCGAATCCACGGCCAGTACCTGCTGTATATAGTTGGTCGCTCCGGATTTCGTAAAGGAGATCCGCTGCTCCAGTTCGTTCATGGTAAGTTCCTCCAGCGTGACGGTCACCCCGTCCGGCAGGGTAAATTCCTTCCCGATGGCGATCCGCCTGGTGTCTGCCATGAGCGCGGCTCCGTCTGCCGTGAACGCAAAATCCCACTTCCCTCTGACTTCGTTTCCGCTCCCCAGGGCGCCGATCCGGATCTGGAATTCATTTTCCCCGGAAAGATCCACGCCGGGAATGTCATAGGACATCTCTACGCCCAGAACAGTCTGTGTTTCATCCAGGAAACTGGCACTTCCCCCGCCTCCTCCTCCCGGCTGTTTTCCGTTGACATAAAGAATCTCCATAGGAGTCAGATACTGCTCCATGGGCTGCCCATCTTCTCTCTGCACCGTATAATTGACCGTCAGCTTTTCTTCCGAGACCACCGCCTCCTGCAGCGTAACCACATAGCCTTTGTCCGCCACCGAGGTGTGGATCACGTCCCGGTAATCTTCCAGATCTCCGGACAGCCCCAGCGCATTCTCCAGGCTCCAGGCGATCCGGTCAATGGCCGCGTGCACTTCCTGGCGGAACACCACGGTTCCGGTAAGAAGCGTCACCGCCGCGCACGCCGCCACGGTCATCTTCCCGAAGGCTCTTCTGGCTTTCCTTCTCTCTTTTCTGATCTCCTGCAATGCATTTGCCTCATATGTTTTCATATCCAAATCCTCAGGGCGTTCCATGAGCCGATCCCCGTCCGCCTGAAAATCTGTCCTGATCTCATTCGCCAGTCTGTATGCCTCTCTGTTCATGATCATGCCCTCTTCCTTTCTCCAAATTTGCTGCGGATCTTCTTCTTTCCCCGGAAGATCCTTACATAGACATTCTCTCTGCTCATTCCCAGCGCCCGGCCTGCTTCCTCCGGCTCCTCTTCCAGCAGAAAGATCCGGCGGAACAGCTCCTGATCCTTTCCCGACAGGCACTTCAAGATTTCTTCCGCCTCTTTTGAAAGTTCCTGCTCCGTCAGCTTCCGAAGCGCCGTATCCTCCTTTGGAATGTCCATCTCCATCTCTTCCAGAGACACGGCCGGATGCTCTCTTTGTATCCTGCGCAGGGTGTCGATGGCTTCCAGCCTCGCCACGCCTGCCGCCCAGTTCACAAAGCTTCCCCTGCTTTCGTCAAAACAGTCGATATTTTTCCAGATCCCGAGAAAGATGTCGTTCATACACTCCTCCACCCGGTCTGGCGATGCGAACAGCCTTTTTTGCACAATGGACTTTAAAAGCCCTCCATAGGTCCTGATCACATACACAAGTCCTTCTTCCCGTCGGCATTTGATCAGGTTTACGAAATTATCTTCCTTTGCTTTCATCACAGTTACCTCAAAAAATATGGTTCATCCCTTGTCATGAAACATCCTCTGTCCCATTCCTTCAGATTTCGTAAGCTTACGCGGCGCCTGCCGGCAGGCGCCCTGGGAGGAAGCCAAAAGGTCAGCTGCCCTTTTGGTTCCTTCACTTTATATTCCGTCTGTTATGGGAGATATCTTACACTTTTTCAAAAAAATCCGGATATCCCGTAAAATATAAAGTTTATCAGCACACAAAGAGGGACGCTTTCGCGTCCCTCCATCTAATAATTGTCCGTCTCTTTTTTCCTGCCTTTCAGATAGTTTTCTGCAAATTTCTTTTCTATCTGGTCGAGATGTTTATAGTCTATTTTTCCAGGCAACGGATCCACCAGTGCCCGGATCCGGGAAACTCTGTCCCACGTTCTCAGTTCCAGGCGGCCGGACGGAATCTACGATCTTACCTACCGTCTGGATGTGATCTCCCAAACGCTCCAGCAGATGGACATGCAGAAGACCGCTCTGACAGGCATGGACCTGTTTCCGGAGATTGTCCCCTTCATCCGGGACCATACCATTGATGCCATCGTCTTCCAGAATCTGAAAGCACAGGCATATCTGGCATGCAGGCTTCTTTTTGAACAAATGTGCTATGGAAATATGATTCCCCGCAGAATCTATCATTCCAAACTGGAAATCGTCATGTCAGGAAACCTGGACTATTTTCTGGAAGACTGAGTTTTCCCAAGCTCCCAGAACGCCACCGCGCTGGCAGCTGCCACGTTCAGAGAATCCACGCCGTGAGCCATGGGAATCCGCACCCGATAGTCACAGTCTGCAATGGTGTCTGCTGCCAGGCCGTCCCCTTCTGTACCAAGGATCACGGCAAGCTTTTTTTCAGAAAGCAGCTTTTTATCATCTATGGGTATGGAATCCTCTGTCAGCGCCATGGCCACAGTCCGGAATCCGAGTTTTTTCAGTAATCCCATTCCGCTTTTCTTCCATTCGTCCGTCTGATCCAACCAGGTCCAGGGAATCTGAAACACCGTCCCCATACTCACTCTGACCGACCTGCGGTATAAAGGATCACTGCAGTCCGGCGTCAGGAGCACCGCATCCATATGCAGCGCAGCGGCCGAACGAAAAATCGCCCCCACATTGGTGGGATTCACCACATGTTCCAGAACGGCAATCCTGCATGCGCCGGCACATACTTCTTCCACAGACCGAAGAGACGGCCGTCTCATGGCGCACAGCATTCCTCTGGTCAGCTTATACCCGGTGATCTGCACCAGCACATCCATCTCTGCCGTATAGACCGGAATGTCTCCGCACCTTCCAAGAAGATCCTTTGCCTCTTTTTCCAGATACTTTTCCTCCGAGAGAAAAGACAGCGGCACACATCCGGCATCCAGAGCCCTTTCTATCACTCTTGGACTTTCCGCAATAAATATCCCTTTTTCCGGTTCATGACGGTTGAAAAGCTGTATCTCACGCAGTCTGGCGTACACGTCCAGCTCCGGCGCATGAAAATCTGTGATTTTGATTATCTCGGACATGGTCACTCTCCCACCTGTTCCTGATTTGTTCTATCATCATACTCCAATTACCGACAATACGCAAGAAAGGACACATTCGATCTGATTTCGGCTTTTAAAGGCGTAAGAGTAGAAAGTTATAGGGTATGAGGATAAAACGGGAAATGAAGCTTTAAAACATATCGGGAAATGGGGTAAATTCGGGGTAAAATGACAAAAAGAAAGGCTCTCACTTCCGTGAAAACCTTGAATTTCCGAGGGAGTGGGGACTCTTACGAGCCCCCTAAAGTGTTATGAATGAAATACTGATGTGTTCCTGTTACGAGTATTATCATAACAGGAAAATGTGACCAAAGTGTGGCATTCAGATTAAGGATTTCTAAAAATACGAAAGAAAAAGGAAACAAAAACAAAACATTTCTTTTAGACGGAGCCGGTCATGCAGGAGGGCAAAGATCCCGCTCCCGGAACAGTTCTTCCACGATTTTCTGATACTCTGGAAAGCTCTGAACCTTTCGGATCTGCTTTTCGTATTTCTTTGTATCCGCAAAGAGATGGATCTGATAAAACCAGAGCTCTTTCATCTTGAACAGTACGCTGGTCTCTGAAAGGCCCCGGCCCAGATAGCCGTCCACCAGCCGCCCGTGAAATTCCCAAAGCTGTTCCTTTGTACCTCCATGGATCAGGCCCGGGTTCAGGATCAGGCCCCGGCCGATCATCAGGCGCTCTTCTTTTGGATAGTTTCCGCAGAACCGGCGGATGCAGCTTTGAGTAAACAGATCCCCGTTGTAACACAGCGGATTCCTGCTCCTTTTCCGGGCCTCCTCATAGCATTCCATCCTCGGCACCCCTTTATAATAGTCCGCCTGGATCCGGGGATGAACGATCAGCTCCTCCAGCGGATACTTATTGTAAACAGACAGAAGCCGTCCGAATTCCTCCGGGCTGTCCTTCCCCACACGGGTCTTGACGGACAGTTTCACATCCAGCGCGCTGAAAATTTCCTCCAGAAACTGGTCCAGCTCTTCGGGAAACGACAGAAATCCCGCTCCCTTACGGCGGGAGACCACGGTCTTCGACGGACAGCCCAGATTCAGATTGATCTCGTCATATCCAAAGCTCTTAAGGGCACGCGCCACCTTAATAAAACCTCCAGCATGTTTTGTCAGGATCTGGGGAACGGCCCGGATCCCTTCGTTGTGCGCCGGCAGGATCTCCTGCAGTTCCCGGGTCTTGAAATCCCGCTTTTCATGGGTTTCCAGAAAAGGGATAAAATATTTGTCCAGAGCGCCGTACACCTCCGCATGAGCCTTCCTGTAGATCCAGGTCGTAATACCCTCCATGGGGGCCAGATAATACTGCATCTTTCCTGCCGTTCTCCTTTCTTCCTTTTCCATATGTTCCGCAACAGTCTTTCGTCTCTTCCCTGGTCATGTCCTTTGATTACTGTTCACGGGTGGATGGTGGTCTGCGCCCCGGACCTCTGTGATCTGCGCTCGCATGGAGTGTATCGGGCGCCGGCAGAATCACCGTATATTCTTAAAATAATCTTCCAGAATCCGCTTAATATAATAATACCGCCTTGCATAGGAATTTTCCACCCGGATCAGTTCAAAACCATGGGCCTGGCAGATCCGTTTTTTCTCCTCGTCCCGCTCCCGGACGGCCGTATCGGTGCTGTGCTCTTTCCCGTCCAGTTCAATGGCAAGAATCGGATATTCCTCTCCTCCCCGTTCTTTTTCAAAAATGACAAAATCAAACCTGCCGCTGTAGAACAGATACGACTTTGCAATATTTTCCTGAAAAACCTGGGCGATCGCCACTTCTTTTTTCACCGTACACCGCTTCTGAGTATTCAGCACATTGTCCAGAGCATGGTTCAGGCTGTCCAGAAAATCCGCCTCCGTCTTCGTGCTGTAGGGCTTGATTCCAAGCGCCCGGGACTGAACCGGGTCCGCAGTCACCTCACAGGCTCCGTTGCTTCGCACATATTCTGCCAGTTCATACATATCGTCCGGCCCTTCCTGCTGATGAAGCCGGTTCAGGTTTTTCAGGCTGGAAAACATGACCAGCTGTTCTCTTGCCCGGGATGTCGCCACGTTAATCAGTTCTCTGTTGTTCTTCAGCCAGCCGTACGTTCTGTCCGACGTCTGGTCCGTCAGCGCCGTGGAAAACAGGATGATATCCTTCTCGTCCCCCTGAAATGCATGGACGGTTCCGCAGGACACCTGTTCCATGTGATGGAGTTTCAGAAGCTCCTCGATATACTCTTTCTGATTGGCAAAGGGCGTGATGATCCCGATGGACTGGTCCGGGTGGTTCCGGACAAATTTCACGATCTCATGCGCCTCCCGGGGCGCCGTGTTCCGTTCGTCCGCCCGGCTGTCCTTAACATCCACAAAGACCAGCGGCGCCTCCGATTGCACCTTACTGTCAATGCAGAGCCTGCTGTTGTAATATTTTCTGTTATTGAACTCTATGATTTTTTCGGCGCATCGGTAATGATGCCGCAGAAGCAGTTCGTCGCTGACCGCGTCATTAGCCAGAAACGTCTTATAAATCGAATTTTTGATATAATCGTATTCCTCCGGAATCAGATAGCGCTGTTTTAAAATCTCATTGTCCCGGGCATCCAGAAGGATTACCGGATTGAGCTGCTGGGGATCCCCCACCAGCATCAGCTTCCGGCCCCGCAGGATCGGCACCAGGGAGGTCGCCATATTGCACTGGCTCGCCTCATCCATGATGACCATGTCAAAATGAGTCTCTGGACCGCCCAGCCTGTGCGCGGACAGACAGGTGGTGGCAATGACCGGAAAGATGCGCAGGAAAGATTTCATATTGCCCGGACGGAGCAGATAATCGTCAAAGCATTTCCTGCGCTCGTCCCGGTCGCGGATGTCGAGAATATTTCTCAGTTCTTCATATTTTGGCTCTCCCAGCCGCTTCCAGAAGCGGATAGATGTGAAATTCAGATACGTCAGAAGCGCCTGTTCGTCGTCCTTTAAGAGCGCCAGAGCCTGTTCATCGTCCACCTCCCCCACCTTCTCAAGTTCCGACTGGATGCCCGGAAGCTGTCTTCCTTCCAGATCGGTCTGAAAGGTCAGATGATGGTTGCTTTTTGCCATGCACTCCAGCGCGTCCTTCTGCCATTGAAGGTGGAGCCGTTTCTCATGGCGTTCCAGAAGAAGGCTCAGTTCTTTCATGGACTGCATTCGTTCTTCGTGATTTTTCTCCAGCGTTTTTTCATAGACCTTCACATTCCGGATCCGCTCATAGGTGCTGCTGATATCGTCCAGCGTCTCGTCCACTATCCTGCTGTTTCCCAGGCGCAGGATCGGAAACGGAATGTTCGTCCGCCCCTGATAGCGGATGGACTTAAGGCTCTTCACTACGGTATTGATGGGATGGTTGTTGTAGGATGCCAGGAGCACCGTATGATCATTGAAAAAGGCGGTAACGATCGTATTGACGATTGTATAACTCTTGCCGGTTCCCGGGGGCCCCTGAATGTACGCCACCGGGTATTTCATGGCGCTGTGAATCGCCAGCAACTGGTCCAGATTCGCCTGTTTCTTCAAAAGGATAATGGGATAGTCCTTTCGTCTCCGGTTGTGGGATACGACCTTTCCAAAAAACGCCTTCACCGGGTCCGTCACCTCCCCGGTTTCAAACATCTTCGTAACCGCCTCGTATTCCCGTTCCAGATCCACCTTCGGGTCCGAAACAAGGGCGATGACATACGGCCGGTCATCCACTCCTTTGATCCGCCGGTTCTGTTCCGTGATGCGGTTCTTCACTTCCTCCAGATGGGCTTCCAGATCGTCCAGAAGCCACAGATCCTCTCCAGACAGAAACCTCCGTACGCTCTGCCGCTCGCCGTCCACCGTAAATTCCCGGCAGATGGTCAGTTCCTCCGCCGGTTTTAAGACCCGCCTCTCCACATCCAGAAAGAGCCTGCGGAATGCCAGGACATAGAGCCGTTCTTTGTTTTTGACCTTACCCGGCATGACGATGCTCATAACGTTCATGCACAGCTGTTTTAAACGAAAGCTTTTCTTCAGATCCCGCCCTGCCTCTTCCTGAAACTGACGTACGATCTCTCCAAACTGTACGCTGTTCAAGTAGTATTCTCCGCTCTCCAGACAGTCCCCGTCCAGATGCCGGATCAGCGCATAATCGGTCTGATACGGCTCTGTATCCAGACGGCTGCAGTCCACCAGATAATTCAGCACCTTCAGATTAGCCGTTGTACCGAAGATGCTTTCATACCGCTCCGGGTACCGGTCAATGGACTCCACCAGCCTCTCATTGATCTCGCACCAGCTTCCTTCGATGACCGATGAAGAGACGATGGCATCAATCCTGATATAGTTCAGCGTCTGGATCGTATGCTGGTACACATGAAAACCGGACGCCTGAATCGTCCGGCGCCCTGGGTCGATCCCCCGGACGGCAATCCAGTAGCGGGTCAGTTCCTTCTTCTGATTCTGATATTCAATACTCAGCCATTTTCCTTCATGAATGGCCTTAAAAAGATCACGGGAAATGTGGGACATGGCCGCATTCCTCCCCCTGTGCCAGCATTTTCAAAAACTCCGCCGCGCCTTCCTGGTCCAGCAGATCCTCCACCAGTTCCTTATATCTTAACTCTTCCGGCAGAATATCAAAGTATTTTCCTTCCATGCGCTCTTTTCGAAGCAGGAATGCCCGATGGATCCGACATCCCTTTTTCAGGATCCAGGCATTGCAGGCCCGAAATTCCGCTTCTGTCATGGAATGGATCCGGATCCCGTACAGGAATCCCCGAAGCATCACCCGGTCACAGGTGACTCCTGCGGAATTCCATATATAATACAGCGTCCGGATCGTATCGGTACCCAGTACAGGAAAGACCAGCAGATTGTCCGTCCCCGGTTCCTGAACCAGAGTCTTTAACAGTCCCAGATGCTTTGCAGCTGCCCGAAGCTCCGTCAGGATACCAACCGCCTCCTCATCCAGATAAGGATACATCTCTTTGGAAGCAAGCACCTGATGGATCCGCTCCATGGTTCTCTGATCCGTATGGAGCGCGCCCTTTCCTCCAAAACGGATATCCGCCTGTGCCGTCCCCGGCTCCACATCGATCCGCCTGTGCTTCGTATCGCAGCCCCGTACTTCCCAGGTCCTGCCCGCCAGAAAGAAACTGTCTCCCGCCTTGTAGGCACGGTCCACCGTCCCGATCTCCTGATCGTTCCACCGGACGCTGAACGTTTCCTCTGATTCAAAAACTGCATAGAACTCCAGACTGCCGCAAAGCCGTTCCCCTGCATCGGAGATTCCCACCGCACCGTCCTCATAGACCTTGATATAGTCCTTCTCCATCATGGAACGGAGCACCTGCCGGAGTTCTTCCTGTGAAACGTACCGGAAGATGGACAGCTCCAGTACCTCTGCTGCCAGCCTCTGCGGATACAGGCAGCCCTTCTGGCAGAGAATGGACAGTGTCTCGTGGATCAGAAGATTCATGGGATAACGGGACAGCCGGGCCGGCTCCACATATTTCTCCCGAAAATACAGCTCGATCATGGCAATGGTGCGCACCAGGCTTAAGTCCAGATTTTCCAGCACTCCGCCTTCCGCTTCAAAATACCGGAGATGAAACGCAATGCTGGACCGCATGGTCTTCCTGCCGCTTCGCCCCACCCGCTGCACCATACTGGAGATACGAAGGGGCTGGGATGCCTGGATGACCTCGTCCAGATCCCCGATGTCGATTCCCAGCTCCAGGGTCAGCGTCGTCCCGGTCATGACCGGCCCGGCGCTTCGCTTCATCCGGCGCTCAGCCTCCTCCCGAAGTTCTCTGGAAATGCTCCCGTGGTGGATATAGTAACAGTCTGGAAGCCCGGCCTTCAGGGCAAGACGCCGGACCTGGGCCACCAGAATCTCGCATTCCCGTCTGGAATTGGTAAAAAGAAGCGTCCTCTTTCCCACTGACTGTTCCAGAATCTTTTTCCCATATGCAGCCGGATAGTCCGTATTTCCGATCCGCGTAGCTGTCACGGAGATCAGATACTGCCGCCGCTCCTCCTCATAGCCGATGACCAGCGCCTGTCTCCTGCTGCCTGCATTCAGGTAAGCGATCGCCTGTCTGCAGTCCCCAATGGTCGCAGACAGCCCCAGACGGACCGGCTCCTTACCGATGATCCTCTGGATCCGCTCCAGAAGCGCCAGAAGCTGCAGCCCCCTCTGATTGCCCATGAAATAATGAATCTCATCCATCACAATATACCGCAAACCGGAAAAAAGAATCCTCACATTTTCCGGATGCCGGCACAGCATGGCCTCCAGAGATTCCGGCGTCGTCTGCAGGATCCCTCCCGGCATACCAAGAAGCTTTTCCTTTCTGGACACCGCCGCATCCCCGTGCCATTTGGTAATGGCAAGTCCGGTGCCCGCAAGCATCTCTTCGATCCGGTAAAACTGGTCGTTGATCAGCGCCTTTAACGGGCTGATGTACAAAATCCCCACGCTGTCCGCCGGATGCTCATAGATGTCGGTCAACGCCGGCATCAGCGCCGCCTCGGTCTTTCCCATGGCGGTTCCCGCCGTAAAAAGCAGATTGCGGCGCTTCTCCAGAACCTCCCCGATGGCGCGAATCTGCATGGAACTTAAGTGCTCCCATCCTCTGTCGTAAATATAGTCCTTTATAAAATCCGCCAGACGTTCATAGGCTTCCTGCTCCGTCAGCCTTTTCATAAGGTAAATCCTTCATATTTTCCGGCGCCCGCAGGCGCCTCCATGTCTTCTGCCCCGATCATGGAACTGCTCATGCAGATCCCTTTTTGTCCGTTCAGGAAATCCTCCATCCGGTCTTCCGGGCGCACATCGCTCTTCAGATCCAGGATCGTCAGGAAATCCCGGATAAATTCCCGGGGCGTCAGATGACTGGCCGCCGCGATCCGCCGGTATTCATAGTCTACAAACCGGATCCGCTCCTCCTCGGAGAAATACTCCTCCCGATCGTGAAGAAGCGCATGCATCCGCTCCAGCCGTTCCAAAAGCGCCACAAATTCTTCCTTCGTCAGCATGGACAGACGGATGATCGGAGCATGGTAGATCTCGTCGCCCTGCAAAGCGGAATTGGACAGGCGGCTTTTTAACGCCTCATAGGAAAAAATCCCACGCTTCCGGTCGTGGATCGACGAGGGGATCCCGCACAGGATGATCCCCATGTACCGGGCTTCATTTCCATAACAGTCATTGTAGATCGACAACAGCCGTTCAAAATTGTGCTCTCTTGTGACGGCATGCACGATATTTCGCGTAATCTGGGTCAGTTCATCCAGCAGAAGGTAAATGCCGGCGTAGCCGATTTCCCGGACAAAGAGCGCCCAGATCTTCATGTAGGAAAACCAGTCTCCGTCGGTGATGACCGCATTGACCCCCAGCGCCTTTTTTGCCTCCGTACGGTTCCGGTACTCCCCCCGCATCCAGCGGAGCGCATGGTTCTTTCGCTCCGGCTCCTTCAGAAGATAGCCCCTGATATACTGGAGCAGCGCCTCGTAAAAATCGAATCCATGGGGCAGCGCCTCGATTTTCCTCCGAATCGCCTGACCGGATTCCAGAATGTCTTCCAGTATTTCGCCGTCTTCCTTAAGCCCTTTCTCCCTGGCTCGTTCCTGCCAGTTGTAGAGACAGGTGTCCAGCACTTCCTCCAGCGCATCTCCCGACGGACAGGTTCTGGTGCTCATGCGGGATAAAAGGCACCGGTACGTCTCCAGCCCTTCCCGTTTCGTGCCGCACAGTTTCCGCTCCGGCGCCAGCTCGCACTCCATTACCACAAATCCGCGGAGCAGCGCTTCGTTCTTGATGAGCTTCGCCATAAAACTCTTGCCGGTCCCGTAGGCGCCCTCCAGCAGCCGGAAGGTGGAATACCCGTCCGCCACCTGCTCCATATCGTGAACGATGGCCGCCACCTCGTCCCTGCGGCCCACCGCAATGTACTTAAGTCCGTTGTCCGGCACGGTTCCCCCCGCCAACGCATGAAGGATCGTCTTTGCGATTCTTTTATTTACCCGCTGTTCCATCACAGTCCCTCTCCCAATATTCTGTCCGCTTCTTCTTCATAATCTTCCAGTATGCAGATCCTGCCCGCTTCCCTCTCCAGCAGGAAATCTCCAAAAAGTTCCAGCGCCTTGTGGTTGATCTGTTTCATCATCACCGCCTCCGGCATCTGCAGCGTATGAAGATGCTCCTCTGCAGCCGCCCGGTCGCCGGTGCGCAGAAAACGTAAGTACTCTTTTTCGGCAGCGGTGAAGGTGACGGAAACCGGTTCTGCTTCCTGACGCATGCCGGATGTTCTGTTTTCTTCCAGCTCCGTGGATTCCATGCCGTCTATATGCAAAGTATCGGCAGCTGATCTTTTTCCTTTGGCCGTCACAGGCTCCGGCTCATATTCGATCTCCCCTTCGCTCAGCATCCCCAGGACCTGCTCCGCATCTTCTTTCGCCTGCAAAAGCCTGTCCCGGTCGATGACAGAAGCCGTTTGAATTTCTTCATAGTCCAGCTCCTCTACCTTCCCATCCATCTTTTTTCTGCTGCACCGCTTCCGCTCCGGCAGAGAGACTTCCTCCGTCGTCAGATAATCAAGCACCCCGTCCTCAATGGAGCTCTGGAACTGCTCATCCTGCAGAAGCGCCTTGATCTTCGCCACATCCTCAGGCCGATCCGTGCCGGACACGTATGCCTTGCCAATGATCCGGTTCGCAGAACCTTTTCTGGGAGAGGCTTTCATATGCCACCGCATCCGGCTCTCTGTACACTGATAGATGGCGCACAGCAGATCCTGTACGCTCTCCCGCAGTACATAATACCAGAATTTCCAGTAATCGGAAAAATCCTGGTATTCATAGTACATATATCTGGATACCTGAACGGTCCGCCGCTCCCTCGATCCGCCGCACATCACCGGATACTCCCCGATATACATGGATGCATAAAAACCGTTCAAAATCATATGCCGGAAATCATATGCCGCCAGATCCCGCTCCAGCATCCGAAACACATATGGAAGTGCCTTCCACGTATGGACGGCATATTCCTTTTCCGGATGCCGTTCTGTTTCCTTCAGGCCGCGGGCGTTCTGTCTGACAAAAGCGCCGGCCGCTTCATATGCTCCCTTTTCGATCGCTTCATATACCCGTCCGCTCCAGTCCCTGCCGGTCCGCTCTTCCAGCCGCCCGATCATTTCCGGCATCATTTCCGGAAACGCAAGCATGAAAAGCCTGCAGACGGTATGGAAATATTCCATGCTTTCCCCGCTGATCTTCCCGCCGGCCTCCGCCTCCAGAGCATCCTGGAAGGAAAACATGGCCTCACAGGCTTCCCTGGGCGTATCCTGATAGATCAGGTTGGAAAGCTCCAGAAGATAATATCTGGCGTAACGCATGTCCACCCGCCCGATCACATGCTGCTGAAACCGCTTTACCAGAGCATAATAGCAGAGAATCTGCTCATCTGTCATCTCCTCCAGACAGCGAATCTCCTTCGACAGACGTACATGCGTGTCGTACTCGACCTGCAGCCCTTTCATATACAGGGCCTCCTCACGGAACAGACGGATATCCGCCTGCACATATTCATAATAACTCAAATCCCGCCCAAAATTCCGCTGCTGCTTTAATTTGATCACATACCTGCGAAAGGCCTCCACCTTTCGCTGCGGCGTCAGCCTCTGCTCATACATCTTCTGCAGGTTCATGGAATCCTTTTTCTGATTCTTTTCCCCTTTTTTCATGTCTGCTTTTTCGCGCACAGATCGTAGCTCTCCGCGATCATCCTTCTGATATCGTCCTCCGGTATGGTCCCGTCCAGGATCAGGGAATTCCAGTGCTTCTTGTTCATGTGATACGCAGGGAGCACCGACTTATACGCCTGCCTCCACATATCCCGCCACTGGGGATCGCACTTCACGTTGACCCAGATATGCTCCTCCCGCTCAAAAATCCACGCAAAGATCCGGTTGGTGGTCCGGATCCGCATGCAGGTCCAGTTGGAATCATGGAAAGGATAATCCTCATAGGTGTACGGGAAGGTAAGGCAGTAGGTAATCGCCTGTTTTCTGGTTTTCATGGGTTTTCCTTTCTTCTTCCTTTTTCCTCATTATAGTGCTTCGCTGCTGCAGTTCTTCGTTATCATACAAAAGCCTTCAACTTCTCCACAACCTTCACATCCGCCGGCAGCCAGTCCACACTGTCCAGTTCCTCTCTGGTCAGCCATTTCGCCGCTTCGTGTTCTTTTAACACCAGTTCACCGGAGCGGATCGTACACAGAAAACAGTGCATGGTCAGGTGGAAGTTCGGATAATCATATTCTACCGTCTCCACCAGGCTTCCTACCTCGATCTCGGTGTCCAGTTCTTCCCGGATCTCCCGCACCAGTGCCTGCTGCGGCGTCTCTCCCGGCTCCATCTTTCCTCCGGGAAACTCCCAGCCGTCCTTGAACTCGCCGTACCCGCGCTGAGTGGCAAAGATCTGGTCGTTGTGGGTGATAATGGCGGCGACAACTTCTATGGTTTTCATATTCCCGGGACCCAGCCGCAGATGTTCTGTCTTTCTTTGACTTCGTTCAGAAAACCTTCCACACTGTACAGCCATTTTTGTTGTTCCTTTGTATAGGTAGCATGAATTTTTTCCGGCAATACCAGCTGTATCCTGCCGGCCTTCATTTCCTCTGTCTGATTCTCGCTGATTGCCGCTTCCAGCGTCAGAAGATGTTTTCTTTCAATTCTGTCCGCTTCTGACAGGATCTGGCGCCACCGGTCCTTACAGGTACTTTTTACCCCAAGCATGGTCAGGCAGGATGCCGGAAAACTTCGATCGTAATAAGCCCTGATATCCGGAAACAGGAAATCAGGATGCTTATTCTTTTCCACCACCGGATTTCGGCTGTAGTATATTCCATGATCGATCAAAAGCTTCTCCACATGATTTTCAAACGCGTGTCCTGCCCTGCTTTTTCTCCTGTTCTGAACGGACAGAGAAAAACGGATAAAATCATCCACATCCACCCCGTCCTCACTGACAAACCCCTGCTTCAGCCGCTCGGCCACCATATGTCTTTCCAGCGTTCGAAACAGAATTTCTTCCCTTTCCATCCACCTCAGCAGAGAATCATCCGGATCCGAGACCGAATCCACATCGTCCAGCGTATTTCTTGCATATTCAGAAAACTCTCTGGTGGAAGGAAAACTGCCGCCGAATTTTGAAATCATTTCTTCCAGATAACTGCTGCCAACCGCACAGTCCGGTTCTATCCCGATCTGTTCGAGAATAATGCCGGCAACAAAATCCAGACCATCGTCGCAGGATGGAAATGTATCTTTGACATCAAATTCCGACTGCTCCTCCTGCCGAATACCAAACAGCCATTTCAACTGATTTTCAACGGTATCTCCGCTCTGCGCTATGATAACCAGAAGCGTTCCATCCGTTTTCCTGCATATAATCAGCGTATCTTTTTCCTTTGCTTTCAGCATCACATCTGTTGTCGGAAAATACAGACGCCATTCTGTCCTGGACAGATTCTTCTCTCTGGCGTCATACCAGGTCATCTCACCTTCCCGATGGATCACTTCCAGATCGCTCATGTACAAAAATGTCGTCTGAAATCTCTGCCGCCCGTTCCCGGTTCCCAAAAGTGTTCTAAGTCCCCTGTCGCCGTTAAATTCATGTTGATTACTGCATAAAAGCTTCGCCTCGACTTTTGAAAGCTGTTTCCCGGCAATTCCCGCAAAACAACTGGACAGATATCCGATTTTCAACTGGTTTCCCCCTTTCTCACAGTTCCAGATACAGCTCTTCGGATTCCAGAAACAGTTCTGCACGTCCCAGTATTTCTCTTTCCTTCCCACGGTTACGGTTCATCTGTTTGATCGTGCATTCCCAGATAATCAGCTGCTTGATATGTTCGGATGAAAGTTCTTTCGTCACTTCTTTGTCTCTTCTCTGATTATTTTCAAATTTCTTCATCCAGAATTCGATTCTTGACTTCGGCGTGTATGCATATTTACATCCATCATGTCTGTGCCAGAAACAGCCGTGTACAAAAACCGCTGTATTATATTTTTTCAGATAGATATCCGGGTGTCCCGGAACCTGCTTATTGTTAAGACGATAGCGGTACCCTTCTGAAAACAGAAGTTTCCTGAAATAGATTTCCGGTCTGGTATTTTTGGAACGAATCGCAGACATATTTCTGCTTCGCTGCTCCGGGCTTACAGTATCGGCCATTTCTTCTCCTCGATCTCCTTCATATATTCAATGAATCTGCGCAGAGTCCAGATCCTGTCCCGCCTGTCCGACGGATAAAATCTGATATACGGTTTCGGCACCACAAGCACCACATTTTCCGCCTGCATTTCATCCATCTGCGCGGGAGAAATTCCCTGCTGCAGAGTACACAGGTATTTCGGTCCGTCCTTCAACCGGTCGGCCTCATTCAGAACCTGCCTCCAGCGGTCTTTACATGTGGTTTTTGCCGCCAGTACGGCAAGCCGTTCAACGGGAAAAGAGGGATCATGATATGCTTCCTGACAGGGAAATAAAAAATCCGGTTTCTTGTTCCCTTCCGTAACTGCCTGCGGCGTATATGCAATCCCGTTTTTGTCAAAAACAGCCGCCAGGTGATGCTCCAGACTTTTTCCCGCTCTGCTTTTTCTACGATTTAATACCATATTTGCCATACTGACAAAATCATCTACATTTTCAAATCCTCCGGATATGACCGTTCCATATCTGGCATATTCCAGCGCGCGGAAAAGAGAATACTCTGTATTGGTCCACTCAATGACCGCCTGATCCGGATCCGACAGTACATAATCCGTCTGGCCGTACACACGGTCCCGTATCCTTCTTGCTGCCTCTGACATTTCCCTGGACAATGGAAATTCGACAGTCAGATGATCGATAAAATTCTGTATCTCTGCCTTCTCTCTGCTTTCCGGAAGGCTTTGTTTCACATCAATCAGACCGTTGGTTTCCGTGGGACCAAGATTAAAAGTATTTAAAAACTCTTCGATTTCTTCTTCCGTTTCAAGGAAAAATCCGCTGTATTCTTCCCTGTTTTGTCTGGTGAGTACAAATAACGCGCCAGTTTGATCCGGATTCAGATACGGAAAATTTCTCCCAAACCGGGTAATTCTCAATTCATTTTTACTTTTATAATAGGTAAAACAGCTCTGGGTAGTCAGTCCGTTCTGCCATCTGATCTCCACCATTCTTTTCAAAATGGTCTCGCCTTCCAGACTCTGATCAAACAGGATACTGACTGCCGATTTCGACACCAGAATACCGACCTGATGCGCTCCGGTCGCCCCGGTATCATTTGCCGAAAGAAATTTACAGAATGCCTTTTCACTTTCAAAAACAGATTTTACAGCTTTATTCAGATTATTTTCCGGCATCCGGGCTCCTCCTCTTCTACCGCTTCTTCCAGACGCTCCAGTTCTTTCACGATCAACTCCGCAACCTCTGCCATCAGAGGAACCACAACCGAATTTCCAAACTGTTTATACGCCTGCGTATCGGATACCGGGATTTTAAAGCTGTCCGGGAATCCCTGCAGTCTGGCGCACTCCCGCGGAGTCAGGCGGCGGGGATTTTTCCCCTCCTGTGCGATCAGGATCTCGGAACCGTCCTTGTAATAACGGGCGCTGATGGTCCTCGCCACTCCATCCAGCGGTGCGATTCCATATCCAAATCCATTGCCCGCCGCTTTATGCTTCGCCGCATAGTTCTGAAGATAGGTCCACAGTTTATCGGAAAGCGTATATTTATCATCCACGTTGCTTTCCAGAATCGTTCTCATACAGGGCTTCGGCAATACCGGCGTAATTTGAAAATCAAATGCATACTCCCTGCCATACCGCTCCCGGTCAAACCCCACGATCAGAATACGTTCTCTGTGCTGCGGCACATAATTCTGTCCGTCCAGGACTTTGTAAAACACTTCATAATTCAATTCATCCAGAGATTCCCGAATCACTTTAAAGGTTCTGCCCCTGTCATGGCTGCACAGATTTTTTACATTTTCCAGCATAAACGCCCGCGGACGTTTTGCCTGAAGAATCCTGCATACGTCAAAAAACAACGTCCCCTGTGTCTTATCTTCAAAACCGGTAGCCCGTCCAAGACTGTTTTTCTTCGACACCCCTGCGATGGAAAACGGCTGACACGGAAAACCGGCCACCAGGATATCATGATCCGGAATATCTTCTGCATTTACCTGCGTAATATCTCCTTCCGGCTGCTCGGCAAAATTGGCGAGATAGGTCTGCTGGCTGTACTTGTTCCACTCATTGGAATACACACAGCTGCCTCCCGCTCTTTCAAACGCGATCCTCATTCCGCCAATGCCTGCAAACAGATCTATAAAAGTAAATTTTCCTTCCCTGTCCTTCCTGGCCTTTTTTCTTGCGGAACTCACGTAAGATATCAAAGCCTCTCTCATACAGTCCTGCAGCGACTGCTTCGTATCCTCAAGATAGGCTTCTACCAGACAGTACAGACTGTCATCGAATCTAAAATGTACCTGCTTCATTTTTTATATTACTCCTGGGAATTATCCTGTACCTGATTTTTCCCTTATTATACACTCATATGTGTAAAAAAGCAAATATTTCCGTCTTTTACAACTCCATTATCATTCTGTTTCCGCCTGCTGTTTAAGAGAATATTTGGCTGACATTTCATCCATTCCAAATAAATAATATGCCTGTCTTTTTGTTCCGTCCACCGAAGTTTCTGCAGGCGCCGTACTCTTTTTCCGGTCTGCAAAATCCGTAAGCCTGCTGTACAACCAGTATTTTTTCAAAGTTTTCATATTCAGAAAACCAAAAATCGAAAGATCTTTATCTTTGGTATGGTTATATAAAATCATGTGATGAATTTCAAATCCGAGTTTCTCCAATTCCTCAAACATCATCGTCTGACCGGCATTGATTCCAAAATAACCCGCCTTGTTTTCATACTTGAATTTAATCTCCATAACACACAAATCACCATTGGCGTTTCTTGTGATATAATCCATATTAACCGGACTGTTAAAATAAACCGTTAGAAAATTATCTGCAAAATTTCTTTCAACAGCAATTTTTGTCATTATCTGATGATTTTCAAAAAATTCAATACACTGGTTTTGTCGGTTCGTATCCCTTATCTCACTGGTTGCCGATAATTGATTATGAACCGCCTGAAGATTATATCTGGCCAAAAATTCTTTGTCGCTCATTTTGTTCCGTCCATCAGACAGAAACCACTTTTCCTTCTCAGGATACGCCCGCCAACAGGAATATCTGGAATTTAACAGGTCAAATACTTTTTGATCCAGATCGTTCATTTTTTCTTTCACCAGAAAGAAAAATCTCTTTTTTCCTCTCAGGGCAGACCACCAGCCATTGGTATAACTTTTTTCTCTCTCTATCAAAAACTGATGTTCGAATAAATATTCTGTCACATAACCTTCCAGCAGCGTATGCTTATCCCGTAATATCTGCCTTCTCGCATCTTCCGTCCGTTCAAACATGATTTTTATCCTTTGTAGTAAAACGTCAGCCGTGGAAATACAGGGATCTCTAACTATACGGTTATTATACCGTATTCAACCCAGATCACTGCCACAAGTTCAACTGACTGATCATAAAATTTCAATACTCATCTTTCAGATAATATGTATGACTCCTGAGCGAATCATCTCCTGGCGTTCAGCCTCAACAGATATATCATAAAGAATATATATTTTTACGCAGGCACGAGACACCGCAACATAATTAAGCAGCCTCGAATTCTGATTTTTAAACTGATCTACATCTGTTAGAATAACTATTCTGGAATCAAGCCCTTTAAAAGCAGCAACAGTTGAAAACCTGATTTCATTTCTTTTTGCTTTCCAGGGATATCCCTCTGATTTTATGATACCCAAATTTTTATCCAGCCCATCAATTCCCAAGCCGTTTTTTATGTTTGAAAGTGTATATTTCGACAATATAATAAAGTCGTTGCAATCTATGCCGGAATTCCTCAAATCTTGAACAATCTTATTGATTTTATTTCGTTCATCATCCCTGTTTGAATATGAAATATATTCTGTCTGTGGTCCTGATACTTTTGTTTTCCCCTGATCTGATATATTTGATACCAGTATATTTGCATTTGCAATTTGTTTTGTATTACGGCAATTAATACTAAGCTTCCAGCTGGCAACACTGGCCTTATTTCGTAACCATTTCAAGGAATCAGCCAATTCTGAATTTGAACCGAAGATATTCTGATTCGGATCATAGTATACTGCCCAATTGCCGTCTTGAAAACCATTACGAATCAGTCGTTCTATACACTGAAGACAGTATTCTTTCAACAAATCCTGTCCTTCATCAATCACTACCAGATCGAAAGTTGGAACAGTATCATTTGCAAGAAACAACTTCGGCAGAGTTTCTTTATACCAATTATGATCCAGTTCCGAGGACCATTCAATTCCACAGGTTTGCATCATCAACGCATGAAACGTTGTTGCCATTATGTCTGCATTTTCCTTTTCAAAGACAGAAGCTACATATTGAGCAATATTATGATTAAAGCATAAATATAAAACCTGCTTTCCCTCCCAATAACCACGTCTTGCCTGTTCAGCAGCAATTAATGTCTTTCCTGCTCCTGCTACTCCAGAAACAAGGGTACGGGGATTTTCAGATAAAGATTCCAAAATCTCGTACTGTTCATCCGTTAACGCACAAAGTTCTTTGGCCGTTCTGTCAACCAGTACCTTCAGAGACGAAACAAAATGAAAGTCCCCCCGAAGCAGGTCAGCAAATCTGTCTACCTCGTCATCCGTCAAACGACCACCCTCAAAGCCATGGCGCTCCAGACAAAGACTACGCCAATATTTGAAAGCTCCATCTATAATCATATCAAGATTCCATTCTGTTTTCGCATCAAACAATATCTCCGGGATGATATCAGTTCCAGAAGCATCAAAATTACAGTCCGGCATAAGTACCGCACAGGCATATTGACAACGAACCAGCGAATTTCTCCTGCCCAGCCGCTTTACCAAATACTGACGCAAAGAATGCATATTCCCCTGAACCTGCTGAAAAGGGCCTTCATTTTTATGAGAACGAACACCGTATCGATTCGTAAATTCCCATACACCTCCTGTTCTTGAAACATCTCCCCCTTTTACCTCAAGGCAGAGAACACCTTCATTGCATATCGCAACAAAATCGATTTCTCCGAAAATATTATTTTTATGTTCTGCAATTCCAAGTGAATGTAAAATCACACACTTTCTGTCGGTTTCATGATCTCTGAACTCTATAAACAGGCTCTTTTCAGCACTGCTTTTAATTTCAGGAGCAAGGATATCAGGAATCAGTTTTATCATGGCTCTCTCCTTTCAAGCAGCGCCCCAAAAAATCCCCGACCCCGGTCAGTGAGTGTCCCCGTAACGGCTGCACGGTCCAATAAGCAATTACGCATCTCGCAACTCGTTTCTGGAAGCAGAGCACATGCGTGACATGCAGCATAATTTAAAGAATCATAGCCCTGGGCTTTTGAATCAATACATATTGGATCAGAAGAGCACCATGATGCTTCCTGGAGCATATTGCGAAAAATCATCTCAAAAGATTCAGGAAAACCTTTTCGTACAAGCCCGCCTAAACTTCCATCTGAATCCGAGGATGAAGTATATAAAAGGAATCCGGCCATTGACACATTAGAATCCGGATATGTACTGTAAATCCGCTCTTTCAACGACGCTCCAGAATATCCGCACTCCAGTGACAATTGACGAATAAGAAGATGTGCAAGTGTATGCAGCAAAACATAGCGGGGTGAAAAATTTTCGCATCCGACATTGCTTCTTTCCAGACGGCTCTGCATGGTATCGTACTCTTTTCCGTATTGAGTCTCCCACTCAACTAATTTGTCTTCACGAAGTCGAATAAACAAACCTTCTCCCAGCAATTCTATAGCCGGTAACCAGTTTAATTCACAGTCACTTAAAAGAATACAGTCCCTATCCTGATGATAACCGGCAAACTGTTCATCATCCTCATTGGGCTGTTCAGGAGAGATACGACGGAAACCTCTAAGGGCAAGCACTTCTCTTAATCGTTTTGCAAGTACTATATCCTCAATATATCCCTCCAGAAATTCCGGCACATCTGTACGTGAAATTCTAAACTGGAGGTCGGTTTCCTTGTCATAATCACCCATACAAAAAACGCGATATTCATCTTCTCTGAGATTTCTGCCGGAATACTCACCTTCTCCGGATCCAGCATACCGTCTTTTAACCTCTTCAACGAGCTCGTCCAAAGAACAGATCCTCTGTGCAAGAAGGGGATAAAATGCGCCCTGCACACCATACCGAATATTTTCCTCATTTGGATTACTTGCCAGAATAGATTCTATATTTTCCCAATTGCGAGATATCTCCTGCTGAATTTTGCTGCTCCATGGAGGAATTGTCAATGCGCTCGCTGTAACTGAAAAATAAACATTAGAAGCACCTCTTTGAAGCGTACGCATCTGACAGGTACAGACATCCGGATCGTTATGTTCTTTACGCCTCCCCAGCCAGGGACGTCTTCCATGACAATGATATCCTCTCAAAGCATCTTTTCCCATACATCCGGCCATAGTCCTTGTTGCTCCACAGGCCTTGCATTTGATCACAATACTTTCAAGCCCTCCTGTCTGATCAGAAAATGATATTCGAAGCGCGTTATTTCGGTTTTCCGATGAACATTCACTGAAATCACCTCGATGAACCCACCAATCGTATGGAAAGTCTTCAAGATGTCCGTTAACACATGCTATGACAAAACGAGAAGGAACAATATTCCGCTTTGTGTGTCCGTTCGAGCATGTACGATCCTTTCCATCACCGAATGCCCAATATGGCATAAGTCTTCCACAGTTTTCATCCGGACAAAAATGAAAATACGGGAATCGGAAAGCAAGGATATCATGTGATTCCGTATTATTTGAGTCTGAAACATATGGTTCTTTAAAATGAGATACTCTCAGCATTTTTTCAAGATTTGGCTCATGTAAAACAGGACTGAATGATTTCCAGTAATCAGTCCCCGCAATAATAACGGAATAATCCGGCATATCCACAATTGCCCCGCTGCCAAATGTTGTAACCAGCTGTGTTTTCCTCAACTTTCCAACAAATATTTTTTTCGACTTTGATTGTGCCCGACTGGAGCCAAAACGTATACCTGCCATTTTATTGACCTCCCAATAAATAGATGCCAGACTGGCCATCTACACTTCTCATACTGTTCATTGTCCTGAAACGGTCGTTTTCGATATCAGGCTTCAGGAGTTTTTTCTCATTTTTAAAACTTCTATATACCAGAGGACTGCCGGAGAGGAATCCCCATTCATCTTCTATATCGTCAAGCTCATTACTTACCGCAATCAGTTCGTCCGGATCAATTTTTTGAACATAATCCGTTATAATCTTCCGTACTTTCATGACCTCAGGATTTTCAGTACTGTAATTTCCTGCCTGGTCATTCCTGCGAAGCCCTTCTACAAAATAACGACACAACGTAACATAAAGCGCATGCAGAGCCCGATCGCGGGCACGATCCGAAAATGGCGTAAGGCTTGTTGCTTCAACATAACGATAAAGCGCAGAATGATACTTAAGAAACTGCTCATAATGGGAACGATCTCTGGAACGCGAAGCATTATAAACTGTGACAACCAATCCAGGATTGTCACGTCCCACGCGACTGGTAGCCTGAATATATTCTGCATTGGTCTTGGGCTGACCTGCAACTACCATCGTGCCCAACCTCCCCACATCAACACCGACCGAAATCATATTGGATGCAAGGAGATAATCATATGCATCATCATGGTTTTCAGCAGTATAACGACGCTTTAACCTGTCCTGAATGATATCTGCTATTTCAGAATTACTCATACGACTTGTTAACTCTTCCGTATAGATATAGTCTCGCGACAGATCCACACCCTGATACATTTCTGCAAATTTTGTCCTTGCAAGATACTCAAATCTACTCTGGACATCATCAAGGAGTTGAGTGCTGGCACTTCCCAATTCACGGAGACTGTTAAAATATCCGGTTATAGTCCAGAAACTGTCAACCACATCATCAGAAAATCCAATTGCCGCAAGATATCTGGTCGCAAACAGCATGGCTGCATTTACTCTGATTAAAGTTGTCGTAGCAGTAGTTCCAATACCCATAATTCCCAGATATTTTCGTGCCGGACGATCATCTTCAGTAGATTGAACGGCAAAAAAAGAATCCTTCGCCGAAAGTCCCTGTGGAGGAAACTGCGTATGTTTTCGGCCATAAAGTGAAAGAATCTGCTGAGAAGCATTTCTAATTGTTGCCGTCGATGCAACAACTTTCGCATGAACTCCATTTCTTTCGCAAAGCTTTGTGATAGCAGCTTCATACAAGCCTGTCATTGTACCAAGGGGACCGGAAATCAAATGAAGTTCATCCTGTATAATCAGTTCCGGGGGCTGCTTTCCATTCCCGATACCAAAAAAAGCAGCCGGCTGATCATTCAGTGGAATCTGTGCAAACTTATCCACCGTTGCAACAATGAATGTTGGAAGATGCTCATAAATTGCCTCATCAATAATATGTACCGGAAGCCCGGCAGACAGACTATGAAAACTACAGGAAAGGTTTTTGCAACGGATTTTCATGCGCTTTTCCTGAAGATCCACAGAATAATCTGCTGCAGCAAGCTTTTCTCCGCACCAAGGACAAACTCGAATCTGAACAGGATTGGACCTTTCATCTGCAACACCTTCAATCTGTTTATGAAGACCCGAACGTGCTTCCTTTAGATTATTTGGTGTCAGATCTCCTCCTACCCAGAGGCCAATTGATATTTCCGAACCACCCAGATGATACTTCTGCCTGAGCAGTTCGCATGCAAATATTAATATGCTTGCACGCTCAAACTGTTGGAGCGTCAGAAGTCGTAAAGTGTATCGCATAATTACAGTGACCCCATCCGCAGAATGATCACGAAGTCTGCGAAGAAATATTACAAAAGCAGTGATTCCCAAATAGGCTTCGGTCTTTCCGCCGCCTGTTGGAAACCATAACAGATCAACCATTTCTCTGTCCGGAATATCCTGTCCCGGATGACCAAACGGCTCTATAAACGATGAAAGCTCATGAAGAATGAATGCCAGCTGAAACGGATACCATGTAACTTTATCTGGATCATACTGACCTTTATTTTTCAAAATGCTTTGTCTTCTCTGCATAAGCATGGCTTCATTTGCCAGTTGGAAAGCCCGGAATGCTTTATTGTCTGCCTTTGCACTTTCATCAAGAAGGTGAACAGCAGAAACAATTCTGTCACAGGCATTTTGGCATTTATCAATATTCTGTTTTGCAGTCTCTTTGAGAGAATCGTTTACTCTGGAAACTTTATCTTGAAGAGCATTTATCCAAACCTGATATTTTTCGGCAAATGCTGACAATCCAGATATAATCTCTTCTGACGACGCTGTTGAAAGAAATTTCATCGACAGAATATTCCCCTCTTCAACATCTGCAGCTTTCATTTGAAGCAGATTAAATTCTGGAAAAAATGAGGATTCAACCCATTCCGGAATTTCGTGCTCTCTATCCCATATAACCGAACACCCGTGTCCCTGACCATAGCAGTGAACATCCGAATATAACATATCAAGTTCCAAAAGCTCCGGGTCAGTGGTAAGGTATGTCTGCCTGCTGACATTTGTAAAAACAGACTCTTTTTCAATACCTTCAATATGAATAACGGGCTGAAAGGCACATGAAACCGAAGTAGTTAACAAATTGCTGCTTTCTGGTTGATTTTCATTAATCAAAGCAATTGTAATTACCCGCTCACCCGATTCCAGAAGGGAATGCGTGTAAACCTGAAGCTGAAGATTTCCTTCAAGCTCCCTGTACTCTACTCTTTTGTCAGTAAAATTAATGGTTTCCGAATATGTAAAAGTTTTTCTTTTCCAGAGATCCGCCGGTTTCCGTTCAAGCGCTTCCCATTTAGATGGATCAATCCCGAACTCTTTCGCGTTTTCAAATGGAATATGCTGGTAAAATGCATATCCTCCTGAAACTCTGATCTGTGATATACTAGGTTTCAAGGTTACCGTAATACCCATGGATGATGGGTTGTTTTGATTGCTTAATGACACAGATGCGTCATATGTTTCCACATCATTTTCCAAAAGTGGGTTACGGGCAAGATCAAGTGCTTCGGATAAGTTGCTTTGCGGATATAATTTCCCCATGATATAATAATGAACCGGCAACTCTGCCAGACATTCATCCTCGTATACTGGTCCAACAAAATCCTGAAAAAGAATACGCGTCACAATATCTCTTGCTTCGTAGTACTTCGAATATCTGTTCATAGGTAAACCTCCAACAACTACCGCAGTCGTACTCAGTATGTATCTTTATCAACAGTTGCAAACCCTGTAATAGTAAAACCAGTCCAGACAGATATGCCGCCATATGTTCTGGCTCCCTGCGGAGCCTGCACGGAAGATATGCAGCTTATTTTATCTCCAACATAAACATCACAAAAAGCATGTGGAAAAATCTCATAGTTTACATGAGATGATATTTTAAGAATTCTCTGCATGGAAGAATCCAGTTCAGAAGCAAAAGCTTTTCCCGTATATCCAAGAACCGTACATTCTCTGTCTTCTAAAACAATACTGTATGTAACATACCCATTTTTTTCTCTGGGACATTTTTTCAGTTTCAGTCGAGTTCCGGGTTTGAGTTCATTTCTGATAAATTCCTGTTGCTGTACATTTTCTGCAAAGGATGTCTGATCAATATCATAATCTCCGCCAACTTCAAAATGAGAAATATAAGATTTCCTGCCTGGGCGGGAACGGGACGCTTTCGCACAACGCCTTGTCTCATTTGGAGTAATGTAAATATATTGCACAGGTAATGAAACGCGTTCAATTATTTTTTTAGGACGTGTCAAAGCAACATAACAGACTTTATGTTCAAGAATGTCATCATGCGTTGTATCTGTCACAGCACTGATCACATCATCTATTACAATAACCGAATCAAATTCCCTGCCTTTTGCCCTGTGAACATTACTTACCATAATGGCTGACTTTTTAAAATTATTTGATTCGTAAAGCTCTGAATCACGCGCATTATGAAGCAGACCCGACAGAAGATCTTTTATTTCCAGACGCCGTTTCAACGCCCCATGTTGAGTGCTGACAAGCGCTGCCCAACGACTTCTTGCCTTTTCATATCCAAGATCCGGAAACAGGGTGATATGTTTTTGTATAAATGATGGTTCATCTATCGTTTCATTTCCCCATTCCGTAAATATTCCGGAAATCCAGTCACCCAGTGCAGAAGTACCTGATCCACGAAGCAGCTCATGTGGAATTCCTTCTGTTCGTAACCAGGCAGATATTTGAAGCGCCTGACCATTCGTCCGGGTAAGTATCCCCAAGGTCCCCTTATCCATATAAGCAGCCGCATCCTCCCTGGAAAAAGTTTGAAGATGGATGCCGGATGGCGGGACAGCTTTAAAAAGTGCCGATGCCTCTGAACACCTCTCCTGTGCTGTCCCTGTCAGAATCGCCATTCTATATGGAATTGTTACTGCGCCCAGCTTATCCCCCTGTCTGTGATTTTCCGTAAGTGAATAGTAATCTGCCATTGGAAAACTGTTAAAAATGTCCTGATAAAACTTTTTAGAATACATGACGTCAGCGTCATCTGCTGAAAAATAATCATACAAAGACTGACATGAATCACCAAGCAGTGTAAATCCGCATGTCTCCGGCAATCCTTTTAACAGCGCAAGCACAAGTTGTGCACGGTTACCCACAAGATCCTGAACTTCATCAACAAAAACATGTCGATAATCAGTAAGCATATCTTTCCTTTGAGATAAAACAGAAACTGCCTGGCAAATCCTTTGATCATAATTACAACGTTCAAGATTGAATCTCGCCGGAAGCAATTCCGGAAGTTCTTTTTGAATCCACGCCAACATATATGTAGAAAAAGAATCGAAGGTGCGAATATCTATATCACGCCATTCATAACCGATTCTTCCTTCTTCCGCCGCAGCCGACAGCCTGTCTTTTATAACTCCCACAGCTGACCGTGAAAAACAGAAAACCAGAATATCTTCTGCATAAATCCTGCCTTTATTGACCATATAGATTATCTTTTCAATAAGCGTCCACGTTTTTCCCGTCCCTGGACCGGCATTAATGATCATTCGAGCAGAAGGATCATTTTCTATGATTTGTTCCTGCGTAGATTCAATAAACGATGTAAAATTGACGTTTTTCAGAACCTGATCTTTTTCATCTGTACCCTCCATCAAAGGTGGAATTACAAAGTTATTGGCATCTTCCGTCGCCGGCAGTTCAGGAGAAAAGTTCAGCTCCGATATATCATCGGCAGAGTTCACTGGTCGTTCCTCACCTGCAAATACTATCCCTGCCGCAACAGCATCCTCATTATTTACAATCAGCTCATCCTGAATAGAGTGTTCATCAGAAAAGATTGCTGAATGTGTCGCTATATCATAAACATCAAGCTCAGATATGTCAAAATCAGGGCGACAATTTTTAAAAAGTTGACAATCTATATTTGTACACTTACATACAACCGCTTTTGAACCATCATCGCTTATAATAGTGCCCCATGGATAATCATCTTTATACGCATATGCACAATGAACGGAAGCATAACGATACTCTTTCTCCTGTATGGAAGTAAGATCATATCCTGCTTTCTTCATAATCTCAAGAATAAACGGATCATGTATCTGCGCCAAAAAGTCTCTGTCACCTTTGAGATTATGATTTGAAATTGGGTATATATTGCTTTTATATATCAGAGTACTTTCACCGTTTTCCATCAGGCACCTGCTTTCCTGGAAGTTTATAATAACATTTCAGCTGTGTATATTCCCACAACCCGTGTAATTCTTTTGGTCTCATGTTGCTGCAGGCAACAGCAGTAAATACCATATTGGTATCAATTGATGTCTCAAGTGTTATCTGTTCCTGAAGAAAACGATATGCCGGAACAGTAAGTGTTTTGTAACGATCAGGAGAACTGTCAATATCCGGACTTCCCCCAAAGATAAACCGGGCTTCCCTGCTGGAATCAACAATGCCAAAATTACAGGACGCACGCCACCCCTTTACAGGCGTGTTCGGCGAAAGAAGTTCATAATATGACTGATCACTCAATACGACACCTATAGACTGGCTGGAATAATATTCACCCGGAGTCATTGCCAGCATAGCAGCACCCTGCCCTACATTCCACATCGTTTCTTCCGGAAAATACAGTTTATCACCATATTTTTCCTCCATTTTATCGAGCAGCGGACGAAGATTGCTGCTCCCTCCAACCATCACAATCCGATCTATATTTGTAATTCCCACACCAGATTGATGAATTGCTTCTTCCAGACATTCCATTGCCATCTCTACCTCAGGAGCCACAATGTCTGCAAACCAGTCATATTCAAGTGTTTCCCTGCATGCCCCGTATGGTCCATAATGATTGATGTAAATTGCAGCAGTATCATCATCAGCAAGCAAACGCTTTGCTCTTTCTGCCCGCACGCGCATCATATCCTGAGCACTGGAAGGCATATCGAAAAAAGAAATTTCCTTACCTTTTTTTCTTGCTATTTTTGCATGTATTCGCTGTGCAATCTTCTGATCAATATCGTCTCCGGCAATATTACGTCCTGTTGCAGAAAGTTCTGTAACCATTCCATTCATATGCTGTAACACTGATACATCAAGTGTACCTCCACCCCAGTCAAAAACAGCCACCAGCGAGGAACTTTTCAATTCATTGTAATTTGCAAAAAATGCAGCTGTTGGTTCTGAGATGAATGATCGTATATTTATACCGGCATTTTTTGCTGCCTGACGAAGCCTTGCGCGTTTACCGGAACTGAATCCAACCGGAATCGCCACTGTTGCGTCTTCCAAGAGCATGCCCGTTCGATCCATTACATTATTTTTCAGGCATCGAAACACTTCTGTTGCAATATCTATGACAGACCATTTTTTTCCGGCAATTTCTTTTATCTGTTCAGAATCTAAAACAGTTTTAACTGAAGATATATATTCACAGGTTTCACTCAGTTCCATTTTTTTATCCCAGGCCTCTCGACCTGTAAATATCTCGCCTGTCTGTTTATCTATGGCAACTGCTGACGGAATCGGGCGCCCTTCATCAACACCATATTTTACACACTCCGGATTTTGATCCATAACAAGGTACCCAACAGTAGCGCTGTTGGTCGTCCCAAAATCTATTCCAAAATAACAGTGTAATTCTGCAGCCAAAGAGTCACCCCCTACTCTATTTTCATTCCGCCTTTTTCAAGTATTTCAAAAATACTTAAAAGCTGAAGTCTCATATTCTCTCCAAGATCAACTGTCATTGGAACATCCAGCGCATCCATAAAGTCCCGATATTCAATCCTTATTTTAGAAGCAATCCTTTGCAGCCTTTCGTCTGCCTGTCTTGATCTGTCGCGACTCAACGCCTCGGACATCTTTATTCTTTCAACAATTTCTTTCTCTTTTTCTTCCAGAAGTTTTTCCTTTGCATCCAATATATTCTGTAAAGAAAGACGCTGCTTCTCTAATTCGTTTTTTTCTTTATTTAAGCCGGAAACAGTGGTCTCCAGAATCTCAAGTTTCTTCGACGCTTCCTCTAATTTGAGACTATTATTAGAATCCCTGGTTTCAAGTTCTGTAATTCTTTTCTTTTGTTCTTTGTTTTCTTTCAAAAGTCCAGTTGCCAAACTCTGAGCATGCATAAGAATTTCCTGTAATGAATCTATATGGGACGACGTTTTCATCTCACTATTCGATAAATCACAATTCCTTTGTCCATGAGCAAAATGCTCTTCAGAAGCAGGACATAAATCCTTATGGGACTCTCCTGGCTTACTGCCGCTATATGCATCAACTCTCCCAACTGTTTCAAAATACTGTCCAGCCCATTTTTCTATCCTGTCAATATTAGTAACTGCGGATTTTCTGAGCGAATCGATCTGTTTCAATTCTCCTGTTAAAGATGAAAGCACACTCATGAAATTATTAATCATTTCAGGTTTTAAATTTATTTCTGCCAATGGATGTAATACAACCGTTGGAGAAAGAACATACAGGAAATACTTCTCCATAGTTTTTACTGCAGTCCCCAGTCTCTTTCCTTCTTTATTCCGACATGCAGATGGAAAATGCTTAATAACAGGTGCCAGAATGTTAGAAGGTGCCTCATCATTCAGCATCAATGCAAACAAATGTGTAATCAGTCTGAAAGTTACATTACTATCCTTTCCATAGTTCTTTCCGCTGAACATTTGTTTCAAAATATCATTTTGGTCAGAAGCCTGCTTAAGAAACAGGTAAAAAGGTTCTGCTCCACAAAAGCCAAAGCCATTATATAGAAACTCTTCTGCCCTCCCAGCATAACCGTTCTCCTCAACAAAACATGTCCATGATGTCATAAATTCTGATTTCTCAGCTAATGTAGGTTCCTTTTTATTATTCTCTTTTTTCCTGCGAATCAAAGTTTCCATAGAAGCAATATATTCGTTCATACAACTCCTCCTATTACAATTTAATACATGTTTTCACACCAGATTTTCGTTCCAGTAACACTCCACTCTCCACACCCGTCAATGAGCGTATTCGTTTTTTCACGGTCCGTCTTCTGATTCTCCGCCGATGTCAAAAACAGATTGTAAAACACCATCTCGAAAATCCGGTTTGCAATGGCCACTACACCGTTTATGTTCTTTACAAACCCGAACATCTCCGCCGTTCCGATTGCCTCGTTCAGCGCATTGTAAGGACTCTCTTTTCCCATAAACAAAATGGAATAAACAACATCCTTTAATTCCGGAAAATCATACAGCTTATTCACCATGGATTCAAACAGTGTGTTTTTCTCTCCAAGAAGCATTCTTTCCGCTTCCAGAAATCCGGCACAGGTCCACGCATCCTCCACTCCCGGAAACCGTTCGCTTCCTACCACCTCTTCATCCATCAGTTTGCAGAGCTTTGAAACCAGAAACGGATATCCTGACGTATGCTCGTAAATCAATCGCGCCATCTCTGCAGGGTCCATTCCTGTAGCATGATCTTTTTCATATTCTTCCAGCATCCCGGCAATTTCGTCTGCGGAAAAGCTCATATCCACTTTAAATTCCACCGCAATATTCCATGGACTGTTTCTCCTATGATCTTCGTCCGACCGGAATTTTCTCTTCAGATTTCTAATATCATATACGCCCGCCAGGATCACCGACCGGAATGTGGCCGACCGGTCCCTGTCAATATAATACCCCCTTAACTGTGCCAGAAAATCAAGGAACACCTGATGATTTGCCGCACTATCGGCCTCGTCTATAATAAGAACCAGAGGCCGGTCCGATTCCCGGCAGATATCGCTCAGATGTTGAAAAAGCTCCACCAGCTCCAGATCTTCTCTGTTTTCCTGCGTCGCCTTCTGCAGCCGATTCAGTTCCTGTTCCATTTCCTCCGGAAATGCCGCCCCCTGATTCTGCAAAATCCGGACAAAGGCCTTTGCAAATGCAACCGAAAATGCATTTTCACTGCGGAATTTTGCATCGCTCATCTGCATCTGAAAGTCCATACCGACTACATAATAAGCATCTTTCAAGTATTCGTCCAGGGCGCGAAGCGTCGTCGTCTTTCCGTATTGACGGGCGCGGTTAATCGACAGATATTCGCCTCTGTCCACATACCCCCTGATCTGCTCCAATCGAGAGTGAAGATCCACCATATAGTGCAAACCGGGCTTGCAGTCTGCCGTTATATTAAACGTTTTGTTCATCCGTGTGCACCCTCTTCTTCATAAAATAACAGGTTTTCAAACTGTACATCCGCTTCCTTTTATTTTTTTCATATATTCCAAAAACAAAAATATATCCGTATATGGATTACATTGATGCGAATAAACCGTTTCATGCACCTGTTTCTGAGCACGATGCAACAGTACCGCCCTTTTCAATGCCTCCTCCTGCCTGTCCAACAGATAATCATAAATATCCACAGTCTCCGAATAATTTGGATATTTATCCTTCAACAGGCGTTTCACATGTTTTTTCATCTTATCAGCACTCAGTCCATATGGTGCATTTTCAAAATGCAAAGCAAACCATACTTCAAATGACGGATTGGAGAATATACAGTACAAACCTTTGTGACCACAGTCTTTCAAGATTGCAAATGCTTCGTTAATATCAGGATTCGATGCCGGATCAGAATCAAAAACACAGTATCCCCTGTCTCCTAATTCCAGATCCATATCTATTTTGCTCACGTACGACTTTGCAAATTTCACGATTCCAACTGCATCTGTATGCTTCGTATCAACAGGGACTATTGAAACATTATAAATTTTATTTTCAAAATGTTCCAGATAGATGCGTTCTGTCTGTCCTTCACAAAAAATATAAATTGTACATTTGGGTTTATCTTTTGTCTTTTTCCCCTTTACTTCCTTCCCCCTGTTACGTTTTCTCATGCTTATCCTTTCATATAAGGTACACTTCCATATCTTCCTTTGAGATAACCCAGTTCAATATTTTCATTTTCCCGAATCGCAAAATCATCCAGGAGCTTCACACAGGTTGCACCATCTTCTTCTTTATCAACCAGATAGATTTGATCCGGATTCAGCAGATTCAATATCTTTGTGTCGTGCGAAGTAAAGAGAAGCTGCGCATTCCCACAATTTACGGTATCTGACTTCAGGATCTCCAGAAAATGCTGCGTCAATCTGGTATGATATACTTTACCCAGTTCATCTTCGAGCATCAATCCGCCTTTTTCACTCAAGCTCAAAAGTTCCACAATATTCTGGACGATTACAGAAGTCCCGGCCGAATCCTCATCCAGTTCTATGTCCAGTCTTTCTCCTTTCCTGTTTTCATGTACAAGCCTTACATCAGCCCTTACATCAGGAATGTCCACTTCTCTCATTTCGCCTGCAAATTCTGAAAATATTTTCTGCAAAAGATCATGTGTTCTGTCATTCATTCTCCGTTTTTTTACATAGATATCAACAATATTAAAGTCTGCTTTCTGCAGTTCTGACAGCAGCAGTTCTTTACGCTCCTTCTTTTGAATAAGCTGCTCCACCATACTGCTGATATCAAATTTTTCATACTGTCTGGAAACAAAGCGGAACCAGTCATATACGGTCTTCAAAGGTTCGTACCCCCACTCCGCTGCAACCGGCATATACAGTCTGTTGGAATTTGTTTTTTCCGCAATCTGCTTTTGAAGCTTCACATCATTTCCCCGAAATTCATAGTGCTGCCCTTCCAGCCTTTCAAACAATGTTTTGGGCTTTGCAGAAAAATACCCCAGCAGATATTCTTCCACTACTTCATCTTCGTTCATGGAAAAGCCATACACATATTTTATCTTATTTTGATAAAATATAAATTCAAAAGAAGCCGGTTCCTCCATGCAGGATTCATCGAGCTGAAATCGTTCAATCTTTATTTTTGCACTTTCTTTTCTTTCGATTGTGTTGACAATAAATTTAAGCGCGAAAAGAAAAGATCTCATGATGTTGGTTTTACCGGAAGCATTGGGCCCGATCAGCCCCAGACATTTATATAATGGCGGAACTCCCTCCTCCCTGATCGCCCATCTGTCTCCTTCATATTTTTTATCCACTCGAAAATTTAATATAATTTCATTTTTTATGGATTTGTAATTTTCCACTGAATATTGAACAAGCAAAATAGACCTCCTTTTTCACTTTATTTCTTTATTTTTTACACTTTTCATTCAAATATGATCTATATGGCATCTATTTTTCTTGTTATTATATCATTTTTGTAAATATTTTACAACCGCCTCCGCCAGCCTCCCATGCCCCTCTGCGTCCAGGTGCAGGCCGTCGATCTCACTGACCTGCGTTACCTTTGACCCGTCCAGAAAATCGCATCCGCACTTCCTCGCCAGCGCTTCGTACGCTTCCGCCAGTTCCTTCGAGACTTTTATCGACCGCTGGTCGAATTCCGATCCGAAGCCGCTGTGCATGACCCGGTCCGTCATGGCCGCCGGGGCGACCAGCAGCACGCGGAAACCGGATGCCTCGCCGCCCCGCGCCTGCGCTGCCACCTGTTCCAGACCTCCGGCAATCTCCTGCGCGGACGCCCCGAACTGCGCCTTGCAGTCGTTGCTTCCCAGCATGATCACCAGTACATCCAGCGGCAGGCTTCGTTCCACTGCATCCCGGATCCGGTCCAGACCGTTTCTGCCCGGCTCCGTCACGTCCTCGAACGCGGTCGTCCTGCCGCACAGGCCCTCTTCCATGACCTGATATTCACTGCCCAGAAGCTCCTGCAGCCGTCCGGGCCAGCGGGTATGGCAGTTGTATCTGCCGCCCCTTCCCGGAATGTAGCCGAATGTATTGGAATCTCCATAGCATAAAATTCTGATCTTTTTTCCCATATTCTAATCTTCCTCCCTTTAAAACCGCGCGTCCGCCTCCCGGTGCTTTCGTGCTTTAGAACTTTGAAGCCCGCCGCCTTACAGCACCCCGAACAGCTCCTTCATATCCGCGCCCTCGATGATCCGGCTGCTGGGCCGGTCCACATTGGCCAGCATGGCGTCCACCTTGCCTGCCAGCGTCACATCAATAAAGCGTCCCACGTCGATGCCCCGCAGCTCGAAGAACAGAAGGGGCTGCTCATCCAGGCGCGCGCCCACGCCGTACAGCGCCGCGGCCACATGCTTGCACATGAGTGCCCAGTCCGGACAGCTGCAGCTGAAGCTGATCTCTCTGGGAGCCGGGAACAGCCCGTCCTTCCCCTGAAACAGCTCCTTCATATCCTCCGGAAAATCCCCGGATATGAGCGCCTCCAGATTCTGAAGCTTTCTGCCGCATTTCTCTATCACTGCCTGACATTTTTCCTCGGACAGAGGGCTGATCCGGATCTCGACCTTGTAGGGCGTCTTTCTGGTTCCCTGTACTCTCGCCTGTATTTTCCCTTTCTGGATCTTCAGGTCGATGACGGAACCGGTCCGGACATAGCGTTTGCCCCGGTCCAGACGGCTTTCATAATCGGCGTACTGCTCCAGATTGTCGCACCACGCCCTGCCCCACCAGTTATTTACGATGGCCCGCCCCTTGATGACCACCGGTTCCAGCACCTTGCCGCCCTTCTTGGCCTTTCTCCGGCTCTCCGCGGATTTCTTCTGAAGCTCGGATGTGGTGGGCTGGCTGTAAAAGGATGTATCATTCCAGTATCTTCCCATATTCTGCCTCCTCGTCTCTAACTCAGGCGGAACAGCGACATCAGTTCCTCGTTGCCCAGCTCCGTGATCCATTTTTCGCCGCCGGAACCGATCACGTTTTCCGCCAGTTCCTTCTTCGACTCGATCATGGCGTCGATCTTTTCCTCTATGGTTCCCTGGCACACCAGCTTGTGCACCATGACGTTTTTCGTCTGGCCGATGCGGAACGCCCGGTCTGTGGCCTGATTTTCCACCGCCGGATTCCACCAGCGGTCAAAATGGATCACATGGCTGGCCTTCGTCAGATTCAGACCGGTTCCTCCCGCCTTGACCGACAGGACAATAAACGGCACATAGTCTTCTCCCTGAAAAGCCTCCACCATCTCGGTCCGCTTCGCCGCTCTGGTTCCCCCATGGAGCACATACCCCTTTGCGTGAAAGATCTCCGTCAGGAAATCCGCCAGCTGTTCCGTAATCTCCTTGAACTGGGTAAAGACCAGCACCCGTTCCCGTTTTTCATAGATGGTTCCGCAGATCTCCCGCAGCATCTGAAGCTTCCCGCTCTCGGATTCCAGAAACGCCTGCTGCCCCAGATACTGGTCCGGATGGTTGCAGATCTGCTTCAGCCTCGTGATCGTCGCCAGCACCAGCCCCCGGCGCTTCATGCCGTCCACTTCTCCCAGCGTCTGCTCCAGCTCCGACACTACTCTGCGGTACAGCACCACCTGTTTGCGGGACATGGTGACATAGTCGATCTTTTCCAGCTTCTCCGGCAGGTCCGCAATGACCTTTTTGTCCGTCTTTACCCTGCGCAGCATGAACGGAGCCACCATGGCCTTCAGCTTCGCATAGCCCTCCGGATGGGCGCTTAAATTTTTACAGTATTCATGAAATTCCTTCGGTGTGCCCAGAAGGCCCTGATTGAGAAAATCAAACAAGGACCACAGATTGGTCAGGTCATTCTCAATGGGCGTGCCGGTCATGGCGATCCGCATGCCCGCCGACAGCTTTTTGATCTCCTTCGTCTGTTTTGTCGCCGGATTTTTGATGGCCTGCGCCTCGTCCAGAATGACGGACGTCCACGGAATCTCCTGCAGAGCCCCAATCCGAGACGCCATCCCGTAGGTGGTGATGGTGAGAAATACCGGCTGCTCCTTCAGCATCTGCTCCAGAGCGGCGGACGTCTTCCCGTGCAGCACCAGATATTCCATGGCGGGCGCGAATTTCTGCGCCTCCTTCTGCCAGTTGCCCACCAGAGAGGCCGGGACGACCAGCAGCACCCGCGCATGCTTCTCCTTCGCCCGGAGCCGTTCCAGATACGCCAGCACCTGCACGGTCTTCCCAAGGCCCATGTCATCCGCCAGGCAGGCCCCAAAGCCCAGTTCGTTCATATAGTTCAGCCAGGTATAGCCGTTTTTCTGATAAGGGCGCAGGGTCGCCTGAAAACTTTTCGGCACCGCCAGCTTCCTGATCCTTCCAGGACTCCGGAGACTCTGCAAAAGCGAGGAAAGCCATGCGCCGTTGGTGACCACCGGACCCAGGTCCCCGGTCTCTCCGGAGGTGCCAAGCTCCAGCTTCAGCGCTTCCATCAGCGTCAGCTCTCCCTGGCACTCCTCCATCTCCGCCAGAAGCTTTTTCAGCTTCTCGTGGTTTACCTCCACCCATTTTCCTTTCAGAAATGCCAGGCCCTCGGTCTGAGCCAGCAGGTTCCGGACATCCTCCTCCGTCAGCTGCTGGCCGTCCACCATAAGTTTCGGGCGCATGGAGACCAGCGTGTCGAATCCCAGCATGGCGGGCCTCTCCTCCCCCAGGCTGACGGACATGGAGACGGACGCCGCCTTTTTCTTCCACCAGTTGGGAATCCGGCACAGAATCCCGGTCCGCTCGATCTCCTCCGTCTGCTTCAAAAATTCATACGCCTCGCCGGAGGTCAGCCGAAGCGGATGGAACAGTTCCCCGCTCTCCACAAAGCCGGAGATCAGCTCTGACACCTCCGCGGCCTGATTCAGGCAGGACAGCAGGTTCAAAAGCTTTTCCCTGTTGTCCTTGTACTCCACCAGCGCGTATTTCAGCGGCATGTGCCGGATCTTTCCGTTTTCCCGCCGGGTGGCGTAGGTGGCCAGAAACGCAAAGGGATACGCTTCCTCTTTGCTCTCCACCAGATGGAAGAAAATCCGTTCCGGCACTCTCAGATGCTGGCTTTTCTCCGCCAGATACATGGCGACCGTCCCGTCGCAGGCGCGGATCTCCTCCCGAAAAATGTCGGAAAGCTTCCCAAATACGCGGCGGATCCATTTTTTATTCAGATGCTCGGAACCGATCACAAAAGGAACCGCGTCCAGAAGCTGCTGGCAGACTTCCTCCGACGGCTCTGTTTTCACGTCCTCCCTGGCCACCTCCAGCTCCGGCAGGCCGGTCAGCACCCGGAAAAATGTGTCCGCCACCAGAAAAAGGAAGAACGCGGACGCGCTTAAATCCTCCGGCTTTTCTTCCAGCCCCGCCTCATAGAGCGCGCCGAATTTATCCTGTTCAAACCGTTCCTTCAGCTTCTGATGCTTTGGTTTCAGATCCTGTACGGACGGATCCACCAGAAACCCCTCCGGCGTAAACAAAAACTGAAGCTGGGCCATATGTTTTTCATTTGCAGTCATAGATGTTCAGACCTCCGCTGTATTTTTACTGCGCTGCCGCAGTGTTCCTCTTTTGTAAAACTGTTTCTTGTTATGGTTCTGCCGCCTTCGAAGGATGTCCGGACCGGCCGATGACGGCCGGGTCAGAACACCAGCCCCTGCTGCTCCGTCACCTGAAAAGGCGTCCGATCCAGCCTGCGCCCGGCCGGATCAGAAGATCAGCTCCTGCTGCTCCATCACCTGGATCTGAGACAGGACCATGGTCTCCGGCTCGTTTCCCCGCAGGTGCTCCGCCCGCAGATACTGCATCCCGCCCCTTAAACGCGCGGCGATCAGATTCAGCACGTAGATATTGTCAAACCGGCTGTAGATGGACTCGCCGCCCAGGCCGGTCAGGCAGATGAGCTGGGTGTTGGTCTTTTTCGCCACCTCCATCAACGGCTTCAAAAGGTGCGCCGCGTTGGTCTGGGCAAATGGATTGTCCATCAGGAGCACCTTGCCCTCATTCCGGTCGGCGAAGAGGTCCGTCTCATCCTTTCTCATATAATAAAGCAGGCTGGACAGGATCACGAAGGCGGACAGGAAGCCTTCGCCGCCGGAGTTTTTCGCCACCTCCGCCCAGGTGATGGGATATTCCCGCTGGGCCTCGATCTTGTAAAGGCGGATCTGCACGTTCCCGATGCCGATCACCGCGTCGTACAGGTTTTTCGTCGTCAGCTGGGTCCCGAAATACTCCTGGGCGTTCCCGTTCTTCGCCAGAATCTGCAGTCCCTTTTTCGTCACCTCGTCGATCATGTCCTGAAGCTTCAGATGATAAAGATTCTCATTTTCCTCCCAGGACGGCAGCTGGATCTTCAGCATCTTCACCGGCCGCTCCCGGATGGTGATGGTGGAGTTGGCGTCGATGCGGTCCATATTCTGGTGGACTTCCTTCACATAGTCCTCCAGAAGCTCCACAATTTTCTCCTTTTCTTTTTCCACCAGAGAAATATCCACCTCCAGCTTCTCCATCAGGCTTTCATAGGACTGAAGCGTCGTGGCCAGCTGCCGCAGTACCTGCCCCGCCTCGTCGGTCAGTTCCAGCATGGCTTCCAGCGGTTTCCGGTAGAAATCCTCCTGAAAGGCCTCCATGCGCACCACCCGGTTCAGCGCCTCGAACAGCCTGCTCCTTGCCCGCTGCCTCTCCTCGGTGCTTCTGCGGTAATCCCGAATCCGGATCCCCTGGAAATTCCGCAGTTCCTCCCGGTCCATCTCTGACAGGTCCTGCTCCCATACCACCGGTTCGCCCAGCGGAAAATCACGGTATTCGGAGAGCGCCGTCAGATTTTCCCCATAGCCCTGCAGGCGCTCCTTCAGCTTCTCCTCCTGTCTGCGCAGTTCTTTTCTCTGATATTCCAGTTCCTTTTTCCGGGCGTCGAAATCCTGATCCTGTATTTCCTGCTTCGGAAGCGGCTCCTCTTTCCCGCACGCCTCCTGCATCCGCCTTACACAGTCCTTTTTCTGCTGCTCCAGGGCGGCGATGGTTTTCACCTCCTCGGTCAAAAGTTCCCGTTTCCGGTCCTGCTTCCGCCTGCAGTCCTCCAGAAGCGTCTCCTGATGAGATTCTTCCTTCGCGTTGCAGGGCAGCCCCTTCCAGGCTTCCGGCTCCAGACGGTAGCGCAGCCGCAGGTTCTCCAGGTCTCCCGCCGCGGATTCGTATTTTTCCGCCGTGCGGTTTTCCTGCGCCTCCATATCCTGCAGCTTTTGGGACATGCTGCCGGTAATGGCCAGATAACGGGCCTCCATCAGCTCCACGTCCTCCTGCCCGGTCCAGGGCGGTTCTTCCTCCCCCGCGTATGTTTCGTACAGGCGTTGTTTTTCCCTCTGCTTCCGGCTTTCTTCCTCCAGACGGCTGGCTTCCAGGTCCAGCGTCCTCTGCTTCTGGGCCAGCTTTTCCAGGCTGGACTGCGCCAGCGCCTTGCGCTCCTCCAGCCGCCGGATGGCGCGCCCGCACCGCTCCAGTTCCTGCCGGTTCTGTTCATACTGCCCGTAATCCCTGCACAGCTGTTCCAGATCCGCCTTCCGCCTCTGCAGGCGGTCCAGCTCCTTCCCGGAGTCGTGCAGCTCCTTTTCCAGAAGCTTCAGCTCCTGCTCCAGCAGCTTCTCTTCCTCCCGTCCGGAACGGATCCTTGCCTCCAGATCCAGAAGTTCCCGGGAAAGCGTCTCCAGGCAGGCTTCATTCTCTTCGTACCGTTCCCGGCTGACGGACTGGTTCCGCACCAGCTCCTGCCTGCCGTAATACTCGTCGTATTCCTTCTTCCGGATTCCGACGGCTTCCTGCTTCTTCCGAATCTCCAGATCCTTTTCCTCCACCAGCAGGCGCAGCTTTTCCTCATTCAGCAGATTTTCATTGAACAGCAGATAGAAATGCACCCCTGGCAGATGGAGGATGCCTTCGGCCTTCTCCGACGGCCTTTCCTCCAGCTCCTCCCGCACGACGATGGGCACCGGAAACGACGTGTAGACCTCCCCCGTATGCCGCACCAGTTTGTCAAGTTCTTTCCTTGACAAAATCAGCGCATAGGGAAGAAACGGATGGCTGTGCACCAGCGTCCGGTTCTCTTCCTCGGTATATCCGTTTTTCTGCAGCCACTCCATACCGTAGACGATGGGCATGCCCAGATTAAGAAGCTCTGCCTCCAGCGCTTCCGAAAGCTCCAGTGTCCGGCCTTCCGTCAGCTGCCGGTATTCCTTCTTAAGCTGCTCCTCCTCCCGGCGCAGGTTCTGGAGCACACCGTCCAGTTCCTTCAGCTTTCTGCCGGACGCCTGCAGGATCTCTTCCGTGTCAAAGAGCACGTCTTCGGGCAGCCCCAGATACTGAAGCACGACGCCCCGGGCCTTCAGCTCCTCCTGATACTCCTTCTGCACCTGCTCCTGCTGTTCCTTCTGCATGCCCTTCCGCGCCTGCTCCGTATACAGCTTCTGCAGGCTCCGCTCCAGTCCCTTCTGCCGTTCCTGCGCCGATTCCTGCTGTTTTTTCTTCCTCTGGCGGGTACGGACGCAGTCCTCCAGCTCCTTTTCCGAGGTCCTTTTCCGGATATCCAGCGTTCCCGGCTCGTATTCTCCCAGAATGTTGCGGGCCAGCTGTTCCCCGTACGTACGGTTATACTGTTCCTCCTGCCGGTCGTAGGACTCCACCCTGCTTTTCAGGGCGCCCTGCCTCGACGCTTCCTCCCGGAGGGACTGCTCGTAACCGGCCAGCTTTTCCTTTTCCGCTGAAGCCTGTTCGGCGAATTCTTCGTACTGTTCCCGGTTTTTCCGGAGCGCATCCTCCGTCTGCGCATGCATTCTTTTATAATGTCCGTACAGCGTCCTGCCAAGCTGGTCCCGTTCGGGCGCCAGCTTCTCTTCCTCCTGCCTGGACACCTCAATCCGCTGCCGGATCTCCAGAAGCTCCGCGCGGATCTGGGAGACGTACTCCTGCTGTCTGGCGCATGCCAGAAGATGGAGTTTCTGTTCCATCTCCTCCGCTTCCCGCCGAAGCGCGTCCTGTTCCGCCTCGATCATATCCCGGTTGCTCATATGATAGCGAAGCTTCTCCTCCAGCCCGTAAAATTCCCCGGAAAGCTTCTCGTACTCGATCCGGGCAATCCGCTCAAGAAGCGCGTCCATCTGCCCGAGCACCGCCTGATGCCCGTCCTCCGCCGCGGCTTTCAGCCGGCCCAGTTCCTCGATCAGCCGCGCCAGCAGGTGCATCTGCTCTTTTTCCGCCTGCTCCCGCGCCTCATACTGCTCCGCCTCTTCCCGGATGGACACCGCCTCTTCCCGGAACAGGCGGATGGTATCCCGGCGTCTGATCTTCACCTGATTGTCCTGATACTGCGCCACATATTTCTCCAGAAGGCTCTGAAATTCCTTCATCCGGTTCCGTTCCCGGTTCAGCCTGCTCTCCACCGCGTCCAGAAACCATTTCTCCACCAGTCCCTTCTCATCCCGGCAGTCGGAAAAGAGCTCCGACAGGCCGGACTCCTTCAGATTGACCTTCTTGATGATGGATTCCCACTCTTTATAATTGATCTGATACTCCATCAGCTTGTCAAAATACTGTCTGGACTGGGCCGGATTGGTGCAGTCATAACAGAAAAAGCGAAGGGATCCGTCCTTTTTCCAGCTGTCAAACATCTGTCTGCACGCTGTGAAATTTTTCAGGACCATCTCCTTCGCCCCCTTTTCCACCACCGGCAGATGGTGGATGTCCTGCAGGCACGGTTCGCGGTATTCGCTGACCAGGGTCACCACATCCAGCGCCTCGCTGCTGTCGGTCTCCGAATCCTGGTTCCTGCGGACCATCATCCCGGTCAGTACATATCCGGCCCCCTGGTCCAGCACCCATTCCACCAGAATAAAGGAAGGCCGGTTCGTGGTAAAATAATTCTCGAAGGGCCGGTCCTTGGCGTCCCGGTACCGCTTATGCACAAAGGGCGCCGTCATCATCTGCACCAGCACCGATTTCCCGCCGCCGTTCCGCAGGGAGAGAAGGGTGCTCTCCCCATGAAAATGAAAGGTTTCGTCGCTGACGCGGATGGCGTTGTTGTTGTAATTCACATTGATCAGCCGGACGGCATTGATCTTACTCATCTTTCTTTCCCCCCAGTATCCTGAGAACTCTTCCGTAATTGTTCTGATTCAGAAGATTCCAGTCCATAAAATTGTCAAGCTTTTTGGTCGTCTTGATCATCTCGTCCTGCTCCACATAATCCACCAGCCCCTGTTTTTCCAGAAAGAGCAGGATGGAATGGAGAAAGCCTTCCTTCGTCGTCTTCGCCCTGGACCCCCGTTCATCGGATTTCAGCGCCTCGTACGCCTGCTGCATATCTGTAAAGGCGATGCCCTGACGCTCTTCCTCTTCTTCGTCCATATGCTCCGCCCCTTCCTTCAGGCGGGCGGATATGCAGTTCTGCAGCTCCCCAGTGCGGATGTACTCCCGCGCCTTGCTGCTGCTTCCCTGTCCGTCGTAAAATTCCACCAGCAGCGTCAGAATGACGAACTGGGACAGATAGTAATCTTTGTCCGTGGCGCCGGAACGGCAGAGGATGCTTTTTAACTGTCCTTTGGAAAATCCAAGAAAATCATTCTCTTCTCTGGGAATGAGATAGATGACGTTCCCATAGCGTTCAATGCTGCTGTCGGCGATCTCCCCCTGGGATTTCACCAGATTCTGCACGTCCTCCTGCTCCGTATAGGCCCGGTAAAGAGCCGCCTCCTCTTCTTCCTTCAATTCATGATGCTCCAGCAGATAATAGAAAATCTCCTGGCTCGTCTTTATGGTATCCAGTTCATATGCCATAGGTATCATTCCTCCCGAAACACCCGAAGCCGCACATTGGAGCATCGGATCGTTCTGCTTCTGCCGTCCTCGTCCAAAATCCCGGAAAAGGCCACCACATTCCCGTCCTCCAGCCTGGACGCATGGACCCGCCGGATTTTTTTCTGCCCGGCGTCCGCCTCCGCGTCAGCCAGCTTCAGCAGCATGTCGTTCAGCTGGAAATCCCCGGCGCTTTCCTGAATGTATTCGCTGCGCTCCTTCTGAAGCGCCGTCAGGTCGATCTCCCGGTTTTTGAGCAGCTCCACCATGATTTCCTTAAAGATCTCCACACTGGGAATCAGCTCCGCCCGCTCCCCGTCGTCCAGCTCGTTTTCCAGCTCCAGCAGGGAAATTCCGTCCTTTCCGGACGCGTGCCGGATGAGGCAACTTAAGCTTCCCTCGTATTTTTTCAGCTTTTCCTGCCGGAGCCTCTCCTTCTCCCGTCTCCAGCTTTCCTCGTCAAAGTCCAGTTCTTCCCCGCTGTCCGCCTCCGTGCGCTTCCGGGACGGCCGCTGCAGCTGAAACGCCTTGTTCAGGTTATAGGCCTTGCCCGCGTCCTGATTGAACAAAGGCCGCAGGAAATAATCCAGCCGGGTGAGCGTATCCGCGTCCTTCAGCACCTGGTCGTACAGGCCGGTCCGAAGGGGGAACCGCTGGATTAATGACATCTGGGAGAGCTGCTCCAGCTCCCTCGTATAGAGCGCCTTCAGGTCAAAATGGCTGTTCAGGATCTTCTGATGTTCGTCGATGGTCCGGTTCAGATAGGACTCGATCACCCGCAGATGGTTCAGCTTTTCCTCCTCTTTGGGCAGAAGCTGCCGGACGTTGATGTTTTTCTCCTCCAACTCTTTTGCCCGGCTCTTTACCATCTCCCGGTAATTCTGGAACTTCTGCTTGGTATCCTGGATCGTGTCCAGATTTTCCAGAAGGATCGTCTCATAATCCCGCACGGAATAGTTCAGGGCGTTCCTGCGGATCTTCCCCATGGCCTCCTGAATCTTCTGCAGCTGGACCCGCAGCAGATTGAAAACGTTTTTGATCTCATCCGCCGCCCTGTCATAGCTCTGCTTTTCCAGATGCATCTGAAAGATCATCTCGTGGACGGTCAGTTTCATATTATTTTCAATTTCCAGAGTGGAAAGCAGCAGATTGTATCCGTCATCGGTCAGATAATAAGAGGTGCGCCGGAATTCCTGATCCACGTAGACGATGCGGTTGGCCACATAGCTGATATGCATGGGCTCGTATTCCTGTTCTTCAAAATCAAAGCCCTCAAAATACATGGCTTTTCCTTCGTTGCACAGGATCACGTTGACGATGAAATCCCCCAGCTGCCGGCATTCGTCATAGTTCAGATTTTTGTGGAAATGCTGCACATTGATGGTGTCAATATAGGCCCCGATATCGTCCATGGTACAGTTTTCTTCCCGGAGGGACTGCTCCATGATATAGAGAAGGACCGCAAAGATCATGTTGATCTGCTCCGCACCCGTGGAAAACCCGTACTGCTTCCAGGTGGTTTTCTGGATGCTGTTCTGGATCAGCATAAAATGAAGCCCGACGCTTTTCATGCGGCGGGGGAAATGTTTCAGAAAATCGTATTGCATGGGATATCCTTCCTGTCCTCTGTAGAAACGTACTGCGTCCGGCTTTTTCAGAAATCCGTAATATTCAGGATCTCCTGCGGGATCCAGGCGCCGTCCTCCAGAATCCGTCTCATCTTCCGGGATGTCTCCTCTGAAAAATACCCGAAAAACGCGTCTCCAATGTTCCGGTTCTGCTGCTCTTTGGTCGCCGGCAGCGTCTGGAACTGCTCCGCCTTTTTGAGCATGGCTTCGTAGGCCGGACAGAAGGGGCGGATCTCCCGAATCGGGCAGCACAGCTCGGCCAGGCGTTCCCATATGCCGATCCCTTCATAATCCAGATCTCCGAAATACCAGATCCGGTTGCGTTCATCCGTCATATAAGGCTCCACGCACAGGTCAAAATCCTGAAAGGAGCGCAGGATTCCCTTGCCGGCGCCGTAGATCAGCGTTCCGGTGGGGACGCCCAGGATCGTCTCCGCTCCGTCCAGAAGATGGCGGCGCATACTGTAGAAGGTGTCTTTATTTTCCAGAATCAGCAGGTTCTGGGGAACGGCTCTCGTGTGGGAATAGCAGGCGAGGGGTTCGGTCGTCTCATACAGGTTCAGCGCTTCCAGCGGGATCCCGCAGTGCTTCAGAACCTTCTTCCCCTGCTCCTTTAACAGAAACTTTTCTCTGCCCCAGATCTCGAAGCTCCGTTCATTCATGGATTCCGGAAGCAGCGGACGGGTTTTGTTCCTGCGAAGCCAGGCGTCCAGCAGCAATACCCACAGCCGCTCCTCCTGATACACCTTTGGATGGGCCAGATAATAATCGATGGAAATGGACGGGACCAGACGGAACTTCAGTTCTTCCAGAAGCGGACTCGGATCCTCTTCTTCCTCCACCAGCCAGTATTCCCGGTAGAGCGCCGGCTTCTTGCCGTTCTTCCCGGACGCCTTCAGCGGCCGGACCCGGCCCGATTCCAGAAGCCCGGTAATGTACATATACTGTTGTCCGTAGTCCGCCTGCCGTTTTCCGGCGAGAAGCGCTTCCAGCGTGATGCGTTTCATAAATCCGTGAGCTCCTGTCTGTGACCCTGCGTTTGAACTGACGGTCATACGGTCTGTCTGCTGTATCTGTGATAATATTCCTGCGCCTTTATCAAAGAGAGTCCTAATTTTCGCTGCAGTCTGTCCAGAATCTCCCCCTCGGAAAGATGGAACTCCAGACCGGTCTCCACGATTTCCTCTGCTTTGCCCTCTTCTCTGCCTTCTTCTTTGCCCTTCAGTCTGCCTTCTTTTTCAATTTCATCAAACAATGTACACATTCTGACATCGCCAGTAATTCTTTAGTACAGTATCCGGCTTTAAGCCCTGTGTCTTTGCCATACTGTATTTCCTTCCCTCATCGATCTTAGTATACTATGAAAAAGCCCGATTTACAAGGCAAACCGCCGATTTTAAACAGCCCGATTTTAACAGAATCCGGTTCCATCTTTCATCCAGATCATAAAAAGGGCCGCTGCAGCATGCCGTCTCCCGCCTGCGTGCCCGGCAGCACTGTCTGAAGTGCCGGGCGCACAGACAGGGATACATCCTTCAGCGACCCCTTTATCTGTCTTTTTCGTATTCTTTTTTGTATCCGGATTTTATCCGCACGTATGCTCCCCGCATCCATGGCTGCCGCATTCTCCGCCGTGATGTTCTCCGTGATGGTCGCAGCGCACATCCGGATTGTAATCAAGATTCCCTTTCAGAAGCGCGTCCACCGCCGCGTCCGCATCGCCGGATACGCCGCCGTAAAGCCGGATTCCCGCTGCCGCAAGCGCGTTCTGCGCGCCTGCGCCGATGCCGCCGCAGATCAGGGTGTCCACCTGATATTCTTTCAGAAATCCTGCCAGCGCCCCGTGTCCGTTTCCGTTTGTATCCACAACTGCGGAAGACACTACTTTCCCGTCCTGCACGTCATAGACCTTGAACTGCTCCGTATGACCGAAATGCTGAAAAATCTGTCCGTTTTCGTAAGTTACACCAATTTTCATCGTTTTCTGCTCTCCTTTTCTTTCTAATGCTCCGACGGATCCTGTACAGTGGCTGTGACAGCAGGATGCCCGCGCCTCGCACAGCACATAGTTCCCCCCGGCAATCCGAAGCTCTTTTCCCCGCACGAGACAATCCGCCAGCTTCTCTCTGGCGCTGCTGTAGATCGCCTGCACCGTCGTCCGCGCCACCTTCATCTGCGCCGCGCACTGCTCCTGTGTCAGATGCTCCAGATCCATCAGCCGGATGCACTCATACTCATCCAGCGTCATGGTGATCCCTTCTGTGCGCGGTGTGCCGTCCATCGGACCGAACCGCTCGCAGCCCGGCGCCCCGCAGACGCGTCTTCTTTTGCATGGTCTTGGCATCCTCCTACCTCCGATTGCCGCCGAGTCCCCGGATCCTCTGTCCGTAACTCTATTATAGCTCGTTTCTGACATATGTCAATAACTCTTTTCAGGAAAAGCCTCTTTTTCTCAGTTCCTCTGCAACCTTCTCATAGACCGGCAGCTTTACTCCGTATTTCCTGCCCATCCGGACCACCTCGAAGATCAGCCCGTCCATCTCGGACGCTTTTCCCTGTTTCACATCCCGCTGCATGGAGGTGGACGCCTCCGGCGTCAGGCTGTCCAGAATATCCAGGTTCGTCTGCACGATATCCACTCCAAAATGAATCCCCATGGCCTCTGCCAGCACATCGATCTCATGAATCAGCGCCGCGAAGGTATCCCGGATCTCCCCCGGCTTCTGCATGTCACCCGCCATGGCGTCATAATACTGTCCGCAGGCCGCTGCCGGCGAGACATAGGAGAATTTCTGCAGCGCGTCCCTCTGTATATTGTCCGACAATATACCTGTGATCCCGCTTTCCTCCAGGTCCTGCCTTACCTTTTCCAGCACCTCCCTGTATTCGGAAGGCTTCCGCACGCCGAATACCACGCGGAAAATATCGCCGTTCTGCCACAGGCAGCCTGGTTTCCGGATCTCCGCCGCGATATAGATACACCCGTCCGTCACCAGAAGTTCCGGCAGCCGCTCCTGAAGCCTGCCTCCGGTCCCGTAGATGTTCAGGATCGGGATGACCACCGTCTCCGGCTTCGCCACCCTGCGGATAAACGGGATCGTCTCCTCCAAGGAATAGCCCTTGACGCAGACGAAGATTACGTCCGGACGCTCCCCATAGTGTTCCATATCCGTGGCCTTTACCGGTTTTACCGTATAGTTTCCCTTCTTCGTCGTTTCCATGCGCAGTCCGTCCGCCTGCATGGCCGCCAGATGCGCGCCCCTTGCAATCAGCGTCACATCTTTCCCTGCCTCTGTCATATATGCCCCAATGCATCCGCCGGTCCCCCCGGCTCCGATCACCAGATACTTCAAAGCTCCATTCCCTCCTCATAGAACCGGCAGCCGCACCGGCCGTTCTCTTTCACCACATACAGAGCGGCGTCCGCCATTTTATACAGATCATCCGTAAAACCCTGTTCCGAAAATGCGCCGCCCACGCTTAAGGACACCTGCGGAAGCCCGTCGTCCGGATGCAGCAGCGATTCGTTGATCTTTCCAATCTTCCGCATCACCACCGCGCCCATCTCCTCCGTCATACCGGTCAGGATCACCGCGAATTCATCTCCGCCGATCCGCGCCGGATAGTCCGTGGCACGGAATTCGTCTTTCAGAAATCCCGCCACCTTCTTCAGCACCTGGTCACCCACCTCATGGCCGTATCCGTCATTGACCAGCTTGAATTTATCCACATCGATGATTAAAAGGCCCAGCGCGCCGCCCTTTACCCGGAACATGTTTTTGAGCTGTTCAAAACCTCCCCGGTTCACGATACCGGTCAGCGGGTCATGCTCCGCGCGGTAGCGCAGCATGGCTTCATTGGCGTTTTTAATCTCGAATATGTCATTGTAGGTCAGCGCCAGATATTTGAACTCATAGGAGCCGGTGATTTCCATCATCTTTTCCTCTTTGATGCAGTTTACATAAATCCGAAGAGGTTTGATAATCAGCAGGATGATCAGAAGGAAGGTCGCTATTGTCTCCACAAAAAGCACGCTGATCAGCCTCCGCTGAACGGCCATACCGGATTTTAGCTCCTCTGCATTCCCCAGCATTTTCTGATGCGTCATCTCATGCATGCTTTTCATGGCGCGCTCCACATTGTAGAGGATCCGGCTCCTGGCTTCCTGATAAGCATCGCCGAAAACGATCCCCCTGGCCTTCTGAATCATCTCTTCCTGACTCAGTTCCCGATCTTCTGCTTCCAGAGAAACGGCCTGCACTTCCTCCGGCAGGCTGTCCTCCCGACAGTCCCGGGCTTCCGAGATCAGCCTCATGGCGTAGATTTCATCACTCATCAGGTCATTGGAATGCCGCAGCGCCTCCACCAGATATTCGTACGCCTCATCGCCGCCATAGTACGCTTCCAGATGTTCCAGCGCCGTCTCCCTGCGCCTGGTGACATTTACCTCGGTAAAATAGTGTTCCATATATTCCGGCTCCAGCGTTACTGTATAAAGCCGCACCTGCTCCGTCAGATAAGCAGATCCCTCTGTCAGAAACGATTCATTTTCCTCAAATGCAATGTAGTCATCCATCGAACCATGCACATCCTGATATCGGTCCGAAATGCGGATGGTTGCCGTAATCAGGAAAACATACAACACGCAGGATATGAGCATCATAATAATATTCACCGTGCTGATCCGGATTCCTTTGACCTGTTTTTGTCCCTTTTCTTCCATACCGTTTCCTCCATCCTGTGTCGTCTTTGCTCCCGCGTCTTGGCCCGGCTTCCGCCGGTCCTGTCTTCTGCGGCCGCGATCTGCCGGTCAATCCGTTCTTTCAGCGTTCCTTGTTCTATCCAGGTCCTGCCTTCTGATCACCATATTATATCTTCCCCAGGATTCTCCATGAAAAAAGAGTACCTGTTCCGTAAAGGAACGCTCTGTAAACCCCAGCCTTTCATAGCAGCGCCTTGCGGCAGGGTTTTCTGTAAATACATTGATCTGAACCTGCTCCGTCCCTGTAGTGTCAAATGCATACTGTAGAGCCAGCTCCAGCATTTTTCTGCCGTAGCCCATGCCCCGTTTTGCAGGATCAACGACTACCAGCTTCAAAAAACCTTCGTTATTGTCTGTATTGACGGAATAGCAGAAGAAGCCGATGACGGTTCCATCCTCCTCCGCCACATAAGCACTGTCCGCCCACTCTTCGGCATTTCGTTCCAGCAAACCATGAAAATCCTGTCTGTTCAAAGGATATGGAATAAGACCGGCACACCAAAGCACGTGAATTTTCTCACTGTCAATCCATTTTTCAACATATTCATAATCTCTAGACTCCATATATGGTCTGATTCTCATTAAGAAACGAACCTCCTTATCCTTCATGGTTTTCCATAAAACTATAACATATCTTCCATTGTATTCCAACTATATAAAATATAATTACTTTCCAGGATTCGTTTTCGATTGCTTTCTGTTTTATTTACATATGTCTTGTCATATGTATCCATACATGCTATACTGGCAAAAGCATGTATCCAAAAAGGGAAATGTACCAAAACGCCGCACAGGCTGCGGCAGAATCGAGGAAAAAATGACGATCCAAAATGAAATACTGCGTCTGAAGAAGGAAAAAGACGCCGTTATTCTGGCCCACTATTATGTACGGCCGGAAATCCAGGCAATTGCAGACTACACAGGAGATTCTTTTTACCTGAGCAGAATTGCAGAAAAGCTTGAAAATCACACCATCGTTTTCTGCGGTGTTACTTTTATGGGAGAGAGCGGCGCGCTTTTGAGTCCTGACAGGGAAGTGTTGATACCGGACGCGGAAGCCGACTGTCCCATGGCTCATATGGTGTCCAGATCTGATGTGGAAACAGCCAGAAAAACCTGGGACGACCTGGCTGTTGTCTGTTACATAAACTCCACTGCCGAAATAAAATCCTGGTCTGATGTCTGTGTCACATCATCCAATGCGCTTCAGATCGTAAGAAGTCTGCCCAACCAGAATATTCTCTTTATTCCAGACCGGAATCTGGGACGGTACGTAGCCGAACAGGTTCCGGAAAAACACGTGATGGTGGTCAACGGCTTCTGTCCGGTTCATGAACAGATAAAAGCGCAGGAAATCCTCATGCTGAAAGAAAGCCATCCGGATGCAGAGATGCTGGCACATCCGGAATGCAGTGAAGAAATTCTGAAACTGGCTGATTATATCGGCTCCACTTCCGGAATCATCTCCCATGCAGCGGAAAGCCAAAAGCAGGAATTTATCATTGCAACAGAAACCGGCGTGCAGTATGAGCTGGAGCAGAAGAGGCCAGACGGACGTTTTTATTTTCCGAAGACAGAGCCGGTCTGCCAGGATATGAAGAAAATCACGCTGGAAAAGATCCTCTTTGTCCTCCGGACCGGGGAAAACAGTGCCCACATTTCAGAGTCTCTTGCAGCTGCTGCCAGACAGCCGCTTGACAGAATGCTGGAACTGGCAGAATAAAATCAGGAGGTGAACAGGGTGGCAAAGAATATATACTGCGACGTGGTAATTGCCGGCTGCGGAGTGTCCGGACTTTACACGGCACTGAATCTTCCTCCAAAGACAAAGATTCTCATGCTCTGCAAGGAGGACCTGGAAAGCTGCGACTCCATGCTGGCCCAGGGAGGCATCTGCGTGCTTCGCGACGAGCAGGACTATGAAGCCTTTTTTGAAGACACCATGAAGGCCGGGCATTACGAAAACCGGCGGGAAAGCGTGGATATTATGATACGCTCCAGCCGGGATATCATAAATCATCTGCTGGAACTGGGCGTAAGATTTGACAGGAACCCGGACGGAAGTTTACAATATACAAGAGAAGGAGCCCATTCCAGACCGCGTATCTGCTTCCATGAAGATATTACCGGCAGAGAGATTACTACAAGGCTTCAGGAACAGGTTCGTTCTCTGCCCGGCGTAACGATCATGGAACATACGGTCATGACCGATATTCTGACCGTCAAAAACCGATGCGGCGGTATCATTGCCACGGCGCCGGATGGAGCGATTCTGCATATCCATGCCCATGACACGGTCATGGCAACCGGAGGGATCGGCGGACTTTATGAACATTCCACCAATTATCCCTGCCTGACAGGAGATGCTCTGGAAATTGCAGAAAAACACCACATAGAACTGGAGCACCCGGATTATGTCCAGATCCATCCAACCAGCCTCTACAGCGAAAAACCGGGCAGAAGCTTTCTGATCTCGGAATCAGCCAGAGGCGAAGGGGCCGTCCTTCTGAATCAGAAAGGCGAACGCTTTGTAAATGAACTTCTTCCAAGAGATATGGTAACCCGGGCGATCCTGCAGGAAATGAAAAAGGAAGGGACCACCCATGTATGGCTGTCCTTCGCCACCGTATCCCGGGACATCATACAGAATCATTTCCCGCATATTTATGAAAAATGCCTGGAAGAAGGTTATGATATTACCAGACAGCCCATACCGGTCATACCGGCACAGCATTATTTTATGGGCGGCATTCATGTGGACAGCAATTCCGAAACGACAATGGATCATCTCTATGCAGTGGGCGAGACCAGCTGCAACGGTGTTCACGGAAAGAACCGTCTGGCCAGCAACAGTCTGCTGGAAAGTCTGGTATTTGCAAAAAGAGCCGCCGCCCATATCACAGACAGAAAAAGGAAAGGAATAGAAAATCATGAATCCAGTTACCATGCAGCTTGTTGCTGACAAATATATCAGACTCGCCCTGGAAGAAGATATTCACTGCGAAGACGTAACTACCAATGCAGTCATGCCCGATTATAAAAAAGGAGAAGTGCAGCTGATCTGCAAGGAAAACGGAATCATTGCCGGCCTTCAGATCTTTCAACGGGTATTTACTCTGCTGGATCCTGATACAGTTGTTGATTTTAAAGCAAAGGACGGCGACCCGGTGCAGAAAGGACAGCTCCTCGCTGTCATAACCGGAGATATCCGCATACTGCTTTCCGGAGAACGCACTGCTCTGAATTACCTGCAGCGTTTAAGCGGTATTGCCACCTACACAAATACTGTGGTAAAATTACTGGAGGGAACCGGAACCACGCTTCTGGACACGAGAAAAACCACTCCGTGCATGAGAATATTTGAAAAATATGCAGTGAAAATGGGGGGAGGCCAAAACCACCGGTACAATCTGTCCGACGGGGTGCTTTTGAAAGACAACCACATTGATGCAGCCGGAGGCGTGAAAGAAGCAGTGGCGGCGGCCAGAGCCTATGCTCCTTTTGTTCGCAGGATCGAAGTGGAAACCGAGAATCTGAGTATGGTAAAAGAAGCTGTCGAGGCAGGCGCCGATATCATCATGCTGGACAATATGACCCCGGAACAGATGTCGGAGGCAATCCGCATTATCGATGGACGCGCCAGAACGGAATGTTCCGGTAATATTACAAAAGAGAATATCCGGACGATCGCAGCACTTGGCATAGACTATGTATCCAGCGGCGCACTGACACATTCTGCACCGATCCTGGACATCAGCATGAAGCATCTTAAGGCGCTTGAACCATGATATAATCTTACAGGAAGGACGAATGCGGCACAATGGAAACAGCAAAAAACGGCACCAGCAGAAGAAAACAGATCCTGAAGCTGATTGGAGATGCAACAAAACCACTGTCAGGCAAAGCCCTTGGAGAAGCAACCGGCGTAAGCCGGCAGGTAGTGGTCCAGGACATTGCCCTGCTTCGCACGGAAGGCTATCCCATTGTCGCCACAGCCAGAGGCTACGTTCTGAATGAGCCAAAACAGGCTGTCCGCCTTTTTAAACTTCACCACAGCAATGAACAGACAAAGGAAGAACTGACCAGCATCGTGGATCTGGGCGGATGTATCCTTGATGTGATGGTCAATCACCGCATTTACGGAAAAATGTCCGCCCCGCTGAACATTAAAAACCGCCGTGACGTACAGTTATTCATGGAACGTCTTCACTCCGGAAAATCCACTCCGCTTATGAATGTAACCTCCGGTTATCATTTTCACCATATATCTGCAGAACAGGAAGAGATTCTGAATGAAATTGAAGACGTGTTAAAAGCAAAACGCTTTCTGGCAGAGCTCCTGCCTTATGAGCGGGAAGGCACAGAGGGAAATCCATGACTCCCGACCATCCAAACAGATTGCTTCCGCAGAAACTTCAATCGTGAAGAGCTTCTCTGCAACGGAATTGTCCCAGTTTTCCGGTATGGTCAGCTGGTCACAGATCTGAACAACACTTCCAGGAGCGACCGCTTCCTGATAGTAATAATATCCGTCGCTCCCTTTTGTCCAGCCGTCACAGAAACGGATTCCGGCACATAATTCCTGAATCCGTTCCAGACGGCTGTTTTTTTCTTCCTCGCTTTCTTCCTGAGAATCCGCCAGAATTCCGCCGAACTTAAGCCCGACGCGGATATATGCTTCCGGGGATGTCCCATCCAGAATCACAGCCGGCTTCCAGACCATGTTTTCCCCTGGAAACAGCCCGGTCACCTGTTCCCTGGTACCGGGCCTGTCCGGATGCAGAAGACACAGATCCAGCTGTACCGGCTCCATGACAGCAGCGCTGACCGCCTTTTGTTCCTTCACAAAACACACGATGGTCAGCAGAATTCCTGCGGCCAGCAGGAAACAGCCAAAAAGCCCCGCTGCAAGAATCTGCCTGTTTCTCACTCTTCCTGAACCTCCCTCTGCTTCATAAGCGCTCCGTCCATCCAGGACAGCAGACATACCATCACCACCAGCATGACAATTCCTGCCTTTCCCGCCATACTGGACAGATAGCCCGCAAAGTAACCCAGATACGGAATACAGAAAAACGGAACCCCTTCCACCTGTTCAAAAGACGTCGCCGTACTGTCTTCCAGTTCATTGGCGTCTCCCTTTGTATAAATTTCTTTCCTGTCCATATCCATTCGCATAATCCGGTGAGTAACCAGCGTCTTTCCGTCCTCCAGACGATAAGTTACAATATTCCCTTCGGAAAGCCTGTATGGATCTGCGCTTCTGATATAGACCATGCTGCCCTTTGGATACACCGGTTCCATACTTCCGCTCTGCACAATCAACGGATGGATGCCAAACAGCCCCGGCAGTACCAGAAGAATGGTCAGAACTGCAAGTATTCCGCAGATTGCAAGCGCCAGCCATTTGCATAAATGCCTCATGTCTGTAATTCTCCTGAATTTTTTATAAAATACAAGGAATGGCTGTAAAAACCATTCCTTACATATATATTCTCAAAATCAGGAAATTATACATAAAACTGTAAAAAAAGCGGTTTTTGCCGTTATATTTCCCACCTGCCGCTGGCTCCACAGGGAAGTATCAGGCCGTTCATACTGACCGGAAGCCCCACTTCCTGCGCATCCACAGTCCCGCCGTAACTTCCAAGTTCCATTCCCAGCAGATAGGCGAGAACCGCCGGCTGCAGCCCGGTCGTATAGGAATTGATCAGGAAAAACAAAGGCTGATCACTCAATAACTTTACACACAGTTTTACCAGAGGGTGAATGGCATCCTCGATCTTCCAGATCTCGCCTTTGGGACCGCGCCCGTAGGAAGGCGGATCCATAATGACGGCGTCATAATGGTTCCCCCTTCGGATCTCCCGTTCCACGAATTTCTGGCAGTCATCCACAAGCCAGCGGATGGGAGCCTCTTCCAGTCCGGAAGACCTGGCATTTTCCTTTGCCCAGCTCACCATTCCTTTAGAAGCGTCCACATGCGTTACGTTTGCCCCTGCTGCTGCTGCCGCAAGCGTCGCCCCGCCCGTATAGGCAAACAGATTCAGCACCTTGACCGGACGGCCCGCCGTCCGTATCTTCTCCGAGAACCAGTCCCAGTTTGCCGCCTGCTCCGGAAACAGCCCCGTGTGTTTAAAGCTGAAGGGTTTCAGATTAAAAGTCAGATTCAGACGGGAATAGGTGATGCTCCACTGTCCGGGAAGATCGAAAAATTCCCACTCTCCTCCGCCTTTTGCACTCCTGTGATAATGCCCGTTCCTCTTTCTCCAGCCCTGGTGCTCCCTTTTTGTATCCCAGATCACCTGCGGATCCGGACGGACCAGCAGGTACTTTCCCCACCGCTCCAGTTTCTCGCCCCGGGACGTGTCGATCACTTCATAATCTTTCCAGTTTTCCGCTGTAAACATATGCTTTTGCCTTTCTTTTTTGTATACTCTGTATCTGGTATAACAAACTTTTTGTTTTTTCCATTCTAATATAAATCTGCGGAAAAGAAAAGCGGTAAATCATTTGCCTGAATCTATTTTTTCATGTAGAATAAGGATATTACCGCCTGCAGGCAGAGCCGCTTTCCGGTCTGTCCGGAACAGATATCAGGAATTGGCAGAAAGACAGGGAAAAGAACAATCAGAAAGGGAAAGGGGCAGCAGACCCCGGAAGAATATATGCTTACGGAAAAAAGACAGGAAGAAATTATAAAACTGATCGAATCAAAAGGAAGTGTAACCGTCCAGGAGCTGACAGAATATTTTCAGACGTCCGAATCCACGATCCGACGGGATCTGAATGTTCTGGATAAAAAAGGAGCTCTGGTAAAAGTATTCGGCGGGGCTGTGCAGAGTGACAGAAAGCTTACTACCCGGGAAGACAAAGTGTCCCTTCGCATGGAGCTCCATCGGGAGGAGAAACTGCGGATCGGAAGACACGCCGCTGCTTTGATCGCGCCGGAGGATTTTGTCTATCTGGATGCCGGAACGACCACCGGCGCCATGATCCCATACCTGTCCGAGCGTTCCGCCTCCTTTGTAACCAATGCAGTTTCCCATGCGCTCCAGCTTGCCGAGAACGGCTTCCGAGTGATCCTGATCGGCGGAGAACTGAAAAGCTCTACCGAGGCCATTGTGGGAAATGAGGCTTTTGTGACGCTTCAGAAGTACCATTTTACCAAGGGGTTTTTCGGCGCCAACGGCATCAGCCGGCACACGGGTTTCACGACACCGGACATCAACGAAGCCATGATCAAGGAATGTGCCATGAAGCATACCCGGCAGGCCTATGTGCTGTGCGATCACAGCAAGTTCCACCAGACCACGCCGATCTGCTTTGGAGAATTTTCCTGCGCACAGGTAATTACGGACCGGCTGCCGGATGAGAGTTATCAGGGAATCGATAACCTGACGGTCGTCTCCAAATTCTGAAGGCGCGCAGCTGGAAACTATGATAAACAATACGCGGAGCGGAATTACATGTGTATGTCATGATCCTTTCCGTCACTGTAGTAAGTGAATGTTCCTTCCGCCAGCAGAAGTTCCTCATCCGCCAGAACCCTGACCCGAATCAGCAGAATATGCCGTCCTGCCTTCAGGACCTCCGTTCTGGCCGTCAGAACTCCGGACGGAGTATTTCCCATATAATGAAACTCGCTGTTCAGCGTAACCGGGGACGGAGTCAGCTTTTTCGCCGTATAACCTGCCGCCGTGTCCGCCATCGTATAGAGCAGGCCTCCGTGAACGATCCCATATGGATTATGATGTTTTGGTTCCACCCTGACTCTCGTGAAACATCCCTGTTCCTCCGGAATTATCTCGATGCCGCAGTATGCAATAAAGCTGCCTTCTTCATCCATGGAAGGCAGTTCATCTGTCTTTGCAGCACTTTCCTTCTCCTCTTCGTCCTCATCGCCATCCTTCAGCCAGCGGGTCCCCGGACAGAGCTGTCCGGTCTTCAGAAAATGCCGTGCGATCTTTGCCACCAGTTCCATATCCTCCACCGCCATCATCTTCGGAACCGGCGACTGCCCTCCGATCTCCACCGGAGCGAGAATCTCCACGGTATCATAATCTGCATTATAGATGGAATAGCCTGCCTCCCCGTCGCCCGTATCGTAGAATACCGCCGCCCATCCTCCGGCAAATTCTCCGCTCAGATAATGGCCTTCCCCCCACGGTTCCTGTGACAGAAGAAAGCTGTGGACTCTGCCGCCTGCAATCGCATCTGCAAGCTGATCCGCCATGATTCCCTTATCCGTATCATTTAAATCAGCCCAGCAGTCCTCTTCCTCATACTCAAAATGTTTCCAGGCGGAAGGCTCCTTTCCCGCAAAATCCACCTGGACGCACCGGACTTCACAGTTTCCTTCATACGAAAGCCGGACGGATCCGGCATCCACAATCTTCATGTTCCGGAAATCCTCATCCCTGTAAAAAGGCTCCGGTACCTGAATACTCGGCGCCTCTGTCTGATTTAGAATCCGATCCAGCACTTCCGTGTGGATCATCTGGCTCCTGGGCGGCAGATATACCTTTTTCAGTTCCGTCAGACCCGTTAGCAGACTGCAGTCTGAAAAGTTCGTATGCTGCAGGTCCAGTACCTGCAGTTTTCTGCAGCGGCTTAAGAAAGAAAAATCATCAATCTCGATCTCCTGTAAAAGAAGATACTGAAGATCTCTCATCTCTCCGATTATGGAGAAGTCTCCCCGCCTCTCCACCAGCCAGGAAGGTCTTTCATAGCCTCTTGTACTTTTGGAACGATTTACCTTCCAGCGGTCCAGTCTGGTGATACGGGCAAACTCTTCCAGCGTCTGGGGACAGCCTTCTACATTGTTTTTGACCCATACCAGAAGTCTTGGATCGATCCCGTATTCCTTCTTTTCCTCCGGAAAACGGATTCCCGTCGGCATTCCCTTTATCATAAACTGTTCTTCCATGTCCATTCCTCCTGCTTCCGCCAAATACGCCCATCTAATCGGCACAGATTTTTTACTCACAGCCCCGGTCCATGTGCCGTTTCTCATACTTCTCCGGCAGTCTTTAAACGCCGGACAGAAAGGCAGACACAGGCTGAGGCAAAATCATATTTTCATTATATGAAATTCACATTTTTCTGTCAATGTCGCCAGACAATGCGAACACTTTTTCTTTTATCAGAATATTTTGTCATTTTATGCAAAACATCGGAAAACCGAAAAGTTATCCATTGAATATTCATTCAAAAATTGGTATGATATACATAAGATCAACCGGTTATGATATAGCCGGAAAAAAGGGGGCTTTTAAATGAGACTTGGATTTGTAGGAGCAGACCATGAGGTCACCGGAAGCTGCCATTATCTGGAAGCATGCGGAAAACATATCCTCATCGACTGCGGCATGGAACAGGGAAAGGATGTCTATGTAAATCAGGATATTCCGGTTCCGGATCATCTGATCGACTTTGTCCTGCTGACCCATGCGCACATCGATCACTCCGGACGGCTGCCGCTCCTGTTCAAAAACGGATTCAAAGGTGAGATCGTTTCCACCTTTTCCACCAACGACCTGTGTAACATCATGCTGCGCGACAGCGCGCACATTCAGGAATTCGAGGCAGAATGGCGCAACCGGAAAGCAAAGCGCTCCGGTGCTGAAGAATATGTGCCTCTCTATACGATGGAAGACGCACTGGGGGCCATCAGCCTGTTCCATCCATGCGGTTATGAACAGAAGATCGAACTCTGTCCCGGTATCCATGTGCGGTTCCGCGATGTGGGGCATCTGCTGGGTTCTGCTTCCATCGAGATCTGGATCGAAGAAGATGGCATCAACAAAAAGATCGTATTTTCCGGCGATGTCGGCAATCCCAACCGGCCGCTGATCAAAGACCCTCAGTATACGGATACGGCGGATTATGTGGTCATGGAATCCACTTACGGCAATCGTCTGCACAATGCTCCTCCGGACCATGTGAGCGAGCTGGCTGACGTGATCCGCCATACGTTGAGCCGTGGCGGCAACCTGGTAATTCCTTCCTTTGCTGTAGGCCGTACGCAGGAACTGCTTTATTTTATCCGCGAAATCAAAGAGCGGAATCTGGTCGGCATGGACTTCCCGGTCTATGTGGACAGTCCGCTTGCCATTGAGGCCACCTCAATTTTCAATAAAAATTTCCGGGCATGCTTTGACGATGAAGCAATGGCATTAATTAATGCAGGCATCAATCCGATCCGGTTTAAAAATCTGCACCTGGCAGTAACCAGCGATGAATCAAAAGCCATCAACTTTGACGGACAGCCAAAAGTCATTATATCCGCCTCCGGCATGTGTGAAGCCGGGCGTATCAAACACCATCTGAAGCACAATCTGTGGCGTCCGGAATGTACCGTTCTGTTTGTAGGCTTCCAGGCAGCCGGAACTCTTGGGCGTTCCATCCTGGAAGGCGCCGAATATGTGAAGCTCTTTGGAGAAACAATCGAGATTAAGGCTGAGATACGAAAACTGGAAGGAATCAGCGGCCATGCAGACAAGGACGGCCTGCTTAAATGGATCTGGGCCTTTTCACCGGCACCGCAGATGGTATTTGTAGTCCATGGCGAGGGAGATACCTGTGAAGAGTTCACTGCATGCCTGAATGACGAATACCAGATCCCCGCCTTTGCACCTTTCAGCGGCGCGATCTATGATCTGGCGGCAGGAGCATGGATCAAAGAAGGCACTCCCGTTCTGGTCTCCCCGGAGAAACCTGCAGCGAAACGCAAATCCGATGTCTTTACACGGCTGCTCGAAGCAGGAAAGCGGCTTATGCACGTCATCTACCGCAACGAAGGAGGCGCCAACAAGGACCTTACGAAATTCACCAATCAGATCAACTCGCTGTGTGACAAGTGGGACAGATAAAACAAGGGGTGTGTTGCAGCACCCCTTTATTTTTTCTTCATCCGTTTTTCACAGTCCGTTGTATTCCCTTTTCCATAAAGGTCAATCGGGCGTTTTCTCAGACACCCTTCCCGATCAGAACCCTTTTTCCGCAGAAAGCAAACCCGTACTTTCGGATCTTTCCTGCGGGAACTCCTTTCTCCACAATCCCCGTCTCGTATCTCTTCTCCTCGATCTGCCGAAGCGCCGCCTGTACCGTATCCGTGAGCTCCTTCTCTTCCTCTGCATCTTGAATTCCAGAATGATTCCGTCATCCTCCATCTTTGGTTCCAGCATGACGTCATACCTTCCCATTACAGGAACTTCTTCACTACTATAGCTTCTGCTGACTTTTAAGTTTCCGTCTGAATAATCCGGCTTTTCACCCTTTTTCAAATTGACCTGTGGATTGACCTATCCATACAGAATCATACGTCCTTTTCAGTAAAACACCGGAAAACTACCTGGACCGGCTCGTCCGTTTCCAGGACCGCCAAAACTTCCCCAAACGAAAAAAAGCCCGGAAAATCACAATGTCATTAACTTAAGGAAAAGAACAATACCGAATGTCTTTACACCCATTC
>CAJTXP010000014.1 GCA_910583615.1 uncultured Lachnospiraceae bacterium | reverse complement strand
CCTTAATTGGCCTTTGGGAAAGTGCGCCCTAAAATCGACATTGTTTTTCACTCTTCACCTCCGGAAAATCCGCCAAGCCCCCTCCTCACACAAACACATACGTCCTCAGACGCTCCATGGCCTCCATCACCTGGCCGTGCGGCAGCGCAAGATTCATACGGATGGTAAAAGGCCTTTGGAACGGGCGGCCGTCCTGCCATGCAACGCCCACGTCCCATCCCGCCTTCAGAAGCTCATCCAGCGTTCTTCCATGTTCCCTGCACCAGCGGGCGCAGTCCAGATACAGCATATAGGTTCCCTGCGGCTTTGCAAACTCCACCTCCGGAAAATGCTCCCACATATACTCGCATGCGTCGTTCACATTCCGGCTCAGGACCTGGCACAGCTCGTCCACCCATTCGTGGCCTTCCGGCCTGTATGCTCCGATCAGGGCGTGCATGGACAGGACGTTCTGAGAATTGTAATGGCATAACGAAGACTGTTTTCTTAAACGGTCTCTCAGATATTTGTTGTAAACAATATGATAAGAACAGGTCAGGCCAGCCAGATTAAATGTTTTGGTCGGCGCGTAGACGGAGATTGTCCGGTTTTTGGCGTCCTCCGATACCGACTGAGTCGGGATATGCCTGTGGCCGTTCAGCAGCAGGTCCGACCATATCTCATCCGAGATCACAACGCAGTCATTTTCCCTGTATACCTCCATCTCCTTCTCGAGTTCCCACTGCTCCCACACCCTCCCTGACGGATTGTGCGGAGAGCAGAACACCGCCAGATGGATGGCGTATTCCTTCAGCTTCCGGTCCATGTCCTCATAATCCATGCGCCAGATCCCGTCCTCATCCCTCACCAGATCGCTGAACACCAGATGATAGCCATGATTCTGCAGCGCTTCGGTAAAACCGATATAGGCCGGCGCATGCAGCAGGATATGGTCGCCCGGAGAGCAGAAAGCGCCCGCCGCCGACATCACGCAGCCCAGCACGCCGTTTTCATAACCGATCATCTCGCTGGTAAGGCCGGTAACGTGATTCCGGATCTCCTGCCAGCGGATAATCGAAGCAAAATATTCTTCGCTTTCCCGGAAATATCCAAACAGCGGATGGCCGGCACGGGCGGTCAGCGCCTCCACCACCGTGGGAACCGTGGCAAAATTCATATCCGCCACCCACATGGGAAGCAGGGAGAATCCTTCCTTCGGCGCACCAGGGCCCATGCTGTCCTCTCTCCACGGCTCGTCCACCGCCATGGCATCCTTCCCTCTGCGGTCAATGATGGTTGTAAAATCATATTTCATTTCTGATCTGCTCCTTTGTCTGTCGCTGTACTGTTCAGTATAGCACAGACAAAGGAAAAATGCGAGAAGGATCAGCCGCCGGAATGAAGCCGCAAAAATAAGTCCGGCCATGGGTGTCCAATATACGGATTCATAACCATACCTCCTCTTTGTCTCTGTTTCGCTCACACAAGCGGCCGCACCGCTTCGTATATCCCGCGGTAGCGCTCATATACCTGCATATAGCGTTCATGCATGTCCGGACGCGGCATGTACGTTACGGTCTCCTCCACCATATGCTCCGCCGCCTCTTTCAGATCCCGGAACGCTCCGACGGCAACCCCTGTAAGCATGGCGCTGCCAACCGTCCCCGCGTCCGCGGTCTTCAGAGCCGTGATGGGAAGGTTCAGCACATCCGCTTTCATCTGCATCCAGACGGCGGAGCGGGCCCCTCCTCCTGTGGCGTTCAGCTTTTCGAAATGGATGCCGGACCGTGCCAGCGCCTGATAATTCAGATACATCTCATATGCGACACCTTCCATGCATCCCCGGTAGATATCCGCCGCCGTAGATTCCGTGGTAAGCCCCAGGATCACGCCTCTGGAACCGGTATCCATGTAGGGAGTCGCAGCTCCTGCAAAATGAGGCAGCACCAGAAGATCTCCCGGACCGTCCGTCCTCCGCTCCAGATAGGACTGTTCCAGCAGTTCATGGACCGTGATCCCCCTTGCTTTTGCCTGCTCCTGTTCCCCCTTCGCGAGCTTTTCCACGCACCACTGAATCAGCGCGCCGCCCGTATAGGAAAAGGCGTACGCCGCATAGGTCCCCGGAATCACATACGGCACCACGGAAAAATACCCCTCATACATCCGGTCAATCTCCGGCATCGTATCATAAATGGGCGTCAGACATTCCACGGTTCCCGCGCCGTCCACCGCCACGCTCCCGTCGAACGCTCCCGCGCCCACGGCAGCCGCCACCTGATCGTGGCTGATCAATACGATCTGTGTGCCAAAGGACAGCCCTGTCCGCTCCGCCGCTTAACGCCTTCCATCAGCACCGAAACGTCGATCTCGTGGCTTCCCACCGCCCGGCGCGCCGGATAATCGCGGTACGCCTTTCCAAGATATTTTCCCTGTTCATCAAACACCGTACATTTACAGCCGGTGGTTCCAATATCAAGTCCTGCAATTTTCATCCTGATTTCCCCCTGTTCTCTGTCAAAACGCCTGGCCTGCCGGCTTCCCGGCGCACTTAACCGTCAATATCCACCCAGGCATATCCCAGATAGACCGTAAACGCCTCTTTCAGAATCTCTTTCATGTGGCCAACTCCCACAGAGGTATGGTGCTTGAATCCGCCTCTGGCAAGCCGGATCATCTTGTCCTGCATATCCGGAATCTCGCAGACGCCTCCGCAGCCGAAGAACGCATCCTTGATGGGATCGTCCGTAAATTCCGCCTCGCTGGCATAGACGACGATCTTCCCGTCCTTCGTCTGGCAGTTGGAGAGCGTCACCTTTCCCGGCCGAATCCGCCCCTCATTGGTCCCGCATCCGGAACCAGGATCTGTCTTGTCGAACATTTTATGGCTGGTGACCCTTCCCCGATCGGTCATGAGGCTTTTAGGAACCGGCCCGCAGTGGAACAGGATCACCTTGTTCTCATCCTCCCCGTAATTGTTGTTCCAGTCCAGCACGGTCGTGGGCGTCTCGCCGGCAAGCGCCATGGCGCGCATGGTAATGGCGGAGCACATGTCGATCTCACAGGACGCAGCAATGCCCTGGTCATTTAACTCGGACAGCAGCACGCAGGGACAGACGCGGAGGATCTCCTCCATCTCATTCCAGCAGCGCAGGGCAATGGCGTCCAGATGATAGGTGCGGATATACTCGTCGATGACCACCGAGATCTTCGCAAGCGTCCGTTTTTTGTCCTCCGGCACGCCGGAGAAATCCGAGTAAGCTTCCAGATCCGCCTCTTTCTTCCTCACCGTTTCGTCGTCATCCGCCAGCCTCCCCACCTTGAACACCAGTTCGGACAGATCGAAGGATTCCACATTGATCCCATATTTCTGCATGGTGATTTCATCAAAACGGACGGTTTTAAACGCCGTCGTTCTGGCTCCGATGCAGCCGATATTGCAGCGCTTCATCCCGTTTACCACCCGGCAGACGGCGGCAAAATCCTTAAGATTCTGCGCAAACGCCTCCGACAAAGGATGCACCACATGGGGTTTCATCACCGTAAAGGGCACCTGATACTGGGTAAATACATCCGTCACGGAAAATTTTCCGCAGAACGCATCCCGCCTGTGGGCAAAATCCATCTTTCCGATCTCGTCCGGATACGCCTGCATGAGGATCGGCACGCCCGCATCCTGCAGGGCGGTGATGGCGCCGTTCTCATCCGCGAAGATCGGCATGGAAAAGATCACGCCGTCGTACTGCCCTTCATGTTCCTTCAGCCATTTTGCATACAGAAGCCCCTCGTCCCGCGTCTCGATCCCGCCGAACCGGGTAAGCTCCGCGTCCATGGCAATATAGTCATAGCCCGCGTCCGTCACCGCTTTGGTCATATCCTCTCTGGCGCCGTAGATCAGTTCTCCCGGCATAAACCCCCGGTTGCAGAACGCCAGCGCAAATGTCATCTTTTTTCCCATGGTAAAATACTCCCTTCTTTTTTCCGTTGTCATAGAAACGGCATTCCATTTTTCCGTTTATCCATTCTGGATCATATGGAGAACGGTCAGCACATGGCGAACTGGCGCATGGCCTCTTTTACATTCTCCTTCATGGCCTGTACCGCCGCCAGGGACAGGGAGGAAAAGAAGACCGGCTCCCCTTCTTTCAGGCCCTTCAGGCACGCCAGAGCCCCGCTGCCGCCGGCTTTATCCATATAAGTAAAATAATTCACCTTCCGCACGCCCGCTTCGATGGCCTTCTGGAAATCCTCCCTGCTGACGCCGGAACCGCCGTGCATGACCACCGGAATATTCCCAGTGCGTCTGCGCACCCCGCGCACCACGTCAAAATCCAGCTTCGGCTCTGTAAGGTAGATGCCGTGGGTAGTGCCAAAAGAACAGGCGAGGGCGTCGATTCCCGTCTCTTTTACAAAATCTGCCGCAAGCTCCGGGTCTGTATAGATCTTCGTCTCGTCCTCCGGGCCGGAACCGTCTCCCGTTCCGGACTCCCTTCTGCCCATGGAACCCAGCTCCGCCTCCACAGAAGCGCCCGTCCGGGCTGCCATCTCCACCGCTTTCTTCGTGTTCGCCAGATTTTCCTCATAGGGAAGCACCGACCCGTCGTACATGATCGAAGTGAAGCCCAGCTCCAGCGCCTGCTTAAGGTACGTGAGCGTCTCCCCATGGTCCAGATGGACGCACACCGGAACGGATGCCTTTTTTGCCGCTTCCACCATAACCGGCCCGATCACGGAAAGCGAAAGCCATGGCTCATGGCACTGGGCAAACTGGACGATGACCGGAAGTTCCAGTTCATCCGCCGCCTCCAGCACCGCCTGCAGGCTTTCCAGATTGGGCGTATTGAAGGAACCGACGGCAATCTTCCGTTCTTCGGCAATCTTCATGATTTCCTTTAATGTGACTAACAACTGCATCTCCACCTTTCTGTTCGTACTCTGCAGGCTCTGAAACCTGCCGGAAACTGCTTTTATTTTACCTGGAAAAATCAAAAATTTATATAGAGGTTTGTTCCTTTTCCTTTGAATTTGTTCGCAGATGTGCTAGAATTTTAAAGTAGAATAAGATATTTTATGCGAAAGAGAGGACGACCCTGTGATCTCCAGCTTTGACCTGTCCAAACTGAAGCTTTTACTGAAAGATTTTCATCACATGACCCGGATCCGCATCACCGTATTTGACGATTCCTTCCGTGAACTTGCCGCGTATCCGGAACTGCCCGCGCCCTTCTGCCAGATCATCCGCTCGGACCCGGAGGCCGCCGCCTGCTGCCACCGCTGTGACAAACGGGCGTGCGAGACCGCCGCAAAGCGCAGGACCCTCTATACCTACCGCTGCCATGCCGGGCTCACCGAAAGCATCACCCCGATCATCATCGGAAACATTCCTATCGGATACCTGCTGTTCGGACAGGTTTTCTCCTATCCCTCCTATGAAGAGGGGTGGCGGCAGATTCAGGAACTGTGCCAGGGCTACCGGATTAACTTTGACGCACTGAACGCCGCCTGCCAAAAGCAGCCGGCCGTCACGGCAGACTACATCTCCTCCGCTTCCCATATCATGCAGGCCGTCGCTTCTTTTCTGTGTATGGAAAGGATGGTGACGCTGCGCCGCCAGGAGCTCCCGGTGCAGATCGACGAATATATCCAGATGCATTTTACAGAGAAACTGGACGCTGTATCGCTGGCCGGGCAGTTCGGCATCGGCAGGACGCAGCTCTACAAGATCGCAAAGCAGAATTACGGCGTGGGGATCGCAGAGCATATCCGGAATCTCCGCATGGAAAAAGCCCGGAAGCTGCTGACAGAGCAGTCCGGGCTTACCACATAGTAAAAGCCCTCTGTCCGGATCTCTTCAAAGCTCTCAATCCCTATGGGCAGCTTCTTTTTTCCGGCGCTCCTTCTCTTCATACGGCGTCCCCTTTCTGCTTCCTTATGGCTTATTCTCAGTATACCCCAAACGCCGCCGGGAATCAAATTGAAAAGTAACATAAAATCGGGGCAGATCACCTCTTTGGAATCTGCTCCGATCTATGTACTCTAACGGCCGGCCGTCAGAATCTTATCCAGTTGTTTTACTTCTCCGGTCTTCACCACTTCCACATGCTCCGGTTCGGAAACCAGTACGGCCGTAGTCAGATCATAGCCTGCATCCTTAATGGCTTTCATATCGAATTCCAAAAGCTTCTCGCCGGCTTTCACTTTGTCGCCGGATTCTTTCAGGGCACGGAAATGCTTTCCGTTCAGTTCTACCGTATTGACTCCCACATGGATCAGAAGCTCTACCCCGTCATCACTCAGAAGCCCGATGGCGTGTCTGGTGTCAAATACCATGGAAATCTCACCGTCAAACGGAGCGACTACCTCTCCTCTGGACGGAAGGATGCCAACCCCAACACCCACGGCGCCGGATGCAAAAGTCTCATCCTTGATCTCCGTATGCGGAACCGCAGTTCCTTCCACCGGCGCATAGACGCAGCCCGGTTCTGTCTCGATGGTTTTCTCCGGTGCAGACGAAGCAGATGTTCCTTTCGCAGGAACAGGAGCCGTCTCCTTTTTCCCAATGGTCTTTCCAAGCATAATGGTCGCAGCAAACGCACATGCAATTGCGATCGCCATGGAGATCATGAACTGCAGCATGCAGTCCGGACGGATACAGATTACGCCGATGACACCGCAGGGGCCCTGAGAAACGGACAGTACACCCACCAGAGTCGCATAAGCCGCTCCAATACCGCCGCCGATCAGCGCGCCGTAGAACGGAAATCTCAGCTTCAGATTGACACCGAAGATCGCCGGCTCCGTAATTCCAAGGAAGGAAGAGATACCGGATGCGGACGCCATGCTCTTCATTTTCTGATCATGCTTCATCAGGAACGTAACCGCCAGCGCAGCCGCGCCCTGCGCACAGTTTGCCGCCGCCACAACCGCAAAGGTCGGGGAACCGCCCAGCGTTCCGATATTCGCAAGAATCTGCGTCTCCGCCGTCACCAGACTGTGGTGCATGCCCGTGATAACCAGAAGCGGATAGGTAACGCCGTAGATCAGACCTCCCACAGCGCCCAGATCAAAGAACAGCCACATGACGGCATTGGTCATCATGTCACCGACACCCCGCATAACCGGTCCGATGAACAGGAAAGTCAACGCCCCCGCAATCAGTACGGACAACAGCGGAGTCACAATATTGTCCAGCATGGCAGGCACCACTTTACGCAGCTTTTTCTCTACCACAGCCAGACAGAAGGCGGAAGCAATGACCGGAAGAACCGTTCCCTGATACCCCACCTTTGCCACTGAAAGCCCGAAGATATTCCAGTACGGAACGGTTCCGTCCAGAAGCGCCTGGCCGTATCCGTATCCGTTCATCAGATCCGGATGAATCATGATGGCGCCAATGACCGCGCCCAGAATCGGCGTAGCCCCGAAAATTTTCGCTGCGGAAAAACCAATCAGCACCGGCAGAAACGTAAAGCCCGCATTGGAAAAGAGATTGACCATCTCCGCAAAATCCCTGATTGCCGGAAACGCCTCCACAAGCGACTGATCCGCGACGAACATACCCTGCGCCGTCAGAATATTGTTAATACCCATCAGAAGACCGGATGCAACCAGGGCCGGCAGGATCGGTACGAATACATCTGCCAGAGTCTTCAAAAGCTTCTGGATCGGATTCTGCTTCTGAGCCGCAACTTTCTTCAGCTCTTCCTTGGTCATCTCCTGGATGTTTGCCATCTGGATGAATTCGGCATAGACCTTGTTCACGATACCGGTTCCCAGAATGATCTGGAACTGTCCGCCGTTGTTAAAATTGCCTTTTACAAGGTCAATCTCTTCCAGCGCATCCTTGTTGATCAGCGACTCGTCCTTCAAGACCAGCCGTAGTCTTGTCGCACAGTGAGCCGCACTGGCAATGTTGTCTTTTCCGCCCATGCATTCCAGTATTTCTCTGGCTGCCTTTGCATATTTCTCTTCCACTCTAACTCCTCCTGTCATCGTTCTGCATCCACGCGGCCAGCGCCCGCGCAGATGCTGTTTTTACCGTTCCGCATCCGCCCCGGCAGATGCTTTTCTCAGCGCAGTCTCAAACACGCACGTTCATGCCGTCATAGGCGGCGGTCAACCCGTGTTCTGCCGCGAAGCGCTCCAGTTCCTCATGCGTCATCTTTCCATTATGGGAAAAATGGTTGATGACTTTCACCGTATCCGGACGGATACAGCCCCGTTCCTCCATCCGCCTGACAACCGTCAGGACATCCGGCAGGCCCATATGGTATTCCTTTGCATGATGCTTTCCCATGGTAGCGTCCAGGGATATAAGATCATAAGTACGCCCGAGGATGCAGTCCCATGCTTCCTGACTCAGGTTCATCCCCGTATCGTGCCCGTACAGAAGGCTTTTTCCGTCCTTCTCGATCACATAGATCAAACAGGTCTCCCTCTTATCGTGATCCGCCGGAACCGGGATAATATGATAACCGTCCGCCATAAAATCGGCAAACGGCTCCAGCCTTACGAACCGGACCGCATCATCCAGAGGGTGCACTTTAAACCGGTCGATCAGCACCGCGTCGTAAAAAGCTTTCTCCGCCGCTTCGCTGCCGTATACCTGCAGGATTCCCTCTGCATAATGCCCGAAATGCTCATGCCGGTGGATCAGCTCCACGGGAAAGAAATGATCCATGTGGGAATGTGTGACCAGAAGATGCCGTATCTGTCCCAGCTGCAGGGAATACTTCAGTGCATGCATATAGGTATCCGGCGGAAGATCGATGAGAATCTTCCCGTCCACCAGTGCCTGCGTTCTGGTACGCAGCTCTTTTCCACCGACTTCCCTGGCCCTTCTGCAGATCTCACAATTACAGAACAGCGCCGGCCAGCCTTCCGCCGATGCCGTTCCCAGATATTGTATCTCCATAAACAATCTCCTTTCCTGCTCCTGCATGAATTATGCCCGTCATATTTTCCGGATTCAGCAGGCAGCATATACTTCAAAGTTTGTGTAACCAGTTTCGTAACTAGTTAAGTTACCGGTTACTTTATGATGTCATATTAACACCGATATGGATGGATGTCAACCGTATTTTTAAAAAAGGACAAAGAAAATTACCGGTTACTTAACTGGTTATGATCCGGTTGATTTTTCCCTGCGTGCCTGCTATACTTTAAGGAAGAATGCGATCCGGTCTCCGGATACTGTATCCTGCTTTGGGAGGTAAATCCGAATGGATAAAAAAAAGATCACGTTTGCAGATATCGCAAAATACACAAATTTTTCAAAAACCACGATCTCCCGGTACTTCAATGATCCGGATTCGCTGACTCTGGAGAATCAGGAGATCATTGCCCAGGCATTAATTGATCTGAATTACCAGGAGAACAAGCTGGCAAAGGTATTCGCCAACGGCAAGAGCGAGTTTGTCGGCGTCATCGTTCCGAACCTTTACATGCATTATTACGCGGAAATGCTGAACCAGATTTTAAATACCTATGAAAAATTCGGCTACAAATTCCTGGTCTTTGTGGGCAACCATAAAAAAGAGATTGAACGGCAGTATCTCCGTGAGCTGCTGGCATACAAGATCGAAGGCATGATCATCTTAAGCCACACGATCCCTTCCGAAGAACTCGCTTCCTATCAGATTCCCCTGGTCACCATCGAACGGGAAGACCGGTATGTGAACAGCGTCAACACGGACAACTACATGGGCGCCGTGCAGGGAACCAGCCTGCTGCTCAAAAGCAAATGCGACGTGCTTCTGCACATCAACTCCCCGGTGGAAAAGGAGGTACCTTCTTACGGACGGATCCAGGGATTTCAGGATACCTGTATCGAACACGGAATCCGGCATGAAGTAATCATCCGGAAGCTTGGACATTCTTATGAAGAGATTCATGCATCCATGTCCGAAATCCATGATTATATAAATCAAAAATACCCGGATCAGCGAAAAGGACTGTTTCTGGCAAATGATACGCTCGCCAACAGCATGCTGAACATTATCTTCCGGAAATACGGGCGGCTGCCGGAGGAATACCGCCTGATCGGTTTTGACGACTCTCCTGTGGCGGACCGCGCGATCCTTCCTATCAGCACCGTCGGCCAGCAGATCGACAAAATTGCCTTTGAAGCGATGGATCTTCTGGTATCTCTGATGAATGAGCGAAAAAAACGCCGCCCCATGCCCCAGACGGAACTGGTTCATAAAAACATCACGCCGGTGCTGATCCGGCGGGAAACGACCGCCTGAACCGCATAAAAAACCATTCTAAAAACCGAAAAATCTCTTGACAGATCCGTACAGGAATGATATTGTGTTCCACGTAAAGTAACCGGTCACTTTACCGGTTATTAAAGATTTGCAGATGCATGCATAAAACGGCTGCTGAAAGGAGAGCACAATGAATCTGTTTTTTACCCCGCAAAACGCCAAGGCAGGCGACGTCATCCCTTTCTTTAACGAAGCGACAAAAACTTTTGAAAACTATTACCTGAAACTCTGGAACCCCGGCGCCCCCGATGAGAAAGACAAGCTCCGGTGGCATCGGATCACTACGAAAGACCACTGTACATTTACCGAGACGCCCGTCAATATCCATGGAGGAACCGGCACAATCGTCCATTTTAACGGGATCTATCATATGTTTTACTGCACCTTTGACAAAGAACCCCCTGCACAGTGGGCAAGACATGCGGTGAGCCGGGATCTTATCGAATGGGAAGATATTCCGGAAGACAGGTTCGGTCCGGACGGCACCATCTACCGGATGTCCGACTGGCGGGATCCCTTTGTCTTCTGGAACGAGGAGGAGAAAAAATGGTGGATGCTGCTGGCGGCCCGTGAAAACAGCGCAACCGAGCGGAACGGATGCGTTGCGCTGTGCGTTTCCGACGATCTTTCCAGATGGGAATACCGGCCGCCGCTGTATTCACCCAAAATGTATCCGGCCGCAAACGAATGCGTCGATCTGTTTCAAATGGGTGAATGGTACTATCTCATATACTCCAACTACTGCGACGGCTTCGGTACGTATTACCGGATGAGCAAAAGTCCGGCAGGCCCGTGGCTCCGCCCGGAAACAGATACCTTTGACGGAAGGGCGTTCTATGCAGGAAAGACAGTCAGCGACGGTATAAACCGCTATCTCTACGGCTGGAACCCGACCAGAGGAGAAAACAAATGGCATTTTGATCCCACAGAGGATTATGGAAAAGACTACACCTGCTGGAACTGGGGAGGCTCCATTGTAGTCCACAGGCTGGTGCAGCACGAAGACGGAACTCTGGGCGTATGCCCCACTGACACTCTGATCCATGCTTTCGGAACAGGAGAAAAGACATCCTGGAAACCGCTGGACGGCATCTGGCAGATGAACGGCGACACTGCAGCATGCAGTTCGGATTCCGGCTATTCCTCCATCCTGTGCGGAAAACTGCCGCGCAGAGGCGTCGTACGTGCCAAAATAAAATACGAAGGCAGGCCCTCACGGTTTGGCATGGCCCTGCAGGTGGATGAAAAATTTGACAGGGGCTATTATCTGATGTTCGAACCGGCTTATCAGCGGATCGAATTCCGGTCCGGTCTCCGAACATCGGAGCGCGGCGGACAGCTCTTCCCTTATGCGGCGGAAATGGAACGTCCCCTTCGTCTGGACCCCGGAAAAGAATACGGGCTGGAATTATATATGGAAGATACGATTGCTCTTCTTTATGTAAACCGCGACGTTGCTTTCGGCTTCCGCATGTATAATGAAAAAGAAAAAAACCTCGGATGGTTCATTTCAGACGGCAGCATTCAGATCAGTCATGTGGAGATTGCCGGTGAATAAATATCAGAAGCAGCATGGGATATTCCTGTGCTGCTTCCTGGCTCTTTTCACGCTTTCCAGAACAGAAAGCCTGAAATTTCAGGCTTGAACTGCGGGACATTTTCGGATATGATAAAAGGGATTTTTACTGTCAGATATATCATTCACCGGGAGGTACCTGAAGATGGAAAAACTGATCGTTCTCGGCACGGGAAACGCCCAGGCCGTCCACTGCTACAATACGTGCTTTGCCATGCAGAAAGGAGAAGAATACTTTCTCACCGACGCCGGCGGCGGAAACGGAATCCTGCTGGCTCTGGAAAAGCAGAACATCCCTCTGGAGAAGATCCATCACATTTTTGTCACCCATGCCCACAACGACCACATTCTCGGCATGGTCTGGATCGTCCGGATGGTCGCCACCAGCATGAATAAGGGAAACTATGAAGGCGATCTGCATATTTACTGCCACCGGGAGCTGGTAGATACCATCAAGACCCTCTCCTGCCTGACCATCGGGAAAAAATTCACGGCGCATTTTGACAACCGTATCCTGTTCCATGTGGTGGAAAGCGGCGACGAAAGAGAGATCCTGGGGGACCGCTTCACATTTTTTGACATCGGTTCCACCAAGGCAAAACAGTTCGGCTATCGGGTGCGGATGGACCACGGCGTGCAGCTTGCCTTTCCGGGCGACGAGCCTTACCATGAAGCGCTGCTGCCCTGGGTCGAAGGCGCCCAGTGGCTGCTCCATGAGGCGTTCTGCCTGTACGGCCAGCGCGAGCGCTTCAAGCCCTACGAAAAGCACCACAGCACGGTCATGGATGCCTGCAGGCTGGCAGAGGAGCTGCACATCCCCAATCTGGTGCTCTGGCACACGGAGGACAAGGACCTGGCCCATCGGAAGGATACCTACACGGCGGAAGGGCGGGAATATTATCACGGCAGCCTGTATGTGCCCAACGACGGAGAGATCCTGTCGTTTTAAAAGGCAAAACCAGGGCCGTTTTACAACGGCCCTGACTCCTTCTAAAACCTTCAAAATATTTTTGCAGTTCATATAACAGCTGTGCAATATTTACCCGTATCAGTTCATTTCCATAAATGCTTTGATTTTTCAACAGAATATCTTTAAACTGCATAATCAACGTTTCCTTACTGTCCACAGCAAATGATAATCTGCGATTCCTTGTTCCAGTCTTGATAGCAGTAGAAAAAAAACCCTGACCAAACTTGGAATCATGACATCTAAAATAGTTAAATTCTTTGTCATAACGCTCTTTCAGTTCAACAGCATTCAGTTCTTCTAACCAAATATTACACTTTTCCGGACTTTCACCTACCACGAAGGAAAACTTATACCTGACCGGCTCTCCATTCAGGCAAATATCCCACGCAAAATCAATTGGTGTATTTTCCTCTGCATGTTTATATAGAGAATGATCCCAGCCATTACGTGCAACTGCATCCAGAAACGCTGATTTCAGACTTCCTTTCCCCGCATTCTTTAACATTTCTGAAAAAAAGGTAATTGCCTTAATAAAATTGCTTTTTCCGGAATTATTGGGACCGATCAAAATATTAATTTTTTCAAACTCCAGGGCGTCCGCCTGTATATTTCTAAAATTATGGCATGAAAATCTGCTGATCATCTGCTTCCCTCCTGCTTTCTTTCAATGCCCGGCTTCTTTTACAACTATATCTCATTCTACCACAGAGTCTTCCAAAATTATACTGAAAAATACACGATTTCATCCGTATTCATTCCCAAACCGTTACTTTTTACTTTTCTCCAGGTATGTCTTCGTCATCTGCACAACCTCTCCGCTCAGCAGTGTAATGGCAATCAGGTTCGGCACCGACATAAAACCATTCAACGTATCTGCAATATCCCACACAAGAGACAGAGATCCTGTACATCCTGCAAAGATCACGCACACAAAAAATATCTTATACGGAAGAATGCCCTTTATTCCAAATAAATACTCCACTGCCCGTTCCCCATAATAGGACCAGCCAAGAATTGTGGAAAATGCGAACATCATAATGGCAATCGCAACAAATTTATCTCCATGGGGAATCACCGTCGCAAATGCGCTGGCGGTCAGTTCCGCACCGGATACGACAGCATCCTCTCCCCCTGCGGCGATGGAAGACAGATATACATCCATGTCATATACTCCGGATGTCAGAATTGTCAGGCAGGTAATCGTACACACCACAATAGTATCCGCAAATACCTCGAACACGCCCCACATACCCTGAACCACCGGCTCCTCCACATCCGATGCGGAGTGTACCATAACAGAAGAGCCAAGACCTGCTTCATTCGAGAAGACGCCCCGGGAAATCCCCCGCTTCATTGCAACGGCAATCCCGTATCCAAGCACGCCGCTGCCTGCTGCCTGAAAATTGAACGCCTCGCGGAAGATCAGCGCAAATGCCTGCGGAACCGCTTCCAGATGCATTCCAATTACAACCAGGCCTCCTGCAATATAAAACACTGCCATAAACGGTACGATCTTCTCCGTCACCGATGCGATTCTTTTGATTCCGCCCACGATCACAAGCGCCACAAAAACCATGATGACGACTGCAGTCACCCATACAGGAACGCCAAAGGAGGACTTAAGTCCGCTCGCAATGGAATTTGCCTGCGTCATGTTGCCGATTCCAAAAGAAGCCAGAAAACAGAAAACAGAGAAAATAACCGCCAGCCATCTGCAGTGCAGTCCCCTCTCTATGTAGATCATGGCTCCGCCGGTCCAGTCTCCCCGCTCATTGCGGTAACGGTATTTGATACCGAGCGTATTTTCCGCATAATTTGTCATCATGCCGAGAAACGCAGACAGCCACATCCAGAATACCGCACCCGGGCCGCCCAGAGCGATCGCCGTCGCCACTCCGGCAATATTGCCGGTACCTATGGTCGCAGCCAGTGCCGTACACAGGGACTGGAACTGAGAGATCGAGTGTTTATCCTCTGTTTTCAATACCTTGTGATCCTTGAAAACACTCAGAAACGTCGCTTCCATCCAGCGCCTGATCTGCGTGATCTGAAAGAAACCTGTCCGTATGGTAAACATGCCGCCCACCAGCAGGAAAAAAACCAGCATGTACGGTCCCCATATGAATCCATTCAGAATGCCATTTACTTTTTCAACTACAGTTAAAATATTCTCCATTACACTTTTTCCTCCATCCGTATTGTTTTATCTGAATCCGTCTCTACAATCTATGCCTCCGTCACAGCAGTCAGTCCGCTTTTTATCTGCTTTAATACAAAATAAGTCTTTGTACTGGATACTCCTTTAATACTTTTGATCATCCGGTGAATCTGCTCCAGCGTCTCCGAAGACCGGGTCTGTATCTTCAGCATAAAATCATAATCCCCGGTCAGATAATCACATGCCACAATACTGTCATTTTCTTTGATTGCCCTGGTAAATTCTTCATAGTACCCCGGATGCTCCAGAGACACTTCCATCAGCGCAGTGACTTCATTTCCAATCCTGCGCTGATCCGCTATTATGGTATACTGACGGATAATACCGTTTCGCTCCAGCTTGCGGATTCTCTCTATGACTGCCGCTATTGACAGATGCACCGTGCGGCTGATCTGGGTCGCCGACTGTCTGGAATTCTCACTGAGACATTTTAAGATACTAAGATCCATGCTGTCCATCCCGCTTCCTCCTTTCCAAAATTCAAAAAGGGCATGGAAAACCACTCTTTTCCATGCCCATTCATGTACAATTTTTATTTTTTCTTGAGTATACAATAATTTTTACGGCAGTACAATGTCAGCTTTTCACAATAATTTCAGCTTTCTTCTGCTGTTTATTGGTGATTTTTTATTCCACGGTCACTGACTTCGCCAGATTTCTCGGCTTATCCACATCCAGTCCTTTGGCACAGCTCACGTAATATCCCATAAGCTGCAGCGGTATAATAGCAAGACTTGTGGTAAAATGCGGATCCGTTTTCGGCACATAGACGGTAAAATCCGCCGTGTCCTCTATGGAATAGTTCCCATAATTCGTCAGTCCCATAAGATAAGCGCCGCGGCTCTTGACTTCCACCATATTGGACAGCGTTTTCTCAAACAGCTTCTCCTGCGTCAGCACACAGACGACCAGAATCCCGTCCTCGATGAGAGAGATCGTTCCGTGCTTCAGTTCTCCCGCCGCATAGGCTTCCGAATGCACATAGCTGATTTCCTTCATCTTCAGGCTGCCCTCCATGCTGATGGCATGGTCGATCCCCCTGCCGATAAAGAAAATATCATGCACATTGGAAAACTTGCTTGCAAACCACTGAAGACGTTCCTTGTCTTCCAGTACCTTGCTGATTTTATCCGGCAGCGCCAGAAGCTCCGCCACCAGCTTCTCATAATACGCCTCGTCGATGGTTCCTCTTACAAGGGCAAAATGGATCGCCATCAGATAACTGACCGCCAGCTGCGTGCTGTAAGCCTTCGTGGTCGCCACCGCGATCTCCGGGCCTGCCAGCGTATAAAATACATTGTCCGCCTCTCTCGGGATACTGGAACCCACTACGTTGACCACTGCAAGCGTACGGATTCCCCTGTTTTTTGCTTCCCGAAGCGCTGCCAGACTGTCCGCCGTCTCCCCGGACTGACTGATGATCACTACCAGAGAATCCTTCTCCAGGATCGGATCACGGTAGCGGAACTCCGATGCCAGATCCACCTCCACCGGAAGCTTCACCAGATCTTCGATCACATATTTAGCCGCAATCCCCACATGATAGGCGCTTCCGCAGGCGACGATGTAGAGTCTGGATATTCCCCGGATCTCTTCATCTGACAGCCCCACGGAACTCAGATCGATCCGTCCGTCTGTCACATAGGAATTGATCGTATCCCGAACTGCCTTCGGCTGCTCGTGAATCTCTTTCATCATGAAATGCTCGAATCCGCCCTTTTCCGCCGCTTCCGCATCCCACTTGATTTCCACCGGCTCTTTCTGAATCTCTTCTCTGTCTATGTTATAGAAGGTCTCCCCCTCTCCGGTCAGACGGGCGATCTCCAGGTTGTCAATGTAATATACGCTGCGGGTGTATTTCAGAATTGCCGGCACGTCAGAGGCGATAAAGCTCCCCTGCTCATTCCTGCCCACGATCAGCGGGCTGTCCTTACGCACCGCGTAGATGATGCCGGGCTCTTCCTTCAGCATGATACCAAGTGCATAGGATCCCCGCACCCGGAGCATGACCTTCGTAATAGCTTCCAGCGTATTTCCCTGATATTTCTTATAATAATAGTCCAGAAGCTTTACCAGAACCTCCGTGTCCGTCTGGGAGTAAAACTCGTAACCCCGTTTCAAGAGCTTCTCCTTCAGCTCGAGATAATTTTCAATAATCCCGTTGTGCACTACGATCACACTCTGGTCATCACTGCAGTGAGGGTGCGCATTCACCATGGACGGTTCTCCGTGGGTTGCCCATCTGGTATGCCCGATCCCGCAGCATCCGGGCACGGCTCTTCCGCTGTCCGTCTTCTCCGCCAGCTGCTTTAAACGTCCTTTTACCTTGACGATCTCGATCCGGTTGGAATCATCGCGCTTCACGGCGATTCCTGCCGAATCATATCCCCGGTATTCCAGCTTCGCCAGTCCGTCCAGCAGCACCGGAGCCGCCTGGCCGCTTCCTGTAAATCCAACTATTCCACACATAGATTGTAAATTCCTTTCATTTGGTCTGCCCCTTCACTATACCACAGCAGCCTTTTTTTGACAACAGCGCCTGTTGGTTACTTTTCACGGTGGTGGTGGGGCGGTCTGAGCCCTGGGCCTGTGTGCTCTGCGCTCGTATGGAGTGTATCGGACAGCGCCGCAGAGCATACAGGCCTGGAGCGCAGACCGCCACCCATCTCCCCCGTGAGAAGTTACGGCCCGTGTATATATGACTGGTAACGGCAGGAAATCCGACGTTACCCGGAATCCTTTCGTCATCCTGCCCAAAACCATTTTTTGTCACTAAGCATTACGGACAAAAGTGACAGAAGATCGCATTGCACAATGCAGAATCTCCTGCTAAAATTATAAAAAAGGGGAGGGAGGAATCACATATGTCACCAGAATATTCCAATACGTCATTTTCCCATACCCTGACCGCAAGACAACGGGAGATCGTCCGGATCCTGGCAAAGACGGCAGGCAATCCAATCCCGGTAGGAGCCGTCTCCGAGAAGCTGAACGTCTCCTCCCGGACCGTTTTAAGAGAACTTCCTGCTGTAGAACACTGGCTTCAGGAGAATGATTTCACATTTATCCGAAAACCCGGCGTAGGGCTTGCCATCGAAGAGGATCCGGAATCGATCCGGCTTCTGGAAGAACTGCTGGGACTGGAACAGACATCGGCAGGCTTCAGCCAGAAGGAACGCAGGCGACAGATCCTGGGTGAACTTCTCTTTGTGAGAGAACCAATAAAATCCTATGTGTTCCTGTCCCGTTTCCAGATCTCAGAGGGAACACTTGGCAAAGATCTGGACGCGCTGGACGAATGGCTCTCTTCCTATCAGGTGCGGATTCTGCGCCGTCCCGGTATCGGGATCCTGCTGGAAGGCAGTGAAACCGCCTTCCGCCAGGCGATTGCCAATGCCGCGCTTGAATTTATGGATAACGGCGAGATCCTGCGGATGCTGAGAAGCAGCACGAAAGAAGAGCTTCCTTCCGAGCCGGAGCTTTTGAAAAACCGGCTGTTCAGCTTCATTGATCCCCAGATCGTCGCCTTTGTGGAGCAGATCCTGGCAGACACGGAAAAGGAACTTCATATCAAATATACAGACAGCGGCTATATGGCGCTCATCGTCCATCTGTCCCTCTCCATCAAAAGACTCCGTTCGGGAGAGAAGATCGAGATGGACCCGGAAGAACTGAAAAATCTGTCCGAACTGCCGGAATATCCGGTGGCAGAACAGATTGCGGAAAGGATTGGACGCCAGCTCGCTCTTTCGATTCCGCAGGAAGAGGTCGGCTTTATCACCATGCATCTGTCCAGCGCACGGATCTGGCCGCAGACCAGGCGGATGCGCAGCCAGCTTCAGTCCATCAACGCAAGACAGGTCGTCATGTCCATCGTGGAACAGGTGGAGCAGGAGCTGAATCTTCCGTTTCATACATGCAACCGGATGATTGAAGAACTGACCAGCCACATGGATTCCATGATCAGCCGTCTTTCCATGAACATCCAGCTTGACAACTCCCAGGGAGATGCCATCCGGCAGAAATATCCGGATGTCTACAAAGCTGTGGAGCACGCCTGCGGACTGTTCCGTGAAAAACTCTACATAAACGATATCTCTCCATCGGAAATCACTTTTGTAGCCATGCATTTTGCAGCCGCCGCAGAAACACTCCGCGGCGAACAGAAACGGGTTGCCGTCGCTGTGGTCTGTCCCAGCGGTATGGGCGCTTCCCGAATGCTGGCGGCCAACCTGATCCGTTCTTTACACAATATTGATATTCGGCAGATCATGTCCGCTTTCAGCCTGGAACCGGAAAAGCTGAAAAAAGACGGAATTGACCTTGTCATCTCCACCGTTCCTCTGGAGATCGATTTCCCGTCGGTCTGTGTCAGCCCGATTCCGCAGGCTCAGGATATGCTGGTCCTGAACCATGCGCTGGAAGCCATCGGCAGGAAACGCACAGAGGAGATCCGGCCGGAACCAAGGACACCGGCGCCGGAACTGAGGCTCTCACTGGAAGATATTGGTTCTCTGACCCGTACCGGGGAAGAGATCTCACAGCTGCTCCACAGTTTTCTGATCCGGGAAGTGTCCGGGATCTGCCAGACTGAGACCCTGCTGGGGCAGGCAGCCGGAATCTTTGCCGACAGCATCTTAAGCCGCCAGATCATCAGCCAGGACCTGGCCAGACGGGAAGGCATCAAAAACACCTTTATCCCGGAACTTGGCATCCATCTTTTGCACTGCCGAACCACTGCGGTCCCGCACTGCCGATGTGCCTATCTGAGACTTGACCGTCCATTCTCCGTGCCCGACGGAACCATAAAAGGAGCCATTCTCCTTCTGGCGCCCCGGTCCGATCAGAATGAATGCGTGGAAGTCATCAGCAGGATCAGCATGCTTCTGGTGGAAGACAAACGATTTTTACAGGCGCTTCAAAACGGAGACGCGAGCGAGGGACGCGCTCTCGCAGAAGAAGCCCTGGTAAAATATTTTCAAAATCTCATCATAAAAAGAAAAGGAGATGGAACACTATGAAAAACTTTGCACAGAAATTCGGTAAATTTCTCTCCGGCATGGTGATGCCCAACATCGGAGCATTCATCGCATGGGGATTTATTACCGCACTCTTCATCCCGGACGGATGGATTCCCAACGAGGGCCTTGCCTCCATCCATCCGCCGATCCTGACCTATCTGCTTCCGATCCTCATCGCTGCTCAGGGCGGTAAGATGATCGGCGGAGACCGCGGACGCGTCATGGGCGCCATCGCCATTGTCGGCTGTATTGCCGGCTCCGACAATACGATGCTCATGGCTGCCATGGCCATCGGCCCCCTGGCCGGACTGGTCATCAAGAAATTCGATGAGGCCATGGACGGACATATGCCCGCCGGCTTTGAGATGCTGATCAACAATTTCTCCGTCGGTATCTTCGGTATGATCATGGCAATCATCGGATACTATATCATCGGTCCTATCATGGGCATTATCCTGTCCATCCTGACTGCAGGCGTGGAATTCCTGATGAGCATGAGTCTGCTCCCCCTCGTGGCCATCTTCATCGAGCCTGCAAAAGTACTGTTCCTGAACAACGCCATCAACCATGGTATCTTTACACCCATCGGCACCACGCAGGCGCTGGAGACCGGTAAATCCATCATGTACATGCTGGAGGCAAATCCGGGTCCCGGACTGGGCGTCCTGCTGGCTTACTGGATGTTCTCCAAAGACAAGATGACGAAGGACTCTGCACCGGGCGCCATCATCATCCATTTCTTCGGCGGTATCCATGAGATCTATTTCCCGTATGTGCTGATGAATCCCATGGTCATTATCGCACCGATCGTCGGAAATGTGTGTGCGATCTTCTTCTACAGCATCACCGGATGCGGTCTGGTAGGCGCATCCTCACCGGGCTCCATCATCGCATTTATGTCCATGAGCCCGAGACCGCAGATGCTTTTGACCCTTCTGGGCGTAGTGATTGCTACCGGAGTTTCCTTCGTGATCGCAAGCCCGATCATCAAGATGTCCGGAGTCAAAAATCTGGAAGAGGCTCAGGCTCAGACCGCCTCCATGAAAGCCGAGTCCAAGGGTCTCACCACCGCATCTGCAGCCGTAAAAGACGCAGGTAAAGTGAAGAAAGTCGTCTTCGCATGCGACGCTGGCATGGGTTCTTCCGCCATGGGCGCAACCAAATTCCGCAACCGCGTGAAAGCAGCGCGTCCGGACCTGACCGTCATCAATACATCTGTGGACAATATCCCGGCCGACTGTGATATCGCAGTCGTACAGACCACGCTGGTGGAACGTGCGAAGAAATCCGCACCTCAGGCACAGATGGTCACCATCGGCAACTTCCTGGCAGACCCGGCGCTGGATGCCCTCTATATCCAGCTGACTACCGGAGATCAGGCGGTTGCAGAGACTGCAGGCGAAAATACGGATCCGGTCGTACCGACCACCGTTCCGAATAAAAAAGTCATGATCGCAGAAGGCATCAAATTAAATCAGACCCCGGGCACGAAGGAAGAAGCGATCCAGGCTGCCGGCGAACTTATGTGCAAACTGGGCTACGTAGACGCTTCCTATGTAGATGCCATGCAGGAACGTGAGAAGCTGGTGACGACCTATATGGGTATGGGTATTGCAATTCCTCACGGAACCACACAGGCAAAAGGAACCGTGAAGAAGACCGGTATCGTCCTCTTCCAGTATCCCGAAGGTGTTCCGTTCGGTGATGAGAAAGCCAATCTGGTCTTCGGTATCGCAGGCATCGGCGACGAGCATCTGGACCTGCTGGCGAAGATCTGCGAAGTTCTGGAGGATGAGACTGTTCTGGAAGAGATGAAGACCACCAACGATGTGGAATGGATCCTGAAACAGCTCACTTAAGCTTCCTGAAACAAGACATTATCAGACATTTTGTAACATACCTTTGCGGCCGGACGGCATAAAGTCCGCCCGGCCGCCTTTTCCCGGTCATTGACCGGCGAACATTATCATTTCAGTCAAGAAAGAGGTGTTGTATCATGAAAACAGCAATTCAATTCGGTGCAGGCAATATCGGACGCGGCTTTATCGGCATGCTGCTGGCACAGGCAGGTTATCGCGTTATCTTCGCAGATGTGAGCGAGGTCATCATCGACCGTCTGGCTGCTGACCAGAAATATACCGTTCATGTAATGGATACAGAGGTCGAGGACGTGGAGATCACCAATATCACCGGCATCATGTCCAACGGCGAAGCAATCATTGACGAAATCGCAAAGGCAGATATCCTGACCACAGCTGTGGGACTGCGGGTCCTTGGTTTTATCGCTCCCACCATCGCAAAAGGCATCCAGAAGAGAATCGCCGACGGCAGCACAGAGCCTATGAACATCATCGCCTGCGAGAATGCCATCCGCGCCACCTCCCAGTTGAAGGAACATGTATATGGTATCCTTTCTGAGGAAGAAAAAGCTTACTGTGAGAAATACGTAGGTTTTGCAGACTGCTCCGTAGACCGTATCGTACCGCCGGTGCGCAGCGAAAATCCGGTAGACGTGGTCGTGGAAAAATATTGTGAGTGGAATGTGGAAAAGGCTTCCTTAAAGGGAGAGATTCCCGAGATCCCGGGCATGAACCTGGCAGACAACCTGATGGCCTACATCCAGAGAAAGCTCTTCACGCTGAATACCGGACACTGCATCACCGCCTACACCGGTATCCTGGCAGGCCATAAAACCATCGATCAGGCCATCTCGGATCCGAAGATCTATGATCTGGTAAAGGCAGCCATGACTCAGTCCGGCGACGGCCTGATTCAGAGATTTGGATTCGACAAAGAAGCTCATTACAAATACATCGACAAGATCATCAACCGGTTCAAGAACCCATATTTGAAGGACGATGTGACCCGCGTAGGCCGGGAGCCGCTTCGGAAGCTTTCTGCTGACGACCGTCTGGTCAGTCCGCTGACCACTGCCATGTCCTATGGCCTGCCGGTCGACAAGCTGGTCCTGGGCATCGGAGCCGCGCTTCGCTACAACAATCCGGAAGACGCACAGAGCGCAGAGCTTCAGGAGAAGATCGCAGCCAAAGGCGTGGCGGCGGCATTTTCCGAGATCTCCGGCGTGACGGATGCCGCTCTGCTTGAGCAGGTGACAAAGGCTTATGAGACGGTAACGGAGCTCTTTCAATAAGAAACACCGCATAGCAGAACAACGGCTCTGAAGCAGCCGCAGAACAAAAAAGGAGAGCTGTTATGATCACCAGATCTGTTACTTTGGACTCCAATGATTTCTTCCATGCAAGACCGGCCGCGAAGATCGCAGGCACGGCCAGTACTTACGAGAGTGTCATCATGGTCATGCTGGGCACCGAGATCGCGGATGCCAAAGATCCGCTCTCTCTCATGCGCCTGAGCCACCCGAAAGGCTCTGCCGTGGACATCCTGGCAGACGGGACGGATGAGCAGAAGGCACTGGCCGCGGTCGTGGAAGAGATCCGGAAAGAATTTTCACTGGTCAGTTAACATTTTGAAAAGATACCGGAAGTATGTACGGGAGGCCGGCAGGTGAGCAAATCACCTGCCGGCCTCCCGTTACTGTTCTGCCGCAGCCTTTCAATACGTCGGCCGCAGAAAATATCCGCCAATAAAACCAAATCTTTATTCTGCCCGAACATTCAGCTTATGATAATACTGCCAGTAATTGAAAAGCCTCCTGTAAAACCGTATATTCTTCCCACTCTATACCCTTCAGAATATTTTGTCGCTCTCTAAACTGGCCTGCAGCGGTTCTAATAGAAAAATAAGTATCAAATTTCGCTTTTGTAACCAGTCTTCTTGCAGACAAATATCTTCTTTCCGGATCTACGCGCTCTACAAATTTATAACATGCTTCAATAATTGATTTATCATATTTATTTTCTTTTGCTATTGCATTTAACAAAAATGTCTCCATAGCTCCGTTTTCTTCAAAAGGTACAACCATTAATAAGAACCAAAAAACCAGCCTTTCTCCCCTGTCACTTTTCATTTCACATTTAACCCACTTATTATTATGGATATCTTCAAGATGACAAACCGATCATTTCAAAAATACTTCCTGAATTTTCCCGACAAATTCCGCTTCTGTACTGATCTCATCCCTGTCTGTAATCATAACAATATGATCAAATGCAGGCCTCATATCAGAAGCAAAACGGTTTCTGTTTAAAGCCTGTTCCAGTCCTTTTTTCAATTTGCTGCATCCCCCTGCTGATGCCACTGTAAGGATATGTTCTTTGCAAAACAGCTTTCTGGATTCCTGATCATTCTCTATCCTAAATACTCCTTCCTGTCTGCTTCTGTCATCTTCCCAATGATATGCTTTTCTCATAAAATACTGTAAAAGCACATAATCCGTTGAACCTTCACACAACAAAACACTGTTCATGATCTCAACTCCAGTCCCAGACATTCCTGCGCATTGATTGCTTCTTCACAGGTCATTGTACGAACAAGATGTCTGTCTTCTTTTCTGTATAATGTGTACACATGAATATCCGACCGCAATTCTTCATTACATTTCAGAACTTTTTCGATGGCTTCTTTGCTGTGCGAAGTTAAAAATACCTGAACATTCAATTTTTTTGCACTTCTCAGTATCCATGAAAATATGGAATTCATGGCTGATGTATGGATCGCTGTCTCAAACTCATCCAGAAGCAAAATACCATCCTTTGCTTTGACGACCGCACTCAGCAGAAGAATCGCTTTTTTCATTCCATCTCCAAATACATTCAAGGGCAACGCCTTTTTGTGGTTTTTTGTCAAAATCATATATTCAACCGGGGAAGCATTATCATCAGCAGCAATTGCATTAATTCCAATAATATTTTCATCAAATGCATGAAGAATGGAAATCATCTCTCCATACATTTCGGAGTCACTGAGAATATGGTCCAGATAAAGATTCCCTTTTGCGTGATCCACAGGAGATACATACATCGTACGGAAAAAAATATTTTTTTCTGCTACCACATATGGGATATGATTCTGAAAATCATATATAATTTCCTCACCCGTTTTCTTTCCATTCACATACGTAGTCAGCTTCATACATTTTGTATCAATCATATCTTCCGCCGCTCTTAAATCTCCTGTCCTCTTCAGATTATTGATTTGAAGCATTTCCTGTTCAGAAATCTGTATTTCATCAATCTTTGCTTTTAATGCAATACTCGTGATTATGCCTTTGTCATCCCCAAATTTATACCCAATCACCTTCTCTTCAGCATCAACCGGGAACAGATTATAGAGTTCCTGATAAAATAATTTTTTTCTGGCTATTGATACCCTGTTAAGAATCATGCTGGTCCACGCCAGAATGCTGTACGGATCCCGCATACCGGAAAGAACCTCCAGTACGCTCGTCTTTCCGCTGTTATTGTCACCTGTCAGAATATTGATATGATTCAGATTTCTTAATTTCAGATCCTGAATTCCCCGATACGCCTCTATATCCAGCTGTCGTATATGTCTTGCCATGAAATCCATCCTGCCTTTCCATATAGATTCATTCTATGCAGTTTCCCGAATGTTATCAGTCATTACCTCACTCAGACACACGCATGTTCAATCATCTGGTACACTTCCTGATAGCTCCTCCCATGCGCTCTGCACAGAGCGGTTACGCTGTTATACTCCGGAAAATACCGCTCTGTCCCTCCGTATGTGCACACTTTCACCTGCGCCTCTCCCAGAGGGGTCTGCACGGTACGCATTTCCCGCCGAAGGACCGTACGCTCCATGGGAATCCACCGGATCCCGATGGTCGTTGTCTCCCGGAAAATGATCTCTTCCATCCGGTCGATATCCTCTCCGGCACAGATCACATTCAGCTGATACGCCGGGCGGTTCTTCTTCATATAGACAGGTGTATAATGCACATCTCTGGCCCCTGCCTCCATCAGCCGGTCCATGGCATATCCCAGACTCTCTCCGGTACAGTCGTCAATGTTCGTTTCCAGCTTGTAGATCAGATCCCTCTCTTCGGCCTCATCCCGGATCAGCATGGCCCGCAGCATACCGGGACGGTCGTAGCTCCGCTTTCCGGCGCCCATCCCCATTTTTTCCACTGTAAATACGTCCGGCAGCCGGCTGCCGGTCCGGATCGCCGCCACGATCGCTGCTCCCGTAGGCGTCACCAGCTCCCCTTTCGTCTCCGTAACATGGAGCGGAAGCCTGTGCGCCTCCGCGATATTCATGACTGCCGGCACCGGCACCGGCAGGATCCCGTGCTGACAGCGGATCGTGCCCTGCCCCTCATTCAGCCTGGTGACCACCACATCCGTGATCCCCAGATCATCCAGACAGACGGCTACGGCCACAATGTCCACGATGGAATCCACCGCGCCCACTTCATGGAAATGCACCTGATCCTCCGGCACGCCGTGAGCTTTTGCTTCTGCCGCCGCCAGAATCCGGAAGATGCGGGATGCAGTCTCTTTTGCCCGCTCTGTCAAATCCGCGTGTTCGATGATGTGAAGGATCTCGGGAAGTCCTCTGTGTTCATGAGCGTGTCCGCCGTGCACATGATGTGCCTCTTCCGTATGAGCTCCCCCATGCGTATGCGGACCCTCTCCATGCACATGGAAATGTTCCTCCGGATGTATGCTCTCATGCCCGTGCAGATATTCCATATCATGATCATGATTCTCATGGGCCTGATCCAGCACCACATCAAAATCACACATATCAAGTCCCGCTTTCTTCACCCGGCTGACCACCGTATGAAATCCGTCCACCGGAAGGCTCTGAAGCGCCCGTTCAAGCGCCTCCTGATCCGCTCCCAGGTCCAGAAGCGCCGCCACCGTCATATCGCCGCTGATTCCGCCCTCACATTCCAGATATAATATTTTTTTCTCCATTGTCAAAATCTTTCTCCCGCCTCCATTTTATTTTCATCCTTCACACGTTTCTTATCCTGTGCTTTCTCTTTGCTTTATGATTTTATCACAAATACATGTTTCTGTACAGCGGACGCGCCGTTGTCTGTGAACCCGGCTGATGTGTCGAAACAGACTGCCGTATAAAATTTTTTCACTTTGTGTCTTCATAATCTCTGTCACACCTGACTGTCTTTTTTAATGATCAATTCCCCTTATTGTATCACAAAAAACCGCAAAAGCAGAAGTATTTCCAGCATTCAGTTGATATTTTATACGCATGAAAAAAACAGGCTTTGCCTGCCTCCTGCAAACCTTCAAAAGTCCGCAAAAGGACAGACAACTCCTGTTTTTTAACCCTTCCGGTCACAGCACCTCGCCATTGCTCTCAATCACCTTCTGGTACCAGTAGAACGATTTCTTCCGCATACGCTTCCCGGTCCCGCTTCCGTCCTCCTGCTGATCCACGTAGACGTATCCATACCGCTTCTTCATCTCCCCGGTCCCGGCGCTGATCAGGTCGATGGGCGCCCAGGACGTATAGCCCATGAGGTCCACGCCGTCCTCTTCCACCGCCGCTTTCATGGCGCGGATATGTTCTCTAAGATAATCGATCCGGTAATCATCCGCCACATAACCGTCTGCATTTGGACAGTCCAGCGCTCCCAGGCCGTTCTCCACGATGAACAGCGGCTTCTGATAGCGGTCATACACCTGATTCAGCGTAATCCGAAGCCCCAGCGGATCGATGGGCCAGCCCCATTCGCTGAACTTCAGGTATGGATTTTTCGCAGATTTGAAGAGATTTCCCTCCGCCGTCTCCTGTTCCTCTGCCGCGATACACCGGCTGTTATAATAGGAAAAGGAGATAAAATCCACCGGATATTCCCGCAGGAGCTTCTCATCCCCCTCGGCCATGACCGGATACACGCCTTTCTTCTGAAGACGCTTCACCGCATAGGAAGGATAATACCCCCTTGCCTGCACGTCTACGAAGAAATAATTCTCCTGATCGGTCAGAAGGGCTTCCCACACATCCTGCGGCTTACAGGAATACGGATAGGCGGCGCCAGCTGCAAACATACAGCCCACCTGGTTCTCCGGATTCACTTCATGGGCGAGCTTTACCGCCAGTGCGCTGGCCACCAGCTCGTGATGCGCCGCCTGGTATTTCACCTGTTCCTCATTTTCTCCGTCTTCAAAGCACAGCCCTGCTCCCATGAAAGGCGCATGGAGGATCATATTAATCTCGTTAAACGTGAGCCAGTGAGTCACGTAGTCCCGGTAACGCTCGAACAGCACCCTGCACAGACGCAGATACTGATCAATCATCCGGCGATCCCGCCAACCGCCGTATTTCTCGATCAGATGGATCGGACAGTCAAAGTGCGAGACCGTCACCAGCGGTTTGATCCGGTATTTTCTGCACTCCTGAAATACATGTTCGTAAAATTTAAGCCCCTCTTCATTGGGCGTCTCTTCCTCTCCGGTGGGGAAGATCCTGGTCCAGGCAATACTCATCCGATAGACTTTAAACCCCATCTCTCCCATCAGCTGAATGTCTTCCCGATAACGATGATAAAAGTCCACACCTTCGGCTGCCGGGTACCGGTGTTCCCCATCCATCCGGAACATCTTCCGGTGTCCGGTAATCACAGCATTCCGATCCGGCCCCGCCGGACACACATCCACATTGGCGAGTCCTCTTCCGCCCTCAAAGATCCCGCCTTCGCACTGGTTGGCGGCGGAAGCGCCGCCCCATAAAAAATCAACTGGAAATCCCATGTCTGTCTCCTTATTACAGTTCCGCATCTCCCCGAAGAAGTCCCTGCGTCTGGAAGCATCTCCGGGCAGATGCTGTTTTTCAGTTCCGCATTCCTCCGGAGAAGTCCCAGTGTCTGGAAGCATCTCCGGAAAGACGCTGTGTTTTATTTCAATGCTTTAAGAAGTGTCTCACCGTACATGATCCTGCCGGGCTCCGGTTCGACGATCTCCAGATAATCATCCGGATTGGTGATCAGCACCGGCGTCTCCAGACAATATCCTTTCCCCTCGATCAGTTCCTTGTCAAAGCTGATCAGAAGCTGTCCTTTCTTCACCTGGTCGCCCTCTTTCACATGGGCCTCAAAGCCTTCACCGTTCAACTGCACTGTATCCATACCAATATGGATCAGAAGCTCGGCGCCATCCGCCGTCTTCATGCCCAGGGCGTGGAGCGTCGGGAACAGCGCAGTAACCTCTCCGTCCGCCGGAGCATGGACTTTTCCCTCTTCCGGAAGAACCGCCGCTCCTTTTCCCAGAACGCCGGAGGCGAACGCCTCGTCCCTGACCTCAGAAAGCTTTTTCACCTCGCCCTTCATGGGGCTTGCGATTTCAATTCTCCTTAACATGGAAGGATCCTTCTTCTCCTCTGCAGGCCGCTCCATCTCTGTTGTTTTTTCCTCAGCTTCCGGTTCTTTGTACAGGATCATTGTGGCAAGGAATGCAATTACCATGGTGATCACCACGCCGGTCACAGCCACGATCAGATTTCCCATGCTGCCGTCCGGTTCGATCATGGCCGGGAACTCGAAGATTCCCATGCCGCCCATCATGAATTTCCGGAAATTAAAGGCTCCGTAGAAACCGCCGCCGATACCGCCTGCAATACAGCTGATGATAAAGGGCTTCTTAAGCGGAAGCAGGATACCGTAGATCGCCGGCTCGGTCACGCCGAAGATGCCGGAGATAAAGTTGGGCAGCGCCATCTCCTTCAACTGACGGTTCTTTGTTTTAAAGAAGATCGCCAGTACGACCGCAGAAGTGGCGAACGTACATGCAAAGAACGGCATCATTACATTGTCATATCCATTGGTCATGATGTTGTTGATATACACCGGGATAAATCCCCAGTGCAGTCCGAAGATCACCAGGATCTGCCAGGTCAGTCCGACGATGGCGCCGGCCAGCATGGGGCTGAAATTCCGTACGCCCATGACCGTTTCTGCAATGATCGTGGAACCAAAGGTCGCCAGAGGTCCGATCAGAAGGAAGCCCACCGGAATCGCCACGAAGAGCGTCAGCATGGGCACAAAGAAAAATTTCACCAGGTCCGGAACAAATTTACTGAAAAATTTCTCACATTTGGATGCAAAATACACGACGAAGATAACCGGGATCACGGTCCCCGTATAATCCATGGCGATCAGCGGGATCCCGAAAAAGTCCGTGTACACCGCCGATTCAAACATGGTCCCTGCAAACAGGGTGTACAGCGCCTCCCCCCCTGCAGACAGGGCGCTGTTCTGCACCGTTGGATAACACATGATCGCGCCGATGACCAGACCGATCATGGGCTTTAAATTAAATTTCTTCGCCGCCGTATAGCCAAGGAACAGAGGCATGAAATTAAAGAGCCCGTCGCCGATGGCATTGAAGATCAGATAAGCGCCGCAGGTATCCGGATACAGTCCCAGAGCCACAAAGAGCGCGTTCAGGCCTTTTACCATACCGCAGGCCGCCATGATCCCCAGAATCGGCTGAAAGATGCCTGAGATCGCATCGATGGCCCGGTTGAACAGGCTTCCGCCGCCCGTATCCTCCGCCTGGTCCGCGTTCCCCTCTTCCAGTCCCAGAAGCGGCATCACATCCGCATACACCTCCGGCACATGGTTGCCGATGACCACCTGATACTGACCGCCGCTCTTCATGACGGTCACGACCCCGCTCATATTCTTGAGCACGTCGTCACTGGCCTTTGACTCGTCCTTTAACTTAAAACGAAGCCTTGTGATGCAGTGCGTCAGACTGATCACGTTTTCCTTTCCGCCTACATTTTTTACGACTTCTTTTGCCAGTTCTCCATACTTACCCATTTTTTTTCCTCCTTAATAATGATAGTTCTGTATTATGAAGGTTTGGCCAACCAAATGTCACCACCCTGGCATACGATACGTTTTATTTCTTTGTCTTATTGACCACCCGTTCCACATGGATGGTCAGATAGAGCTGCTCTTCCTTTGACAGCTCATATTCATATTTCTTCTCAATGAACTGTGTGATCTTCTCCACACAGCCAAAGGCTCTGGGGTATTTTCCCCGGATCACCTCCCACAGATCATCGTTGTCATCCTCTGTATAAATATTACGTTCCACCAGACGTTTGGCAAAAAATTTCAGGTGGGTGATAAAACGATAGTAATATACATCATCCTCGTCAAAACTGATCTGAAAAGAATATTTCACAATATTGACCAGTTCCTGCATGATCCTCATGATCTCATACATGTTGTGCATCACTTCCTGATCCATCTGGGCATTGGCCAGATGCAGCGCGATAAAGCCTGCCTCGTCCTCCGGAAGACGGACTTTAAATCTCTCCTGAATCAGGTCCAGAGCCCACAGGCCGATCTGATACTCCTCCCGGTAGAATCTCCGGATATCCCACAGGAGAGCATTCTTCACGGTAACGCCTTCCAGAAAACGAACAATGGAGGTATGTACATGGTCGATCAGGGATATATAGATCATATCATTCAGATGTTTCCCAAGGCGCAGCCGGGCCTCGGCAATGATCTCCTCTCCCAACGCCATATGTTCCATGGGAATATCCTGAACCAGCACCTGAAACTTGTTGCTGACCTCCCCCTCCGACAGGGAAAATACCTTATCCACTGCTTCCGGGTCGATGGCCTCTCCTGCTTTCTTTTTAAAGCAGATCCCTCTTCCCATGACGATCTTCTCGTCTCCATGGTCATCCAGCACTACCGCCACGTTGTTATTTAAGATTTTAAATATCTTCATGACTCCTCTCCTCTGTTCGTTCCCCCTGTTTTATGTAATAAAAAAACCTATACACATAAATACACCCTGAATACACCTTCAAGATCTATTTAAGCATATAGGTTTGGCTTGCTTCGCAATCACCATCCTGAAACTGATTAGATCATATTACAGTTCCTGCATGAAGTCAATCACATTTTTGCAGCCTGCATAAATTTTTCACCTGTAAAGTTGCGCAGATCACGGAGGCCTGGGGAGCAAACCCACCCGCCCCGCGAAACGCAGCGCCCCCAATCTTTCTATTCCGGTTCCTGTTCTTCTTCGGATGGCCGCAGTGCCAGGATCCCCTCTGCGATCTTTTTCGCCAGCAGTTCCTGATACGCATCTTCTGTCATTTTATCACATTCCGACGAATTGGACAGGTATCCCATCTCCACCAGGACCGCCGGCATCTCCGTCTTTTTGAGCACACGGAAGCCAGCCGTTCTGGTTCCTCTGTTCTCTATGCGTTCTTCCTCCTGCACAGCCTGAACAATCTGGTTTGCCAGCGCTTCTCCTTCTTCGCTGTCCTCCCGATAATAGCATTCCAGTCCCTGGACTTCCGCGTTGTCTTCACAGTAATTACAGTGAAGGCTGACGAACAGATCCGCCTCATTCTGATTGGCAAATGCTGCTCTCTCCTCCAGTCCCACCTTTATATCATCCTCTCTGGTGAAGATAACCGTCTCTCCTGCTTCTTCCAGAATCTCTGCCAGTCTTTTAACCATGGCAAGGTTAATGTCTTTTTCCAGAGCTTCCCCCGCACTGGTTCCCTGATCCCGTCCGCCATGTCCTGCATCCAGCACAATCAGCCTGGATCCGGGCTTTCTCTCCGCCGGTTCCACCGTCCTTGCTCCATGAAAAACACTCTCTTTCTCTCCTGTGATATGTCCCCACAGCCAGATACCGCCCCGTGCTATGCCAAAGCAGAGAAGGAAAAAGACAGACAGCACGATAAACCGCGCCATCCATATCCGGATCTTCCGCTTCCTTTTCCGTATCCTCTTTCTTCTTCTCTGCATCTGTCTTCTCTTCTGTTCTGTCGTCATCCGCTTATCCCATATCTGTTATCGAACTTATCCGGCAATTTTTAAATACCGGATATCTATATTGTACACCCAGATATTCTATTTTTCCTCTAAATTTTTCTGAAGATTTTTCATCTTCTTATGTAACAATTCCTGCTAAAATGAGATATAAGAAGTAGAAAGAATCCTTTGCGCAGCATCAGACACACCGAAAAGGAGGTGAAGCATTGATGAAAGATAAGCCTGATGATTCCATGGAACTGAATATGGAACAGATTTATCATTCCTATGAACGTATGGTCTATCAGTTCCTGTACGTGCGCACTCATGACGCCCAGTGGTCTCAGGATCTGATGCAGGAGACCTTTCTTAGGGCTGTCACCTCCATCTCCCGCTATGACGGCTCCTGCAAGCTGTCTGTATGGCTCTGCCAGATCGCCAAACATGTTCTCTGGCAGGAACTCCGCAAAAAAAACCGGACGGAAGCGGTGGAGCTGAACGAATCCTTTCCGGATGTTCAGCATCCGGACGGTGAGACCCACGCCCTCCGGCATGAAAACCGGATGGAACTTTACCATGCCATTCATAAGCTTTCTGAAAAAGAACGGGAAGTAGTCCTGTACCGCATCACCGGCGAACTGTCCTTTCGGGAGATTGGGGAAATTCTTGAAAAAAGCGAAAACTGGGCGCGGACTACTTTTTACCGCGCCAAACTAAAACTCAGAAAGGAGTTGGAGCAATATGAAGCAAACGACAATCCATAACTGCGATATCATTCGCGATCTGCTTCCAGGATATATGGAACGCCTGCTGAGCGATGCCGGCGAGGAAGCGGTAAAAGAACATCTGTCCCACTGTAAAGACTGCGAAAAAATATACAGTCAGATGAAAGAGGATATTTTTCACAAGGAACCTTCCCCGGAAGAAAATCGCGCCCTGGACGGTTTCCGGAAGCTCTTCCGGCGCACCAGACACTTAAAGCTTCTTCTGATCAGCGCCTGCACCCTGATCCTCTGCGGAATCCTTTCCGGTTTTCTCGGGTTGTTCGTCATTGGAAGCCCTGTGGGCACCAGCTGGATCGACCACATCTCCTGTATCTATGACGAAGAGACCGACAGTCTGAACATCCAGGGACATGCGCAGAATGTCAACATCAGCAAAGTCATTTGGGAAAAAGACAGCGAAAATGAGACGCTCATTAATGTGCTGGTCTATGAGACCGAAGCGCTCCCCTTCACCTCCGAGACCCATGATTTCACGCTCACGATCCCGGACGCAAAGGGAATGGACGTCTGCCTGGCATGCCCTAAATACGACCGGTCCAGTATCTACAGCTGGAAAAAAGATCACTATGAACTGGTGCAGCATATGGAGGAAGCGATCTTTCAGACTGCTCCTTCCCTGGATCCGGACACCGCGCCTCTCTCCTGCGCTTCCGGTATCAGTCTGTACAACGGGCAGGAAGGACTGATTTTCCACCTGGATTATGTCATCGGAGAAGGTACAGTTTTCTGGGTCTGGAATGATTCCATTATCACAGACGGTGATCTGGAGCCGGCAGATTTCGAGATCTGGGTATCGCTGAAAGAACCGCACGAAGTCCATTTCTTTGATTATCAGACCGGAACATGGACCGATGATGCCTCCATTGTGGAAGAACGCAGGCCATCAACCGGAGGAACCGCACAGCCTGTCGTAGAACAGCTCTCCCGGTGAAACACAGACTCTGCTACAATACGCGATAATATGGACAGATATCTTCATAGTGTCCGTCTTTCATGCGGAATCCCCCGGGAATCGTGCCAAGCTGTACGAATCCAAGTCGTTCATACAGGTGCCTTGCATGGATATTGGATGCCACCACTGCATTGAACTGCAGCACCCGATAACCATGCAGACGCCCCTGCTCCAGACAGTCCAGAACCAGTTTTTCCCCGATATGCAGGCCCCGGCTCTCCCTGCTGACCGCATAGCTGGCATTGCAGATGTGTCCGCACCGCCCCACATTATTCGGATGCAGGATATAAAGTCCCAGCACTCTGCCGGTTTCCTGATCCGCCGCGACTCCATTGTATGTCTGTGATGCAAAAAAATCCGTTCCACTCTGAAGCGTCAGGAATTCTTCCTGCGGAAACGAGGTCCCATCCTCCACCACTTCATTCCAGATCCGTATCATGTCCGTCATGTCTTTTTCCTCACCGGCTCTTACTATAATCTCCATGCCAAATCCTCCGCCTGTCCGTTTCTTTCCTATAATATTGTACCGCTTCCATCCGGCTGCCGTCCAGCCCTGATGTCTTTCAGGCAGTCATCCAGATGTTTTTCATGAAAAAGCTTTCGATACTCTGACGGCGTACAGCCCATGATCCTTCGAAAAATCCTGCCAAAATAGCTGGCTCCGGAAAATCCGCAGGAATATGCAATCTCTGTGACCGTCCGGTCTGTCTTCTGCAGATCCGCTGCCGCCTTCCTGACCCGATATTCCAGCAGACAGGTAAAAGGAGTTGTGTTAAGATTCTGCGAAAAGCAGCGAAGGCACTCCCTCTCACTGATACTGGCGGCAGCGGCGATCCTTTCCAGAGACAGCCTCTCATCATAATGTTCGTGGATAAACAGCAGCATCTTCTTGATCCGCTCTTCTCCCTGACTGCCGGCCAACCTGTACGGCTTTTGCAGAGCATCCATCATCTGCGACAACAAAAACCACGCCTGTGACAACTCGCTCCTGACCATGAACTCATATCCCGGCATCTCCCTGTCTGCTGCTTCATAAGAACGGCGGATCCGATCCAGAGTCTCTCTCTGCATCGGGTCTGACAGACAAAAATGCAGAGCTTCCAGTTCCCGGCATTCCAGAACCGGCCTCACGTATTTCTGCTCATAAATGCTTTTGTACGCCCCTGCAATAAGTCCGGCATCCAGCAGCTGATTTAATGTGATCACTGCCAGTCCCGGCGCCGGCTCCTGATAATGCAGCATATTGGAATTGATAAAGGCGCCTTCTCCTGCAGATATGACATGACATTGACTGTTCGTTGAAAGACGTACGGATCCCTGCAGGATATATATGAATTCTACATAAGAGTGCCAGTGCCAGGGAATGACTTTACCCGGATATCTGTCCATCTCCACATAACATGCAAGGTATGGAAATGCTTCTGCCGCCTTTGGGAGCTGTTCTTCCAGATTATCATCCAGAAGCAGCGAAGTTATAATCATATCGCCAGCCTTCTTTCATATTTGTCGGTATTGTTATAATAACTGTCCATATAGCGATTGTTTCCCGCTTGTTTGATCGATATAATGATAACATCAAATGAAAGTTACCGCAACATCCAAAAAGAAGGAGGAGCACAATGAAAGTTTATAACATTCAGAATTCCAGAGATTTTTTCGAACAGCTGACCGCATGCAGGGGCACGGTAGAACTGGTAAACAAAGACGGCAGTCTCTTTCATCATTCCTGATGGGAATCGATCAGCTTCTTAAGCTCCTCCGCCTCTTTCTCCGACAGGGTCCTGCTGCCGAGAAACGCCGCCAGAAAGCCCGGAAGCGACCCGCCGAAGGTCCGCTCCACGAAGGCGTCTGACTCCCGGGCCTGGACCGCCTCCCGGGTCACCAGCGGCTCTACCACCGCATGTTCATTTTTCAGAAGCCCCTTCTGACAGAGCCGTTTGATCTCCGTGTAGGTGGTGGACTTTTTCCAGCCCAGCTGTTCCTGACAGAGACGCACCAGCTCTCCGGAACCCACCGGCGCGTGGTCCCACACGATCGTCAGAAACCGGTAATCGCTGTTGCAGAGTCTGAATTCTTCCATATGCTTATCTCCCTTCTTCTCTCTGTACCGACAGTGAAAATATTCCGCCGCCCGGATTCGGCGGCTCCTTATAACCGACCCGGAACCGGAGCGTATACCAGTCGGCCATATAGCCGTGCCAGCTCCATGGAACGTTTTTCACATCCAGATCGATTTTGGATTCCAGTATGATTTCCTCTCCTGTCACAAAATGCACAAAAGAATCCATGTGCAGACCGTAAATCTTCTCATCCTCTTCATACGGTATGCTCAGCAGCGGCACGGAGGAGGCGGAACCGTTTTCCACCACATGGATCATCCGGTTCTCTGTATCGTCCGACGTGCTCACAAGCTTTTGAATATCCTCTCTGTACCTCTCCCAGGTGTACTCGCCGGCGCTCAGCTGCCCGGTATCGTCCGTCTCGAACACCAGCAGGCGCTCCAGACTCCCGGTCCCCAGGCTGTCCAGCACAGACAGCGCGATCTCATCCCTTCCGTCCCCGTCGTAGTCCGCCTTGTACAGCCCCGCCGCCGGATAGACCGCGGGCCATGCCTGTCCGAAGTTCAGATACGCAGGATGGCTTTCTCCGTCGGGAGTCGCGCGGTAATCAAGGGTCATCCCGCGAATCCCGTACCGCCTCCGGCTGCAGTATCCGTACAGCGTCGCGGTCCCGTCCTCTGTCTGCGCCAGAACCGTCATGATGGGAGTGCCCTCATAGTCCGGATCATAAGCGTCCCGGCCGTCGCCGGAAAACTCCTCCACTGGAACCGCCTTCTCGTAACACTCATGAGGAATGCGGCGGTACCAGTCCATAAATTCCTCCGGATCAACGGAAATCAGCGGTTCCTCCCATTCCGTCTGGTCCAGAAGCCCAAGCAGCTCTTTGATCCTCTCCGGGGACGCACTGTACCCTTTCAGATCCTCCGCTTTGCACAACTCTTCCGCCTCCTGCACGTTCAGAGACGCCAGAAGCTCCCGATCCTCATCCGCCTCGGCAGCGCCGTACCAGCGCACCTCGCCCAGATTTTCTATCAGCGCCAGCATCAGAACCGACGGCACGTACACGCCCGAAAGGTCCTCCCGGAGTTCCGTCTCCTCCTTCAGCATGAAATGGAACTCATACGGCTCCTTTGACGTCTGCAGCCGGGTGGTAAAAGCCGCATCCGCCGCCATGGAATCCGGCAGCGCCTCCGCGATCACCCCGATGAGGCGGCCGGCGGCGGGCGCGTCTCCCACGTAAGGGTTCCTGGCTTCATACAGGCGCTCTTCCATGGTTCCTGCTCCTGTCCGGGCGCCGTCCTCATCCGGAGCCCTGCCGTTGGTCCCCAGCATGGCCAGTCCCAGCACGGTCAGCAGGACCGCCAGCGCGCCTGCCCATACCGCGGGCTTTTTGAACGCCAGCACATGCCTGATCCGCTGCTTCACATCATATTCTCCGAACGCCGGAGACATCCACCCCGCCTTCTGCCCTCCTTCCGCAAAAGACAGAAGCGTCATGCCGTAAGCCTTCCGGCGCTCCCCGTCAAGCTGCTCCAGCACCTTCTCGTCGCAGCTCATCTCCATGTCCCGGCACATGCCGCGCCACGCCGCCCACACCAGCGGATGAAACCAGTACACGGCCAGAAGCCCGAAAGAAAACAGCTTTACCAGATGGTCCTTTCTGCGGATGTGATACCGCTCATGGAGCAGCACCAGTTCTCTCTGCCCTCCTGGCAGGCCGCAGGGGAGATAGATCCGCGGACGCCGGATTCCCATGACAAAGGGAGAGGACAGTTCGTCGCATTCGTACACCTGCGCGGCGCCTCTTTTTCCGCCGGCGCCGTCCTGCCCGTGTTCGGACAGAACCGCCATCCGGACCATACGCCGGACCCGCCGGACGTTCCCTGAAAAATACAGCAGGAACAGAAACATACCCAAAAGCCATATATATTTTCCCGTACCCAGAAGCCATGCGTACAGATCCGGATACCGGATGTCCGTGTACGGCGGACGGTCGGTTCCGGCGGGCGAAACCTCCGCTGCGACTGCACCGGCTGTACCGTCGGCCTCCAGAGCAGCGACGGGCGCATCCTCCCCGGCGGTAAAGTCTTCGGGTGCGAACGTCTCCGGTTCAGAACCGGACTTCGGCCCGGACGCCGCCGGCTCCTTTTGAAACCTTCCCGCATCCTCCCGATACACCGGAAGATACTCCATGGCGCCTCCCTTCGTCACCTGCGCCTGTCCGGAAAACGCTCCCAGATTGAACAGGCTGAATTCCGTACTCACCGACACCGGACAGACCAGCCGGAACGCCACCGCCAGCCACAGCACATACAGATATTTTCTGGGCGCTTTCCGAAAAAGCAGCCGCAGCAGAAATGCCGCCACAATGCAGTACCCTGCTGTCACGCTCATATTCAGAATTTTCATAAACAAAACGGTCAGGATTTTTTCCATAAAAACTCCACCTCTTTTCCCTGCGGGCTTTCCTCCTGTCTCCATAGAACAGTTCCGCAGATTTGATTCCGGATCTCTTTACGCGCAAAAGGTCGGTCATTGTAGACCATCCGTTTCTTAAAGTCTACAACAACCGACCAATATTTGCAAGCACTTTTTTCAATCTTAAATATAACTTCGAACTTCTGAATCCGGAATTCCCATCTGTCCACGATATTTTGCAATGGTTCTTCTGGAAATCCGAATCCCTTCCTTTGCCAGAAGCTTTTCCAGTCCGGAATCGCTGAATGGTTTCTCCTTATCTTCCTGGTCTATTAACATTCGGATCTTTTTCTTCACATCTTCCGCCGCTGTTTGTTCTTCCCGGGACACTGCAGTAGAAAACAGGTCTTTCAACAGCACGGTCCTCTGATACTGCAGATATTTTCCCCGTATGGCGCGGCTGACCGTAGAAGAATGAATCCCCAGAGACTGTGCAATCTCCTCCTGCATCATGGGCTTTAAAGACGCTCCGGAAAGAAAATATCCGCTCTGGCGTTCCAGAATCTCATATACGATCTTCAAAATCGTTGCTCTGCGCTGTTCCACACATTCCATTACATATCTGGCTCTTTTCAGCTTTTCTGCAAAATATTCCTTCAGTTCCTGATCCTGCGCCGTCTCCATCATATGGATATAGTAATCGTTCAGATGATACTCTCCCATCCACCGGTCGTTAAGTTCTGCTTTCCAGCTGTCCCCCTCCCGGACCACAAGAATATCCGGAACAATGTATGGAGTTTCCCTCCCCTCTCCCGCCAGCGGTCTGGGATTCAGAGAAGCCAGAATATGCATATACTCCTTTGCCTTAACCGTAGAAATATGGAGCTGTCTGGTAACACGGCTGATATGTCCCTTAAGAATCTCATCCAGACAGCATTCCGCCATCTCATACAGTTTCAGATCCTCCACTCCCGCTCTTTTAAGCTGCAAAACCAGACATTCCGACAGATCTTTTGCAAAAATCCCCGCAGGTTCCAATTCCTTTAATTCCTCAAGACACTTTTTGATCATTGCTGCATCATAACCGGACACCTCTGCAATATCCTCTGCATCACAGGGAAAATTTCAGTCCGTGATTCTGGCCAGTGTTTATGACATCAAAAACCTGAAACTGAAAATACGCCCGGATTCCGAACATCAATACAACAGTCCCTGGAATATTGCATCTGATTTTTCGGTTGATATGAATTTTCATACAGACGATATTGCCGGCATGCTCACAGAATATGAACAGGATACACACACCGGAATGGATGTGTCCCTCATTGCGGCCTCCATCTATGAATATACATCCGGATATCCTTTTCTTGTATCCAGGATCTGCCGGATCATGGATGAGATTCTTCCCTGTGAAACCGATTTTCCAACAAAGCCTTCCGTCTGGACCATTCAGGGGGTTCTGGCATCCGTCAAAATACTGCTTCTGGAATCCAATACTCTGTTTGATGATATGATTAAAAAACTGTATGATTTTCCTGACCTGAAAAATATGCTGTATGCTATATTGTTTCGGGGAGAAAAATTCCCTTATAACTCTGACTCCCCTGTCATAAATATCGGACTGATGTTCGGTTTCATGAGCCGTTTTCAGGAAACAGTCGTTATATCCAACCGCATCTTTGAAACAAGGCTTTACAACCTGTTTTTATCCGAAGAACTGTTGGACAGCAGAATCTACAAAGCTGCATCACTTGATAAAAATATGTTTATCCAGAACGGACAGCTTAACATGGAACTGGTTCTGGAAAGATTTACAGAAACTTTTACGGAGCTGTATGGAGATGTCAGGGAATCATTTCCGGAAGAAAACGGACACTGATTGAAGCCGTGATATAAATACGTGATTCAAAAATATCCGTCATTCACAACTATTTATAACAGGAGACGAATGATGGGGCTCTATTCCTGCAGGGTGTTTTTTCATGTGACCGAACCTCTTGCCGAGTATGGGATATTCTGGATGGGGAGCGCCATTACCTGGTCAATCAGGAAACAGGCGAACCCTGTATGACGCTTGATGAAGGAGATACTCACATGCGGGGCATCTCATGGCTCCTGTAGCGTCCGTTCTCCCTGACCGCGAATCCTGAACCCATCCGCAGCAGCAGAAAGGAAGTCCCGGAAAGCATTCCCCGGGACTTCTTTTTCTATATCATATGGCAGTATGAACTGTTTCCGGATTCTATACCTCCGCGACGCACTCGATCTCCACCAGTCCGCCCAGGGGGAGCTTTGCCACCTGCACGCAGGACCGTGCGGGATAGTCGCCTCCAAAATAGGACTCATAGATTTTGTTGACCGCCGCGAAATCCGCCATGTCGGTCAGGAAGATCAGCGTCTTCACAACCTTTTTGTAGTCGCTGCCTGCCGCCTTCGGCGCCTTTTCCGTAAATATGATTTCCTTTGCCATGATCAGATTACCTCTTTTCCTTTCATTCTCAGCACTCTGCCGTTTCTTCTGCCGGTGTGCTTTCCATGTTCCACTGTTACTTCTCCGCCCACGATGACATACTCGATGCCTTCCGGATACCGGATCGGCTCCACGAAGGTTCCCCTGTCGATGACCGTGTCCGGGTTGAAGATGCAGATGTCCGCCGCATAGCCTTCCTTCAGTTCTCCCCGTCCGGTCATGTTGAACGTCTGTGCCGGTTTCTTCGTCATTTTATAAACCGCTTCTTCCAGCGTCAGCGCTTTCTCTTCTCTTACGTATTTACCCAGAATCCGCGGGAACGCGCCGTATACGCGGGGATGGGGCTTGCCGCCCAGCAGTCCGTCCGTACACGCGTTCATCTCCGGACGCTTCATGAAGCGGATCACATGCTCCTCGGTCCCGTAGAAATCCACCATGCCCACGGCATTTTCCTCTTCATAGAGCAGATCGAAAGTCGCCTCGTAGGGGTCCCTGCCCCGGAGTTCTCCCAGAGCCGTCAGGCTTAAACCGATGGCATCCTGATTTTTCTCCGTCTTTACGCTGGTCACATAGATCTGGTCCAGTCCGGCGAATTCCACAAAATTGTCCCAGCCCGGAATTCCGTGTTCGATGTCGTACACCATCTTTCTGCGAAGCTCCGGGTCGGCCAGACGCTCCAGCACCTTGTCCGTGCCGCCGTCATGCACCCACGGCGGAAGGATCACGCCCAGCATGGTGCTGCCCGCCACGTAAGGGTACTGGTCAAAGGAAACCCGGATGCCTTCGGCCTTCGCCGCTTCCAGAAGCTCCACCACCTTCTCGATCTTGTCCCAGTTCTTCTTTCCGCACACCTTGAAGTGGGAGTAATGGATCTTCACGCCGGATTCCCTTCCGATCTTAATGACCTCCTCCATGGAATCCAGGATCGTGTCCGCCTCGCCTCTTTGGTGAATGACGAAGATCCCGTCATACTCGGCCACCACTTTGCACATCTCGATGATCTCTTTGGATTCGGAATAGGCGCAGGGCATGTAGATCAGTCCGGTGGACAGGCCCACGGCGCCCGCCTCCATCTCTCTGCGGGTAATACGGCGCATCTTCTCCAGCTCTTCTTCATTGGGCAGGCGGTTTTCCAATCCCATGGCTTCCATGCGGATGTTTCCGTGGGGGACCAGATAGCATTCGTTCAGCCCCGGTTTTGCCGCGTCAATCATATTCAGATAGTTTTCCGTCGTCTCAAAGGTCCAGTCGATGTCGTCGCTGTCCCCGTCCAGCCCGGCCAGGTTCTTTCTCCAGGGACTGATGTATTCCTTCGGAAGCGGAGCCATGGAGATTCCGTCCTGCCCCAGCACCTCCGTGGTGATTCCCTGCATGACCTTGGGCGCCACCTCCGGTTCCACGAGAATCTGCAGGTCGCTGTGGCTGTGGGTGTCGATAAATCCGGGCGCCACCACCAGCCCCGATGCGTCGATGACCTTTGCTCCCTCCTCTTTGATGGACGAAGCGATCTTCTCGATCTTTCCGTCCGCGATCAGGATATCCCCCTGATATTCCGGGCCGCCGCTGCCGTCAATAATCCGTCCGTTTGCAATCAATGTTTTCATGATAAAATCCTCTCCTTCTGTCTATTCTTCTTCAAACTGAATTTCCGGCGCCGCCGGCACTCCGCTTCCCCGCTCCACTGCCGACCAGAGGAAGATGACCAGGAACGCCACGATTCCTCCCGGCACCATGGCGCTTAAGCCCCACGGCGTATGCAGCGCATAGATCCAGACCGCCGCAACCACGGTTCCGCATACGATGGAGATAAAGCCCGCACGCTGGGTCACATTTTTATAGAAAATGCCGCAGATGAACGCCGCGAACGGTCCCGCGCTCCGCAGTGCGAAGGCGCCCATCATGACGCTGATGATGTTGGATGCAGTCAGCGCCACAGACAGTCCTACAAGGCCTACAATGACCATAACCACTCTGGAAATCCATACTTCCTTCTGGTCATCCTTTTTCCCTTTGTTGATATAGGGAGTGAAAATATCGTTGGTAAACATGGTCGCCGTTCCGATCATATTTCCGGATGCGCTGCTCATGGTGGCCGCCACGATGGCCGCCAGTACCAGTCCTGCCACGATGGGCGGCGCAAAATGGATGGTCGCCTCCGCCAGGGCGTTTTTCTGCGCCCCTGCCAGCGCATAGCCGTCGATACACGTATAGGCTACCAGGCCGATGACAGCCGGCACGATGGCATAGGCTGCGGACAGGATTCCGGCGATCAGGGAGCCGGTCATGGCCGCTTTGCCGTTTTTCGCGGAACAGTAGGTCTGGACGATCTCCTGTCCGGTGGGGAAGGTCATGCAGTACATGGCAATGTAGCCGATGACGGTGGGAATCCCGATCTTCGTCATGCTGAGCAGATCCAGGCCGCCGCCTGCCGCCGCCGATACTTCGCCGGCTCTGGCAAACAGTGCGGAAAATCCTCCCACGTCCCCGTTATTTACCATGATGAACATGGCGATGGTCATGCCGATCGTGATAAAGAGCACGTGCATCATGTTGGCCGCCGCCACGGAGGCGAAGCCGCCCACCATGGTGTAGAGGATGACCACAACGGTCGTGATGATTGCCGCCGTCTGGAACGAGATACCCGTCACCACGTTGATGATGGACGCGGTGGCGATGATCTGGGCGCCGGTTGCCATAAAGAGCGCCGCGATGGACGTAAGCGCCGTGAAGATATGGGACGCCTTTCCGTAACGCTTGCTGATGATCTCCGGCACCGTATTGGCCTGCGCCTTCCGGAAATAGGGTGCGATAAAGGACACCAGTACGAAACCGATTCCCGCCGCGATCACATACCAGCAGGCGAACAGCCCGTACGTATGGACGTTGGTGGCGATGCCTGTGGTGCTGGCTCCGCCGGTATTGGCCGCGAACAGCGTTCCCGCCAGGACCACCGGTCCCAGGGATTTGCTGGCCATCAGGAAATCATCGTTGCTCTGCTTTGCCGCTTTGGCCTGCTTGCGTCTGGACACGATCAGTCCGATGGCGACGGTCGCCGCCATGTACAATAAGATAATGACAAGTGCTGTAATCTGGATACCACTCATGATCTTTCTCCCTTCTCTTCCGTTCTTTTATACCAGCAGCGCTTCCATGACCGCATAGTAGCACTCCTCTACCTTCGTCAGCTGCTCCAGTTCAATGTATTCGTTCACCGTATGGGCCAGATTCTCCCGGGACGGTCCCAGGCCGAAGGTTTTGATTCCCGCTTCACCCGCGTAGTGGCTTCCGTTGGTGCAGAAATTGTACTGGGTGATCTCCGGCGCAAAGCCCTTTTCATTCAGCTTGTTGTAAACGGCCTGTACGAAATCATCCTCCCGGTCATACAGCCAGCCCGGGAAGAAACGCTCGCCCTCGATCTCGTTGCCGGTATGGCAGGTTTCCCGGCCCACCGCATAGGAAGCCTTTGCCTTCAGCTGCGGGTCCTCCGCCATCAGCCGGTCCAGAAGCTCCTGAATCGGCGCCAGCACGCTCTCCTTCGTCTCTCCCACCAGCAGACGCCGGTCATAGGTGGCCCGGCAGTATTCCGGAACCACGGACGCGCCGGGATAGGGAGAGGATTTGATATCCGTCAGTTCCAGGATGCCGTCGCCCAGCACCGGATGGTGGGTGGGCATAAGCGTCCGGATCGCTTCGATCACCTTCGCCATCTTATAGACCGCATTGATGCCCTTCTCCGGATTGGCGGAGTGGCACGGCTTTCCGAAGGTCTCGATGACGATCTCCGCCCGTCCCCTCTGTCCGATCTTCAGGTTCAGCTGGGACGCCTCGCCGATCACCACATAATCCGGTTTTACCAAACGGCTGATCTCTCTTGCCGCCACGGCGCCTTTCATGTCGCTGGTTCCTCTTCCGTAGATCCGGCCCTCATGGATCTCCGCCGCAAAAGGCGGATATTCCCACTCTGCTTCCGCGGTTACCGGCGCCGTGTCAATGTGCCCGTCGAACAGGATCTTTTTCCCCGGACGGGATCCTTTGATGCACCCGATGATATTCCCGTACCGGTCCACGGTCACTTCGTCAAATCCCATCTCCTTCATACGCGCGGACAGGACTTTTACTACGCCTGCCTCTTCTCCCGAATAGCTTCTCTGCCGGATCATCTCCTGGCAAAGCGCGACCACCTGCTCTTCTCTTGCTTTTTCCATCATCTTACCTCCTGATCATTCTGTATCTGATTTCTCTGTATCTGATTTCTCTGTATCTGATTTCTTTCCAGTTGCTGTATTCTGTTTTCTTATGCCTGTATCCATTTCACCGGCAGGCAGATCTGTTTCCGTTTTGTTATCTTTTTAAATCTCCCGGATACGCCCCGTCCCATACGATGGAACGGTAATTTTCTCGATCCGTGTCCCCTTCCGTGCTGAAGAACAGTACCCGGGAATCCTGATTCAGTCCCAGTTTCTTCCTGACATCGGCATACTTCGGGTCCCGCATGATCTCCGACACGCAGCCAAACGCCGCCGCCCCGCTCTCCCCGGAGACGACCCGCGGATCGCCCTGTACCGGGCTGCCCAGGATCCGCATCCCCTGCGCCGCCATGTAATCGGGGCAGGAGATGAAATTGTCCGCGTAGTCTCTCAGTACATTCCAGCCGATGCTGCACGGCTCGCCGCAGGCCAGCCCCGCCATGATCGTGTTCATCTCCCCGGTCACGAAATGAAGCTTTCCGTCCGCTGCCTCGGCAGTGCGGAACACGCAGTCCGCTTTGTTCGGCTCCACGATGGTGATGACCGGACGGTCCTCTCCGTACACCGAAGCGAAAAATCCCGTCACCGCGCCCGCCATGGAACCCACGCCCGCCTGCTGGAAGATATGGGTCGGTTTTTCCGGCAGCTGTGTGTACGCTTCGTAGCCCATGGTCCCGTAGCCCTGCATGATCCACTCGGGAATGTCCTCATAGCCTTCCCACGCCGTATCCTGCACCATGACCCAGCCCTTTTCCTCGGCCTGCCGGTTGGCCAGCCGGACCGCCTCGTCGTAATTCAGATCCGTGATGGACGCCTCCGCTCCTTCCGCCAGAATGTTGTCGAGCCGCTCCTTTGCGCTCCCCTTCGGCATGTAGACCACCGCCTTCTGATGAAGCCGGTTGGCGGTCCACGCCACGCCACGGCCATGGTTGCCGTCGGTGGCGGTCACAAAGGTGATCTCTCCCAGTTCCTTCTTCGTCTTCTCCGAGATCAGTTCCTCATAGGGCATTTCATCAATGTTCCTGCCCAGCTTCCCCGCCAGATAGTTTCCGATGGCGTAGCTGCCTCCCAGTACCTTGAAGGCGTTCAGCCCGAAACGGTAAGACTCGTCCTTGATGTAGACGGTTCCAAGCCCCAGCGCCCCCGCCGTCTCTTTCAGCTCCGTAAGGGGCGTCTCCCTGTACATGGGAAAGCTGGCGTGAAAGCGCTGCACCCTCTTCGCGTTTTCCAGACTCATGAAACCTAAGTCAAACTTCTTTCCCGGATTCCCTGCGTATTGAATTACTTTTAATTCCTCTTTCATAGATCTCTCCTGTTCTCCGTCACATAATGTATCTGCCCTTCCTGTGCACCGGTCAGGCATCTTTTGATTTTGTTCTCTGCCCATATAAATCGCAAATACTGTGCCAACTCTCCCTTATTTTTCTTTTGATTTATTATTTGTAATATATGCCTAATCCTGTCGCCTTCTATTTGTCAGTTCTGCACAAAAAAAGAACATTGCAAAACAGGCTGCTGTTTTCTGCAATGTTCTTTCTTCCTTTTTTCTTTCTCATTCTGAGAAAATTTCTCAAAACGAGAATTATGATTTCTCAAAATGAGAATTCCTCGTGCCATGGCCGAAGCGTCCCGGGCTTTATACCGCCCGTTTCATACGTCCCATCTGCCTTTCTGCAAACAGCGCCGCACCGATGACGCCTTTTCCATCCAATTAGCACAATACGACAAAAATCCGCTTTTATTTTTGGTGAATATGCACAGTCTTCTATACGGAACCACAGAAACAGGACGGCATTTCCAGTTAGCCGCACGGATTATCCCAGCTTCCGATACAGCGTGGCCAGGCTGATTCCCAGCGCTTTCGCCGCCTGCTTCTTTCCCTCTGTATCGTCTCCGAAAAGCTTCAGCGCCTTCTCGATCTCCCGCTCCTCCAGTTCCTTCAGGCGGCAGATCCCTTCTCCCGGCCGGGCCTCCTCCGCCCGGGCAGGCGCTCCCCCGGACGTTTTCAGCAGATGGTCCGGCAGGGTCCTGCGGTCCAGGATTCCGTCCTCTTCCATCATGTTGACCATGAATTCCACGGAATTTTCCAGTTCCCGCACGTTCCCGTACCAGGGATACCGGCACATGCACTCCAGCGCATCCTCCGTCACCGACGACAGCTTCTTGCCGAACCGGCCCGCATACCGGCCCGCGAAATACAGCACCAGATCGCGGATATCCTCCCGCCGCTCCCGAAGCGGAGCGATCTTCAGGGGGATCACGTTCAGACGGTAATACAGGTCCTCCCGGAACTGTTTCTTCTCGATCATCTCTCTCAGATCCTTGTTGGTCGCCGCGATGATCCGCACGTCGATGGGAATCACCTGATTGGAGCCGATGCGGATGATCTTCCGCTCCTGAAGCACCCGCAGAAGCTTCACCTGAAGATACAGCGGCATGTCCCCGATCTCGTCCAGGAAAATCACCCCTTTGTTGGCCAGCTCGAATTTCCCCATCCTGCCGTTGGGGTCCGCCCCGGTGAACGCTCCCTTCACGTATCCGAACAGCTCGGATTCCAGAAGCGGCTCCGGGATCGCTCCGCAGTTGATGGCGACGAACCGACCGTCCCTCCGGTCGCTGGCCTTCCAGATGGCGGACGCCACGATCTCCTTGCCGGTGCCGCTCTCCCCGGTGATCAGAACCGTGGAGGTGCTCTTCGCCACCTTCCGGATCTCTTCCTGAAGATGCCGTGTCTGAGGACTGCTGCCAATCATATCAAAAGCGCCTTCCGGAGGCACGGTATTCGTGATCTCGTAATAACGCTCCTGCACAGCTCTCGAACTCTCGAAGATCAGTACCCGGGAATACCGCTCCGGGTCCCGGTCCAGATCGTACAGATGGCCCATGACCAGATACTCCCGGCCGTCGATCCAAAGCCGGTACTCGTTCTGATGGTTTATGCTGTCCCCGGTGGGCGACACCTCAATCCGGGTCTCTTCTGACAGCTCCATGGACAGCTCTTTCCGCGCCGCCTCGTTGGCGGACGCGACCCGGTCCTCCTTCCCGAAGATCAGGATGCCTTTTTCCACATGGCTGATGACCCGGTCCAGCGTCTCCAGAAGCGCCTTGCGCCGCCGAAGCTCCGTGGCTTCCGCCGCCTTCGCCGAGATAAAATCCGCAATCTGCCACAGAAGCTCCAGATACATGGACTCGTCGCTTAAGATCCGCTCCTTCTGTTCCCGGCTGCTCCCGATCAGTCCGATGACGCCGATGCTCTTCTCCCCCAGCCGGATCGGCATGGAGATCTCGATCTCCTCCCGGCATACGTTCTGCTTCGGACAGCCCCGGCAGATCTCTTCCTTTCCCGGAGCGTGGATGATCTCCATGCTGCCGGTGCGCAGCACATGCCGGTACACATAGCCCTCCGACGACATGTCTTCATTCACATGCCCCGCGTAGATTCCGGTGCCCGCGATCCGGAAGAGCCGGTCATCCACCACCTCAACCTCCACCTGCGCCACCTTTGCCATGATCCTGGCGTATGCCTCCACCGTGTCCTGTATTTCCTGAAGAATGCCCGGTACAGCCGTCATGCCCTCTGTCCTCTCCCTTTATTTCATCACTTCTCTGCTTCGTTGTCTTCCAGCGTTGACACCGTCTCCTCATAACCGAAATACGCCACGTTCAAATCCACTACCGTCTGGATCCCCGGCACCGTTCCCCCGTCCGTGTACTGCCACATGGCAAAGCTGCCGCCATACTCCGGACCCGGGATCTCCGGATAAGTCTCAGACAGATACTGCGCCACCCAGATCCGGTATCTCTGTTCCAGCGTCTCCGTATCCCAGAACAGACTGTCTTCAAGTTCACTCCGGGCCGCATAGAACATGCCTGTATATCCCGCCTCTTCGATTCGGTCCAGAAACACGCACGCCAGCGCAGTCCGCTCCTCCACAGTCATCCCATACTGCCTGCTTGTCTCCTCCTGAAAGCCCTCGCAGTTGTAAACGACCGGATAGGAGACCGGATATCCTTCCAGGATCCTGCAGACCCATTCTGCCTCTTCCTCTGCTTCCGCTTCATCCACCGCTGTGGAGAAAAAATACGCACCGATCTGAATTCCGTTCGCCGCCGCTTCCTTCAGATTATAACGGGCACATTCGTCCTCTACGATCTCACCTGCCACGGATTTACGGCATCCAACCCGGATCATGGCAAAATCCACCCCGGATTCTGCCACCTGCCCCCAGTCGATGGTCTCCTGAAACTTCGACACATCAATCCCCATTGTAATATTATCTGTCTCTCTGAATGTTTCTCTCTCTTCCAGACGCTCCGGACGCAAATGGTCTTCCCCGGAGTCCAGATCTGCCAGAGACTCCGCATCTGCCTGTTCATCCGACAGAAGCTCTGCTTCAGACGCACTGGTTCCCGTTACCGGAATCTCTTCTTTTTCCCTTCCGGACAACATTAACACAGCGAGAATCAGAAACAGTACAGCAGCCGGTACAACTCCGTATGCGCTCCGCCCTGCTGCTTTCTCTTTTGCCACGAAGATATCACCTCTGCCTCTTTTCCAGATATCTCATGTAATCGGACACCATCATGGCGATCTTGAAGGTCATGGCTTCCTCAAAATTCCGGATGTCAAGGCCAATGGTCTTCTGAAGCTTTTCCAGGCGGTACACCAGAGTGTTCCGATGCACAAACAGCTGGCGGCTCGTCTCTGACAGATTCAGACTGTTCTCCATGAACTGATAGACCGTAGTCAGAATCTCATCATCCAGATTGCCCGGATCGTACTCTCCAAATACTTCTTTTAAGAACATCTCGCACAGCGGCGTCGGAAGCTGATAGATCAAACGGCCGATGCCCAGCTCCTCATAAGTGATCACTGTTTTGGAGGAATAAAAGATCTCCGCAACCTCCAGCGACATATTTGCCTCTTTATAGGAACGCGACACCTCTTTCAGGGAATGGGCGATCGTTCCGCATGCTGTACGTACCCGGCACAGGGTCTCCGCACTGACCGTATCAGACAGGATATGCGCCAGTTCATCGATCTCCTTCTGTCCTTCCCTTTCTTCCAGACGGCGTACCACGACCACGCAGTCCTCTTCCATCGGCGTAATAAAGTCTCCGGTCCGATTGGGCATGATATTTTTCAGGATCATCTGGATATCATAGGCGTCACATCCCATGCCTTCCACCAGAAGCACCGCCCACCGGCATTCCGGCCCCAGATGCATCTGTTTTGCATAAGTGGCAATATCCACCGGAAGCAGATTATCCAGCAGAAGATTATGGATAAACTGATTCCGGTCCTCCCTGCTGTAACCCATCTCCAGGATCCTCTCCAGCTGGCAGACGGCAAGCTGCCCCATGGGATAAGCATCCTTGGAACCGCCGCTGACAGACAGAATATACCCCATATCCTCTTCTCCGACTTTAAACAAATACCGGTTTCCCAGCGCCTGCATATCGGCAGGCGAATCACAGAATATATCAAAAACCTCTTCTTCCGGCAGAGACTCCTCCTCCCCCGCCACACAGGTCCTGTTCCTGTCATACAGCGCCATGGACAGACGCATAATATTTGAAAAATCCTCCAGGCACTCCTGCAGCAATCGATTAGATACCATATAAAAACCTCCTGTTTTCTCCATTTATAAACAGTATATCGGCAAAAAAAGCGAATGTCAATGAAAGTAAAACACACCGCTGAAAAAAGAGTCAAAAAGGCACCGCAGGAATGCGGCGCCTCCGAGTTTTTAATTTAGTTGGTAATCGTAAGTTCTGTGTCTTTGTCAAAGACATGAATCTTCTCAACATCCAGCGCAAACTTCACGCTGCTTCCGGTTCTTGCAGTCGTGGTCGGGCTTACTCTTGCGGTCATGCCTGCGCCCTCCAGATCAAAGTACAGATAAACTTCTGCGCCAAGCAGCTCGTATACGTTGACCTTTGCTTCGATCACGCTGCCTGCATACTTCTGAAGCATTTCCTCGGAATCGTACAGATCTTCCGGACGGATACCCATGACAACGGTCTTTCCTGCATATCCCTTGTCGATCAGGACTTTTGCCTTCTTCTCCGGAAGCGCGATACTGTACGGACCCACTTTCAGATTCACCTGATTGCCGTTCACTTCGCATTTTGCATCCGTGAAGTTCATCTGCGGCGAACCAATGAAGCCTGCAACGAACAGGTTCGCCGGAGAATTGTACAGGTTCTGCGGAGAATCAATCTGCTGTACGACGCCGTCTTTCATAACAACGATTCTGGTTCCAAGAGTCATAGCCTCGGTCTGGTCATGAGTAACGTAGATGATCGTGGTACCCAGTCTCTGATGAAGCTTGGAGATCTCCGTTCTCATCTGCACGCGGAGCTTTGCATCCAGGTTGGACAGAGGCTCATCCATCAGGAATACCTTCGGGTTACGTACGATTGCACGTCCCATGGCAACACGCTGTCTCTGACCGCCGGACAGAGCCTTCGGCTTCCGGTCAAGGAGCTTCTCAAGGTCAAGAATCCTCGCCGCATCGCGCACCATCCTGTCGATCTCATCCTTCGGCGTCTTGCGAAGCTTCAGTGCGAACGCCATATTGTCATATACCGTCATATGCGGATACAGAGCGTAGTTCTGGAATACCATTGCGATATCGCGGTCCTTCGGCTCCACGTCGTTGACTCTGCGTCCATCGATGAGCAGATCGCCGGAGCTGATGTCCTCCAGGCCTGCCACCATACGAAGCGTAGTGGATTTACCGCATCCGGACGGTCCTACGAAGATGATGAACTCCTTGTCTTCGATCTCCATATTGAAGTTCTTTACCGCTTCGAATCCATTCGGATATTTTTTACAAATGTTCTTTAAAGAAATACTTGCCATGTCGGGCTCCTTTCATATCTGATACTCTTGTCTTGATCTGTCTACGAGTATACCCCCTTTTCCAGGATTTGACCATATGGGCTTCCCACAAACATTTTCCGGAACCTTTGTATAAACGGACAACTCTGTATGGGATGTGTGGCCTTTTCACGGAAAAGTGCAAATGTTACTGGTCATTCTGACGGAACAGCCGTTCTTTCTCTTTATCAATCCCCTCTTTTATGATAAAATAAAGTTGCTGTCTGCATTTCATTTTCGCAGACGCAGGCCGGATCGTTGTGGCCGGCATGAAACCAGCAAAGGCGAGGAAAACATATTATGAATAAAAAAGAAACACTTGAGATCAGGAAACAGTTTACCACTGAAAACTGCGCCGTCACCCGCATCTGCGGATGCTACGTGGATGCGGAAAAGCAGATCCGCACAGAGCTTAAGGAAGCATTCCTCTCTCTCCCTGAAGAAGAAATGTTTAAATATTTTGAGATTTTCAGGAAGACGCTCTCCGGAACGCCCGGCCGGAATCTGATCAATCTGGAATTCCCGCTGAATCAGGAGATGCCCGACGGCACGCAGGCATGGCTTTTAAAGCTTCGGAACAGCCGCCTTACGGATGATCTTCTGGTGGAGGAATTCTACCAGAAGATCATCGAAAATTATACATACGGGGAAAACTACTATATCATCCTGATCCATGCGGCCTATGATATCCCGAACAGAGCCAGAGACGGCATGGAAATGTTTGACGCCTCCGACGACGTATATGAATATCTGCTCTGCAGCATCTGCCCGGTCAAACTGTCCAAAGCAGGACTCTGTTATAATGCGGAGAAAAACAGCATTGAGGACCGGGTACGTGACTGGATCGTGGACGTGCCGGCCGCCGGATTTTTATTCCCTGCTTTCAATGACCGCAGTACCGATCTGCACAGCATGCTCTACTATACGAAAAACCCGGAAATCCTTCAGCCGCTCCTGATGGAAGAGGTCTTCGGCTGCGAGGCGCCGCTGTCTGCAAAGGAACAGAAAGAAACATTCGGAGAACTCCTTTCTGAAACTCTTGGAGATGCCTGCGACTATGAGACCGTTGTCAGTATCCATGAAAATCTGAACGAGCTGATCGAGGAAAAGAAGGACCTGCCGGAAGCGCCGATCCTGTCAAAACCCGAGGTCAGAAATCTGCTGATGCACAGCGGGGCTCCGGAAGAGGTCATGGAACAGTTTGAAGAACGTTTTGATCAGACGGCAGGAGAAAAGACGGAATTTCTTGCCACCAATCTGACCAGCACGAAGTCTCTGGAGGTCCGGACGCCGGACGTAATCGTCAAGGTAAGTCCGGAGAAGGCCGCGCTTGTGGAAACGAAGGTGATTGACGGACTGTCCTATCTGATGATTCAGATTGATGACTATGTGGAAGTGAACGGAGTGCCGATCCGGGCAGGATTCAACGACGAAAGAGATGAGGAAGGGGATGCGGCTTCGGACGGTATTTAAAATTTACCGGAATCAATAAAATTTTATGAAGCTTCTATAAATTTCTCTCATATTGGACAGGATATAAGCAATACGATTTCTAAATGTGAGGAGATATTTAATATGAAGATTCTGTTCTATGATACGAAAAGCTATGACCGGGAGTCTTTCACCCAGGAGCTGGAAAAATATCCGGATATCGAAGTAAAATTTTTAAAAGCGGATCTGACAAGAAATACGGCCGAGCTGTCCCACGGGTATGATGCAGTATGCGCATTCGTAAACTCGGAAATCTGGACGGAGACCGTGGAGATTCTGCACCAGAACGGCATCCGCCTGATTCTGATGCGCTGTGCGGGCTTTAACAACGTTGACCTTGTCACGGTAAAGAAGCTGGGAATCCGCATCCTGCGCGTACCCGGATATTCGCCGGAAGCCGTGGCAGAGCATGCCATGGGACTTGCCCTGACCGTCAACCGGCGGCTTCACAAATCCTATATTAAAGTCCGGGAAAATGACTTCAGCCTCGGGAGTCTGATGGGATTCAATTTTTATCAGAAAACGGCTGGCATCATCGGCACCGGCAAGATCGGAGCCGCCATGGTGCGCATCTGCCACGGATTCGGCATGAAGGTGATTGCCTATGATGTATATGAGAATCCGTCGCTTACGGATATTGCAGAATATGTAGCACTTGATGATCTGCTTTCCAGGAGCGACCTGATCTCCCTGCACTGCCCGCTGATGGATAATACCTATCATATCATCAACCGGGAAACGATCCGGAAAATGAAGGACGGCGTGATCCTGGTCAATACGTCCCGGGGAGCGCTGGTAGACACTGATGACCTGATCGAAGGAATCCGGGCCCACAAATTCTTTGGCGTGGGGCTGGACGTCTACGAGGAAGAAGCGCCGAACGTGTTCGAGGACCGGTCGAACGAGATTCTGGAGCATTCCGTTACCGCAAGGCTTCTGTCCTTCCCCAATGTGATGATCACATCCCATCAGGGATTCTTCACAAGGGAAGCTCTGGCCGCCATTGCACAGACCACGCTGGAAAATGTACGGGCATTCGAAAGCGGCAAAGAATCTCCCAATGATGTGAAGGCATAAGTTCCGGGATCTCCGATTGACGAAACACTGTTATTTCGGTATAATGCCAGAAACAGGAAACCCTTTCGGGCAGGACCGTTTTCAAATTGCGGTCCTGCCACATATAAAACTAAAACGTAAAATCCATAAGATACATGGAGGTCTTTATTATGGATAAAATGTCACAGGAATTTCTTGAGTTTGCCAAAGATAAGTTTGGTGTAAATATAACTGTTTCTGAATCAGATTCTCCTGATTCATTCGAATCTGTTTTTGGAGACAGTTTTCTGCAAAACGATTTTTCCGTCATATTATCTGACCTGTTCAATGAAAAAAACGGAATAAACGTCGCATTCCCGGAATGAAAAAATCTGTCAGAAATCCGAAAATTCTGTTCGGAACAGATCCGTTATCAGCGTATGCCGTCAAAAGGAAAAGTGTCAGAAGGCACCATGATGCATTATTTTCGAAAACATATTTTTCGACTTATGGGGCAAAACCCGGAATTATGTATAACACGATTAATTCAGGAACTGCAGGAACAGTCAAAGATCTGTGAGGATTTACCGGCTTATTAAGCATATAAACTTTTTACTCTCAAGAAGAATAAGCATCAGTATTTTTCCTTTGTCAAAATATAATTTTTGTGCCGCTCTTTTTTTCCACATAAATCTTCCTGTCCTTTTACACTCTCCTGTTGAGACCTGTCCTTCTTACTACTGCACCCGGCGTCCCCAACATTCCGCCTGCAAGCGCTCCCTTTCCGCTCTTTAATGCGCTGCTCATCTGCGCCATCAGCATCGCCGAGATGGAATTTGGCGCAGTAACGCCGTTTTTCAATATTTCACCGATCAGGCCGGACCCCGTCTTTCCCTGATTCATATAGTCGAACAGACTGACCTGGCCTCCGCTCTGGTTCTCTTCCGGAAACAGTCCGGCATAGCTGCCGTCCGGCGCTGCATTAACTCTTGTGCCGTCCGGGTTATACTGAGACGCAAATGCCCGCTCATACCGGTTGGGCATGGATTCTTCCCGGCGCAGAGTTTCTTCCCGCTCCTTCATATATTTTCTCTGATCCGCCTCGTCCTCTTCCCTTCTCTGATCGATCCAGGCGGTCTGTCCCGAACCATATCCATATGCGGTATCCAGATCATACAGGGAACCTTCTTTATATCCAATGGACAGATCCTGATCCTCTACACAATCCCATCCGTATCCGGCCAGCAGTCGGTATGTATAAAAATGGGAATCGATTTTGTATTTGTCATCCAGAAGATCCCACACGTTCTCTCCGTCCGGGGTCAGAAACTGCCCGTCTTTTCTTTCCAGTTCCCGCAGATCGTAACCCGTTGATTCTTTTACGGCAAGAAACAGCGACGTTTTCCAGGGATTTCCCCTGCTGTACTGAGGCGGCTCCTCCGAAATGCCGTAATGGCCCGGATTGCTCCAGGAAATGTGCGAATACAGGTTATATCCATTATTCCCCGTATTCAGAGCAGCTTCGATCTTTTCCGTCAGTTTCTCATCTGCACCGCTTACTTTAATCTGACAATCATAGGGATCAATCGTAAAACGCAGATCCGCCCCGTCCGGAACCACAATCCCATTCTCTTTAAAAATCCGGTTCAGAGCCTCATTCATGGTTTTGCGGGCATTCAGCGCATCGTCAAGGGGAAAGCTGCCGTTGCCTGGGCCTCCGAACGCCTTCAGAATCGCCGGATCATAGGGAGATAAAGACACCTGATGCCCGCCGGATGCCGCCCATTCCTGTTTACATGACCATTCCCGCTCCGATTCAGTCAGCCCCTTTTCATAATACTTATAATTCCTGTCCCAGTATTTTCTCCAGATATGCTTCTGAGGATCAGGAAATTTTTTATTCTCCTCATTCCTTTTCGCATAGTAATCCTCAATGGTGCTCCGGTAGCGGTTCACTCTCTCTGCAAACGATGACAGATTCACATGATCGGGAAGCATGGTCCTGCCTGCGGCGGTATGCTCCAGATCGGTCTGAACACGTTCTGAATCTGCTGCTCTTTTTGTACTGACCGCTTTCGCTCCTGTCCGGGCGGAAATAGTAACCGTATCCTGACTGCATGCTGCGCTTCCGACAGTTTTGGACTGTGAACCGGCGGCGGTGCCGCGCCTGGATGCTGTACAGTTCCTAGTCTGTAATGCCGGGGAATATGTGGTTGGTTTTATGTTCATGAATTTGCCTCCATTCCGGTTACGGGAAGTTCCATCAAAAACTTCCCGTAACACAGTTTTACAGAATATTTACTGATATGATTCATAATTAGTCATGTTTATATCATATTTCCATTCCATTTTCATTTTTACTCTGCTCATGGTCGTTCTCTGCAGCGCTGTCTGGTAATACGCAAACTGCCATGACTGCCTTGCAGCAATGATACCATAAGTAGTGTCAATATCCCGGAATTGACCATCTTCAATCAATCCGGAAGTGGCTTTTATCCAACCGGCCCCACCCGGATTTAACCAGTGGTTCACATCCAGCACTCTGGAAGAAATAATCCCTTCTGTATAAATATCTGCAACATACGCATATGGGGGAATACTGGAGTTGTTGGATAAGTTCAATGTTATTGCGCTTGACAGCCCTCCTCCCGAATTTTGCGCCGTTCCGGAAAATGAAAAAGTATTATATCCTGTTGCGATTCTATTGTCCAGAGAAGGATCTGAATATAAATCGGTCCTGTCCGCCTTGAGCACCATAATATATCCGACCGTTCCAATCGTGCTTCCGTCCATGTCGGCAACCAGATACTTTCTTCCAGACCTTCTTGTAATAATTCCATTGTCCGGAATATCCGGCATATTAACGGACGCATACTGGAGCAGCTTTCCTGCAGAATTCAAAACTCCTATAAATACTTTATCAGACTCATATATCGTAAGATTCGCATATGCATGGTCTTCCGGGTCTATAGTAAACTTATAATACGCGGTCTGCTGCCCAATCGGGACCGTATCCGGAAACATCATTCTTGAGTCTTCCCATGAACCATAATCGAACGCAGTTTCCATGGTTTCATACCGTGTCAGATACTCCAGCTTCAGCGTATAATCCGCAGATGCAAATTGATCCAGTGTTTTGTCCGAAAACACCTTAACATAATATGTTATGCCAGCCTCCAGGTGATAATTAAACAATCCGAACTTTGGTGCCAATACCATCTTGTTTCCGGTAACAGCATAGTAAATTTCTGCAGTGCCGGATCCAGCTTCCGCAGAATAGATGCCAGTCTCGCCCACTTGAACCGCATACCAGTCCTGATCATTGACTACATGCAGAGACGCATTTACCGTGTTACCGGAAACAACTGTCGCTTCAAACGGACTGTCATTGGGTTCATCGCCATCATAAGAACCTGCTTCATCAATACTTACAGTTAGAGTAAAGCTCTCTGTTGTGCTGCTTCCAGAAGATGATACCACAAAAACAGCATAAGCGCCAGCCTCTGCATCGGTATGAATATAAGAGATCCCCTCATCAACCGTTTTTCCGGTCTGCTGGTTCACATAAGTTCCAAGCGCGAGCTTTTCAATCCTGTCGCCACGCCATCTTCTGATACTTTAGCCAGTATCAAATCATAATTCAGTTCATCATTTGCAGGATTGGATAAAGTCACATTCAGAATTTGTCCCTGCGTCATCCCAAACGTAATGTATTTCTGATCATCAGCAGATGTAATATAATCTGTAAACTGCTGTGTCACACTGTCCGCACTTCGTCCCTTTTCATTTATTTCGGCCATAAATGTTCCACTGTTCAAACTGACCGGGACAACAACAGAAGATTGAAGTTCAACGGTTTCAGGACTTTCTATTGATGACATTTCCGGTAATTCCGGCAGCTCTGACTCAGATACTCCTTCTGTTGTATCTATTTGTTGAAGCGACATATCTGCCGGCAAAAGATCTGTATTATCCGGCAGATCAATTATGTCTTCCACCGGGACATCTGTTCCTTTTTCCGGATTTTCCTCTGAAACATTACTTTCTTCTTCAACTACATCTTCTGTCGATGCAGTCTCCTCTTCCTTCTCCCCGATTACAGATGTTTCGTTTTCAGGACTTTCCTCGATCTCAGCAATATCTTCCTCCGCATTTTCCTCTGCAGCATCAGTATTGTCTTCCGCATTCTCCTCCACTGTTATCTTATCATCTCCTGTATCTATTTCTGCTTCGGTCATTTCTTCCAGAGCATTCTCTGATACAGTATTACCAGAATCAACAATACCTTCTTCTGCAGCCGTCACAGATGTAACATTAATTGCAAAAACAAGTGACACAGCACATAAACTGCTTATCATTTTTCTAAATTTCATAACTTTTCCTCCTGTGTTTTATTGGCATTGACGTTAAAATTTTTCAAAAACACTCTTCTTTTTTAATGTTTCACACCTCCTTGTAGTAGTTATTCTTATATATAGTTGTATTTCGTCCCTCCCTTCTGTTTTCACCTTCTTTATATATCGTCATATAATTCAAAACAATAATCATTAAATTATATTTTATAGTTTATTTTTTAATATAGAATTTTATATACTATTTTATATTGACTAAAAACCAGACATACATTACAATAGATTCAAAATCATACTTTATTAAGGAAACTTTGCTATGTTCAGAAACTTTTTATTGACCATGTCCCTGTCCGGTACGGTTATCTTTTTTGCATACATTATTCTGTACCCCCTTGCTCGCCGGCATTTTCCGGTTCGCTGGCGGTATTATGTTTTATGCATGTGTATATTTTTCTATCTGTTTCCGCTTCCTTTAGTGAAAAATCGATTTCTTCTTCTGCTTCGTTCTCAGCCTGTGATTAAGGAAACCTTTAATCTACAAGCCAAAATCGGCGTGGATAACTCTTATTTAATCGTATATTATGGCGATAAATTTCAGATTGCTCCCAGAATTCTGTACATATGGGGCCTCATCGGATTTAGCGGAATCCTCTCGCTGCTCCTCATTCTCAGGACTTTTCGCAATTATAGAAGGGCCAAAAGAGCTTATACATCCATTGCCGCAGAACAGGCTCCCGAACGGTGGATGGAACTGCTGCATAAGACCAGCGCACAATTGAAGATCCGAAAAAAAGTCCGGCTTCTATGCTCCAGCGGCTGTACAAGTCCCGTTACATGGGGCGCATTTTCACCAGTCATTCTGTTTCCTGCGTCTTATGGCGCTATGGACGAAAAGACCCTTTGTCTCATACTAAAACATGAACTGACACATATCAAATATCACCATTTACATATAAAATATATTAGTTTGCTGGTTCGGGCTGTACACTGGTTTAACCCCATGATATATCTCTGGTTTCAGGAATTATGCAATCTCTGCGAGATGATGTGTGATGAGATTGTCACAAAGGATATGGAACCAGAACAAAGCAGGCAATACTGCCGCATGATTCTGTTCTGTGCGGCAGATACCGATATTTCCTGCCCATCCCTTCCATTCTCTGCACATTTAAGCGAAGACGCCGCTGTATTAAAAAGGAGGATATCTGAAATGAAAAACAAGAAAAAGAAAAAACTGATTCCTGCACTGCTTTTAGCGCTGGTCCTTGGAACATCCGGAACGATCACTGCATTTGCATACGCACCGCCGGACGTCATGGAAGATAGAGATGATCAATTTGGAGATTATTATATAATCACAGCGGAAGAAGACCACACAGATGACACGGCAGAACTTCCATATGATTATTACTATACAGACAGCAATGGAAACGTATACCCCTTGTCGGAAGATACAGTTGTTCTCAACTCCTGTTCCCATCATGACTGGATCGCAATCACCGTAACCCGACATATTGCTGATGGTAAAGGCGGCTGCAACATTACAGAGTCTCAGGCATGGAAATGCGAACATTGCGGTAATATAAAAATCGGCGACGAGATCCGCACCATCCATTATAACAAATGCCCCCATTAACCGATCAGTCTGCGGCGGGAACTGTTATATAACCCTGCAATTCACCTGTTTATGCATGGAACAGACTTCCACAAATCTCCAGAAAGAAAGGAGCACTTTCATATGAAAGATTACTACAGCCTGTCCGATACGGAAAAGAAAATCATGGAATTACTGTGGCAGCTCGAAGAGCCCCTGTCTCTGAGGGAGACCATGGATTACCTGAATGAAAAACTGAATAAGAACTGGAAACAGCAGACCATCGGCACCTACCTGTCCCATCTGGAAAAAGCCGGACTGGTCCGCATTGACAAACGGTTTGCACGGTCCTATCTGTATTTTCCTTCCTGCACGAAGGAAGAATACATGCAGGAGCACATTAAGAAGCTGGTGGCCGAATCCTTTGATAATTCCATTGCCAACCTGGTCTGCGCTTTCACCGGCGGCAAAAAATTAACCGGAAAAGATCTGGAAGATCTTCAAAAGCTGATCTGATCATAACAAACGGGGCGCTGCAAAACACATTCCTGCCTGCGGATTCAGGCAGGATGTTTTGCAGCGCCCCGTCAGATTCAGCCTTTTATCAAAGCTCTTTCTATTTCCTCTCTGGTCGGGATCGAGATCTGGCTTCCGATCGCCTCGATCGTAGCCCTGTTCTGAGCCAGATCCACATCACATGCCGTTGACACAGCTCCATAAAATCACAGGCGTTACCAATGGATTCCAGGGAAGTAAATGCCTTCTCGAACCGCATCATACAGTCATACGCCTTGATCTCCAGGCACTTCGCTTTCCTGTTCGCCTCCGATATTTCAAATATCAGTTCCACATAGCCGTCCAGCAAGTCCTTGTCCCAGAGGTTCCGTTCCAGAAGAATGTCATAGTCGATATTTTCTAAAATCAACTCGCGGTAACTTTCCATCTCGTCCAATCCTGCGCGGAGCGCGTTTACCGGCAGGGAAAGAAGCTGCTGAGGGGGTAGGGGGATGGATAGATCAGTATCACTTTTTCAGTTTTATTTATCTCAGTATTACTATGATCAAGTACTGGCAGTCCATGCATGATTACAAGTACTTTCTCACCGAATCCAAATCCCATTTCGATTCCTCTGAAAGGAACCGGCTCCATACGGAGCTTTGGGAACCCTGGCAGAAACTCCGCCTTTTCGATACCGATAAGGCCATGGAATTCCTTCACCATGTTTCCTGCTTTGGGATTCTTACCAGCCTGTTCGTTATTGAGTTTCCGAGACCGCTCTATTGAAGGCCAGCTAAGGGAAAGTCAAACTGACCAAACCTTGAGATTAGTTTATCTGTTTAACATAATATAGTCTTTGGTAGCGAACCCATATTTATTGCATCGAACATTTGTTCTTTTGTCAACTTCCTTCTTCTCTTGAATTTTTATTAATTTTTAACCTCCCAATATCCTGATTTGTCGCTCCCAATTCTTTCTATTAACTCTTTCTTTCGTAAAGAATCCAATGTCCGTTGGATTGTCCTCAATGATTTTGATGTAGCGTCTGCCAGTTCCTGTCTTGTGTAATAAGGATTCTTTTCAAGCAGACAATATACCGCCTGCTCATTTTTATTCATAGAAATATTTACAGTGACACCTGCAATGCCATTTACAGTGCCATCCATTTCATTTCCATTCTGACGTGCAGAAACATTTTTTGTTTTTCTGTAAAAGACAAATGTAAATCCATTGTCTGCAAATTCATATGAGTACTTTACCCCCGCATCCTTACACAAACTATTAATACGCTTAAATCCACTTCCAAACTGTTCAATTGACTTATTCAAGTACAAAATTTTTGAAATCACGGCATTCCGTATAGAAGACTGTAGGTTCTTGTTGATATAATCTTCCGGACTATATGTACTCGCAAAAGATCCCGGACTGTATATGGTAACTTTACCCGGGTGTACGCAGATTTCATGATATGTGCTGCCATTATACACCGCATGGGCATAACTGTTCGCTAAAATCTCCCTCACAGCCGCAACTGGAATTTCCGGGATTTCCTCCCTCTCCATACCAATAATCTCACTTTTCCAATTTATGTTTTTCAAAATATATTTTTCCGCTATTCCAAGAAGGTTTAAAATATTGTCCTCATACATCTGCATATCCAAAAATGTAAGTTTTTCATCCGTTGCAAAAACGGCTGCTTTTAAAGTCACTGGATGCGAATTCCCAAACAAAACATTCCCGGCATTGGTCAAATAGTCTCCATCCACAAATCCGAACCTTTTTAACACGGTCTGTACTGTATATCTTCCATCTACTAAGCGTCCTGCGGAAACTGCCCTTTCGCAAAAGGTTTTTACAGTTGCTTTATCAACCTGCTTTGCGAGACATTGTGATTTTGTTTTCTCCCATTTTTCCTTATATTCATTTGCTATAAAGAACTGCCTGAGTTCTGCAGGTGTTACTTCCCGATCCTCATCCGCTGTCCTCAGATAATATCTTCCCGCAGCAGAATAAGGATAATCCTCCCCATGAAACTCTACCCTGATCACATGCCGATCATCCAGAACCTCTTCCTGTATCATAGGATATATCTGTGGTTTTATGAATTCATATACAAATCTGGACACATCCCGAAGTGATGATTCAGACACATCCTGTCCAACCACATCCCCATTCGGCTTCACGCCAAAGTATAAAGTTCCAACTCCATGCTTATTTAGAATAGAAGAAATCGAAATCATAGCCTCTTTCAATTCGCCGGTAGTTTTTTTGAATTCCAATGTTTCCGATTCTTTTCCTAAATTCATTGTCTGTTGTACCTCCCTCTTAATGTAGCATATCATGCCTCTGGCATGATCGGCATTCTACACTCGCCAAAAGCGTGCAAAGCCCCCTATGTCTCGCTAACGCTCATTTTATCACATTTTAAAGTAAATGTCTTTAAAAATGTCACTGTATTGTCACTGTAAATGGCACCGCAAAATTTTTCACATTTAGGATTTACTTTTAATCCTTTCCGAAGATACCGACATGCAGGATGTGAGTATTGACAGTTCCTGCTGTAAAGCGCACCGGCACAGCACAGATGCAAAAAAGAGGGGCTGATTCTTGGATTTTTCAACTAATGGTCCTTGATTCATTCTGGCATCTATGTTATATCTACACTATATAGTCAAGAAAGGAGGCTTTCAAGGCGTTCATCCATGCCGTACCAGATAACCGTGAGAAGAAAGACGGATACTACTGCTCATTGGTGGAATCACGCCGTATTGAGGGCATTTCCCGGCACGAAACCATACTTTCCTTCGGCTTTATTGCTTCTGAACGGCTCCCTTATCTGAAGGCCGCTTTTAACCGCGGTAACCCCGAAGCCATCCTTGAGCGCGAAAAACGCAGTCAGGAAAAGCGAAGTCTGGATGACCATGGAAAAACGTCCGGAGATTCCCTTTCCACCGGAACGTATAAACTTGAGGTTGTTCAGTATGAGGGCGACAATGTTGACGGTACTGTGACCATGTATAAAGCAGCCTCTTATGGCGTAAAAGAAAAACAGATGCTTTGCCCTAAAGCATATAATTATTAAGATTCAGTAATATAAAATCTAAAAGGAGGAACGTCCATGTCAACTTTGGAGAAAACAATCGGATTGTTGGAAACTATGCCGAATGATAAAATCGAGATCGTCTATGCATTTATACGATTCATAGATTCAGACACTTATGAATCGCCGTCCGAACCCGCAGCTGTAAAAAAAGAGACTATACAGTCCATGCTCGGAATTGCTCACGAATATGCAAATCCGGCATTGACAGAACAAGAGGAGGGGGCTTTTGAACGTGCTATTGCGGAAAAATATGCAACTGATAGACACTAATGTGATTTTAAGATTTGTATTGAATGATAATGTCGAAATGGCTCAATGTGCTGCGGATGTCATCGCCTCCGGTGCATACACAAAGCCGGAGGTCATTGCAGAAGTTGTCTATGTGCTGAAAAGTGTATATTCTACTCCGAAAGAAAAATCAAATCTATCATCCGCGGGCTGTCTGACATTATCCGAATTGAAAATTCCGAATGTGTCGTCCATGCGATAAACCTGTTTTCCAGTACATCACCTGACTTTGTTGACTGCCTGCTGGTCGCCTACCACTCATTAAACGGCGAAACAGTTTTCACTTTCGACAAAAAGCTGAACAGGCTTCCAGACACCCGTTCCAGTCGGAAAGCCCCAAACTGATCTTCTCTTCATGTCCGTCTGTCAGGATCACGTCCGGCGCTTCTGCGGGAACAGGCCATACGGCCTCGCTCTTCCTGCCCAGAAAGTTAAAAAGAGTACGGCTTCCGTCCGTCTTTCCCGCCACGATCATACTGTATGGAGTCTGTATCTCTTTATCCGAAATCAGATAACTCATTCCTCCCCCCAGGAAGCAAGAATGCTTTTCAGAATCTCTCCGTGATAAAATTCAGGAAAGGCAGACCGCGCATTACAAAAAAATGGACGGGTTCCAGAAACTGGTCTGAAACTCGTCCACAGTATAAAAATGTTTTTTCATCCGGTCAGGGTTCTTTTAAAAGCTCCTCGACGGAAATTTTCAAATCCGGAAATATGCCGCATGCCACAGACATGTCAAACGTATACAGAAAAGGCGCTGCGTCTTCTTCATAATAATATACGGTGATCCGTTCCTTCGCAGGATCAACAATCCAGTACTCCCGGACTCCGGCTTCCGTATAGAGCGCATTCTTTGTAGAATAATCATGCTTCCGGCTGGAAGGAGATACGATCTCGATCACCCAGTCAGGCGCCCCGCTGCAGCCTCTGTCATCCAGTTTGCGCTTATCGCAGATGACCGAGATATCCGGTTCTACCCAGTCTCTGTCCTCTGCGTCCAGGTTAACGGCAAAAGGCGCAGGAATGACTTCGCAGGTTCCTCCATGCGATTTGACATATTCTCTGATCGTTCCGGAAATCTCCATAACCAGCTTTTGATGCAGGAAATTCGGCGGAGCCATGGAATACAATTTCCCGCCGATCAGTTCGGCCCTTTCTCCATCCGGAAGCTTCCAGTAATCTTCGGAACTGTACGACTGCTTCTTAAGAAACGGCATGGGATACTCCTTTCTGCAGCCGTCAGGATACGGCGACTGCTTCTACCTCGCAGAGAACCCCTTTCGGCAGTTCTTTTACCGCCACGCAACTTCTTGCCGGCTTCGACACAAAATATTTTGCATAGGCTTCATTGAATGCGGCAAAATCTCCCATATCCGCCAGAAAACAGGTCGTCTTAATTACGTTTTCAAAGCCGACGCCTGCCGCCTCCAGAATCGCGCCTACGTTTTTACAGCTCTGCTCCGCCTGAGCGCTGATGCCCTCCGGAATGTTCCCCGTGGCAGGATCTACCGGAATCTGCCCGGATGTGTAGATAAAACCGTTGACTTCATACCCTTGAGAATACGGACCGATTGCTCCCGGCGCTCTGTCTGTTGCAATTACTTTCATATGAATACTCCTCCAAACTGTTGTTTTCTACATTTTACCCCGCTGAAGATATTTTCGCAAGGGAAGAATGCTGTGGTTTTTATTTCCCTCTGATTTCACTTTTTAAGCAGAAAAAACCGACTGCATCCGCCAGAAACCATCCGATCGGAACCGACCACCAGATCCCCACGACTCCTATGGCAGGAATCGCAGACAGGAGATACGCCAGCGCCACGCGGGTGCCAAGGGATATAACAGTCAGCACTACCGACATGCCCGGACGCTCCACTGCCCGGTAAAAACCATAGAGCAGAAACAGGCAGCCGATGCCGCAGTAAAAGGCCCCTTCAATACGGAGATACTGCACGCCGACCGCAAGGATCTGCGTCTCCTCCGGTTTTACAAAGAGCAGCATCAAAGGTTCGGCAAACAAGAAGACTCCAAGGCTGATGCAGATGCAGAACAGAAAGGAGCAGGCGACTGCGCTTCGGATCCCGGCCCGGATCCTCTCCTTCTCTCCCGCCCCGTAATTCTGCGCCGTAAAGGTGGAAAACGCATTTCCAAAATCCTGCACCGGCATATAGGCAAAGGAATCGATCTTGACGGCTGCCGCAAACGCTGCCATAACCACAGTCCCGAAGCTGTTGACCAGTCCCTGTACCAGCAGGATTCCCAGATTCATCACCGACTGCTGCAGGCAGGTCAGAAAAGAAAACTGCGCCAGTTCCCCGAATACCTGCCGTCTCAGAGGGATGCGCCCCGGCAGAACCCGGTATTCCGGACAGTTCAGAAAGGTGTAGACCAAAAGTCCGATTCCGGACACGTACTGGGAGATGACCGTCGCCGCCGCCGCTCCGGCAACGCCCCAGTGAAACTGAATCACAAAGACCAGATCCAGAACGATATTCAAAACCGCACAGACTCCCAGGAAAAACAGCGGTATCACGGAGTTACCCACCGCTCTTAAAAGCGACGCAAAAAAATTATACAGAAAGGTTGCAAAAATCCCCAGGAAAATGATCCACAGATATTCCCGCATCATGTCATAGATTTCCGCAGGCACCTTCAGAAAGCGCAGGATCGGATCAATCAGCAGAAATACCGCTGTATTCAGAACCAACGCCAAAGCGGCGATCATCAGAAAAGAATGCAGAATGCTTTCCTTAAGCCCCTGTGCGTTCCTCTCCCCGCAGCGGATGGAAAATACGGCGCCGCTCCCCATGCAGAGTCCCAGAAGGATGGAGGTCAGAAATGTCATCAGCGTATAGGATGAGCCAACGGCCGCCAGCGCTCCCGCTCCCAGAAACTGCCCGACAATGAGGGTATCCGCAATATTGTAAAGCTGCTGCAGAAGATTCCCCAGAATCATGGGAAGCGCGAAAAGCAGCATGGTCTGTGTGATCGGACCGCTGGTCAGATCCTTTTTCCGGCTTAATGCAGTCATATTCTTTCTCCCGTTTTTGCAGGACGGACTATAAGTTCAACTCCTTGAAATCAATCCCGAAATCATCATAAATATGAACTTTGACTCTGTCCTCAAAGGTATAAGCATCCATGTCGAAATCAGAGTCTTCCAGATGATATACCACCACTTTCTTTTTCTCCGAATTCACGATCCAGTACTCCCTGACTCCCGCATCTATATACAGATTTAACTTCCGAACGTAGTCATAAGCTGAATTACCGGGAGAAACAATCTCAATAATCCAGTCCGGCGCGCCGGAACATCCCCGGTCTGTCAGCCTGTCCGGATCACAGATCACACTGATATCCGGTTCAACGGTATCGCCTCTGTTGTCAAACAGCTTAACCGCAAAAGGAGCCGGATAGACTTCACAGGGACCGGATCCGGAGTTGATATAATTGGCAATCCTGTTATATAAAAATCCAAGTATTTTCTGATGGATCCGGCCCGGGGCTGACATGTAGTACAGCTGTCCGCCAATCAGCTCCGCCCGAACATTTTCCGGCAGATTGTTATAATCTTCTTCTGTACAGATTTTTGTTTTTGCCAAAGCGGATGCCATGGAAGTACTCCTCTCTTACAAATATATCTCTTTTATCACATATAAACAGTATATCCCTTTTGCAGAATAAACTCAACTGGTAAATGACATGCAAAAATTTCATTTTCAATACGGTAGATTTGAGTTATAATCTGCATATCCGGAATCAGCATATTGCCTGCTGTTTATAAAAGTATCAGGATTGGAGAAGAAAATGACGATGAAAAAGACATGCATACTGTCAGCCGCCCTGTGTCTGGTTCTGACCGGCTGCTCAGGAGAAGTATTCCAGGACCGGTTTCCATCCGGACTTTTTGAAACGCCCGCCATGGAGGCGGAACAAAGCGGAAAACAGACGGAAGAAATCAATGTGCAGGACAAAGGAACTGCTTCTGATGCCGCCGGAGACAGCGAAGAAGGACAGAGCATTTCACAAGATCACACAGAAGAACCGGACCGGGTTCCTGCTGAAACTGACTCCGGGGAATCAGAAGCAGCCGACAGCCCTCCGGAAGTCTCTGACGACATAACCGTGCTTCTAAACGGAATCGTCACTCCCGGCATGTCCGAGTATGAAAAGGTCAAGGCGATCCACGACTATCTGGTCATCCATGTGGACTATGATTATGACAATCTGGCCGCCGGAACCCTTCCGGACACCGCCTTTACGGCAGAAGGGGCGCTCTTTCTGCACTCTGCCGTCTGCGAAGGATACGCCAGGGCGTTTTCCCTGCTCTGCGACCGAAGCGGCATCGAGAATGCGCTTGTGTACGGCACGGCGGACGACGGTACGGGAGTCCAGAACCATGCATGGAATCAGGTCCGGGTGGACGGGGAGTGGTATAACATCGACGTAACATGGGACGATCCCCTGATGGACGGCGAACCGGTAACCGACGGTTCCAACATGGTCTATGATTATTTTCTGGTTCCTGACATGACGCTTCTTGGAAACCATACGGCCGGATCCCCGGATTCTCTAAAGGCCTGCACCTCCGAACGGTATCTGGAGGAAAACCGCCGGCTGACCATCGCTCCTTACCTTTCAGAACCCTGTACGTTTGCCGCTTCCGATGAGGAAGCGCAGACCGCCGTCGAACAGTATCTCGCCGACGGGATCCGCACTTTTGAGATCGTCTGCGACGTCACTTCCCACAGTCCGGAGGGTCGGGCGGAACTCATCCTGAATCATGTAAAAGCGGTTATGGAGGCCCGGGCACAATACGGCCAGATCTCTGTGGAGACTCAGTATGGAATCGCCGACTACGCCATTATCGATGTGACCATAACCCCGTAGATCATGACGCTGTGATATCCGTTTTCTGCAGATACCGGATACCTGCCGCCGTGAACACCAGAAGAAATACAGCCGCACTGATGCAGAATCCCAGGATATTTCCAAGCATATTTGTATCTTTATTTGCGTTCATCCCCATCAGCATCAGAGAATAGGGCCAGAACAGTCCGAAGCCTCCGTTGCTGAGCAGAAAACCCACAATACTTCCCAGAAGCGCCAGCGCAATGGGAACTGCAAAGCTTCGGATAACCATGGCAAGCAGAAGCTGCAGCGCCGCGATTCCCATACCGCCGATGCTTCCCCGAAGAAGCCAGACGAGGATTTCGAAAGGCGGCATGCCGTCAAGCCCTGCGAACCTGCCCGCCCCAAGGAACAGCGCCCATACCCAGAACTGCAGGAATACGGTGCACTCCAGAGCCAGGAAAAGCTTTCCGAGAAACACTGCCCACACAGGTACCGGCATGGTCATAAGCTGGTTCCAGTTATGGTTCAGGTGCTCCACCCGCCAGATGTAGGCGCAGTACAGGCCGATCAGCGGCCCATAGAAAAAATTCGAATAAAACAGGGAGCACTGCGTCCAGAGCGAATACCATTCCGATTTCAGCACCCCCAGATTCTGAAGGTAATTGCCGGTTCCCATGACCGTAGGGATCAGGGGGATGACCAGAAATACGAGCCACAGATTTGAATGTCTTAATTTTTTATGTTCCATTTTTACACAGGTCAGAAGCATCCCGTATCAAACCTCCTTTCTTAAAAACAGCCGTTTTCCCGCCAGATACCCAATAAGCAGAAGCGCCAGGGCAAAACACAGCATGGGAAACGGAAACGGCACGTCATAAAAAGCGCTGATCCTTGTTACCGCATCCCAGTCCTGCCCTATAAAACCAAGTTCTGAGTAATACGCCCACAAAAACAGAAGCTTGAACGGGTTTCCGTTTGGGAAAAACCAGGAAAACAGCCCCACAAACGAGCCGAACAGTCCTGCTGCCAGCGGCAGGATCTGATTTTCAAAAAAGAAGGACAGCACCACCTGAAGCAGAAGGATCAGCATACTGACCGTATAGATCTGCAGCACAAAATATACGTACCAGACCGGCTTTGCCGTCCCCGGAAATCCATACAGCCTGCCGGTCAGAAAGATCTGCACCGTCTGCAGGAGCACAAAGACGGCCAGATAAAACGCCCCTGTCAGAAGCTTCATGTCAAACAGCCGCCCTTTCCTTTCCATCGTGCACAGAAGCTTCAGCGTATCCCCCTTGACTTCAGTGTCGCAGAGCCGGCTGCCCAGCATGGCGATCATGGTCGGCAGCAGGATCGTATCGATAAGCGGCAGATTCATAAAAAGCATCTCATACCCATCCTGCAGCTGTTCCATATCATTTCCGGAAAGGATCCATGTAATCCACAGTACGATCAGCCCCAGAAACGCCAGTACGATCAGCCCGATCCTCCGGTATCTCACCTTCATCCATTCGGTCTTCCATTCTCTCCACATTACAGACTCACCTGCTTTCCGGTCAGTGCAAGGAAAATGTCCTCCAGACTCTTCTGCTGCTCTGACACTCCTGTGACCTGCGCCCCGTTCCCCGCCAGCAGAGATACCAGTTCCGCAGTCCTGACTGCTTCCCGTTCTGTGAAGATCAGCGCTCCGTCCTCCAGCGTGCAGGGTTCGTGATGTTCCTCCAGAATCCGCAGCGCCGCCGCCTGATTCAGCACCTGGATGCGAATGCTGCCCTTCGCCCTGTCATGCAGCTTCTGAAGGCTTCCCTGATAGATCATCTTCCCTTTATCGATAATTCCCACATCCGTCGCCATCTGATCGATTTCGCTGAGCAGGTGGCTGGACACCATGACGGTCATCCCATAGTGTTTTGGAAGATCTGAGATCAATTCCCGCATCTCCTGGATTCCCGCCGGATCCAGACCGTTGGTCGGCTCGTCGAGAAGAAGAAGCTTCGGCCTTCCAAGAAGCGCCGCCGCAAGTCCCAGACGCTGCTTCATACCAAGAGAATACTCCCGTACTTTTTTCTTCTGCTGCCCTTCCAGCCGTACGATACGGAGCACTTCGTCAATTTCCTCCCGGGAAGCCTGCTTCAGGGTCTGTACGATCTCCAGATTCTCCCTGCCGCTTAAGTGCCCGTAGTAGGACGGCGCCTCGATCAGAGAACCCGTACGCTTCAAAACCTCCATGCGGTTCCGGTCATGAATCTCACTCCCGAACATCTGAATCTCTCCGGACGCAGGCTTTACCAGTCCAAGGAGCATCTTCATCGTCGTGGACTTCCCGGCTCCGTTCGGCCCCAGAAAGCCGTATACGCATCCGGGGCGCACCTTCAGGTTCAGATTCTTCACAGAATATTTTTCACCGTATTTTTTACTGAGCGCATTTGTTTCAATCATGTACTTCATATTTATGCCTTTTTCCTTTCTCTGAAATTTCCTGACTGCCATACCATATCATTCCCTGCTTACTCCTCCCTGAAGTCCGCCTTACATTTTCCTTAAATTTTGCATAATCAGGTGAAATACCGGTAAAAACGATTTATAATCAGAAAGAAAAGCGAAAAAGGCGAAGGGGGATTGATCCCATGGAACATATCTATGAAGCCAGGATCCTGCTGGTGGATGATCAGCCGGATATTCTGGAAATGCTCAAAAGCATTCTGGCGCGCCGGGGCTTTCGAAATGTAAGAACGGCATCCGACTGCAGGAGCGCCCGCAGCTCCTTTGACGAATATGCGCCGCAGATGGTGATTCTCGATATTATGCTGCCGGACGGGGACGGCTTCTCTCTGATGCGCGATTTCCGGCTCACTTCGGATGCTCCTGTCCTGTTTCTTTCTGCAAAGGACGAAGACAATGACAGACTTCTGGGACTTGGTCTGGGTGCGGACGACTATATTACCAAGCCTTTCCTTCCGGACGAACTGATCCTGCGCCTGACTGCCGTCTTAAAACGGACTTATTTTTCCTCTTTTCGGGGAAAACAGGAAGATGACGTCCTGGTTCTGGGAAAACGAACCGTGCATCTTAAGAGCGGCGTGGTCCGCACGCCGGACGGGGAGTCCTCACTGACGGCCAAAGAGCTTGCTCTTTTAAAAAAACTGAAGGAAAACCGTGGAAATATCGTTACCTTTGACGCTCTCTCCGATGCGGTCTGGGGAGAGAATTATTACGGTTATGAGAATACGCTTATGGTCCACATCCGAAGGCTGCGGGAAAAGATCGAAGAAAACCCTTCCGCGCCGGTCTGGCTTTTGACTGTGCGGGGACTGGGATATAAACTGATAAAGGAGAAACCTGCACTGTCATGAAAAGCCTGTCCAGAATACTTGCGCGGTATCTGTTGTGCGCCGTGCTGATGCTTTTGATCACGTTGTTTTTAAACATGTTTCTCTATGTCATGTGCGGATTCCGTCTGATCCGTTCAACCAATCATTCCACATCGGATATCCGCAGGATATCCGATGAACTGGAAACCTCAAATGGAAACATCACTCTCAGCGGGCAGGGATACGAATACCTGAAAGCCGGTTATGTATGGGCCATGCTTCTTTCGGATGACGGAACCGTCCTGTGGAACTGGAACCTTCCCGCCGGTCTGAACCACTCCTATACGGTCAGCGAGACCGCTTCTTTCAGCAGATGGTATCTGGACGACTATCCGGTCACAGAATGGGTTACGGATCAGGGGCTTCTGGTCCTTGCACAGCCGCGGGGCAGCATCTGGAAATACAACGTCAAAGAGCGTGCCGAAGCGATCCGCTATATCGCATGGATGATTCCAGTTACTCTTTTTTTCAATCTGTTTCTTGTCTTCTTCATGGTAATCCTGTTCGGCCTGCGTTTCTACCGTTCCCTCCGGGTTCTCGCCGTTGGTCTGGAACAACTGTCGGAAGAAAAAACAATCCGTCTGCCGGAGAAGGGAATGACGGAACTTCTTGCCGGACAGTTAAACCGAACCTCGGACATCCTGACCCGGCAGCGGGAACGTCTGGCCAAACGGGAAGAGGCGCGGATTTCCTGGATCAACGGCGTTTCACACGACATCCGGACTCCGCTTTCTCTCATCATGGGATATGCGGCCGATCTGAAGGAAGACGCTTCCCTGTCCGAAGCACAGCGGCATCTGGCAGAAGTCATGGAGATGCAGAGCCTGAAGATCAAACGGCTGATTGAGGACCTGAACCTGACTTCCCGGCTGGAATACGACATGCAGCCCCTGCGGCTGTCAAAGATCCATCCGGCCGGACTTCTGCGGACCGTCGTCAGCGACTTTTACAATCAGGGACTCTCTGAACGCCATCTGATCGACCTGTATACAGATCCTGACGTGGAGCAGATCACGCTGAACGGCGATCAGGCCCTGCTGGCACGCGCCTTCTCCAACCTGATCCACAACAGCATCCGGCACAATCCGGACGGATGTACGGTTACCGTCACCGCTTATCCGGAAAAAGACGGAGTCTGTTTCCAGGTTTCGGATGACGGCTGCGGAATTCCGGATACTGTCATAAAAACCCTGGTGAACGAACTTCCGGAAACAGAAAAAGCCCCGCATATCATGGGGCTTCGCATTGTATATCAGATCTTTCAGGCACATGGATGGAACATGATCTTTTCAGACAACCGTACCATTCACATTCTTGGAACAGACAACCGGCATGGGTGAACCGCAGTTAAAAGATTTCCTTCTTTTACAGAAGCGTATCCCAGAAAAATGCGGACCAGTACGGCTGTACAAAGAACTGCTGAAGGAATACCAGCAGCAGATAGGACCACTGCCCATGCCCCTCCTCATAGTCATTCATGATGCCGGGAGGCAGATTCCAGTTCCCCTTTTTTGCCGGCAGACGGATCAGCAGATATCCGATCCCTGCGCCCAGAAGATTGGTAATCAAGTCGTCAATATCCGTCGTACGGAATGTAAATACCTGTGCGATTTCAATAAATATGGTCAGAAAACAGCAGAATCCCAGTACCTGCTTCCAGTCCTGATAACCATCCCACAGAAGCGGCAGCAGAAATCCAACCGGAACGAACATCAGGACGTTGAGCAGATACTGAGAAGGACTGCTTAAGAGATCCAGCATGGGGATCACATTAAAGGAAAAGTCAAAGCTGCAGTAGCGGATATCCGGAAGGCCGGTCACGGAATAGATGCCTGCCAGCACGCAGAGGTATAAAAGAAGCAGAACCGTGTGCGGGCTTTTCAGCTTTCTTCCGGACAGCTTTAAAATGAGCAGGGAGGCCGGAGCCAGTATGAGCATGCTGGACAGACAGTCCATTCCAATCCCCAAAAATCTTGATAAATACATTTCGTTCTCCTTTGTCATATATCCTGGTCTGCCGGACAGTCAATATCTCTCCATCTGACAGGCCGTTCTTTACTGTCATGACTATAACAAAGGAAAATGAAGATTTTCTTTATATTTTATGAAAGATTTTCTGAAGATGGCGGCTGCTGATCCGTCCGAAGCCTGTATACCTGGATTCCGTTTCGCAGCGCCTGCTCCAGTGCAGTAAACACCCCGGATGTCAGATAATAGATACCTGCCGCCGCCGGAAGCGGAAAACAGATCAGAAAGATCATCAGAGCAGAGGACAGCATCATCCCTTTCGGGGCCTTCGGCAGTTCCAGGCTTTTAAAAAAGACCAGATATGGATACGTCTGGGGCACAAGCTGCACGACTGCAGACAGTACGGGCAGGATTCCCCAGGGATCCCTTGTCAGAAGAGAACCGGCCCATGGACAGAGCCTGCTCCCCACGGATCCGCCTGCGCCTGAAAGCACGGTCCGATACAGCCCGGTCAGCAGGGGAAGGCTCAAAAGCAGCAGAAGACAGCTTCCTGCGCCTGACCGCGGGGTCTCTGCATCACGTCTCTGCCGAACATATAATGGAAGAAGACAGAGTTTTACCAGTACCGTCAGACAGACAATGGCAATTCCATAATCCCCCGTGCAGGAGTAAAACCATGCGAAAAGCGATCCAAATATCTTCACGATCTGCTCCATCAGTCTTCCTCCCGTCTTTTTTTCCGGAACCAGTAAAAGCCCAGTCCGATTCCTGTAAAATAGATGATCCAGAATCCGATCCACGGAAGGCTGCCTCTCCCTTCCAGAAACCGGGATGCAGCCGCCCACACAAGCAGAAGCAGAAGAAGCAGGGCTGTAATCTCCGCCACATATTTTTTACGGAAAAATTTCCCCACATAGGGATCTCCTCGAAAAGCAGCCATCCTGGAATACTCCGCCAGATCCTCCAGAAGCTCTTCCACTGCCGCAAACTTCTGTCCTTTTCCCTCTTCCTCATGAACGTAATTCAGCCAGCGGTCTACATCCAGCTCCTCCAATGCCCCTTCCTGACGGATCCGCCTGCACAGATTAAGTGATCCGGAAAGCATCTCCATCTGCTCCGCCAGTTCCTGCTCCTGACGCTTAAGCAGGACCGAAAGTTCTGCCTGACCTTCGTACATCAGATAGATGCTCTCCACAGAAAGCCCCATCTTTCGAAGCAGCATGATTTCTTTTAAGCGCCGGATATCCTCCGTGCCATACTCTCGATACCGGCTCTCTTCTTTTCGTTGGGGACGCAGAAGCCCCTTCTTTTCATAAAAGCGAATATTGCTTACACTAAGCCCTGTCTCTTTTGCAGCTTCTCCAATTCTCATATTCTCTGCACTCCTCTCTTTGGCGGATCATTTTCTCCGCCGGTCTGTTTTTCCCGGGATTACTTCTAATATGAACCCTGAACCAGGGTGAGAGTCAAGAAAAAAATGAAAAATCATAATTCTTAAGATTTCCTTAATACTGTTGACAATCCTATATTATACAATATATAATATTATAAAATTATACAGTATCATTTTCAAATGCAGAAAAACCGCGCAATTTATGATCAAGGAGAAACGGCATGGTATTTAATACAGGCGCTGCACTCCTGGACGCGATCGTACTGGCTGTCGTATCCATGGACGCAGAGGGAACCTATGGGTATAAGATCACCCAAGATGTCCGTCAGGTCATCGAGATCTCGGAATCCACACTGTATCCGGTTCTGAGACGGCTCCTGAAGGACGGATGTCTGGAAGTATATGATATGGAATTCGGCGGAAGAAACCGCAGATATTATAAGATTACAGACGCAGGAACCGCACAGCTGAGTCTGTACGTATCCGAATGGCAGATCTATGCAGCGAAGATCACCAATATCTTTACAGGGAGAAAGAAACCATGAACAGAACTGAATTTATGAACCGGCTGGAACGCCTTCTGTGGGACATCCCGGAAAATGAGCGCAGGGAAGCCCTTCAGTATTATAATGATTATTTTGATGACGCCGGTCCGGAAAATGAAGCACGGGTCATCAGAGAACTGGGCAGTCCTTCCCAGGTGGCAAAGACCATTCGGGAAGGCATGTCCGAGAACGGAGAATATACAGAACGCGGCTATAAAGACACACGGTTCCAGGACCGTCAGGACGTTCCTGCCGATTACCAGGATATCGCCGCAGAAACGTCTTCCGGACAGCGGAGGCAGAACCCTCCCAATCTATGGAAGCTTTTGTCCATCTTACTGCTGTGTTTTTTACTGCTCCCCGTCATCATACCGCTGTGTCTGGTCCTGCTCGCCATTCCGGCCGCCATACTGATCGGCATCGTCGGCATTGTCATTGCTGCGGCAGTTCTGGCTGTCGCGCTTCCGATTGCGGGCGTCGTCCTGACAGGGGCTGCATTTTATAATCTGTTTATTACTCCAGCTGTGGGTATTACATTAGGCGGAATCGGATTTTTACTCCTTGCCGCCGGCATTCTTACCTTTTTACTGGTCCTGTGGACCTTTAAAACCATTTTTCCCATATGCATCCGCAGCATCGTTCTGGTCATCCGCTGGCCCCTCAGAAAGGCAGGTATTGTAAAATGAAGACCATCGTAAAAATATGCGTGATTCTCAGCAGCATTTTATTTCTTGCAGGTATTGCATGCATCGGCATCGGCATTGCCCTGGGAGTGACTCCTGCGCAGCTTGTTTATGCGGGACGTTATCCTGGAAGTTCTCTGATCCGCTCAGAGCTGAACGAAATAACGGAAATTCCGCCGGAACCGGATCTGTCCGGGCTGGAAGCGCCAGAAGAGGTTCCTGGAGATCTTGATGATCTGCAGGACAGTCCGGAAGATCTGAACGAAGCAGAAACGCTTCAGGAAAATAATGTTTCCGGCGCAGAAGAATATTATGAATTCCAGAACATTCAGGAACTGGAACTTGATCTGTCCCTCTGCAGACTTGCCGTCTATCGCCATGAACAGGATTTTATCTCTGTAGAAGCGGATCATGTACAGAATTATTTTCACTGCAGCCAGGAAGGCGGCGCCCTCGTTCTGAAGGATGACCGGCCCGCAGATACCAGGCAAAACAGCATGGATCGTGCATTACGCCTCACGCTCTATCTTCCGGAGCAGGCATGCAGGAAGGTCTCTGTGGAAATGGGGGCCGGCGAAATTACCCTTGACAGCCTCACGGCGGATGAGGTGGAGATTGACAATGGCGTCGGCAACATCACCATCGGAACGCTGAAAGGATCTGACCTGTCCATTGACACGGGCGTTGGAGAATTTCTGGCGGATCTGATCCAGACAGACGGAGAAGCAGATATCAATGTCGGCACCGGAAATGTCATACTGTCGCAGTTTGACGGAAGCTCCCTGGAACTGGAGTGCGGCGTTGGAAACGCAGAGATAACAGTTACAGGAAGCGAGTCGGATTACAACTATACCCTCGACGCAGGGCTCGGCAGTATCTGCCTGAACAACCAGACGCGGAACAGCCATGAACACCATGATGATTCTCATGAAGGCTGGGGAAGCCACATGAATATTCACAACGGCGCAGACCGCCGGATCTCAATCGACTGCGGACTGGGCAACGCATCTTTAAATTTTATGGAGGAATAATCGAATGAAAGACAAACGACTGATCAAATCTTCTTCAAACCGTATGATCTCCGGCGTATGCGGAGGAATCGGGGAATATTTCGGTATTGATCCCACTGTGATCCGCCTGATCTGGGCGATCCTGACTTTCTGCGGACTGGGAAGCGGCATCCTGATCTACATCATTGCCGCAGTTGTGATCCCGGAATATTAAAAAACTCTTTTCTTTTTAGGTAAGCCGCATTATAATAGAAACGACCTGTGTGGTCTATTTGAAACATACAGAAAACATTTTATCGAACAGGAATGGTTCGGCAAATGTGGATTCAGAACATCAGGAGGAATTTTATGGGCGGCTTTTTTGGAGTTGCGTCAAAGAATGACTGTATCTTTGACCTGTTTTTTGGAACAGATTACCATTCTCATCTTGGCACAAGAAGAGGCGGCATGGCTGTATATGGAAAGAACGGTTTCGACCGTGCCATTCACAATATAGAGAATGCGCCTTTTCGAACCAAGTTTGATAAGGATATGCGGCAGATGAAAGGGTATATGGGGATCGGATGCATCTCCGATTATGAACCACAGCCTCTGATCATCCGCTCTCATCATGGCACCTATGCGATCACGACCGTGGGAAAAATCAACAACACGGACGAGATCACAGAGCTTATCTATAAAAACGGCAATACTCATTTTCTGGAAATGAGCGGCGGAGATATCAATCCCACCGAACTGGTCGCTGCCGTTATCAATCAAAAGGAAAATCTCATAGACGGCATCCGTTATGCGCAGGAACTGATCGACGGCTCCATGACACTGATGCTCATGACCCCGAAAGGAATCTACGCTGCAAGAGACCGAATGGGCAGAACGCCTGTCATCCTTGGCAGAAAAGAGGACGCCTGCTGCATCACCTTTGAAAGCTATGCATATCTGAATCTTGGATATGAAGATTACCGGGAACTGGGGCCTGGAGAGATTGTGGTGGTAACTCCGGACGGCGCAAGGACTCTTTCTGCACCTGGAAACAAGATGAAGATCTGTACCTTCCTGTGGGTCTATTATGGATATCCTTCCAGCTCCTATGAGGGGGTGAATGTAGAACAGATGCGCTATAACTGCGGTATCAAGATGGCGCAGCGCGATGATGCGAGACCGGACAATGTCGCCGGAATTCCGGATTCCGGTACTGCACATGCCGTAGGCTATGCAAATCAGTCCGGTATTCCGTTCTCCAGGCCATTTGTCAAATATACCCCTACCTGGCCCCGCTCCTTTATGCCTACGATCCAGAACAAACGGAATCTGATTGCAAAGATGAAACTGATCCCGATCCACCAGCTTATTAAAGGAAAGAGCCTGCTTCTGATTGACGATTCCATTGTCAGGGGCACGCAGCTTCGGGAGACCACAGAATTCCTGTACCAGAGCGGAGCTGCGGAAGTCCATATCCGTCCTGCATGCCCGCCGCTGGTATATGGATGCAAATACCTGAATTTCTCCCGCTCCACCTCAGATATGGATCTGATTACCAGAAGAATTATAGTCCGGCTGGAAGGTACGGACGAAGTCCCGGATACCGTTCTCCAGGAATATGCGGATCCGAATTCCGAAAAATATGAGATCATGGTAGAGGAGATCCGAAAAGAACTGAACTTCACTTCCCTGAAGTATAACCGGCTGGATGACCTGCTGGATTCTGTCGGAATCGAACCGTGTAAATTATGTACCTACTGCTGGAACGGAAGGGAATAATCCGCTGTCCGAAAAGCAGCGCAAAAGGCTCCTGAGAGCAGACCCGGATCTTCCCGTCTGCTGCCGGGAGCTTTTTTAAAGCCGTATTCATAAATTTCCAGATTTCGTACTGCTCTGTTCCGATCTGCCTATTTCAGCAGTTCATCATAAGTAGTTTCCAGACAGTCCCGAAGTCCGCGAAGCTGCGCACCGGTGATATGCTGGATCCCTCTCTCGATCTTTACCAGTGTCTCCCTTGTCATATTCACGTCCTGAAGCTGAATCATCCGGACCAGCTCCGTCTGCCTGATTCCCCTGCTCAGTCTGATCCGGCGTATATTCCCGCCGATGTTGATGCCGGACTGCTGCTTTATCTTCTGTTCCATCGTACACCTTCTGAAAGAACCGGTACCAGTCCTTTTTCTTCCATCATATTCGTTTCATCCGATATCATGGGACTGATATCAGTCCTTTCAGAAATTATGGTTTTCTTTCCAGCAATTCTTCATAAGTAGTTTCCAGACATCGTTTAAGCCCGCAGAGCTGTGCCCGGGTAACATGCTGGATCCCTCTCTCGATCTTTACCAGCGCCTCTCTTGTCATATTCACGCCATGAAGCTGAAGCATTCGGACAAGCTCTGTCTGCCCAATACCTTTCTCCATTCTGATCCGTCTTATATTCCAGCCAATACAATTTTCCGGCTGTTTTATCTTCTGTTCCATATCTGTTCCCGTAAAATGGACTGTTTTTGGTCCTTTTTCTTTATCATAGAGATTCTATATGCTATAATGGGACCAGAACGGGTCCAATATGGGAAAAGAGGAAGAAAATGCACCAAAAAAAATTCAAAAAGACTTACTATCAAATACCGACCGGGGTATTCTGGGGAATGATTCTGTGTATACTGGTTTTACTGGTTCTGGAAATTCATTCCGGTTATCGGCTGACGGAACAGGAATCAAACAATGCTTTCGAAAATGAGAATCAGATACGCATAGAAGTGACTTACGATGACTGGCTGTCAGAACTGGAAGACACTTCCCAGTGTCTTCTGTGCCAGGAGAATTCCCTGGCAGAGATGACATATAAATCCGGTCGTGACACCATAGGACTGATTTTACTGAACAGCTGGACGGTTTTGGATTTTCAGCTGAAATGCAGCGAAACGGAAGGCGCCGAAGAGCTGCCTGACAACGCCTCCGGAATCCACTATGGACATACCGACGGAATCACCTGGCTTTCCGACGGCAACCCTGCAAGAGGGATGGCAAATATCCGTCTGACACTTCCGGAACATTGCCGGACGGATGAAAATTTTATTGTGCAGAACCTGTGCCAGACCTGCCTGGATAAGGTCACAGCCTCCATGCATTTCTGGAAAGGCGAACAGGAAGAAAGGGAAGCCGTCCCTCTCTGTCTTCTGGATTTTCAGACCTCAGAGATTTATTCCGCCCAGGACTGGTACCTTGGATATTTCATCAGAGATTACTGGGTCGAACTGGACTTTGAAGAAACAGACGTCTCCATCAAAGCCTATTATCTGCCTGCTGCCGCCTGCCGGTAACATGGGATTTTTGTCTGTTCTCATAGATGGGCATTTGCTTTTTCTTTCCGTTTTTCTTTTTTTGTGATATTTCCCGTCCTTCAGACGTTCATATAGTGAAAAGCTTTTCAGGATGGATCGGGATGGAGGTGAATATCCTGGAGAAAACAGATTACGACAGAAGCTCCTGCGGAGCCTGCATTTTCGGAACCGGAAAACAGCGACCTTTTCTATGCCGTCCAGAAACTCCCGGTCCGCTACCGGAAGGTGGTTCATCTGTATTATTACGAGGAATACAGCATCCGCGAGATCGCCGAACTCCTTAAAATATCCGAAACCGCCATCCAGACCCGTCTCATGCGCGCGCGAAGGAAACTGAAAACAATGCTGAAGGAGGCATGGAAATGAAGACCGAAAAAGACAATCAGATCTGGTATCAAAACACATTTAATGAAGTGCATGCTTCCGAGCATCTGTTCAGAAAGGTGGAAGCTATGAGAAATGAAAACGGAACTTTTAAACGAACTCTGTCCAAAGGAGCCATCGCTGCCGCAGCCTTTGCAGCGCTGATATTCAGCAATGTGATCTCCTACGCGGCGTCCGGCAGCGCCTGGATCCTGACCGTTACACTGCCGGGAGGGGAGATCCTGCAGTATGAGGTAGACTCTTCCATCAAAGATGAAGTGAAAGTCACGGCAGAGCGCAATGCTTCCGATCCTTCCGATCCTTCCGATCCTTCCGTCCAGTTCGAAAGCATGGACAGTTCGGATGCGGAGGTGACGCTGGATATATCCAATGAGGATGATGCATCCCGGCTGGCGGAAGAGAACGGACGGATCTACCTGGTCCTGGACGGAGAACACCGTGTAGACATTACCGATGATTTTAAGAACGGCTCCTGCAAAGGAACCTGCGACGCAGATGGCGTGACCTGGTGCTACGAAGTCTCCCGAACGCTGGAAAACCCGGATATCCTGGTCTATGTTGTCACCTGTAATGTGTCTGTACCGTAAACATATCGGCTTCCGGCAGCCTTTTACAGGCTCCGGAAGCCCTCTTTTTGCCGCTCACTATTTCTCCTGGCAGCGCTCCAGAAACTCCTCGACCGACATGACGCGCGCCGCCAGGCGGGACCATTTCTTCAGTTTCTCCATGTCCTCTTCTTCCATGATCTTCCGGCGCAGATCCTCCGGCACGCTGCCGGTCTCTTCCAGGGATTCCAGAATGAATTCCTGTCTGTCCAGACATCTGCCCTTTTGCAGTCCTTCTTTTATACCCTCTTTTTTAATCGTTTTCGCTTCATAATCCAACACTCTGCCGCCCATAACCGATTTCACTCCTTCCCTTACCTTCTCATGTTTCTGTGCCAGATGCTCCAGCACTTTGTTTGACATGTCAACGAGCATGCACTTTGTGTATTCTTCAATCACCTGCTATTCCAGAAGTTCTTCCAGCCTGTTTTTGATATCTTCGTATTCTGCTTTCAGCAGGTTCCGTTTCTCTTCGTCACGCTCATATACATCCAGCAGGCTCTCATGTGTGAAGATATAAAACGGAATCAGAAAAAGTAGATTCTTCTCAAAGATATCATCAATTGTATACGTCTGCAGTCTCATCACCGGAATCTCATAATATGCACTGGTTCCCGGCGTCTGAATCACGATCTTCATCTTCTCCGGCGTCCTTCGGCTGCTGCGCAGAAACAGCACCGCAGAATGCGGAAGCTGCTATCCGTAATCCGCGTCTCTTCCTCTCCGTCCTGCCGGTTCAGAAAATGCTCTCCAGAGCTAAACTTTATGCACTCTTTACCAGTATAGTGTTCTCCAAACATTTCGTTAATAACCGGAATAATCAGCGCAGCACAGTCGTTCAATAATGTACGGAATACATCATCGTATGGGGTGTTTGTCAGTTTCATCTTCTTCTCCCTGTCTGTATGGTATTCCTGTACTCCCAGTATTTATCCTGCGTGATTCTTTCTCTTTATCCTGTGTATAACGTAATAAAAGAGACGAAATATTTTCTTTCATTATGACTCCATTATACAAAAGCCAGATGACAAAAGCAATCTTTTTACAGGCAACATTTATTGTTCCTGTTCCCCCAGTTAAAAGGTCTGAATGATGAATTTCTGACTTTTACAGGCATTCCATAATGCCCTCTTTTTTGATAGACTGATACAAAAAACACAAAGGAGGCTTCAACATTATGAACCATTTACAGACACAAATAACCGATTACCTGGATTACTGCAGATGTCAGAAACGGCTGGACCAAAAGACACTGAAAGCATACCGCATCGATCTGACGCAGTTCAGATCCGAAATTCCATCCGCAGACATCCATGAAATCACGCCTCCTGTACTCGAAACGTACATTGCCGCTCTCCACCGGAAATATAAGCCCAAAACAGTCAAAAGGAAAATCGCCTCCCTGAAAGCCCTCTTCCATTACCTGGAATACAAAGAAATCATAGACCGAAATCCTTTCAACAAAATACAGGTGAAATTCCGGGAGCCCGTCATCCTGCCCAAAACGATCCCTCTCTGTACCGTGGAGCACCTCCTGTCAGCCATATATACGCGCCACAAAAATGCCGGGACAAATTATCAGAAGAAAAACACGCTTCGGGACATTGCTGTCATCGAACTGCTCTTCGCTACCGGCATGCGAATTTCGGAGCTTTGTTCTTTAAAGATCAATGATGTAAATCTGCATGACCGAAGCATCCTGATCTATGGAAAAGGCTCCAAGGAACGAAAGATCCAGATCGGAAATGAAATGGCCTTCCGTGCCCTGGAAAATTACAAAAGCTCTTTTTGGAAAGAAATGAATGACTGCAGCCATTTTTTTGCAACTCAGTCGGGCCAGGCACTGTCTGACCAGTCCATTCGCAGAATGATTAACAAATATACTTCTCTTGCTTCCATTGACCTGCACATTACGCCCCATATGTTCCGGCACACGTTCGCCACAAGCCTGCTGGAAGCAGATGTCAACATCCGCTACATTCAGGAAATGCTGGGACACAGTTCTATAAATGTTACGGAAATCTATACACATGTCGCCATGTCCAAGCAGCGGGACATTCTTATGACAAAACATCCACGGAAGAATTTTCATATATAATTTTTTTACAGCAGCAATCCGAACCGAGAATATGGGGCGGAGGGCTGCTGATTTTTTGATGGATAATTTGAAGTTATCTGTTGATTTATGATGAGTAGTAAT
>CAJTXP010000013.1 GCA_910583615.1 uncultured Lachnospiraceae bacterium | reverse complement strand
AGAAATCTGTGAGGATTTACTGGCTTCTTAAGCATATAAACTTTTTACTCTCAAGATAATTAGATCCATCCAGTCATCCTGTTTCTGATGGTTCTATTATAAAAGAGGTTCTTTCTATGTGTAATTCTAATCATTTAAGGTTGGTGGACTATTTTCAGGTGTATTTTCCTCTTCTTCCTGAAGACTGGCCGCCGCCTGCTCCGGCGTGATCTCTCCAACCGTCATCCGGTAAAAAGCTTCCGTCAGTTCTTCCGACGTCCGGTTCCAGGACGGGATCCGGGAACGGACCACCGCCCCTTCCATCTGCGCTTCGATCACCTGCATCCCCGTCTGCTCCCGCATCCTCACCCCGGTCTTCGCCGGAAGCGTACAGGTTTCTTCACAAAACTTCCGCATCACCGCGTCTTTATTGTAATATTCCAGAAACAGCTTTGCCCCTTCCAGGTTCTTCCCTTTCAGAATCCCGAAATTCTCTCCGCCGGCGATCACACATCCAGATTCGCCGGTCGGCAGCGGACTGACTCCATAATCGATTCCCGCTTCCTCCAGCATGGGAAAAATCCATGGTCCGTTCTCCATCATCGCCGCCTCTCCGTTTATAAATACCCGCGCCACATCCGTCTGGGACAGATTGACGCAGTTATACGTCATATACCCGTCCTCCATCAATCCATACAGGAAAGACAGCGCCTCTTTTGTCCCTTCCCCTCCCAGTCCGTCCGCCGGTTCCCCCGTGGACAGGATCCAGGGAAGGATCTGGAAGGCTCCCTGCTCTCCATCCATGCCGGACATGAGAAACCCTTTCCTCTCCTCTGTCGTCAACTTCCCTGCAGCCTCCAGCAGTTCTTCTCTGGTCCCGGGCGGTTCCACCCCCGCTTCCTCCAGATACTGCCGGTTATAGATCAGCGCCACATTGTTGCACACCGCCGGGATCCCGTACATGCGTCCGTCCGCCGCGGCAGTCTGCAGAAGATCCGGATAGTAGTTTTCCTGTACCTGAAGCCCTTCCAGAAATTCCGTAATATCTTCAAACAGCCCCATCTTGATACAGACCGGCATATCCGGGTTGTCGATCAGAACCAGATCCGGAAGCGCCTGCTCTGTATAAGCCATGGTAAGTTTTTTCGAAAATTCTGTCATGGGTACGTATTCCCAGGAAGCCTCATACTGTTCCTGATCCAGATTAAAGCCCCGGATCAGCTCATCCAGAGCGTCATGCTGCGCCTCCGTCTCATAATAGCTCCACAGAACGATCTTCTCCCGTTCGCTTTCCTCCGGCTTTTCTTCCGACGCTTCCCTGCCGCAGCCTGCCAGAAGCAGGCATGCGATCACAGCCGCCTTTCCCCAAAAACTGCGCCCGCGCCGTTTTTGCCGGCACGATACAAGATCCTGTTTTCCGCCGTTTTTCATCCCGCGCCCCCATTCTGCCTCTTCATCGCTGCAGGCTTCTGTAGTCTCCGGGCGAAACGCCCTCCAGTTCCTTAAACACTCTGTTGAAATATTTCGGATCTGCATAACCCACATCCTGCGCAATCTCATAGAACTTTTTATCCGTTCCTTTCAGCAGCCGCTTGGCATGGCTGATCCGGAATTTTTTCAGAAACACGCTGAAATTTTCTCCCATCTCCCGATTGAACAGCGTGCTTAAGTATTCCGGCGTAATGTCCAGCCTGGCCGCAACCCCTTCCAGGGAGATGCTCTCCGGATAGTGCATCCGGATATAGTCGATGGTCCGCTTGATCGTATAATTGCTGATGTCTTCACACTGCCCCATATGCTGAAGAAAAGCATCCACGACTTCTGAGAAAATGTCGGTAAGTTCCTGAAAGGTCACTGCCCTGCCGATCTGCCGGACCACATGCAGGTTCTGAAGCTGCTCGTAAATGCCCCTGTGATGTTCCTGAGCCATTCCCGTGAGGAAATTCACCATTTTCATACAGCTTTCCCGGATCTGTCCGGGCAGGATCCGTGCCATGGAAAGTTCCTGAAAAAAACGGTCCGCCGCTTTTTTGAACTCTTCCCGGTCTTCTTTGTAAAACGCTTTCTGAAGCCTGCTCTCCTCAATCTTGGGATACTGCCAGGTCTCCGGTGCAAATGCCTCCGTACGCTCTCTGGTAAGAAATGCGCCATATCCGAGTACCAGTCCGTATGCGTACCTGGCCTTCAGATCTTCATATACTTCTTTCAGCTCTGTCAGCCCCTTTGCCCGGCCAACCGTCCACGCCCAGGGCCCGCCGGACAGTTTTCTCCCCAGCAGTTTCTCTTCCAGTTCCTTCAGGATCTGATCCCAGTTCTGGTCTTCCAGAAAACAGATAAATTCTCCTGTACTCTCCGTAAAGAAAAAATAAATCTTCTGCTTTGGAAACATCTGCTTCAGTTTTTGAAATCGGTCCAGGCAGACCTCTCTGTCTTCCTGTCCGGCATTTCCCGTATAGGCACACACAAGCCGGAACACCCCGTCTTCTGCACATCCGCATGCCGCCGCCAGTTCTCCGGTGCTTCCCAGATCATTTTCGATCAGATAATCCCGAAGCTTTTTTTCCGGCATTCCCCGGGTCTTCCTGGACTCTGCCTCGATTTTCTCCTGTATGGACGAAAGAAGCCCCATCACATCCTCCGGCGCCAGCGGCTTCAGAAGATAATCCTCCGCCCCGCAGCGCAGCGCCTGCCTGGCATACTCGAACTCCGAATAACCGCTCAGTATCACGAAGTGCCAAGGGCCTCCCTTCTCCTGAAGCTTCTGCATCATCTGAAGCCCGTCCATCTCCGGCATGCGGATATCGGTGATCACTACCTCCGGCAGATGCCGGAGCGCCATCTCATATCCCTCCACGCCGTTTTTTGCTTCCCCGATCACGGTGTGTTCCGTATGCCGGTTGATCAGACTGGCAATCCCCTTCCTGATCTTCACTTCATCTTCCACTACCAAGATTCTCATACTGTTTCCTGTCCGATCACCGGCACCTTGATGGTAATGACCATCCCCATGCCCTCGATACTTTTGATATTCCAGGATGCCCGTTCCCCGTAGTACATCCGAATCCTGGAAAATACGTTGTGCAGCCCGATGCTTCTCCCATCGTCCGCAACCGCTTTTTCCGGATCATTATAATGTTCCTGCAGTTCCCTGCTCATCCCTTTTCCGTTGTCCTCTATGATGATATGCAGCGTTTCTCCATCCTCTGACAACCCGATGTCCACATAGAGAAGTCCGCCGCCCTCCTTGTCTTTCAGTCCATGCAGAACGGCATTCTCCACGAACGGCTGCAGAAGAAGCTTATGGATCTTCTTGTCTCTTGCCGCCTCCTCCACATGGATCTGATAGGAAAATACATGTTCAAACCTCATCTGGTGAAGGCTGATGTAGCGCTCCAGCCATTCCTCCACCATCCGGATCTCCACAATGGAATTGCTCTTGTCCACGCTGTACCTTAAGATGATCCCCAGATTCCGGATCATCCGGCTGATCTCATACTCCTCTTTCTCAATGGCCATCCAGTTGATGGAATCCAGCGTATTATACAGGAAATGCGGATTGATCTGCGCCTCCAGCGCGCGGATCTCCGCGTTCTTCTGCCGGTCCGTCGCCGACTTCACTTCCTTTATAAGATTCTTCACCTGCACGGTCATCTGGTTAAAGTTTTCCGCGATCCTGCCGATTTCGTCCCGGCAGACCACCCTGACCTGCGTGTCCATGTCGCCGCCCTGCACCCGCCGGATCCCGCACATCACCTCATCCACCGAACGGTTGATCTGACGGACCAGACCCAGGATCGCCGCTGCAGAAGCCAGAATCGCCAGAACGCCGATGGCAATATACAGCCGTTGGGAACGGGCCACGTCCCGCAGGATGTACTCCCGATCATAAGCGTTATAAAAAATCCATCCCGTCACCGGATCTTCATATGAGGTCACGGAGATGTCCCGGTTCTCCATAAAACCGGACAGATTCACAAATTCTTCAATGGAAAGGCTGTCCTTCTTTTTCAGTCCCGAGAAATCCTCATCCGGGTAGGAGATGCACCTGCCGTCCGGATCCATGATAAAATTGATACCGGTCTCCGTCTCTCCGGCGTTGCAGATCCGGTTCAGCGCCTCCACATCCACCGACATGACGATGGTGGCAATGCTTCCCGCCTCCAGGTTTTCCAGATCGAAAACCCGTTTGGCAATATGAAAATAATGCCTGAACCATTCCTGCCTGGAACCCTCTCGCTCCTTAAACGCCATGGTAGACGTAATCACCATCCCCGGCTGTCCCTCAGCCTCCTGATACGGCTCTGTCATGCGCAGGTCTTTATAATTTTTCCACAGATGGTCAATGGAGGACCCCGTGCCAAAATCGTAGACCACGGAAGTTCCGTCCGCACAGATTACGCTGGTGCAGCGGACGCCGGATTCCGTCGTATTGTACTGCTTCAGCCGGTCATTGATCCGGTTATAGGCCGCCGCATATCCGGTATCCGAGTCCTCCAGCAGAACCTTGATGTTTTCCGTAATCTCTTCATCCTGATAAATCTGGTACAGAACATTGGTATAGACCTCCAGGTTCAGATTCACCCGCTCCGCAATCTGTTTTAAGTTCATAAGCATCAGTTCATCTACTTTGGCCGTCATATTGCGGGTATTCAGCCGGGAGGAGATGATCAGAATAATCAGAAGCGGAAGCAGGGACGTAACGCCGAAAATCAGCAGAAGCTTTGTACGAAAACGGGCGTTGTTGTATCGTTCTTTCAGTTTTTTCATTGTACTTTCATACTCTCTTTCCAGCCTCTGCCGCTCCTGCTCTTCCAGTTCCTGACATCTCTTCGCCGCAACCCGGCGCCGGCTCCTGAAGCATGCGGTCTCTTATTTCAGGATTCCGTTCCTTCCCTGTTATCATACACCCCTGAACCCGAAAAATCAACGCACCTTCCAGAGCTGCCACGAAAATACAAATATTGCATTTTACCGGAAACGATGCTACAATGAGACAAGAAAACAGAACAGAAGGAGCAGGAAATACAATGATGTGGAAAGTATTGATAATCATCCTTATCATCCTTGTCATTATTCTGGTCGCCTTATATTATTTCGGCAACAAAATGCAGAAAAAACAGGCCGAAAATCAGGCGCAGCTGGATGCCATGGCACAAACCGTCAGCATGCTGATTATTGACAAGAAGCGATTAAGAGTAAAGGATTCCGGCCTTCCCGCCATGGTCATTGATCAGGTGCCGAAGTATCTACGCCGGTCAAAAATGCCCATTGTAAAAGCAAAGGTGGGACCAAAAGTCATGAACCTGATTGCAGACGAGAAGGTCTTCGAACTGCTTCCGGTGAAGAAGGAAGTTAAAGTCGTCGTCAGCGGCATCTACATCACCGCCATCAAGGGTGCAAGAGGCGGAATCGAGAAACCGGAACCGAAGAAAGGATTTTTCAAACGGCTGTTTCATAAATAAAATACATTTTGAAAACGTTCAAATCCCCTGTCCCTCACTACAGTTCTGAGGGAATCAGGGGATTTTCTTTTCCTGTATTTATTCCGTTTTCAATGCTGCATCAAATGCCGTATCTGAAGGTGAAAAATTCATTTTCCGAATATATTCATAAGATTCCGCTGCCCCGAATTCACGTTCCATCCCGGAGTCTTCCCATTCCACAGACAGAGGACCCTGATATTCCATCCGGTTCAGTTCCCGTATGATTCCGTCAAAGTCCACGTCCCCGTGTCCTGCCGATACAAAATTCCATGCCCTTCTTACATCTCCAAACTCCAGATGAGAACCGAGGATGCCCGACCTTTCATTTCGGTTTATCTTTACATCTTTAATATGTACATGATAGATCCTGTCAGCAAAATCACGCAGGAATGTCAGCTCATTTATCCCCTGCCATACCAGATGGCTGGGATCATAGTTAATACCCATTGCAGGACGATGATGAAAAGTATCCAGAAGCCGTTCCGTTGAATAGTAATCAAAAGCAATCTCTGTGGGATGAACCTCCAGAGCAAACCGGATATCATACTGGTCAAACACGTCTAGAATCGGCGTCCACAGATCATAAATTTTCTGATAACCTTCATCCACCATCTGACGTGTTGTCTGCGGGTAGGAATACCACCAGGCCCAGATGGGCGAACCGGTAAAGCCCGTAATCACCTTCACCCCCATTTTGTCGGCTGCTTCTACGGTACGCTTCATCTCTTCCACCGCCCATGTACGTATCTTTTCGGGATCCCCCGAACAGGCAGATGGTGCAAAATTATCAAGCCTCGGATCCCATACGTCTCCCACACACTGACCAGTCAGATGCGCAGATATGGCATGGCAGGAAAGATTATACTTTTTCAGCATTTTCTGTACCTGCTCCACATAACCTTCTTCTTTGAGTGCCTTTTCTACATTGAAATGTGCATGAGTTGCCAGTTCCAACCCCTGGTATCCAATAGAAGATGCCATGGCACACAGTTCTTCCAGACCCATATCTCCAAACTGGCCGGAGGCCAGAGTAATTGGTCTTATCATCCTTTTGTTCCCCCTTATACCATTACTCTGGAACCGGTGCCTGCAGATTCCAGAGCTGCAAAGACCGCTCTCATGGCGCTGAGTGCCTCTTCTCCGGATATCTCCGGAGGACAGTGCTGAACCAGACTCTCCATCCACAGATCAATGACGCCGGAGCTGGTCTGACTGTCATTGGTCTGAATCTGATCCAGATTCCACTGTTCCCGTGTGCCGTCCTTGTATTCAATAACAACTGCATACTCCGGATCTGTATAAATATACATGATTCCCTTTGTTCCATAGAGAACGGTAGAATTATCTTCCGGCCCGTAATGTGTCCAGCTTGCGGTCATCGTCCCCACTGCTCCGCCGTCCATCTCATAGATACAGATCGCATTGTCATCCACTCCAATCGGATTCCCTTCACTGTCCTTCTTGTCCAGCGTCCCCATATAAGCAGTGACAGCGCTTACTCTCTGCCCTGTCAGATATTGAATCAGATCTGTCTTGTGAATACCCAGATCTGCCATTGCACCGAAGGCTGCCGTTTTTTTGTCAAAAAACCACACGTTTCTGCTGTCGATTGCCCATGTTTCCGGACCGCCGTGCCCAAATGAGGTCCGGAAGGTAAGAATCTTCCCGATCTCTCCCTGTTCAATCAGCTTTCTCGCCTTTGCATGAGCCTTTGTCAGGCGCTGGTTGTGCCCGATCATCAGAAATCTGTTTTCCTGTTTTGCCGTCTGTGCCATCTGTTCACACTGTTCCAGCGTGACAGCCATTGGTTTTTCACACAGTACATGTTTACCGGATTTTAAAGCTTCCACTGTAATTTCACAGTGAGCAGCGTTTGCCACGCAGACACTCACCGCCTCAATCTCCGGATCCGCCAGCATATCCTTATAAGAAGTATATACTTTGGTATGATATGTTTCGGCAATCGTTTCCGCACGCTCCCGGCACAGATCAAAAACACCGGCGATCCTTGCCTCCGGATGCGCTGCATATTCCGGCAGATGGCGGACCTGCGCGATCTTTCCGCAGCCGATAACTCCAATATTGATCATAGTTCCTCCATTTCATCATCTGTTCCGGCCCTGCCCTGCTGTCTGAGAAGTAGATTCACGAATCACCAGTTCATGTTCCAGAACGACTTCTTTATTCTGTGTTTCTCCGTCTTTCATTTTGCGTATCAGCATTTCCATGGCCAGTCCGCCCATGTCATAGGAAGGCTGTACCATCGTAGTCAGGCTGGGAACACTGGCTGCTGAATACTCAATGCCGTCAAATCCGGCCACGGCAATATCATCCGGTACCCGCAGTCCATGGTTGTGAATTGCCCGAATAGAGCCAATGGCCAGAATATCCGACATGGCAAAGACTGCTGTGGGATGCTCTTTCAGATAGAGAAAATTCTCCACTGCTCTTATACCCATCTTAAAGCTGCTCTCCTCACTCCAGAAGATCCATGGTTTCCTCACCTGAAGTCCGGCTTCTTCCAGTGCATCCAGATATCCCCGATACCTCTGATCTGTGGAGGCCAGATGCCGGTCCCCGGCGATCAGGGCAATCTCCTTGTGCCCCTGTGCGATCAGGTGGCGCACCATGGTTTTTGCCGCACTGTAATTATCAATCATCACATGAGAAACCTGCGTTCCCGGACGATACTCACAGCAGAAGACAATATGGTTGTCCCTCACCAGCAGATTGATCTCCTCACTGGTCATCTCCGTGTCCAGAAAAATGGCTCCCTGAACCACCTTTTTTCCCAGAAGGTCAATATAGGTTTTTTCCCTTGTGATTTCAGAGTCTGTATTGCACAGCATAATACTGTAATTATGTTTTTGCGCAACATCCTCAATACCTTTTACGATTGTCGCATAGTATGGGTTTGATATGGACTGCAGCAGTACCAGTACCCGGTTTGTTTCCGCTCTCCTCAGATCTCTTGCAAGAAAATTAGGCTGATATCCTAATTCCAGGATTGCTTTTCTCACCTTGTTTACAGATTTAGGTGCCACGGTGTTGCTCTGATTAATAACTCTTGATACCGTGGCAACAGAAACACCCGCTTTTGCTGCGACATCCTGAATCGTTGCCATACTTTCATCTCCCCTGATAGTGTATTACTGAATTTTCAGCATAACTATTCTACACTATTTTCCAGAATTTTCATATAATTTATTGCCTGCGCAGCATATAAATCCATCAGTTTTGCATGTGTCCCCATGTCGGAAGCCGCATATGGATCAGCAATTCTGGGCAGAAATTCCATGGTAAGAGGACCCTGATACCCGATTCTGTCAAGTGTCCGCAGCACCGTTTTGAAATCAGTGCTTCCCAGACCTGCTGCCTCCCTTGTATTGTCTGCAACATGTACATGCATCAGATAATCCGATATCATACAGAGGCTGTCTGAAATACTGCGCTCCTCAAGGCTCATATGAAACAGGTCCGCCATCAGTCCCACAGCCGGATGATTGATTTCTTTTACAAATGCAAGCGCTCCTGTAAGGTGATTTACCAGATAGGTCTCATACCGGTTGACAGCCTCTATGGCAAAACGGACTCCCTTTTCCCGCGCATAATCCGCTGCCATTCTTATATGATTGACTGCGTTTTTCCATGCCTCCTCATAAGGGCATGCATCCAGTGGCTTTATCCTGCCAACCGGAGAAGGCACAACAATGATATAAGGTGCCCCAACAGCAACCGCAAAGTCCACACTGTCCTTCAGATACTGAACTGCTGCACCGGCAATCCCCGGATCGCCGGAAGACAGATCTCTCTCTTCCGGAAAGATCCCGCACAGAGAAGTACAGGATATTCCGTATTGCTTCATCAGTTCGTTCAGACGGTCTGCATCCAGCAAAGCGGGTTCTGCTGCAAATTCAATTCCATCATAGCCATACTTTTTCAGACGCTGAAAACTGTATTCAATCTCCTCATCTCCAACGATCCATTGCGTCATACTGTATCGATACATATTCCCTTCCTTTCTTATCTTTCAGGATACAGGATTACTTCCAGAGCCTCGCCTTTTCTCATAGCTTCCAGACCTGTTCCGAATTCTGTCAGCGGCAGTCTGTGCGTGATGATTTTTTCCACGGGAATCAGTCCTGCTGACAGAAGTTTCACAGTAGAAGTCAGTGTGAACAATCCAATATAATTTCCAAATACCGTCAGACCGTTTCTGGTAATATCGTTCTGACAGATGGTCTCCTGCACAGCTCCGTTCTGTCCGAAGAGAACGATCCTGCCTGCTCTTCTTGTGCACGCAATGGCATCCGGAGACAGCACGCCTACTGCATCCACCGTCGCATCGGTTCCAAGACCCTGCGTCAAAGATTTCACCGCTTCCACCAGATTTTCCCTGGTGGGATCAATCACCACATCTGCTCCGCATTTTTTTGCATATTCTGCACGGAAAGCAGAAGGCTCCGATACAATCACCTTACCTGCTCCGTTTGCTTTCAAGAGCATGGTAAAATACAGTCCTATGGGACCGGCTCCCAGTACAAGCGCAGTTTCTCCCGGCAGCAGGCGAAGTTTGTTCATGGCTCCCATCACACAATTCACCGGTTCAGCAAAGACTGCAATGTCTGCCGGCATGTCATCCGGAATCTTTACAAGCGCCCTTTCCGGAGCAACAAACTCTTCTGCAAAAACACCGTCAATGGTAACACCCAGAATTACATCGTTCTGGCACATATTGGGTACGCCGCTCCGGCAGTAGGCACAGTAACCGCATGCCACATTGGGTTCCAGAACCACACGATCTCCCGGTTTCAGCCCGCCGACGCCGGTTCCTGTCTCCTCGACTCTTCCCACACACTCATGTCCAAGCACAATCCCTTTTGTACCGATAAATCCAGGCGGATCATTCAGCAGATGGACATCCGTTCCGCAGATACTGCATGCTTCCACGGAAACCCTTACATCGTCCGGCTTTTGAATCTGCGGAACCGCTCTCTTTCCAATCTCATAAGTTGCAATATCTTTAAATGTTACTGCTGTCATCTCTCTACTCATCTCGTTCCTCCTGTCTGAAGTCTTTGTTTTGATTTTTCTGCTGTTTCTTTAAGATGTCTTTGATGCATGGATATCAAACAGAACAGCGATCAGAATGATGATGCCTTTTACCACCTGCTGCCAGTAAGAAGACACATTCATCATCGTCAGTCCGTTATTCAATACGCCAATGACAAATACGCCGAGAATTACACCCCACAGTTTTCCTTTTCCGCCGGCCATGCTCGTACCTCCCAGAACTACTGTGGTGATGACGTCCATCTCCGCACTGTCCCCGGCACCTGGAAGCCCTCCTCCCAGCCGTCCTGCCAGTATCAGTCCGCTGATTCCGCAGAGAAAACCGGAGATGGTAAATACCAGAATCCGGATCCTGTCCACATTGATACCGGACCACCGGCTGGCCTGTCCATTTCCTCCGCATGCATATACATATCTTCCGAATCTCGTATATCCAACCAGAAAAAATCCTGCCGCTACAATTACAATCATAATAACAACCGGAATCGGAACCATGGAAAATACATATCCGGAACCAAATACCGTAAATTTGGGATTGGATATTCCGATCGGAGTACCGCCGGTAAGAATATACGCCGTTCCCCGACAGACGCTTGTAACAGCAAGCGTTGTGATAAAAGCAGGTATTTTTCCCTTTGCCGTAATAAAACCGCTGATCATTCCGATGCAGGTTCCAATCGCCACTGCAGAGATAAAAACAATCACCGTGCTTTGTGTCGCTCTGAAAATATAGGCACAAATCACTCCGACAAACGCATATACCGCCCCAACTGAAAGATCAATATCTCCAAGCAGTATGATCATGAACATCCCCACTGCCGAAATGCCAGTTACTGAAATCTGGCGCAGTACATTGATCAGATTGGAAAACGTAAAGAAATTTCGGGAAAAGTATGAAAACAGAACAACCTCCAGTAAAAGCACTGCCACCAGCGTTCCCTGCCGGATTATCTCTTTATTCTTTGATAGATTCATCTTCTCATCCTCCGTTTAACTTATGGCCGCATGCATGATCTGTTCCTGGTCAAGCTCATTCGAAGGTCTGTTCAGCTTGATTTCACCGTCATGCATAACCAGAATTCTGTGACTGACCCGAAGAACTTCCGGCAGATCAGAGGAAATCATAAGAATACTCTTTCCTTCCTCTGCAAGCTGACGCATGATTCCATAGATCTCCGCCTTGGCTCCCACATCCACACCTCTGGTCGGTTCATCCAGAATCACCACATCCAGATCCAGAGCAAGCCATTTGGATATGACCACTTTCTGCTGATTTCCTCCGCTGAGACGTTCTATCATCTGCTGCTGTCCTGCTGTTACTATGCCCAGCCTGTCAATGTATTCTTCTGTCAGACTGGTTTCCATTGTACGGTTCTTCAGTACTGCCGGCATCTTTTTCAGTGCAGCCAGTGTAAGATTGTCTCTTACATCCAGTTTTGTAATCAGTCCCAGATGTTTCCGGTCCTCAGGTATCATTCCGATTCCCTGCCGGATGGCATCCCTGGGATTCCGGATCCGGATCTGCTTTCCATCCTTGTATAAAACACCGTCTCCCATGGGATCGATTCCGAAAATCATTCTGGCCAGCTCGGTTCTTCCCGCACCTACCAGTCCGAAAATACCCAGAATCTCTCCTTTGTAGATCCGAAAATCCAGCTTTTTTCCGAATTTCCCCACGGAAATATTCCTGCCTTCCAGCCGGACTTCCTCATGTTTTCTCTCTCCTTCACAGGCGTCATCCGATACAAATTCCCGGCCGATAATCATTTTTACCAGGTCGTTTTCTGTCGTATCTGCCACATGAACGGTATCGATCATCTCCCCGTCCCGGAATACAGTAATCCGGTCGCCGATCTCAAAGATCTCCTCCATCCGGTGCGAAATATAGACAATGCTCACACCACTGGCTTTCAGAGAACGGATCAGGGAGAACAGGGTTACCACTTCCTTTTCCGAAAGGCTCGAGGTCGGTTCATCCAGAATAATGATCTTCGCATCATGCGAAAGACATTTCGCGATCTCCACGCACTGCTTCTGGGCAGTTGTCAAAGTCTCTACTACAGCTGTTGGAGAAACATCTTCCATATTTACCCTTCTCATCTGCTCTCTGGCTGTCTGCATCATCTTCTTCCGATCCAGCACAATCCCCTTCACAGGCTCATATCCTATACAGATATTTTCTGCTATGGTCATGTTCTCCATGAGATTAAATTCCTGAAAAACCATGCTGATCCCTTTTTCCAGAGCCGTTACCGGACTGTCAAGTTCTGCTTCCTTCAGCTCTCCTTCCTGATCCATCAGTAAGATCCGCCCCTCATCTTTCTGATGAATCCCTGTAAGAATCTTCATCAATGTTGATTTGCCGGCGCCGTTCTCTCCGATCAGTACATGTACTTCGCCTCTTCTCAGATTAAAGTTCACTTTATTCAATACCGTGACGCCGGAAAATCGTTTGGTAATATTGCTCATCTGTAATATTACATCACTCAAAATAACTGTCCCTCCAGCTTTCCAGAAGCGGGCTGCCGCTCACAGCAGCCCGTCAGTCCTCTCCTATTTCAACAGTTCCTGATCTCTGTCAATAATATCCTGTACATTGTCTTTTGTAACTACCTCTGCATCAATGGCAATATTTTCCACCGTTTCTCCGTTCAGGTATTTGACGGCATTGGACATTGCCTGATATCCCATCTCATAAGGATTCTGTGCAACCGTTGCCACAAGATTCGTTTCTGCCTGAATTGCTTCCATGACCTCATTGTCTGAATCGACAGATACCACTTTAATATCCGGGCGGTTTACAGACTGCGTTGCTGAATATGCTCCAAGCGCACACTCTGCATTGCATCCAAAGAACAGCTCGATCTCTCCATTGGACTGAATCAGATTCTCACTGGTTTCCAGAGAGGTGGTGCGGCTTCCTCCCACATCCTGATTCGCAACGATTTCAATATCCGGATACTCCTTTTCTATCGTATCCACGAAACCGTCTTCTCTGTCTTTGGTGGCAGATGCCGCCGCCCATCCGACGATTGCAATCTTCCCTTTTCCATCCAGTTCTTTTCCAACAAATTCTGCTGCCATCACACCGATCTGATAATTATCTGAAGCCACATGAGAAGTTACTTCTGTTCCGCTGATGCCAATATCACTTGTCATAACCGGAATATTCTTCGTATTCTGAAGTTCATCTACAGTTGGTACAATGCCTTCTGAATTACAGGGGCCTACGATCAGCATATCAATACCCATTTCTACCATGTTCTCAATATCTGCAACCTGCTGTGCCTCATCACCATCTGCAAATTTGTAGATAAATTCCACTCCCTGTTCATCCGCTGCCGCCTGACACCCATTCATCTCAAGTTCCCAGTGCTGGACCATGCTGTAGCCTGCGGAGAATCCAACCAGAAGCTTATCTCCAGGTTCTGTACCCGATCCCTGTTCTCCTTCAGAACTGTCTGCCGGTGCATCCGCCGGTGTGTTCTCCGCTGCATTGTCCGCTGATGAATTACTGTCCGTACCGCCTCCGCAGGCTGTCAGACTTACACACAGCAGTGTTGCCATCATCATTCTTCCCAGCTTTTTCATAGCCATTCCAGTTTTCTCCTTTTCGTGTTTTAATTATTATTTTATTTCTGCAAAAAGTTTCCTCAAATATACGATGGATTCCTCCGTATACTGATCATAAAATTCGTCACAGCGTTTTCCGCCAAACGGATCTGCTGCTGCCGGAAGCAGTTCCATTGAAACCCAGCCGTCATAGTGAATATCACGCAGTGCTCCGGCAATCTCCTTAAAGTCAATATGCCCTCTTCCAGGTGCTGCACGATTGCTGTCTGCAATGTGTACATAAAACAGTTTATCACCCACATTGCGAATCGCGGCTCCCATATCGCTCTCCTCAATATTCATGTGATAGGTATCCGCCATCACACCCACATTAGGCAGGTTAATATCATTAACCATCTTAAGTGCCTGATCCAACCGGTTAATCAGATAGGTTTCATAACGATTCCATGCTTCCAGCGTAAGCCGGATTCCTTTTTCCGCCGCGTAGATTCCTGCCTCCCGCAGTCCGGTTACGCCCCAGCTCCACTCCTCTTCCTCTCCTGCCTCCGCATTCGTCTTCATGCACGTCGTCGCCTGTACTGAAATTGCCTTTGCACCAATCTCGAAAGCAAAATCTGCACATTTTTTCACGTAGTCAACAGCCTGTCTGCGGATCTGAGGATTACTTGATACGAAGTTCCGTTCCTCATTAAACACTGCACAGATGGAAGATGCTTCGATCTTATGCTGCTCCAGCAGGGACCTGATCTCTTTGGCATCATAGTTGGACGGCTCACCGACAAAGTCCACTCCGTCGTACCCGAATCTGGCCAGTCGGGCAATTCCTTCGCTGATATCTTCATCAGCATAAACCAGTGTGTTATAGGATATTTTGATATCCTGCATGATAATCCCTCCTTATCCAGCGCGCTCATTGCTAAAATGTAATCGATTACTTTTCTTATACCATAATTATCATATTCTGTCAATGTTATTTTATGTATATTTTGACTGAGTTGGAATTATTATACAAATTTTTCTATTTATTTTATACAATATATACAATGTTTTTGCACGTCAGCTCTGCCTTGCAAAATTTCAAAATGTAATTGTTTTCATTTTATGGTATGGAATACCTGGAACTGAAAAACATCGGTATGCCGGTTTTCAGTCTGATTCTATCCTGTATTTATGCGGATAATAGTTTTGCGGCCTGTCTGTATCTGTTTCTTTCCCCGCATATGTCTCAAACCACTTTTCATAGTCCGGGTTATTCCAGATGGTGCCGTCTTCAAAAACAACCTGCATTAAACAAAACGATGCATATGCAGCCTGATTTTCTTCGTCATTCCCGGCTTTCGGAAACTCCTTCATAATTTCACCATCATACAGCGAAAAGCCGCCACGATATTCCTCAGTCTAGCGGGACAGAATTTCTGTCTTTGTCTGAACAGTATTTTCAAAGCTGCTCTTTGTACTGCTGTCAAGGAAATTCCAATACAGCTTCCGTGGCGAACCGTTTTCGTTATAAGCCATCATAAATTTTATTAATCAGTTCATTCGTTTCGGCTTCCTGCACTTCTTCTTTGGGAATATATGTTGTGTTTTTATTCCAGCCCAGCTCTTTTGTAAGAACATCTGCAACATGCTTTGCCTGCACATCCCCCTCTTTCCAGAGAATGTCAATAGATAACATCGGCATATCCACAATGTCTGTCTTCCGGTTTTCGGTATTTCAGTCCATCAAAAATCCCTCCGCTCTGACATGTGATATTCACATGCAGAACAGAGGGATTTCCTTTCCAGGATCGGTCCCGGCTTTCGTTACTGCGCCTTCGCCGCCTGTTTTTCTTTATAATGATGCGCATCTTCCAACATCATATCCTTGACCTTCATCAGACGAATCTGAGAGGAACGCTCATTCTCATCCAGCTTCATCGTAATGTATTTGATGTTTGCCTGCGCCTGCGGAATGATGACATGCTCCAGCGCGTTTACACGCCGGCGGGTCTTCTCGATCTCCGCAGCCATGAGCTGACACGCCTTTTCCGCTTCTGCCAGACGAAGCATCTCCGGCAGAATATCTGCCAGGGACTTGACTGCGTCGTCCAGATCACTGGAAGTAAATGCAAAGCCGTAGGAATAGATGTCATTCTCGTCTGCTGTCCGGGTCTTGTATTCGAAAACCGGGATATCCACGCTCATGACATTCTTCTTATCTGTCTCCAGATAGACCTCCTGCTTGGGCGCCATCAGAGCCGTATGCAGCGTCTCTTCCGACATGCCGGCCTTCGCTACGACAAAATTCTTATTTGCCGCCTGAATACCTGCCTCCACCTTCTGACGAAGCGCCATATTCTCCCGGACCAGATCCAGAAACTGCCGCATGAGCTCATCGCGTTTATCCTTCAGGAGCTTGTGGCCTTTTCTGGCCGTCGCCAGCTTTTTCTTCTGGCGGGTCAGCTCCATACGGGTTGGGTTCACCTGCGTAGCTGCCAACTAGCCCACCCCCTTACTGTTTTCCATAATACAGATCCAGATATTTATCGTCGATACGTTTCAGCTCGGACCTCGGAAGGATGGACAGCAGTTTCCAGCCGATGTTCAGCGTCTCTTCGATGTCACGGTCCGCCTGGAAGCCCTGAGATACATACTCCTTCTCGAACTCATCCGCAAATTTCGCATAGATCAGGTCCATATCGGAAAGCGCAGCTTCACCAAGAATGGTCATCAGCTCTTTTGCGTCTTTTCCACGGGCATAAGCCGCAAACAGCTGGTTCAGCGTGTTGGAGTGGTCTCCACGGGTCTTGCCCTCGCCGATACCCTTATCCTTCAGACGGGACAAAGACGGCAGTACGTCGATGGGCGGATTGACACCCTTACGGTAAAGCTCACGGCTCAAGATCACCTGTCCCTCGGTGATGTAACCGGTCAGGTCAGGGATCGGATGGGTCTTGTCGTCCTCAGGCATGGTCAGGATCGGAAGCATGGTGATGGAGCCTTCCTTTCCTTTCTGACGGCCTGCGCGCTCGTATAACTGAGCCAGGTCCGTGTACATGTATCCCGGATAACCCCGGCGTCCCGGAACTTCTTTCCGCGCTGCGGAAATCTCACGGAGCGCATCTGCATAGTTGGTGATATCCGTCAGGATGACCAGCACGTGCATGTCTTTTTCAAATGCCAGATACTCGGCTGCGGTCAGTGCCATACGGGGCGTTGCAATACGCTCAACAGCCGGGTCATTTGCCAGATTGACAAAGAGGACGGTACGGTCGATGGCGCCGGTCTCCTTAAAACTCTCTACGAAGAAGTTGGATTCCTCGAAAGTAATACCCATGGCTGCAAATACCACGGCAAAACGCTCGTCTTTTCCGCGTACCTTCGCCTGTCTTGCGATCTGCGCCGCCAGCTGTGCGTGAGGCAGACCGGACATGGAGAAGATCGGAAGCTTCTGCCCGCGGACCAGCGTATTCAGTCCGTCAATGGCGGACACACCGGTCTGAATAAACTCATTCGGGTAGCTTCTCGCTGCCGGGTTCATGGGCAGGCCGTTGATATCCATTCTCTTGTCCGGAAGGATCTCGGGACCGCCGTCGATGGGGCGTCCCATACCGTCGAAGACACGGCCCAGCATATCCTCAGATGCACCCAGCTCCACGCCTCTTCCGAGGAAACGTACTTTACTGTTGGAGAGGTTGATACCGGTGGAACTCTCATAGAGCTGTACCATGGCGTCGCTTCCGTTTACTTCCAGCACCTTGCACCGGCGGATCTCACCGTTAGCCAGCTCGATTTCACCCAGCTCATCATAAGTAACGCCTTCTACGCCCTGCACCAGCATCAGCGGTCCGGCTACTTCCTGTATGGTTCTATACTCTTTCGGCATTTAGAAGTCCTCCTTTCCGCATGCGTCCTTGATCTGGGATGCCAGCTCTTTCAGGATCTTGTCATACTCTGCATCCAGATTGTCCTCTAATACATATTTATAACGTCCGATCTGCTCACGGACCGGAAGATCGATCAGGCCCTTGACGCCCGCGCCGTTTTTCAGCGCCTCCATCGCCTGGTCGTAGTAAGCCAGCACCAGTTTCATCATCAGAAGCTGCTTCTTCAGAGAGGTGTAGGTATCCACCTCATGGAAGGAGTTCTGATGGAGGAAGTCCTCACGGATGGAGCGGGCTGCTTCCATCTTCAGACGGTCCGGTGCGGAAAGTGCATCCATACCAACCATCTGCACGATCTCGTTCAGCTCTGCCTCTTCCTGCAGAAGGGACATCATGGACTGGCGTCCTGCCATCCACTCTTCGGATACGTTCTTGTCAAACCATCCGGAGATATTGTCCAGATACAGGGAGTAGCTGGTCAGCCAGTTGATGGCCGGGAAATGTCTCTTGTATGCAAGGGCGGAATCCAAGCCCCAGAACACCTTGACAATCCGCAGGGTCGCCTGGGATACCGGCTCGGAAGTATCACCGCCGGGCGGGGATACGGCGCCGATGACAGACAATGCTCCTTCTCTTCCGTCTTTTCCGAGATTGATCACATGGCCGGCACGCTCGTAGAACTGTGCCAGACGGGAACCCAGATATGCCGGGTAACCTTCCTCACCGGGCATCTCCTCCAGACGTCCGGACATCTCACGCAGAGCCTCTGCCCAGCGGGAGGTGGAGTCTGCCATCAGCGCCACGGAATAACCCATGTCACGGAAATACTCCGCAATCGTAATACCGGTATAGATGGATGCCTCACGGGCTGCCACCGGCATATCGGATGTATTGGCAATCAGAACGGTACGCTCCATCAGGGACTTACCGGTCTTCGGGTCCTTCAGCTCGGGGAACTCGTTCAGAACGTCGGTCATCTCGTTTCCGCGCTCGCCGCAGCCGATATAGACCACGATGTCTGCCTCCGCCCATTTTGCCAGCTGATGCTGAATAACCGTCTTGCCGCTTCCGAAGGGTCCCGGTACGGCTGCCACACCGCCTTTTGCGATGGGGAAGAACATGTCAACCACGCGCTGTCCGGTGATCAGCGGCATGCTGGGCGGAAGTTTCTCCTTGTAGGGACGGCCTTTACGCACCGGCCACTTCTGCATCAGGGTCACATCCTTATCGCCGTCCGGCGTCGTAACCACTGCAACCACATCTTCTACCGTAAATTCTCCGGCTTTGATCTCCTTGATCGTACCCTGGATTCCATAAGGGATCATAATCCGCTGCTCCACCACTGCGGTCTCCTGTACGGTACCGATAATATCTCCGGCTTCTACTGCATCGCCGGCCTTTGCGGTCGGTACAAAATTCCATTTCAGTTCACGTTTCAGGGAGGGAACCTCCACACCGCGCTTTAAGCTGTTGCCGCCGGATACCTTCATGATATCGTCCAGCGGTCTCTGGATCCCATCATAGATGCTGGTGATCAGACCCGGTCCAAGTTCCACGGACAACGGCATCTCGGTGGATTCCACCGGCTCGCCCGGTCCAAGTCCCGCCGTCTCCTCATACACCTGGATGGATGCCTCATCGCCATGCATCTCGATGATCTCACCGATCAGGCGCTGCTTACTTACGCGTACCACGTCAAACATGTTGGCATCACGCATACCGGTAGCGATGACCAGCGGTCCCGCCACTTTTTTAATCGTGCCTTTACTCATTTGAATGGATTCACCCACTTTCTTCTTTTTATCGTCTGCTGCTTCAGACGCCTGTTCTCAGCCTGCCGCAGGCTGATCTTATTGAACACGAAGGTTCAACAAGCATGTGTTCCTGAAAGACTCATAAAAGGGCGTCGGTCCTTCAGGCGTGTACCCTGCACACGCAGTACCGCTGCATCTTCTGCGGAAAGAAATGCGGCGCAAAATACGCTGCAGACTTAATCGCTGCCGAACAGAATATCAGATCCTACTGCCTGTTCCACGGATTTCTTCACGCCTGTGATGCCGGCGCCCGTATTCCCGGACACGCCCGGGATCTGGATGATGGCCGGAACCACCTGCTCCTGATATCTGCTGATCTCATGCTTCAGTTCCGCCGCCAGCGCTTCGGTGATGTAGATCACCGCATAGTCGCCTTCTGCGATCCTGCGAAGCAGCTTCTCTCCCTCCTGGATGTCGGATACCGGAAATGTATCCAGCCCCAGGGCTGCGAAACCATAGATGCTGTCATAAGCGCCCATTACTGCGATCTTATACATACATTTCCCTTACCCTTTCCCGGATGGAATCATCTGATAAGCCATTCTGCTTACAGGTAAGTATGATCCTTACCGTCTTAATCTCATTTTCCCTTGCAATGACATATGCCACCAGAGGCCCGACGGAAAATGGATTGGACTTCTGGGGTTTGATGGTCTGGATAATCCGGTTGTCACACCAGCGCTCAAATGCCGAAGGAGACTCCTTCAGCGCTGCTGCGCCTTCCGCATATCCGTTTCCGTTTAAATATTCGATGATCGAATCCATGCCCGCCAGTGCCGCGTGCGCCAGACTGTCAATGTTCAGCGTATCGCAGGGTGCCATGGCACGTTTCATGAATTCCAGTGTCTTTGCGGTCTTTGCAGCCCTCACGGCAATTTTGATATTGGCCACTGCCACGGTGGACTCCGCATAATCGCGGATGATGTCATCCTCTGCAGACCTTCCGGCCTCCTTGATGGCTTCCATGGTAGCCCGGTCGATGATCACATCGCAGAGCTGTCCGTCTCCCGAATGGAGCAGTGCATCCACTGCTTCCTCCGCTGCCGCCTGCATGTTCTGAGGCAGTGCCTTAAAGTCCTTCTCTTTTATGATCCGAAGCAACTCTTCTTTGGGAATGGGGGTTCCCTCATAAAAGATGTTCGCACCGCTCTTTCCGGTGCAGACTTCCTTCACTGCTGCTTTCAGGTTATGGAACCAGCTGGCATAGGACAGGACATCGAACACATCCATATCCACATGCATCTCGCCGATGGTCTCCCAGATCTTCTCCCGTTCTCTCGTCAGGATGGCATCCGCATTGTCCGGCACATCCGCACCGCCCCAGCCTCTCTCCTGAAGGAACCGGATCCCGGCTTCTTCATCTTTGCAGGCAATGAGCTGCTCGATGGTGGAAGACGAGAACAGAGACACTTCCAGAGCACGGATTCGCGCGACCGCATAGGCATATTGTGTTTTAGACATTAAAACCCTCCTTTATCGGCGAACCGGCTTCTATGAAAATAAGATCGCATTGACTTTATCCTGAAGTTCGTCTTTCTTCGCGTCAAACAGCGCTTTCAGCGTACAGTTCTCCTCCACGCCGCCATAGACAAGGACAAAACCGTCTGCGATGGCTTTCGGCTCTTTCTTCAGAACCAGGCTTCCGCCCTTTTCCTTTGCAGCCGCCTTGATCTTCTTTTCAAAATCAGCCGGCATCCTGGCCAGGTCTTCCGCGGAGAAACAGATCTCTCCGTCCTCTGCCAGTGCATAGGTTTTCAATATTTTCTCCAGGGTCAGGAAATAGCTCTGTGCATCCTTTTTCTTCAGAGTCACATACGCTTCCTTGATCACATCCGCGATGATCTCCTGCTTTGCACGCAGAAGAGCCGTTCTTCTCTGCTGCTCTGCTGAGGACTTCACGCGTCCTTCATAATTTACCTTCATGGCAGCATTCTTCTCTGCTGCCTCGGCTTCCATCGCTGCACATGCGTCTTTTGCTTCCGCAAGAATCATATCCGCTTCCTTCTGTGCCGCTTCCAGCCTTCTGGCTGCGGAGGCTTTTGCTTCTTCCTGAATCTGGTCCGTAATCTTTTCCAATCCGGTCATTCTAAAGCTCTCCTTCTTACAATTTGTTCGTTGTCAACAGGCTTCCTTCTCTTAGATCGTCGGAAGTGCAAGAATGGAGATCAGAAGTGCAAGGATTGCATAGGTCTCAACCATTGCCGGGAACAGCATAGCCTTACCGAACTGATCCGGTTTCTTTGCTACGATGCCGATTGCTGCCACAGCGGTCTTGCCCTGATGTCTTGCAGAGATCAGACCCACGATACCGATCGGAAGGCATGCTGCCAGAACCATCAGTCCCTGTGCCACGGTCAGCTCCATGCCTGCGCCGCCGAGAAGTCCATATCTGGAAAGAGCCACGAATGCGATCAGCAGACCATAGATACCCTGGGTACCCGGGAGAAGCTGCAGGATCAGAACCTGTGCAAATTTACCGGGATCTTCTGTGACTACGCCGCAGGCTGCCTGACCGGCAACGCCTACACCATAAGCAGAACCGCAACCTGCAAGGATTACTGCAAGCGCTGCACCTAATAATGCCCATCCATTTCCACCAATCATCTCTAACATTGCTGCCATTGTTAATTTTCCTCCTTAATATCTACATATTTAGTTTTTAACATAAACGGTTCAAACGCTTTTCCGCCGCCTTCGTAGAACTTTCCGAAGAACTCCACATACTGGAGACGGCAGGTGTGCACATAGGCACCCAGAAGGTTGATACCGATATTGAACGTATGTCCGATCAGGAATACCACAATAAATAAGATCACGCCGATCACGCTGCGTCCGCCCATACTGCCCATCTGGTTCACAACGGAAGCGATAACGCCGGTTGCAAGGCCCAGCGCCAGCAGACGGGAATAGGAAAGCACGTCGCTTAACCAGCTGGTCATACCATACAGGTCGTAAGCGCCCAGTGCGATCCGCACACCGAAATTCTTGTTTGCTCTTCCTGACATAAGCACGATGCCCGCCGCACCGATGATCGCCATCCATTTGGTGGCCGCCTTCAGAGCTTCCGGGAAATAGATCTGCTGCCCTGCAATCCCCGCAAACAGCTCCGTGGGAAGCAGCATCCCGATCAGTCCCAGAAGAAGCAGGAACCAGAGAACGCAGTCACACAGGAAATCCATATATTTTCCGTCCCGGATGCACATGTATCCCTTCAGTGCAAGGCCTGTGAACAGGTGGATCACACCGAACAGCATGGAATAAAGAAGCAGCCGCATGGGATCGTTCAGCGGAACGAACCAGAGCGCCGGAATCGACACTTTGTGCCCGAAGAATACTTCTGACACCACGTCCACCACATCGCCGAAATATCCGCCGAACATCACGCCCCAGAACAGGGTGGAAAGTCCGCACCAGAAGAACAGCTTGATGGATTTTCTAAGGTTCGTCGCCATACGCGGACACTTCACAAGAAGGATTCCGCAGGCCAGCGCCACGATCAGTCCATAGGCCGCGTCGCTGAGCATGAGTCCGAACAGGAACACATAAAAAATGGAAGTAAAGAACGTCGGGTCCATCTCTCCCTTGCCCGGAAGGCCAAAGGATGCCAGCACGCCTTCCACCGATTCTGAAAAACTGTTGTTTCTCAGAAGCACCGGCGGCGCCTCCTCTTCCCGGATCTGTTCCGTCTCCACGACCGCATCGTATTTCTCCGAAAATTCCCTGACGACCTGATCCGCCTGATATGCCGGTACATAACCGCTCAGGGCAAAGGTGTTCTTTGTCTGCGGGATTTTCCCCAGGATCTCGTACTTCTCCGCACGTATCCGGTAATAGTCCGATACCATTCGCAGATCCTGCCGGCTGCCTGCGCAGTCCACGATCTCTTTCTGCAGCGCCTCGATCTGCCGGATGGCCTCGTCCATCTCCGCCTGCAGCTCCTTCTGGTACTCTGCGGGGACTTTGTTCACGGACTGGGCCGGCTTTGCAAATCCTCCTGCCCGCAGCGCTTCCTCCACGGCCTGTACATCCCTGTTCAGGCAGACGACTGCAAGATACGTATAATCTTTGTCCGCAGATATGATCTGGACATCCAGCGCGTCCACTTCCGGCGCGGATTTCGCCAGCAGGCCGTATACGCCCTCCAGGCTCTGCGTCCCCGCCATGGTTCCGATCAGAACCGACGTCTTACGCGTTCCCGAATAGCTGACCGGAACGGTCAGTGCCATCCAGGGCACCAGCGCTTCCATCTGGTTCTGGAGCTTCTGGATGTTCGCCTTCTGCTCCGCGATCTGCTTATCCAGTGCCACGATCCTGCGGGCGGTCTCCACGTAATTGTCCTGCCCTTTCGCCGCTTTCGTGAACTGGTCCCGGCCGATGAGCGGCTTCCCGTTCAACGACGCCAGCAGACCGGTCTTCTCCGGCGCATACTCCTGCAGGATCTCCAATGCATGGTCCGCAGTCTGCGCCTGCTTTTCAAATGTGGCTTTGGAGTTCGACACATCCTTTTTTCTGTATCCGCTGTCATCCTCCAGCTGGATATCGATCTCCATGGCACCCAGCTCCTGCAGACGTTCCAGGATCGCTTTCCTGTTCTTTTTCATCGCACAGATACTGATCCGCTGCATCTGCAATACTGCCATATCCACATCCCTCCTTTTCTCTTTTCTCTCTTTCCGTCTAAACCAGTGCTGAAATGACTGCTTCCACTGCCTCCGGTTTCTTCGGAATAATCAGCTCCTTCAGGGCATCGATCTCTTTCCCGGCTTCCTTTGCCGCTGCATCAAGCTGCCTGCCGCCCTCTGTCTGGGCCGCCTGCGTGGTCTCCTGGCTTAAAGACCTCACTTTCTGCGCCGTCTCTTCTTTCATCGCCTGGGCTTTTGCCTTTGCCTCTTCAAGAACCGTGGCTGCTTTGGCATCCGCATCTTTGATGATCTCCTCTGCTTTCGCCTCTGCTGCTTTTACGGACTTTAAAGTCTCTTCTAACACCTTTTCACCACCTTACTTTTATGGAATGAGTTGAATTGTACGCCATATTTTGATATGAATTCCGATTACTTTTTATTCCAGTATTCCCTCTCGATGCATGGCTTTACATTTTCCAGCATATTGTAACACCTTTTTTTGGCAATTTCAACTAAGAAAGCAACGGTTGAACAGATTGTCAACCTAATATCGACTCCTGTTTACACAACAACTGCATTTCCATTCTGCATATATGCAATATAAGTAACCGCCGCCGCAGACCGATGCTCTTTTCATCCCCACGCCATCGGAAAGTCATACCTCAAGCGTGATTATTTTGCTGCTTTTTCTGTAAGGAGTCATCTTAACTCCTGCAGCTTTCAGCATACGCTTGGATGCAATGTTCGCCGGAGTTTTGTCGTACTTGTCGTCGGCATAGACCAGCTCCCGGATTCCGGACTGGATAATAGCCTTGGCGCACTCGTTGCATGGGAACAGCGTCACATAGATTTTTGTTCCCTCCAGACTCCCGCCCCGGTAGTTGAGGATCGCATTCAGTTCGCTGTGGGTCACATAGGCATATTTGCTGTCGCACAGCTCTCCTTCCCTGGACCAGGGAAATGCATCATCGTCACATCCGGTCGGGAAGCCGTTGTAGCCCATGGATAATATCTTATTCTCTTTACTGACAATGCATGCACCCACCTGCGTATTCGGGTCCTTGGAACGCATGGCGGACAGATATGCAATTCCCATAAAATATTCATCCCATGATATGTAGTCTGTTCGTTTCCCGGTCATCTTATCCTCCTGCGTAAAACTATTTTGTTCCGAAAATCCGGTCCCCGGCATCTCCAAGCCCCGGCACGATATATCCGGTTTCATTGAGCCTTTCATCCATGGCTCCGATATAGAGATCCACGTCCGGATGATCCTCCTGCATCCGTTTCACTCCTTCCGGCGCTGCAATAATACACATAAAACGAAGATTCTTCACGCCTTTTTCCTTCAGCATGGTAATCGCTGCAGATGCAGAACCGCCTGTCGCCAGCATGGGATCCACCACGAATACGGCGCGCTCCGCGCAGTCTTTGGGCAGCTTGCAGTAATATTCCACCGGTTCCAGCGTCTCCTCGTTCCGGTATAAGCCGATATGCCCCACCTTTGCCGCCGGTATCATGGTAAGCATACCGTCCACCATGCCAAGGCCCGCCCGCAGGATTGGAACCACGGCCAGTTTCTTACCCTCCAGTTCCTTTACCGTCGTCCGGCATATGGGCGTCTCGATCTCCACGTCCACAAGCTTCAGATTACGGGTTGCCTCATAGCACATCAGCATGGCGATCTCGCCGATCATCTGGCGAAAATCCTTCGACCCGGTCTCCCTCCGGCGGATGATGCCAATCTTATGCTGGATTAACGGATGTTCCATGATTACTGTTTTTGCCATATCCTTTTCCCTCCTGATCTCAGTTCTTCCGCATCTTTTCCGGCACACGGGACATTCTGCTTCCTCATCTTACAGAAACGTCGATTTTCTGATGTCCGGCCGCCTTCAACAGCCGGTTCATGATCGCCTGTCCAAGTCCCGGAGTATCAAAGGACTCCGAATAGATCCGCTCCACCTGGTCTTCGTCAAATTCCCGCAGGATCGCAAACAGATGGCTGGCGATGGACCGCTCATCCTTTCTGGAACCAATGCACTTCACATCTCCATTTAGATAGCGTCCTCTTGTTTCTTCGGTGCAGATGACACCCGCCTTTCCAAAGACGGCGCACTGTCTGTTGATATAAGAGACCACCTGTTCCATGGGACCTTCCACAATCTGCAGATCCGCTTTCGGCGCATAATGCCGGTACTTCATGCCTGGCGCTTTGGGGTGGACAGAGGAATCGTCTGCGATCAGCCCCTTGTCCATCTCCGCCTCTCCCGTGACACTGCGGATCATGTCAAGCGTAATATAGCCCGGACGCAGGATTACCGGATGTTCCTCCGTCAGATCCACAATCGTGGATTCCAGACCGATCTGCACCGGTCCGCCGTCCAGAATCATGGGAATCCGCCCGTTCATATCTTCATATACATGCTGCGCCGTTGTAGGACTCGGGCGCCCTGACACATTGGCGCTGGGCGCCGCGATGTATCCGCCGCCCTGCCGGATCAGCTCCCGGGCGATTTCATCCGAAGGCATGCGTACCGCCACCGTGGAAAGACCGCCTGTGGTCCCCATGGGAACACACTCCTTTTTATGGAAAATCATAGTCAGCGGTCCCGGCCAGAAGGCCCTGGCAAGGGCTTTGGCCGTCTCCGGAGCCTGTTCCACGATCCGGTCCAGTGCTTCCATATCCGCAATATGAACAATCAGCGGATTATCTGACGGACGCCCTTTCGCCGCATAGATCTTCTGTGCCGCTTCTTCGTTCAGAGCATCTGCTCCAAGCCCGTAGACCGTCTCTGTCGGAAACGCCACCAGGCCGCCGGCGCGCAGGATCTTTCCTGCTCTTTTCATCGCAGAAAGAGACATATGCTCCCTCTCAATCTTAATCAGTTCTGTCTGCATAGCCATGTTCATCCTGCCGGATCAGCAGATCGTATCAATATCGTACGGCGTGCTCTGGTATACATAATAGTTCAGCCAGTTGGAGTACAGAAGCTGCCCGGTGGAACGCCAGCTTACCAGAGGTTCCTTCGAAGGATCATCATCCGGGAAATAATTGATGGGAAGGTCCACAGTCGTCAGCCCCTTTTCCATATCCCGAAAATATTCCAGCGCCAGCGTGTCATGGTCGTATTCCGCGTGGCAGGTCACGAAGAACTGACGGCTGTCCTTTGTCTTGGCAATGGCCAGGCTCCCTCCTTCTGTCACTGCCAGTACTTCCAGCTCCGGTACCGCCTCCACATCGGCAAGCCGCACATCCGTGGCGCGGGAATGGGGCGCCATAAAGACATCGTTAAACCCGCGGAACAACGGAGAAGTGCTTTTTAACATTTTGTGCGGAAACACACCGAACAGTTTCCGGTCCAGATCCCGTTTCTCTACCCCATGATGGTAATAAAGCCCTGCATAGGCTCCCCAGCACAGGTGGAACGTACAGTGGACGTGGCTCTTCGTCCACTCCATGATCTCACACACTTCTTTCCAGTAAACCGTATCTTCGCATTTTACATAGTCCAGCGGCGCTCCCGTTATGATCATTCCGTCATAATGGCGGTCCCTGATCTGGTCAAAGACACAGTAAAACTGCTTCAGATGCCCCGGATCCGTGTGAGTCGGCGTATAGCTTGCCGTCTGCAGAAATTCCACGTCGATCTGCAGCGGCGTGTTGGACAGCTTCCGAAGAAGCTGCGTCTCCGTCACGATCTTGGTGGGCATCAGGTTCAGAATCAGCACTTTTAAAGGCCGAATATCCTGAGACATGGCCCGGCGCTCCGTCATCACGAAGATATTCTCAGACTCCAGTATGTCATGAGCCGGCATGGACTCTGCAATACGTATTGGCATAATATCATTTCTCCTTTTTCATCATTCATAATGATTACAGTATAAATTACCGGATTTTAAATAGCAAGTGTCTTTCTTGAAAATGCATGCATCTGCCTGCAGACAGTAAAACAGACCGTTCCGTACCATGGAACCGCCTGTCTTATATCCTGTATGTACTGCAAATGCCTCCTCAGCCTGGTCCGGCTGTACCCGCTCTTATCTCTTTCCCCGTTTCTTCAGCTGGTCGATGACAATCGCAATTACGATCACGCAGCCGGTGATCACCTGCATGACAAAGGCTCCGATACCGAACTGAGTTCCCACATTGTCGATCAGGATGATCAGGATCGTTCCAAGCACCGTACCGAAGACCGAACCGCATCCGCCTGCAAGAGAGGCTCCGCCCAGCACGCTGGCTGCAATTGCATTGGTTTCATAAGCTTCGCCTGCCGTCGGGATTGCAGAATTAATGCGCGCACAGAGCAGAATACCTGCAACGCCGTAGAGGAGACCTGCAAAAGCATAGGTGGAGTAAATCGTTTTCCGAATGGAGATACCGTTCAGTTTTGCCACCTCTTCGCCGGAACCAAGTACGAACAGGTTTCTTCCAAAGATCGCATACTTCAGCAGAAGGAAACAGATCACCGCGATTACAAACCAGACAATTGCCAGATTCGGAACGAACAGGAAAGACGCAGATGCGAATCCGGAAAATCCCTTATCAATACCAGACACGGTTCCTCCGTTGGAGATCACCTTGATCAGGCCCCGGAGAATGGTCTGGGAACCAAGCGTCGCCACAAACGCCGGAACCTTGAACTCATACACCAGCATGGCGTTGAACATACCGGCGATCACAGCGACCACGATGCCAAGCACCATGGACAGCGGAACACCCATGCCCCATTTTGCCTGTGCCATGGCAACCATCAGCGTACTCATTCCCACAACTGCGCCGCAGCTGATGTCAATACCGCCTGTTATGATGACATAGGTCTCAGCAATGGAGATAATACCGATAATTGCACACTGTTTCAGAATATTGGTCAGATTATATGCGGTCAGGAAGTTTTCCGTTCCCACCGACGCCAGGATAAAGATCAGTCCGATGATGGCAACCATGGAAACTTCTGTCTTCATCATAAGCGCTTTCAAATTGGTTGTCTGTTGATTTTTCTTCATTTCCTATATTACCTCCCGTTCTTCCTCGTAGTAAATGGTAGAAGCCAGTTTCAGAACATCCTCTTCCTCCATCTGTTTCAGTTCTTCATTGTCAAGACTTCCGGACACGCGTCCCTCCGACATGACGATCATACGGTCCGCCAGTCCCATGGCTTCCGGAAGATACGAAGACACGATAATCACGCCTTTCCCCTGCCTGGTCAGGCTTTCTATAATTTTGAAAATCTCATCCTTTGCTCCGACGTCCACGCCCACCGTAGGTTCATCGAAGATCAGAATATCCGGATCTCGGCACAGAAGCTTTGCAATAACCACCTTCTGCTGATTTCCGCCGGACAGATTGTTGACCGTCTGTTCCACGGTCGGCGTCTTGATGAGCACCTTTTCTTTATACGCTTCCGCTCTCTGCGTTTCTTTTGCCAGATCAATGATTCCATATCTGCTGATCATATCGTAAGAATACATATTTGTATTCAGTTTTACCGACTGCTGAAGCGCAAGTCCGTCTTTTCGGCGGTCTTCCGTCAGGAAACCGATTCCTTTCAGCATGGCCTCTTTAGGGCTTCTGATCTGTACTTCCTGCCCCTTCACATATACTTTGCCTGACAGAATCGGATCCACGCCGAAAACTGCCCGCATAACCTCGCTTCTTCCCGCTCCCACAAGTCCAAAGAATCCGAGAATCTCGCCTTTATGCAGGGAAAAACTGACATTCCTGAATTTTTCTCCAGTAAGGTTCTCTACTCGCAGAAGCTCTTCTCCCGGCTTCTGATGTTCAATATTATAGATGTCCACCATGGAACGACCCACCATTTTGGAGATCAGGTAATCCTTGTCCACGTCCTTGACATCTTTCGTCTCCACATAAGTGCCGTCTTTCATGATCGTAACGCTGTCACAGATCTCCATAATCTCTTCCAGACGATGTGAGACATAGATGATGCTGACGCCGCTTTCCTTCAATTCTTTGATATATCGAAATAATGTCTCTACCTTTTCATTTTCCAGAAGCGCAGTAGGCTCATCGAATATAACAAGACGAATATTTTCGTTGACCGATATTTTACTGATCGTAATCATCGCCTGCATGGCAACCGGAAGAGAAACGATCGTATCTCTCGGATTGACATTCAGCTGAAATTTATCAATAATCTTCTGGCTTTCCGAATACATGGTATTCCAGTCCACAATTTTCCCTTTCATGGGAAGACGACCCAGAAAATAATTCTCTGCAATACTTAAGTTTCCGGCAATATTTACATTCTGATAATTCGCATGCATACCCAGGTTCTTCGCCTCGATGGCATTCCTTGGGCACTCCCATTTTCCGTCCACATTGATCTCGACTTTCCCCTCGGTGGGAGCTTCCACACCCATGATGCACTTGATCAATGTGGATTTTCCCGCGCCGTTTTCACCTACAAGCGCACGCACCTCTCCTTTTCGTATTTCAGTGGTGATTCCTTTCAGCGCCTGGACGCCGGGATAGGTCTTTACAACGTTATTGATTTTAAGCAGAACTTCCTGTTCCATACCCTTTCCCCCAGTATTTTCCTGTTGTGGCGCCGCATTTGCAGATACGGCGCCTGTTTCCTGTTCCTGTAACAGGGAGTCCCGGCAGGATCCTGTATATCCCGCCGTCTCCTGTATGCCCTGGATACCTGCACTCTGTACGCAGAATGCGCCGCTCCGTCTGAGTGTTTCCTTATTTTTTCAGGAGAGTCGGGTCAAGCATTGCTGCATATTCATCTTCGTGCATATTGGTTGTGGTAACTGCTACCGGAGGCATGGCGATCTTCTGCTCCGTCTCCGGATTCTTGCCCTGAACCAGCGTTTCGACTGCATTCTTAAGCGCTGCATAACCCTGGCCGTATGCGTCCTGAACGATGATACAGTCAATAAATCCGTCCTCAAGCGCCTGGATCTCAGTCGGGTCAGAATCTACGCCGATGGTGATGACTTTGTCTGCAATGCCTGCGTTCTCGACTGCAAGAGCAATGCCGTCTCCGGACGTATTGTTCGCACCATAGATACCGATCAGCTTGTCACCATAAGTGGCGATCTCGTTCTCAATATCCGCCTGCGCCTGTGCCAGGTCGTTGTTGTTGTACAGCGTATCCAGCACCTCAATGTCAGAGTTTGCTTCGATATAGGCCTTGAAATTATCCATTCTCGGCTGCAGAGAAGGATTGACATTGGAGAATTCCATGGCAATCACGCCCTCTTTTGCAATACCCGCCTCATCCAGCAGCTGAAGCATGATCTCTCCGGCCATATCGCCGATGTCAGCGCTGACCGTCGTGTAATACTGATTGTAGCAGTCCGCAAATTCCGTGGAATCCAGTGTCTCAAGGCCGCAGTTGGTAAAGTTTACAATGATTCCCTGATCCATTGCATCTTTGGAAATACTCCTGGTGGAATCCGGAACCTGTGTCGCAGAGATGATTGCGTCCGGTTTGGATGCAATGGCATTCTCAAACGCACGGATATATGCCTCGGTCTCGGCTTCTGTTGCCGGCCCCACTGTTGTAAAGTTGATGCTGATTCCATGCTCGGCTTCCATATCCGCCACGGCATTTTCCATACCGATCTGCTGATACTGCCAGAATTCGGACTCTGTAGAACAGGTGACCCAGGTGATGTCATAGGACTCTCCAGATGCTGCAGGCGCTTCCTCTCCTGCATCCGCTTCCCCGGCCGGCGTCTCCGCCGGCGCCTCTGTCTCAGCCGGTGCGCTGTCCGGTGCCGCTGCAGGTTCAGAGGAACCGCTTCCTCCTCCGCACGCAGTCAGAGACATTGCCATCATCCCAACCAGTCCCAGTGCCAGATACTTTTCCATTCTTTTCATTTTGTTTCTCCTTTTCCTTTCTTTCTATTCCTTATAAACGGCATGTATACAAACGACACTGAATTCCTGCACTCACAGTTCTCATTCTTCAGTGCCGTTCATCAGACTCTTATACTGTTTTTGTTCCTGCAGGCAGATCCGGAACCGGCCTTCAGGAAGCTTCCAGTACTGTTCTAAGATAAGCAACGGATTCTGCTGCCTCTTTGTCCAGCGTCTCTTCCGAGCAGTCCTCCTTCAGATCTCTCCAGATCCGGATGTCCTGCCCCACCTGTCCGCCATGGATCACAAAGGGTTCCATGACGACGTTCGCTTTGTAGCCGACTTCTCTCAGCGCCTCTCCGATGGCCTTCCAGGGAATCATATGCCCCTGCCCCGGAAGCTTCCGGTTATTTTCCCCCACGTGGAAATGTCCCAGCCTGCTGCCCGCCGTCCGGATGGCTTCGGCGAAATCATCCTCTTCCATACTCATATGGTAAGTGTCCAGCATAACCTTCACATTGTCCGCCCCTACGGCATCCACATAGGCCACGCACTCTTTCGCCGTGTTGATGAGATACCCTTCGTGGCGGTTCAGCACCTCCATCCCCAGCTCGATCCCGTATTCCGCCGCGATCTTCGCCAGCTCCTTCATGTTCCGGATGCTGCGGTCCAGATCCCCCGCCTTGTCCGGCACGCCGGAGTAATCTGCCGGCCAGCAGGCGTACAGGCCGCCGCCCACCTGACGGACTCCCAGCCGTTTCAGCACCGGGAAGGTATCCTTCCAGAACCGAAACCCGTTCTTCACCACCTCCGGGTCTGCGGAAGAAAGGTCTTCCGACGGCTTCGGCCCGTAACCGCCTGTGAGCAGGACGCCTTCTTCCTCCGCGCACGCCCTCAGCCGGTCCGCTTCCTCCTCCCCGAGATCCTTCACTCCGGCGCAGGAAATCTCCAGTATATCAAATCCAAGCTTTCCGACTTTTTTGATATACTTCAGGTAATCCGCTCCCCACTGTCTCTCCCAGTAGGCGTAATAGATTCCATACTTCATGTGGTCCACCTCCTGTTTGGATCGTTCACCGGCATCATTTCCATGCTGCCAGATCGTCATATGTCTTCAAAAGCGCCGTGTAGCACTCTTCAAAGCACGCCTTTAATGTTCCGTAACGCCTGTGGTTCTCCAGATCCGGCTCAATCACGTCGTCCACCTTGATGAACCGGTCGATGGCCGTGAAATCCTCCAACGCTCCGGTACCCACGCCCGCGCACACCGCCGCGCCCATGGAAGTGGCTTCGTCCAGCCAGTTCAGTCTCCGGGCCTTCACCCCGTAGATATCCGCCAGCGCATGCCGGATGGGATCTCCTTTGGCCAGCCCGCCGATGACGTTCAGCTCCTGAATGTCCATGTGCGCGCGGAACACGTCCAGAATGATGCAGAGGTTCATGAGGATGCCTTCCACGGTGGCCCGGAGCATGTCGCCCCTTGTGTGTTCCATCTTCAGTCCCACAAAGGCCCCTCTTGCGTTGGGGTTCCAGCGGGGGCTCCTCTCTCCCAGAATATAGGGAAGATACAGAAGGCCGTTGGCACCCGCGGGGGATGCCGCGATCTCCTGGTTCATCAGCTCATACGGGCTGACTCCCCGCTCTTTTGCCTCTGTTTCCAGATCTTTGCACAGCACCTTCTTGATAAACTGGTAGGAATTGCCCGCCGCCTGCATGGTCCCGTTGGGGGAATACAGGCCCGGCACCATATGCGCCCAGTTGTACGTCCGAAGCTCCGGATCATAGATGGGCTCCTTACTGGTCAGCGCCACCCAGGAGGAGGACCCCAGATAGTTGAAGGTATCGCCCTCCCGCACGCTTCCGGCTCCCACAGCCGCGCACACGCCGTCGCCGCCGCCGATGACGATAGGGGTCCCGGCCGCCAGCCCGCATTCCTCCGCCACGGACCCGGTCAGCTCTCCCGCCACGTGGGTGGACGGATAGACGTCCGGCAGCTTCTCCTGATCGATTCCCGTCAGTTCCAGAAGCCTTCCGGACCAGGCAAGGCGGTTCAGATCCAGGCAGTTGGTCCCGGACGCGTCCGTGTAATCCGTGACAAACGCTCCGGTGAGCCTGCGGATCACATAGTCCTTCGGCTGAAGCATCTTGTATGTATTTTTATAAATCTCCGGCTCATGATCCCGGATCCACATGAGCTTTTCCACGCTGTAGGAAGCGCTGATCTTATGCCCCGTGATCCGGTAGAACTCCTGTTCGCTCACCTGCTCACGGATCGCCTTCTCCTGCTCCTGGCTTCTCTGGTCCGCCCAGATGATCGCCGGCCGGAGGGCGCGTCCGTCTCTGTCCACCACCACGCAGCCCATCATCTGGCCGCTGAACGCCATGCCTGCCACCTGCTTTTTATCCACATCCGCCAGAAGCGCCTTGTTGTTCTCACAGACGGCGCGCCACCAGTCCTCCGGATTCTGTTCCGCCCAGGTGCTGTTGAAAAAATTCGTCGGATATGTATAGGTGATGCTCCTGACCAATTCCCCGTCCGTCGTAAACAGCGTCGCCTTGTCTCCGGAGGTGCCAAGGTCATGCGCAATCAAATATGTTCCCATTCTCTTTGTCCTCTTACCCTTCCCGGGGTTCCGCAGCCGCAGGGACAGCGCCCTGTCCGCAGCCCGCGGGCCGCCGTCTATTCCATGTCTTCAAAAGGCGCCAGGATCTTCTCGATCTCTCCCAGCTCTTCCGGCGTCAGATCCCACTCCGTGCAGCGGAGGTTTTTCTCCAGCTGTTCCATGGAAGACGCGCCGCCGATGATGGAGGTGACCTCCTCCTTCTGGCGCAGCCAGTTCAGCGCCATCTCGTTCATGGGCCTTCCGATCTCGTCCGCAAACGCCTTCAACTTCCTGGCGCCGTCCTGATACACCTTGAACGCCTCTCCGGTGAGCTTGGGATTCTCGTTGCGGATATCCCTTGCGGAGATGGTAAGGCCGTCCAGGAACCGGCCTGCCAGAAGCCCCTGGAACAGCGGGCTGTAGGGAAGGAACGCCTGCCCGTATTTCTTCACATTCGGGAAGACCTCTTTCTCGGTACGGTACTCCAGCGGGATCCCGTGATAGCTTCCCGGATTGCGCTCCAGCATATTGTAAAGCCCCTGCTGGCAATCCACGGAGATGTATTCCATCATCTTCTCCACATCCGCCTGGGAGAAATTGCTCAGTCCCACATAGCGGATCTTGCCCGCCTTCTTCATCATGTTCAGCGCCTCCGCGGTCTCCTCCAGCGGCACGTCCGGGTCCGGCCAGTGCATCTGGTAGATGTCCACATGGTCCGTCTGCAGACGGGTGAGCGTGTCGTCGATCTCCTTTAACAGACTGTCCTTGGACAGATTGTTCCGGGTCTGGTGCTTCTCGTCCCACAGAAGCCCTCCTTTGGAGGCGATAAGCACTTTATTCCGAAGCCCGCCTTCCTTCAGCGCCTTTCCAAGGACCGTCTCTGATACGCCCCAGCCGTACACCGGCGCCACATCGAAGAAATTGACTCCCAGATCGATGGCGTCATGGATGACTTTGATCGACGTTTTTTCTTCGGAAGAATCCCAGTCTCCTCCCATGTTCCAGCAGCCGACTCCAATGGCTGATATTTGATCCTCTATTTTTGCTACTTTTTTATAAATCATAACTGTTTCTCCTGATTCTGAATTTTATTTTTGCCGGCGTTTTTCGCTGCACACCGGCAGGAGCATGCTTTTTTATTTTACAACCAGATTTCTGCGGCTCTTGTCCGTGTTCATAAAGATGGCAATAATTACCAGAAGCCCGAATACGATCTTCTGCCAGAAGCCGTCTACCGCGATGACATTCATACCATTCTGGATGACGGTGATCAGTCCGACACCAAGCACGGTCAGAAGCACGTTTCCTTTTCCGCCGGTCAGCATGACGCCGCCCAGAACTGCAGATGCAATTGCCATCAGGTTATACTGTTCGCCTACCGTCGGAATGCCGCTTTTTAATTTTACTGCGAAGAAGATGCCGCCGACGGCCGCCAGAAGCCCGGAGATGGTAAATGCCACCACTTTTGCCTTCACTACTTCCAGTCCAATCAATCTTGACGCCCGCTCATTGGTTCCAAGCGCCAGCATGGTTCTGCCGACCACCATTTTTTTCTGAATGACATAACAGACCGCAAGAACCGCTGCCGCCACCAGGAACAGAAGCGGAAGGAAGCCGATGCTGATCTTAGCCCAGTCCACATAGGGCCAGACTGCCGGAATCATGACCATGGGCATGCCTCCGGAGATCAGATAGGCAGCGCTCTGCCAGATACTCTGCGTACTCAAAGTCGCAATAAAGGAAGGTACCTTCAACTTCGTATGAAGAATCCCGTTCAAAAATCCGGCTGCCAGTCCATAGAGGATCACGACCACATAGGCCAGAGGTCCCATCCTCTCCAGAAGGAACGTGAGCATAACCGCCGCGCAGGAGGCAATAGACCCCATGGAAAGATCAATGGATCCAAGAAACAGGACAAAGGATACTCCGCATGCCATGAGCAGAAGCGGCGACATGTCTGTCAGGATATTTTTAATGTTATATACGCCAATGAAGCTGCTGTTCATAATGGTGAAAAATATAATCAATATGATCAGCGATGCAACGCTGAATATCTTATTGAAATTTTCCTTTTTTAAAATATTAGACTTTATCTGACTCATTTTTTCCCCCTGACTCTTCTTTGTTACATCATGTATTTCACGATATCAACCTGCTCCGGCTTGTGATCAGCGGACGCGTCCAGCTCTTTCGTGATCTCCCCGTCCTTCATGACAAGCAGCCGGTTGGAAAGGCCGATGCACTCATCCAGCGTATCGCCCAGCACAATCACACCTTTTCCCTGAGCAGTAATATCACGAATCAGGGAATAGATCTCCCCTTTGGCGCCGATATCCACGCCCCTGGTGGGATGGTTCAGAAGCAGAATATCCGCATCGCTTGCAAGGATCCTTGCAAATACCACCTTCTGCGCATTCCCTCCGGACAGGAATCCCACCTGCTGACTGATGGAAGGCGCCTTGATTGCCAGCTCCTTCAGATACGCCTCTGCCTGCTGTTTTTCCTTTTCCGATGAAATCAGACCGTTGGAAGATACTTTCTTATAGTTTGACATGCTGATATTTTCATAAATCGTCTTGTCTTCGATCACGCTCTCCTCTCTGCGCTCCTTCGGAATCGAAAGGATTCCCTGCGCCAGCGCCTGATAAGGATGCTTCAGATGCACTTCCTTCCCTCTGACAAAAAGGCTTCCCGATGTGGCTTCCTCATCTCCGCAGATCACACCGCACAGCTCCTCTTTTCCAGAACCGACCACGCCGCAGATGCCCACTACCTCGCCCTTATGTAAACTAAAGTTAATGTTCCGGAAATAACCTCTCATGCCCAGGCCCTTTGCTTCCATTAAAACCTCCGCCTGCGGCTTTGTCTGACGATGAATCTGATAATATTCTCCGGAAGCCGTCTTCCCTACCATCTTTTCATACAGGATATCCTCATCTGCGTCTTTCCGGTCGAGCTCGCATACATTCTTTCCGTCTTTGAATACATAGATATAATCACTGATTTCCAGCACCTCATCCAGACGGTGGGAGATGAAAACGACGGAATTTCCTTTCGCAGTCATCTTACGGACATTTTTGAACAGATTCTGCACTTCTCCTTCATTCAGGACGGAAGTCGGCTCATCCAGAAGAATCACACATCCCTTCCCGTCTTCCCGCTTTGCCACATGGAACACCTTCGCGATCTCCACCATCTGCCTGGTGGCAAAATCCAGAGTACTGACCTTTTTATCCGCGCGGATATGCTCGAGCTCTACTGCGTCCATAACCTCTTTGGCATCTTCATACATCTTCTTTTTGTTCAAAATTCCAAAATGAGTATAATTCTCTTCCTGTCCGAAGAAAATGTTCTGTCCTACGGTAAGATTCTGGATCAGAGACTGCTCCTGAAATACCATGCCGATCCCCTGCTTGTTCGCTTCAATGGGCGACTGGGGATGGTAAGTCTCTCCGTGCATCTCCATCCCGCCCTCCGTGGGCTGCTCGATTCCCATAATGATTTTTAAAAGCGTGGATTTCCCCGCTCCGTTTTCTCCTACCAGACCTACCACCTTTCCCGGCTTGATCTCCAGGCTCACATTGCTCAGCGCCAGCGTGCCGGGATACTGCTTTGTAATATTCTGAGCAGAAAACAATACTTCTTTTCCCATATCCGCCTCCTATTTCACAATCTCTTTATTGCCTTTGGATACAGACAACGCAACCGCGGCAATGATGATCAGTCCCTGCACCGCACTCTGGACATAGGTACTTACTCCCAGAAGAATCAGTCCATTGTTGACAACGGTAACGATGAAGGCTCCCACCAGTGAATTCAGCACGCCTCCTTTTCCGCCGGACAGAGAAGTTCCGCCTACAACCACTGCCGTAATAGCAGGAAATACGGTTCCGGTCCCGATGGACACATCGCCCCGTCCTACACGTATAGCTCCCATCACGCCCGCTACGCCGATGCAGAAGCCGGACCATGCGAAGATCTTGATCTTGACCTTTTCGATATTGATACCGGTATTTCTTGCAACTCCCTCATTATCTCCGATGGCGTACACATAGCTTCCAAACCGGGTATGCTCCAACAGGAAATAGGAGATCAGGAAGATGACCAGCGCGATCAGCGTCAGATACGGGATACCCAGCAGGCTTCCCTGCGAAAGCGCCGTAAAGAACTCGTCCTGAATCATGGCCGGAGTCCCTTTGTAACTTAAAACCGCAAAACCCGCCATAACGCTGGAGATCGCGTAGGTTACCATAAAAGAAGGCAGCATTCCCTTCACATGAATCAGGCCGGATATAATCCCGACTGCAACACCTGCCGCTACAGCAATCAGGATAGCCAGAACCCCCAGATCCAGACTGGTCTTCGTATTCAAAACCATAAGGGATACGATCGCTCCCACAAATCCGCCCAGTCCCTCTCCCGACAGATCGGTCCCGCCAATCAGGATAACAAAGGTAAGTCCCATGGACATTACCAGAAGAATAGATAACTGGCTTAAAATCGAACGAAAATTATACATGGTCAGAAATCCATCCGCCACAACCGAGAGCATCACGATCAAGAAGACCAGAATCCCCACCGGCATCCAGTTAGTGATCTTTTCTTTTCGATTCTTTTTCTCCATCTCTTCCGCAAATTCTTTTGCGATCTGAGACGTGTTTTCCATCTGCCCCATAGATTCTCCTTTCAAAAGCTTTATTCAGGTACTGCCGCAAAAGCAGTCACTCCTGCGGCAGTATTTTCAAGTATTGTTATTTATTTCACATCCATCGGACGCGCTACCGGGAAGGACAGATCCTCATAGTCATACACCGGCGTAGAGTCAACATACTCTTTCTTATAATCAGCAACATTGTCTCCTGTGATTACGATACCGTTGGTATAGAACATTCTCTCTTCCGGTTTCATGGAAGAAGGATCAAGCTTGCCGGTCTTTGCCGCATATGCATAAGCAACGCCGTATCCGCCCTGAAGCCATCCGTTGTTTGCGATTGTTACGGTAATCTCTCCGCTCTCTACCGCATTTACCGCGTCGGTAGTTCCGTCATTGCCGGTTACCAGCACCTGCTTATCCAGACCTTTTGCCTTCAGCGCCTGCACAACACCCAGCGCCATATCATCGCTTGCGCACCAGATTCCGTCAATGTCATCATATTTTGCCAGCCATGTCTCGGTTATGGACAGCGCCTTCTTCGTATCCCAGTCGCCTGCCTGATCATCCAGCACTTCAATGTCCGGATACTCTTCCAGCGCTTTATTAAGGCCTTCCATTCGCTCTACGTTCGCCGTATTTGCCAGCATGCCCTCCAGAACGAGGATCTTTCCTTTACCAGGTTCTTCGAACCGGTCGAAGATGTTCACTGCCAGATCATAGCCCTGCTGCACGCCGTCGCATGCCTGATGAGCGACCCAGTATTTATAACTCATGGGATTGATTCCCTCGGGAGTGTTCCATGCGCTTACCCAGTAAACGCCTGCCTCTTCACAGAGTTCTGCAATGGAAGTGATGTTCGGCGCATTGTTCGGGTCCACGAACAGAATCATATTGTCACCCTTGCTGGCAATCAGCGCCTTGATATCATTGATCTGCTTGTCATCGTTGGACTCGCACGGAAGCACCTGAAGCTCTGCCGTTCCTTCCGGAAGCGAATCTATGAACGCCTGCGCGCCCGCCACATACTGCATATGATACTCGCTGGACATGGAACGGATGCTGACTGCTACCGTCAGTTTATCTCCGGATGCCGCCGGAGCTTCTGCGTCATCGCCGCCCGTCTCCGCCGCCGGAGCCTCTGTTGCCGCATCCGGAGCCGGGGCTGTCGTTTCCTGCGGTTTGGAACCGCACCCTGCAAGACTGCTCACGCAGATCGCCGCTGTCAACATAATACTTACTAATCTCTTTTTCATTTTGAATCTCCTTTTCTTTTTAAGACATTTTATTGAATTCAATCCTCTCGTGATTGCATCCTTCAATCATAAAATAACTGGTTCCTTTTCCCAGGAAATCCGGAACGCATACGATTCCCGGCGTAATGATTTTATAGCCTTTCTCCCTGGCCCAAAGGTAAGCTCCTTCGATGTCGTCCACGTCAAGCGCAACGTGATCGACCACTCCCGTGACGTCCTGTTTTTCATCGGAGAGATACAGTTCGATTACCACGCCCTGCTGTTCTACGAATGCAACCGCATCCTTCTTTCCCTCGTTTCCCATACCAGACACTTCAAATCCAAGGCCCTTATAAAACTCCAGGGATTCCTCCAGATTCCTGGTAGGGATTCCGATATGGGACAGTCCCTTCACAAACATGTCTTTTACCTCCATTGTCTGCCGCACCTTTTTCCGGTGCATTCTTATAGTTACTTTATAGATAACCGGCCGCCGTACGTCTCTTTTTTCACCTCCCCTTTTCTCAATCCGGTTTCTTTCAAAAATCAAATTTTTACGCTTTATTATGTAACCGGTTACATAACCAATATTATTATATTAAACTATATTCATTTCCCATAATTTTCCACTTTTTTATGTAACCGGTTACATTACCGGTAAAAAGAAGCTGTTTACTTCTTTCTCTCAGAACCTTTCAATTTCACCGCATAAGGAATCATGTAAATACTTCTTGATTTCTGCGGATGATCAATCCGTTCCTGCAGAAGCCGGATTGCCATACGTCCCATCTCATACGTATCACGATACACGCAGCTGAATGCGATCCCCAGGATATCCAGCGTGGCGATCCGGTCATTTCCCATGACCGCAATATCCCTGCCGATTCGGATGCCCTTTTCATTGACCGCTTTCAGAAATCCAAGAGACGTGTCGTTGTTGCTTGTATAGACCGCATCTGGCAACTCTGACTGGGATAACAGTTCCATGGAAAGTTCATAGGACCGATTCATCGTGAAATTCCCGTAATAAATATCTTCCGGCTGAACCTTAAGCCCGCAGTCCTCCACTCCTTTCAGGAAACCTTCCAGCCGCTCCCGCCCGATCTTCAATGTCATATCTCCGGTGATAACCGCCATTCTCTGATTTCCTGCTTTATACAGCTCCAGCGCCGCCTGATAGGAACTCTGATAATTTTCATACAAAACCGCATCCCACGGCATGTTTTCAAAATCACGGTCAACGATCACAATGGGAACCGATAACCGTTTCAATGTCTCAAGAAGGGCTCTTCCTTCCCTGGTCTCCGGATAGTTGATCGACGGGCCAAGGATAATCCCCCGTACTTTCTGCTGCTGGAGTACCCGAAAAGCTCTTCTCTCCCGCTCCAGGCTGTCCTGCGTATCGAAAAGGACCAGCGACAGATCCAGTTCGTCCGCCACCTGTGTCACACCATGGAGTATATCTGCGTAAAACGTGTTTCCAATCTCGGGTACCACAACCCCGATGGTACTCGTCTCCTGTCTGGAAAGGTTCACGGCAAGTGCAGAGGGCATATAATCGTATTCCTTCATAAGATTCTCAATCTTTGTTCTTGTCTCCGCCGCCACATATCCGCTGTTATTCATCACCCGCGATACCGTCGCTTTAGATACGCCAGCCATCTCAGCAATGTCTTTGATCGTCTTACCCTTTCCTGTCATGTGTAACCGGTTTCCTTTCTTGTGACTTCACTATATCGTCAAACTGTCTGGTTGTCAATACTTTTTTGTCATTTTGTAAATCATGTATATTTTGTATCCATTTTTTTATGTACTATTCACAACAATTCGAATGTTCCGATTCCAAAAACATGTATGTAACCGGTTTCGCTTTATATATCAACAGCAAACCAAATCAGGCCCTTCCTACTTGATAAATCTCATACTCATACCGTTCCGCGATCACATAGAGAGAGGAATAGACTAACGCGCCATGTTCTGCATTCGCAATCCGTCTGCTGTGCAGAAGCGGAGCTCCTACCGGAATTCTGAGGATCTGAGACTGGGTAAAAGATGCGCCGACTGCCGAGATGCGTTCCACCGCATCTTTTAAAAACAGTCCGTATTCCTCCTCAAGACAGGCATAAATACTCACGCACCCATTCGATTTCAAAGCAAAATCCGGAACCTGGGCTGCTGCCAGATAATCTTCCATGATACAGACCGGTCTGCCATCGGCACACTGGACCCGCTGAACATGGTAGACCAGTTCACCCTCTTTCAGAGACAGCACATCCCGGATATGGTCTGGAGCCAGTACTTTTTGAAGATCCAGTCCCTGCGTACTAACCTGATATCCCCGCTGCCGCAGCGTCTCTGTAAAAGAAGTGATTTTGTTCAGATGCTGAGAAGTGGAGATCTCCTGTACCTGAGTTCCACGTCCCTGCGTCACGATCAGGTATCCCTCATTCGTCAATATGCCAACAGCACGCCGAACTGTCGTCCGGCTCACTCCGTAGATCCTCTCCAGCTCCGCCTCTGTCGGCAGAAAAGATCCCGGTACATACTTCCCTTCCTGAATATCTTTCTTCAGGCTTGCGTACATCTGTTTATATGCAGGTATTTTTGCCATAAGATCCCCCTGTCCGCCGTATGCCATGCTTTTCCGTCAAACTCCCACGTTCCAGCACAACTCACTATAGATAATTATGTTTCTGTATTTTCAGTATCTTTTACTCTGAATTGATTATAAAATACGGCCGTTAAAAATGCAAGCAGGAAGTTTTATGCCCCCTCATCGGCAGGCCTGTGATGTTACATGCCAAATAAATCAGCATGAGTACCTGTACGGTCAAGATACAGTTCGTTTCCATCTATTCGGTAGATCAGCAGCCAGTCCGGAGAAATATGGCACTCCCGCCGCCCAATATAATTTCCCTTCAGTGCGTGGTCTTTATTTTTCAGCGGAAGTGCCGCCGGTATACGTAATGTGTTGACAACAGCATTCAGCAGATTGATATTGTAACTGCGCTTTTTACACAACTTTAAATCTCTTTTGAATTGTGATGTCAAGTTGACTTTTAACAAATGCTATTCCTCCAAAATCCGGGAGAATAATTCTTCTGTTGACCCTTCAAAATGCTGCCCGCTCCCTGTCCTTATCATTTCATCAGTTTCTGCCATCGCTGCTGTTGTTGTTGCATTTGGTTTAAAATCCGGGTATAAATCGAGCCCGGACATCTCACCAAGCCCCTCCAGCATATTTATAACAAAAATCATTTTATCCTCCGGCAGGCGGTCAATCATACTTTTGGCTATTTCCTGATAACTCATAATATTAGTTTCCTTTCTTTTATAATTCAGGGAATGTAGAATGCAACTGTTTGCTTTCACTCTTTGATGATGAAATTATCACATTTGACTTTCTCAGATCATAATAAAGTATAAACAAAATATCACCTGAAAACAACAAAAAATTGATAAAAGTATGGAATTTAATCCTGCAAAATCAAGAGCTGCCATATATCCTTTAAAAAACCAGTTGACAACATTTCTTTCCCGTGCTATGATTTCCCAAAAGATAATTATGTTTTTATTTCAAAATAACGTTATTATGTATTTAAGTATCGTTTTTATCATTTATATATTTATGGAGAAAGATCATGATACGTACTGTACAAAAGGATATTCTCTCCGCAGGGATCGACCATGCCCAGTGCCACGAGCACATCTGGCTGGACCGTGGCGCTTCTTATGCGGTCAATCCCGCCCTGTGCATGGATGACCACGATCGCTCCCTGAAGGAGCTGAAGGATTACCGTCGGGCCGGCGGAGGCCTGATCGTAGACGCGCAGCCCACCGGATGCGGGCGCAGCCTGCCGGAACTGGCCGCGCTTTCCCGGGAAAGCGGCGTACATATCGTAGCCGTCGCAGGCTTTCACAAAAAAGAATTTTTCGATAATTTACTGTTATTGTCCTGGCCGGAGGAGAAGCTTGCGGACCTCTATATCCGCGAGGTCACAGAAGGGAGCAACGATTCCGGCCAGGCGTCCTCCCTTTACCGGGCGGGGATGCTCAAAGCCGCCGCGGACGGCGGCTGGCAGACGGACCCGGTCTACCGGAAACTTTTCGAGGCCGTGGCCCACGCCGCCGTACAGACCGGCGCTCCCGTCATGATCCACACGGAAAAGGGCAACGACATTCCGGGGCTGATCCGGTGGTTTCAGGATCGGGGCGTCGCCCCCGAACGGCTCCTGATCTGCCATCTGGACCGCACTCACTACGACCTGGCCTTTCACAAAGAAGTGCTCTCCACCGGATGCTTCCTGTGCTACGACAGCATCCGCCGTTACAAATACATATCGGAACAGGAGGAGCTGGATCTGCTCCTGTTCATGAAGCAGGAAGGGCTCCTTGGACAGATCGTCCTGAGTCTGGACACCACGAATCAACGGCTCAGATCCTACTACGCAGAGGATATGGGACTTGATTATATACGGACAACGTTTATCCCGCAGCTGAAGGCGCACGGTTTTACCGACGGGGAGATCCGGCAGATGTGCAGCAGCAACGCCGGGAAACTGCTGGATTTTGCGTAGGCAGCGGAACTTTTGTCAGCGAAAGCCCGTGCACCGCACAGATCACGGAGCGGACGCCCTGCGGGCACGCAGGGATCTCCCTCCGGTGCGGCGCGCGGGCTGCACCGGAACTTTTAATCAGAAAGGAGTATCACAAATGAAACTCGAAAAAGCAACACAGCCAACCATGTATTTTATCGGCGTAACTACCGGAGCATCCTCCATCATGAAGGTCTTTCCGGAATGGGCGCAGGCGCTTGGCCTCAAAAACACCGTCATGAAGGGAATCGATATCGCCATTCACGAGAAACCGGAAATATACCGGGAAGTGGTCTCCTTTATTAAGAATGACCCGCTGTCCATGGGCGCTCTCGTCACCACTCACAAACTGGACATCTACGCCGCTGCAAAAGACCTGTTTGACTATCTGGATCCATATGCCGTCCAGTTTGAAGAAATGTCTTCCATCTCCAAGCTGGACGGAAAACTGTGCGGACATGCCAAAGATCCCATTACCTGCGGCATGGCAATGGAAGAATTTGTCCCGGAAAATTACTGGAAGGAACATCCGGATGCAGGCGTCCTGATCATCGGAGCAGGCGGCAGCGCCATCTCCATGTGTTCATATTATATGCGAAATGCAGGCAAGGGCAATGATCCTGCAAAAATCGTCGTCTCCAACCGCAGCGAACCCCGTCTCAATGCGATCCGGGAGATCAACAGCAGGATGAATCCGGCAGGCATCCCGACCGAATATTACCTGTCGCCTGAAAGCACGGATAATGATGCGGTTTTGGCAAAGATGGGACGCGGCAGCCTGATTATCAACGCGACAGGCCTTGGAAAGGACCGTCCCGGATCGCCGCTCTCGGATGCCGCTGTCTTTCCGGAGGACGCGCTGGTCTGGGAAATCAACTACCGGGGCGATCTTCTGTTTCAGCATCAGGCGGAAGCGCAGGCGAAGGAACGCAATCTGACCATTAACGATGGATGGATGTATTTTATCTATGGATGGACGCAGGTGATTGCAGAAGTCTTTCATCAGGAGATCCTGGGAGAGCGCCTGAAAGAGATGGACCGGATCGCGGCAAAGTTCAACAACCGGTGACAGGCCGGCTGCCGCCCCCGCAAAAACACAGGAAAACACAAAAATATCAGGTTAACGCCTGACAGGAGGAAATCATATGGCGCATTTTAATGAATCAGAAAAACAGATGGATTTTGACAGGGGATTTGTAATTGATTTTAATCTGGAAACGGGACTGTCAAAGATGCTGGATACGGGAAAGCGTTATCTGGGACAGATGAACGGAATGTTTGCAGACCAGAAGGCTTATGAAGAAAAGTTGAAGGAAGGCGACCCGCTGGTCTATGAATTCCATTCCATGCCGGCGCCGGAGACGGACGGGGATTTTGCTTTTGGCTGTTCCATCCTGAATCCCGGAAAAGTCGGAGACGAATATTATTTTACCAAAGGGCATTTTCATACCATCCTTGATACGGGAGAGATCTATTACTGCCTGAAAGGACATGGATACATGATGATGGAAAATCCGGAAGGAGACTGGCTGGCGCTGGAGCTGACGGCCGGAAAAGCAGTCTATGTGCCAAAACGGTATGCACACCGCAGCATCAATGTAAGCGACACAGAACAGCTGGTCACGTTTTTTGTTTTCCGCGCAGATGCGGGTCATGACTACGGAACCATCGAGACCAAAGGTTACCGGAAGCTGCTGGTGGAACAAAACGGCAAACCGACGGTCGTTGACAATCCAAACTGGAAATAATCTGTATTTGCAATAAAAAAGGCTCAGATGCCGGACGGCAGAACCGGCGTACATATGCTGTGCCGGCGCTGAAGAAAAAGAGGGTATTATGGCAAAATATAAAGTACTGGTCACCGCCCGTTCCTTCGGAACCGTAGATGATCTGGCGGTAAATTTATTACATGAAAATGACTGTGAAGTAAAGAAGCTGGAAGCAAAGGACGGACCGGTCCCGGAGCAGCTGAAGCAGGCGCTCCCGTATGCAGACGCGGTCATCGCCGGCCTGGAGGATTACGACCGGGAGCTGATCGAATCTGCGAAAAACCTCAAAGTCATCTCCCGCTACGGCGTAGGATATGACAGGGTGGACTTAAGCGCAGCAGCAGACCATCATGTAGCGGTCACCGTCACGCCGGGGGCAAACGGCGACTCTGTCGCCGACCTCGCCATGACATTAATGCTGGACTGTGCCAGAAATATCGTTGTCATGGACAACGGCATCAAGAATAAAAACCAGACGCGTCCGTCCGGCGTGGAGATGTGGGGCAAAACCCTGGGCGTCGTCGGCGCCGGAAGGATCGGAAAAGGCGTGGCAAAACGCTGCACCGGGTTCAACATGCGGATCCTGTGTTATGATCAGTATCAGGACGAAAACTTCAAAAAGGAATGCGGCGCAGAATATGTAGATCTGGAGACGCTGATCCGGGAATCGGATTTCATCACCATCCATTCCCCTCTGACGCCCGAGACAAAAAACATGTTCGGTGCAGAGCAGTTTAAGGCCATGAAAAAAGATGCGATCCTGGTAAATACCGCACGGGGCGGTATCGTGGACGAGGATGCCCTCTATGAAGCATTGAAAAATGGGGAAATCCGCGGCGCCGCGCTGGACGCCACGATACAGGAGCCTCCTTATGACAGCCCGCTGTGCACGCTTCCCAACTGCATCCTGACGCCACATGCCGGAGCAGCCACAAAGGAGGCCGTCAGCAAAATGGGACTCATGGCGGCACAGAACGCGGTGGATATACTCACCGGCAAAAGCTGCGCCTATGAGGTAAAATAAAGACATTTTCCAAAAGCAGAACAGGGAAAGACGGTTGTAAAACGCCCTTCCCTGTTGTTTTTATAAGTATTGATTCAGTTCCACCTTCACTGCATCCGGTCCTTCCACAGTGAAAAACCGCACCCCATTTTCCCAGAAGGGAAGCTCCTCAATTCCGTTGCTGACGATGGAATACCCTTTTTCTTCTGCCAGGGCATAGGCTGCTTCTATATCCCTGCAGTCGATGGCAATATGATCAACAGCTCCCGCCCTGCCGGCGCACTCACCCTCGTAACATTCCAGAACCAGATTGCAGAATCTTAAGAAAACAACGCGCTGATCTCTCGAAAGCACGGTCTCATATACTTTCTCAAAACCCAGCTCCGCATAAAACGCACAGGTTTTCTCCATATCGCCTGTGGGAATTCCAATATGCTGAAGCCCATTGCACGTATCCAGAATCTTTTTCTCCTTCATTTGTCTCTTCCTCTTTTCTTTCATTTTGCAGCTTTGCATCCGTCATTTCCTGACCAGACACTGCTTTTTGTAAAATGCGATTCCATAGCTCCATACCTCACGGTAGCCGGAGCGTTCCGTTTTCTTCGCATACTGCCGTTCTGCGATCTGCCGCAGGGCATTCCCGCATTCCTGCTCCAGTTTTTTTTCAAAATCAGTCCATTTTGCCTCGATGACTGCAGCCCTCCGGTTCCGGCGGTCCCGGATGACAAGATCCGCTCTGCCAAAACCGTTCTCATAATTGGATTCCACCTGATAGCCGGCGCCGGATACCAGTCCGGTCAAAAAAGCGTGATAAAAGCTCTCCCGATAATCGTGATAGCTGATCGTGTCAAACAGAAGATCCGAAAGAATCGCAGTCAGCTTCTCTGTATCCCCGCTCCACAACGCCGCAAACAGCTCGTCACGGTTGCTCCTGCGGGACGTCTCCGTAAACCATGCTTTTACACTCTTCTGAAAGATACTTCGTATCTCCGCATTGGGAATCTTAAGAGCAATCTGTCCCGGCTGCAGGCTGCCGCCCGGCAGTTCCTCTTTCCTCATTCTGGTCAGATAGCCGGTGAGGTAAAGCAGACTCCACAGATTTTCCTCGGAAGAGGTCAGCATGTCGTAAGTAAGCTGATCCGTAACCGTCTCTTTGATATATCCTCCCGACAAAAGCGTCTCAAACTTATCGTGAATATCAAAATCGGTTCTCTCAAGAAACATGCGGATAATGGAATTGTCGCTGGTATTTTCCCAGTAATTTTTCGGCTCCATGGACGGATTAAGAAGCAGATCCTTCACATGATTCATCACATCCCACGGACAGTACACGTCATAATCGCCAAAGTGATAACCGTCATACCAGTCCCGCAGCTTTTCCCCGTGCTCCGAAAGACCGGCATCCTCAAGGAGCCTGTCTACCTCTGCCTGCGTAAATCCAAAATATTCATTCAGTCTCGTATCATTGATGGTATCTGACACAAAATTATTGGTTCCGGTAAAAATACTCTCCTTTGCGATCCGAAGACAGCCCGTGACAACCGCAAGTTTCAGGGACGTATTGTCTTTGACCGTCTGCATGATGCCTTTCATGACCTCGAGCATCTCCGGATAATACCCTTTTTCACTCGCCTTCGCCAGAGGTACATCGTATTCATCGATCAGCAGGATAACCGGTTTTTCATAATGAGCAGCCATCAGCCAGGAAAGCAGCCGCAGACCATTCTCCAGCTCTTCCTGCGTTGCTGTCTTGGACGCAAGCCGGTGAAACACTTCTCTTTCATATGGATTCACTCTCCCGCTCTCCAACAGATACAGCTGATCCTGACAGGCCTGGGCAATCACCGCCGCAAGCATCGCATACGCTTTTTCAAAGCTCAGCCCGTCCACCGTACGAAAAGACAGGAACAGTACGGGATACTGGTTCATCCATTCCCTGCACAGCTCCTTCTCCTCCGATATGGACAGTCCCTCAAAAAGCGCACGGCTGTCTTTTTGCAGATCAAAAAATTCCGCCAGCATATGCATGTTCAATGTCTTGCCAAAGCGGCGGGGACGGGTAAAAAGCGTAACCTGCGTACCGTCTGTTCTCAGCAGCTCTTTGATCAATCCGCTTTTATCGATATAATAGTATCCGTTTGTCCGGATATCCGCAAAACCGGAGCGGCCAACCGGAACCTTTATTTCGCCCATGATACCTTCTCCTTACGACGGTTCTTTCCATCAAAACATCTGAATTTTACCAGGCACCCATACATTTATCCTATACCCATCCTAACACAGCTTCCTGCTTTTATCAAGCGCTCCACTTGCGAAATCAGAAGGGCTGTGATAGGATGTTACTGTTCACCGGGTGGTGGTCTGCGCCCTGGACCTCTGTGCTCTGCAGCGCTGTGTGGACTGGAGCGGACAGCGGAGCCGTTTTGTCCGTCTCAGGCGAACAAACCTGTCCGAATGGGACGGACAAAACGGCTTCGGTGTCCGATACATTCCATACGAGCGCAGAGCACAGAGGTCCAGGGCGCAGACCGCCACCCACCCCGTGAACAGTAACGACAGGATAACATACAACAAAGGAAGGAGGAAGTTTCTTGAAAACCAATCGAACCGTACAGCGCGCCGTACAGATACTTTCCTGTATTGCCGCTCACCCGGAGGGCGTCTCTCTGGACGAACTGTGTGAGCAGTTCTCCCTTCCAAAGACCAGCGCCTACGACATCCTGGTCACCCTTGTGCAGGAAGGAATGCTTTCCACAAAATCCGGGCCAAAACAACTCTATCAGATCGGGATCTTTGCCTACCGGATCGGTATGTCTTATCCCGACGCCAACGATACGCTGAAGCTGATCTCCTCCGAGCTTACAGAACTGGCCCATATATCCGACCGAACTGCATTCTTCGGAAAGCTTTCCGGAAAAGAAGTCGTCTATATCTTAAAGGAAGTTCCTGAAAATCCCATTATTACAACGGCAACCGTGGGGAGTACCGCACCTTTGTACTGTACCTCTCTTGGAAAGACCCTGCTGGCCTTTCTGCCGGAGGAACAGTCCAACGCCCTTCTCTCCGACATGGAGATACAGCCCAGAACCCGGTATACGCTAAAAAGCCCGGAAGAACTCTCCCGGGACCTGGACCTGATCCGCACGCGCGGCTATGCACTGGATTTCCGTGAATATGAAGAACACATGGTCTGCGCCAGCGCTCCGGTCTATCAGAGAAACGGAACGCTCGAAGGCGCAGTCAGTATCTCCGGCTTCTACCGGCCGGAAGATGATTATGAAAAGGCAGGAGAGCTGATCCGCCGGCAGGCTGCCAGGATCTCCAGGCTTCTGGGGTATCAGGGAACTGTATAAAACCATTATCCATCGTTTATATTATCGCCTGGCACCGGTTTCTTCTACAGCACGACCCCATCCTTAAAGATCGAGATCTCCCGGTATCCCATCTCCTCCGTCCGGGTCTTCTGCCCGCCGGCCACCTGGATCACCAGCCGAAGAAGCCTTCCGGCTGCAGACTCAACAGACTCTCCGTCCGCCACCGGACCTGCGTCAAAATCAATCCACCCCTTCTTCTTTTCCGCCAGCTGGCTGTTGGTGGCAATCTTCAGCGTGGGCGCCGGAGCCCCGAAGGGCGTCCCCCGTCCCGTGGTAAACAGAATCATATGCGCTCCCGCCGCCGTCATGGCCGTAACGGACACCAGATCGTTGCCGGGGCCGTAGAGCATGTTCAGCCCCTTCGTCACCACCTGCTCCCCGTAACCGATCACATCCATGATGGGGGCCGTACCGCCTTTCTGCACACAGCCGCAGGATTTGTCCTCCAGCGTGGTGATTCCGCCCTGGCGGTTGCCCGGGCTGGGATTGTCATAGACCACCTCGTTATGGCTGATGAAGTAATTTTTAAACCCATTGATCATGTTTACGGCTTTTTCAAATACTGCTTCGTTGACACACCGGTTCATGAGAAATCCTTCTGCACCGAACATCTCCGGCACTTCCGTCAGCACCGTGGAACCGCCTCTGGCACTCATCATATCGCTGAATCTGCCCACTGTCGGATTGGCCGTAATGCCGGACAGACCGTCGGAGCCTCCGCACTTCATGCCGATAACCAGTTCGCTGACCGGAATCGGTTCCCGCACGAAAGAAGACGCATAAGCCGCACATTCTTTTAACAGCCGCTCCGCCTCGGCGAACTCATCCTCCACCTCCTGACAGGTGAGGAATTTCACCCGGTCCGCATCGTATTCACCCAGTTCCTGGAGGAACTGCTCATGGGTCAGGTTTTCACAGCCAAGTCCCACTACAAGAACGGCTCCCGCATTGGGATGACGCACCAGAGCCGCCAGAAGCTTTCTGGTCTGGGCGTGGTCGTGACCGGTCTGGCTGCAGCCGAAGGGATGCGGAAAGGTATAGAGGCCGTCAATGCTCCCCTGCGCCAGATGCTGGTTGTCTTTCACGATCTTCTTCGCCACATCGTTCACGCAGCCCACTGTGGGGATCACCCAGATCTCATTGCGGATCGCCGCGCGGCCGTCCCGTCTCCGATATCCCATGAATATCTCCGGCTCCACCGGTTCCGGGGCATGGAGATCCGGCTCATACCGGTACTCCATCTCCCCTTCCAGATTGGTGGCCATATTGTGGGTATGTACCCAGCATCCTGCTTCCACATCTCTGGTGGCATGACCGATGGGAAATCCGTATTTGACCACATGTTCCCCGCTTCCAATCCTGCAGACTGCGATTTTATGGCCCTGAGGAATCTCTTCCGCAGCCTCCAGGACCCGCCCCCCGGCCTCGATCCGTTCTCCTTTCGCAACAGGATGAAGCGCCACCGCCACATTGTCTGCCGTTGTAATCTGAATTGTTTTCATAGGCTTTACAGACAGCTCTGATAAGCTGCTTTCGCTCCTTCCGTCCGTATCTTTTTCAATCCGGAGGCAACTGCGGCCTCCAGTCCGTCGATGGCGGTCAGATCCTGATCCCACATCTGCGTATTGGACAGCACTGCGTGCACCAGCGCTTCTTCACTGTCCTCTTTATGCGCATGGTAGAACTCCAGGACCCAGCGGTCATCGCTGACTGTATATTCATTGCCTGCCGGACGCCTGCACACCAGGCCCGCATCCGTCAGTCCCTGAATATCGTTGCTGTAAAATGCAATATAAGCGGCCAGAGACATGGTCAGGCAGACCGGAAGCTCTTTTTTCTCTTCTATATAGCCAAGGAAGGAGGGCATATTCCGGGCTTTCCATTTGGATGTGGAGTTCAGGGAGATGCTCATGAGCTCGTGATTCACAAACGGATTGTTAAAGCGGTCCTCAACGGCAGCGGCAAACTGCATCAGATCGTCCTTATCCAGCGGAAGAGTCGGAATCACCTCTTCATAAAGCATCTTGTTCATAAAGCCTCTGATGACCTCGTCATGCATGCAGTCGCGGACGATGTCCTCCCCTGCCAGATAAGCGCCCAGTACAAATCCGGTGTGCGCCCCATTCAGAATCCGAACCTTTCTCTTCTTATAGGGGCTCATATCCGGCGTGACGAATACCCTGTCTTCGATCCCTGCTCTCCGGAACGGAAGTACGTCATTCAGCTTCTCGTCTCCTTCAATCACCCACACGCCGAACACTTCTCCCACGTCCAGAAGCGGATCCTCATATCCGTGTTTTTTATTCAGCTCTTCCACTTCTTTCGGATCCCGGATCCGTCCCGGAACGATCCGGTCCACCAGAGAACCGCAGAAAGTGCATTCTTCGTTGACGTAGGTGCGGAAGCCTTCCTCCATGCCCCATTGATCAATGTACTGATTTACACATTTCAAAAGCTCTTTTCCATTGTTGTCAATAAGCTCGCAGGCCAGCATGAGAATGCCCGGCTTTCCCGCCTGATAACGATGGTAGAGCACCTGCGTTAATTTTGCCGGAAAGCTGGAAGGCGGAAGGTCCTCCTGCCTGCAGGACGGATCATATACAATGCCCGCTTCCGTCGTATTGGAGACGATAATCTCCAGGTCGTCGCCGGCAGCCACCTCCATCATGGCTTTATAATCGTCCGCCTCATAGGGGTTCAGGCAGCGGCTGACGCTGGAGATCACCCGGCGCTCATCCGCCTTCTGTCCTTTCTCGCTGCCCCGCAGATACAGGGTATAGAGCCCCTCCTGCTCATTGATCATCTTCGCAAGTCCGCCTCCGATAGGCTGGACCAGCACGCATTTCCCGTTCCATCCCGCCTTTTCGTTGGCAAGGTCAAACCAGTAATCCACGAAGGCGCGCAGGAAATTGCCTTCGCCGAACTGCAGGACTTTTTCAGGCGCTTTTTTTAACAGGTAGCCCTGATAGCCTGTTTTTTCCAGAACCTCATAATTCAGTTTTTCCATATCAGATCTTCAACTCCTCTGAAAATTCTGCAGCATGCCGCCCGGACTGCTGCTGTATCTTGTTTTTAGTAGAACAGGTTAACCAGTGCAGTCGTACAGAACGGCACATAGGTCAGAAGCATCAGTACGACAAACAGCAGGATATAATAGGGAACGGCCTCCTTGATGAAATCCTTCGTCTTACAGCCGGTAATGCCGCAGGTTACAAACATCAGGGTACCCATAGGCGGCGAAAATGCTCCGATGGCGTTATTGAAAATATAGACCATGGCAAACTGGATCTCGTCAATGCCATAGCTTGCTGCAATCGGCGCAAGAAGCGGCACCAGAATGATCATGGAAGCGTTTCCCTCGATGAACATGCCAACGATAATCAGGAAAATATTGACTACGATCAGGAATACGTACTTGCTGTGGATTGCCGTCATCATCCATTCCGTCAGCTGCTGGGGAATCCGCTCCTTGGTCAGGATCCAGGAAAATACCGCCGCCGCCGACACGATCAGCATAATGGAAGCCGTGGTCGTTACCGTCTCTTTCAGGGCAACGGTCATATCCTTCATCTTCAGTTCCCGGTAGATCAGTCCCAGGATCACCGCATAGATGATTGCGACTGCTCCGGCCTCCGTAGCGGTGAAGATACCGAGGCGGATACCGCCGATGATGATAATCGGAAGGCACAGCGGCAGAATCGCCGGCTTTGCCGCCCTGCCGAACTCTTTCGGGGAGATCTTTTCCGTACGCATGGGCACATAGCCGCGCTTTTTGGAGATAACTGCCGTCAGCACCATCTCCGCGATGCAGAGGATCGCGCCCACGCCGATGCCGGAGATAAACAGCTTGCCAATGGAAACATTTGCAATACAGCCGTACAGGATCATGGCAATCCCGGGCGGGATCAGGGGCGTAATCATGGACGACACGGCTGTTACGACGGTGGAAAAGGATTTGGAAAATCCGACCTTCTCCATCTCAGGCACCATCATCTTCGCTTCCATGGCCGCATCTGCGATATTGGAACCGGACAGGCCTCCCATAAGGGTGGACAGAAGGATATTCACCTGCGCCAGTCCGCCGGTCATCCGCCCGGTCAGCACGGAACAGAAATCCATGATCCGGGAGGTAACGCCCGTGTAATTCATGACAATACCCGCGCAGACAAAGAACGGAATTGCCAGCAGCGAGATGCTCTCCACGCCGGTAATCGCCTGCTGTGCAAAAATCACCGGATTCGCGGAAGGATTCAGGACAAAGTAACACGCAGAAGCGCCGAGAACCGCAATATAGACCGGAACCTTCAAAAACAGCAGTACCAGAAGCGCCACCGCACAGATGGCAATAATCGTTGAACTTGACATGATTACTCTCCTCCTTCCTCACTCTTGTCAAAATATTTGCTGTAGAAATAGCTTACAATCATAAGCACGTACGAAACCGGCGCAATCCCGTACTGTACCGTCATGGGTATCTTCAGCATGCTGGAGCTTCTTCCGTTCTTCATGAACATCTGGATAAATCCGAAGCTGTTGTAGAGCAGATACGCAATCACCAGAAAAACCACGACATCGATCACATAGCTGATGATCTTCTGCACGCCTTCCGGAAACATCTCCACCACCATCTCAATGGCCACATGGCTTTTGGTGCGGAACGCCGCTCCGCCTGCTGCAAACACGATCCAGACCATGCAGAAAAGCTGCACTTCTTCCAGCCAGGTAAAAGGCTGGCCGACAATGTAGCGCATGACCACGCCTGCAAAGGTCAAAATGATCAGGACGATCAGCGCTACGCCTGCGACGATGATATCCAGATTCCCAAGAATATTTTTCAGAGAATTTTCTTTTTTCATCTGATTTTCCATCCGTTTCTCTCCCTCCAATATTATTTTCTGATCATTCTTTTTAAAAAGAGCGGCTGGCGTGCTCATACGGCCAGCCGCAAATCATTACTGCACATCCGATTCCCGCAGATTCATCCTACTGTTCTGCCAGCCATCAGAACCCCGGGCTCCCGCATGTTTTACTGCGCGCCCATGGCTGCTCTTACGGTATCATACAGACCGTCAGACCATCCAAAAGTGCTGCCTTTCTCATAGAATGCCTGTGCTTTTTCGCGGAATCCTGCCAGTACTTCGTCTGTTGGTTCCACTACGGTAACGCCTTCATCTTTCATCATCTGCAGGTACTCTTCGTTGGACTGATCCACAAGGTCATTGTTGAAGAAGCCTGCCTCTTCGCCGGTGGATACCAGAAGCTCCTGCTGCTCAGCTGACAGACTGTTAAAGACATCCGCACTCATAACCCACGTGGTGAAGTTCAGCACATGTCCGTCCAGGATCAGGTTTTTTGCCACCTCATGGAGTTTTCTTCCATACAGAGTTGCCAGCGGATTCTCTGCTCCGTCAATGGTTCCCTGCTGAAGAGCCGTGTACACGTCGCCCAGATCCAAACCGGTGGAAGTTGGGCCGAGAACATCAAAACCAACCGACTGGATCTGGTTGCCCGGCACGCGGATCTTCAGGCCGGACAGATCGTCCACCGTTGCCACCGGTTTGGTCGTCAGGGTGTGACGCTCACCGTATTTCCAGTTGGAGGATACGATCTTCAGGCCTTTTCCTTCCAGCTGAGCGCACATATCCGCATACCAGTCGCTCTCGATGAGCGTCCAGCACTGATCCCAGTCGTCAAACAGGAACGGACCGAACACGATGCCAAAATCCTGTACGCCGTAATCTGCATAGAACGCGCCGTCTGCAAGCGTCATATACGGCTCGCCCAGGGTCATGCCGTCGATCAGCTCATTCTTGCTGCCCAGCTGGCTGTCCGGATACAGCTCGATCCTCAGGCTGCCGTCTCCCTTTTCGTCCACCAGCTGCTGCCATTTCTCCAGCGCCTGTCCGATGGGCTCCGAGATGGAGTTCTCAAAACCGATCTGAATCGTCACCGCGTCCCCGGATGCCGCCGGCGCCGCTTCCTCAGAGCCTGCGTCCGCCCCGTCATCCGCCGCTCCGCCGTCTGCAGGCGCTTCCGAAGGGGTGCTTCCGCCGCCGCAGGCAGTCATGGACAGCGCCATAACTCCAGCAAGTACCAGTGCCAAATACTTTCTTTTCATGGTGTTCCTCTCCTTTGCTTTTTTTGTTGATTTTAGTTTACATTTACGTTTTATCATATCTGCCTGCACGGCAGTACAATACAGGAAAATGCCCCGCTCAATGGATATCTGTAAAATCAATGCCCACCTTCAGCATGCTTCCGCCTTTTGTGCTGAAATCCTCAAATGCCTGCGCGGCGTCTTCAAAGCGGTATACATTGGTGATGATCTTCTCCAGATCCACTTTTCCCTCTTTCACCAGGTCGATCAGCTCCAGAAAGTCTTTCTTCAGCGCATTGCGGCTGCCGAACACATTCAGTTCTTTCTTCTGAAGCAGTGTAAAGTTAAAATCCAGATTCTGCTTGCCCACTCCGATCAGCACTACTTTGGCGCCGAATGCCGCACAGTCAATACAGGACTGGAACGTGGAAGGCAGTCCCACCGCTTCGATGCAGACGTCAAATCCGCTGCCCAGAACGTTTCCTCCAACTTCCACGCTTCCGGTGATCTCTTTCACTGCAGCCTCCAGGCTTTCCGGCCCTTCGTTCAGGATCGTTCCGGCAAAGCTGAAGGTCTCCCTGCTGCGCTCCAGCTTTTCCTTTGCCTGCGGGATGTCGCACAGGTAGACCTCTCCGCCCAGCGCCTTCGCCGCACTGGCCGCCAGCACGCCGATGGTGCCGCCGCCGATCACCAGCACCTTGTCTCCTGGCTTTACTCCTGCACGCTGCACTCCATGATAACTGATGCAGAAGGGCTCAATGGCTGCCAGTACCTTTGGCGACAGACCTTTTCCATCATAGATTCTTTCCACCGGCATGGTAATATACTCGCAGAACGCCCCGTCCCTCTGGCAGCCCATGGTCTGGTTGTCCATACAGGCATTGACAATACCGCGCTCACAGCTGTAGCAGCGCCCGCAGTTAAAATACGGATTGCAGGTCACGACCATCCCCGGCTTCAGCCCCTGATCGTTATCGTCAATCTCCACGATCTCTGCTGCAAATTCATGTCCCGGAATACGGGGATAATCAAAATATGCGAACGTTCCTCTGTAAGAGCCCAGGTCACTGCCGCAGATCCCGCCGTAGAGCACCTTCAGCAGGGCTTCGCCGCTTTTGCGCTTCGGCATCTCGATGTCACGGATCACAACCTTTCCCGGTTCTTCAATGTAGATGGCTTTCATTCTTATCCTCCTTTTTTGTTATGTATTCATTGTTGGATATATCGTTGTATACATCTTGAGTTGATATTAAATCATAACTATGCACTTTGTCAATCACTTTTCAACAGTGTTTATTAAATTTGTCATTTTCAACAATTTTATGTATCTGTTTTTGTGCAATACGTCTCACACAGTTCCAAACACTTTTAAAGAAAAGGGACTGCTGAAAACCCTCCTGTCTGTGTTTTCAGCAGCCCCTTTTCTCTAAAAATGTTTTTTTATCTCTTCCGGAAATATTTCCAGCATTTTCTGTATATTCCTGTCCTGCATATAATATTCATGCAGATTTCCCTTTGAATATCTATATGCTTTATCTTTTGTCAGCCGGATCAATAACTGTGTAAAATATTGTTCCCAGCTTTCATGTTCTTTCGCCTCCACATAATCCGGCACAGAAGCCAGGATTTCTTCCAGCTCTCCGGATGAAACAACTCCGGACCTCAGAATCAGATACTCAAAAGACTCCGGCATCCAGACCGTGATCCGCCGTTCACTTCTCGTGGAACAGAATTCCAGACAGTCCTCAATCATCGCGCCAAATGCAGCGCCGTCAACAATAACAAGTGTGTCTTTTATCTCTGTCTCCTGAAGCTTATCCAGCACCCTGCTGTTCCCACCGGCGCCCATTATCATATGACCTGAAAAAGCTTTCGAATAAAACTGATGCCCTGCCTGACTGTCTTCTGTCACTATAAGATCCATCCGGTTATTCTCCGCAATTGGATAATTACTGTACAGTTCTCTGAACTGGTGATAGGACTCCCTGACATCTCCACGCTTTTTGTCTGTTGTAATTTCATAGATTTCATGTATGCTGTAGGGCAGCATCTTAAGCGGTGAACGATTCACCAGAACAAAATAATTTCCGGAGTTTTTTACAAATTCGGCAAATTCCTGCGAAAAAATAAAATTGTTATTTTCTTCAATAAAAATAACCGTATCTGTCAGAGGATACAATACGTCCTGCCAACTGCGTCCCACTTCTTTCCGCAGATAGACATAATAATCCGTCTGTGCCAGCACAGAATAACCAGACTCCTTTCCAACCCTCAAATACTCGTACATCATATGAAGAAGGGTCGTTTTCCCTGTTGCACTGTCACCTTTCAGTATGGTAATATTTCTTCTTATCGTAAAATCAAACAGTATCTTTCTGCTTTTTACCCGAAAATGATAACTACCTTTCATCCTGCATTGCCTCCGCCTCCAGAAGCCCGTCCACATATTCGGTCGGATTGTGGACGATCTTCCCCGTATTCATGATTCGAATCGCAAATTCTCCTTCAAAGCGGATGATGTGCTGCAGATATACGGTCAGTTCCTTTTTCTCTGCAATCCTCAGCACCCATTTTGCGCAGTTATTCCCACAGTTGGACAGATTATAGATAAAGGAATCATCCTTCAGCATCAGGATCAGAACTTTAACGCCGCCGGATAATTCTTTTGGTGTGATTGCCCCCATAACAGGACTCTCAATCACATGCGGACTGGCAACAGCAGACCGGTCCACATCCAGAATCATCTCCTTGACGAATTCATCCTCAAGCCACTCGTCCTCATATACATTGTCGAAATAAGAAGGGGCATCGTTCATATATTCTGTTCCGCCATAATACCATATGTTCAGCATACCGCCGCCCTGCCTTTCTGTCCGGATTTATAATCTGGTAACAGTATAATGCAGAATCGTCTGAAAAATCAAGGCTGCATTCTCTCCAGACCGCACTTGCGCAAGTGATTCCCAGATGTTAGAATAAAATACACTGATTATAAAAAATGACGGATATGGGGTACATGGGAGAAATGAATAAGAACAAACCTTTAAAGCAGTATGCGTATGATTTTATCAAGAAAAAGATTCTGAACTGTGAGTATGCGCCGGGACTTCACCTGAATGAGCAGCAGCTCTGCGAGGCCATGGACGGCATCAGCCGCACGCCGGTCCGCGACGCCGTGAGCCGCCTGGAGCAGGAGGGCCTCCTGAATATTCTGCCCAAAAAAGGAATCATCGTATCGGAACTTCGAATCAGCGACATCAACCGCATCTTTGAAGTGCGGATGCTGCTGGAGCCCTATGCCCTGCAGCGCTACGGAAACAGACTGGCTCCGGACCAGCTGGCCTATTTCTCTCAGGTCATGTCTGATTATACAAAAGTTCCCTATGATTCTTTCTACGATCTGGACGACCAGTTTCACGGTTTTATCATGAGCTCCATGCAGAATCAGTATCTGCTGGATACTTATCAGAACATCAACAATATGAACCAGCGGCTTCGAACCATGTCGGGCAATCTGGTGGCCAACCGGCTTTCCGATACATTCACCGAACATATGGCCATCATAAACGCCTGCCGCAGTCAGGACTGGAAAGGCGCCGCAGAAGCGATGACACGGCATCTGGAAGCCTCCCGTATCTCGACTTTCCAGATGATCGTGGAAAACGAAGGAAATTTCTGACCGGTTACATCTTCATGGCCAGCTCCGTGAGCGTCGACATGCGGGCGCTCGCCAGATGTTCCTGCATCTTCTCTGCCGCCTGGTCCCAGTCTTTCTTGATGCATGCCATAAGAATCTGCTGATGTTCCTTCTGAGAAGCCGCCAGACGGACCGCATCGGTATTCCCCACCCAGATCCTGGACCTGTGAAGATGAACGTGAATCTGTTCATAGATCCGGATGATATAGGGGTTGTTTGTCGCCTCGATGAATGCCGTATGGAATTCGTCGTCTTTTTGATAATGTCTGCTGTTATCCCACAGGGATTCCTGAAAAAAATAATCATAAAAGGACATGTAAAAATCACAGGAGAGCATATTCCCGTATTTCTGTACCGCATAGGGCTCCCACATCATACGAAGCTGGAACAGGCTGGAGATATCCTTCGGCAGCACCGGGGCTACCAGAATCCCTTTTTTGGGGTAGATCGTGACCAGATTCTCCTGTTCCAGCCTCCCGATGGCGTCGCGCACCGGAGTCCTGCTGCCGGGAACCGTCTCCTGAAGCAGGTTTTCCGTAATAAAAGCCCCCGGTGCATATTCGCAGTTGATGATTTTCTGCCGGATTATGGCATACGCCTGATATTTCAGCGGTTTTTCTGTCATGATCTTTCCTCCCTTTCCCATTTCAGGAAGGACACTGTAAGAACGTCCTGATACATCCTTATGATCTCCTTTGCCTGCACGGATGCTTTCCCGTAATCTCCTGCCAGGCATGCATCCATCAGGTCAATGCACCGGGCCGGGAATCCGGCCAGCGCTCCGGAAGACAGATCCAGCAGATTCAAAAGTCTCTGTTCCAGATATTCCGTCTGCTCATGCATCTGCACATAATACGGATTTCCCGTCTCTTCCATAAAGACCGTAAAAACCGATGAAAGGATACTGCAGAATTTATATGGATCATCCAGATGAGTCATATCAGAAAAATACTGCCGGAAGATAAGCAGGTCCTGGGAGTTCACATTCTTTCCGCTGTCCTGTACCGCTGTCTGTACCAGGCGCAGCAGCACTTCGAAATAATTACCGATGTCCGACAGTGTAATATTTTCAATGACGATGCCCTTTTTGGATACAATCCTCAGCAGATGTTCATGCTCCAGACGGCTGAGCGCATCCCGAACAGGCGTCCGGCTGAAGGAAAGCTCCTCGCAGAGAAAAGCTTCATTCAGAATCGCCCCCGGCGCGTATTCACAGGTCAGAATCCTCTGCCGGATCTCATAATATGCCTGATTTTTCAAACTTCCTTCCATAACATCTCCCGTTTTCCCAATACATTCTGATACTGTTAAATATATCATATCCCATTCTGCAAGTCAAAAATCAGATCCCCTGTCTCCCTTATCATGTATACAAATTTTTCTTTTTTCCTGTTTTTTCCATTCTCCTGTCCTGTTTTTCATCCTGTATCCGTATATATCCTTATAATTCCTTTTCATATATTATATACATTACACCTCTTCTTTTTCTTTTTCCACATTTCTTTTCCTCTTCCCATTGTCTATATTCACCAAAAAATCATACTCGAAAATGTATATTACTTACAATATTTTATTTCTTCTCGTTTTTTCAATTGACTTTTTCCTCCTCATGGATATAATGTATATCATAAATCATTTTGTTGTATACAACATTGTATATTCCCATGTATTTCTAAAGGAGGTCATCATGACAGGAAGGGAAAAGTTAACAGAAACCCTGGCTCACAGAGACTGCGGCAGAATTGCCTTTGATCTTGGGGCAACAAAAGCCACAGGCATCAGCGCATCTTTGCTGTACCGTTTAAGAAAACTCTATGGCCGGGACGAACCCGTCAAAGTATATGACACGTTTCAGATGCTTGGGCTGGTGGACGAAAAGGATGCGGAGATGTTCGGCATCGACGTACTGGGAATCTGGAGTGATATGACGGTTTTCGGTTACCGCAACGACGAATGGAAACCATGGACGCTGCCCGACGGCACTCCCGGACTGATCGGCAGAAACTGCTGCATTACCGAATCCAGCCGTAAGCTTTATATGCATCCTCAGGGAGATCCGGACGCCGCCCCCAGCGGATGCCTCCCTCTGGACGGCGGACATTATTTCGACTATATCACAAGACAGGAGGATTTTGATGAAGATGATCTGAACGGACTGGAAGATTACAGAGAGCAGCTTGAGGTCATGACGATTGATGATGCAACGCTGGATTTCTACCGCAGGCAGGCAGACCACTATTATAACAACAGCGGCTGCGGAATCGTACTGAATGCGGAATATGCCAATTTCGGCGCCACCTCCATGATCAGCGGCGGATATGTAAAGCGTACGCCGGGCATCCGGGATTTCAGCGAATTTCTGGTGGCTCACAGCCTGAATCCGGAATACATTGAAGAGATCTTCGGCGCATGGGCAGACCTGTGTATCCGCAATCTTGAACTGCTTTCTCAGGCCGTCGGAGCCAAAGCCCAGGCCGTTTTCTTAAGCGGCACTGATTTTGGCGCACAGCACAGCGAGATCATGTCGAAAAACATGTTTCGGGAACTGTATGTTCCATTTTATTCCAGAGTCAACGGCTGGGTACATGAACACACTTCATGGAAGACCGTCTTTCACAGCTGCGGCTGTCTGGTCAACATTATGGACGACCTTATCGAAAGCGGCCTGGACTGCTTAAACCCCATTCAGATCTCTGCAGACCATATGGACCCTCAGGCGCTGAAGGACAGATACGGCGAAAAGCTGACCTTCTGGGGCGGCGCAGTAGACGGACAGACCACCATGGCCTCCGGCACTCCGGACGATGTGGAGCGGCAGCTGCGGCAGAATATCGATATTCTGAGAAAAGACGGCGGATTCGTCTGTTCTGTTGTCCATAATCTGCAGAGCAATTATGCAGAGGACAATGTAACCCGTATCTTTAACGTATTGAAGGATTATCGATAAAAATATCCCTGTAAGACACGTACCTGCACCGTCCCGCATACAGCAAAGACGACCGTGCAGGACACAGACGGCGGCCAGAACCGCCACGTATGCAGAAAGGAGAAACAAATTATGAAAGCAAAGGCAATCACCGCATGGACACTGACAGCAACAGCCATTCTCATGACAGGCTGCGGCAGATCTTCCGCTCCTGCGGCTCCCTCACCGGATGCGGAACAGAACAGTACAGAGGAAACCGGTACAGAAACGCCCTCTGCAAATCCGGATGCCGTCGTCCTGCAGATCGGATTTGAGAATTCCATCACGGAACCGGTAGGGCAGGCGCTGGAACGGTGGCAGGAACTTGTAGATGAAAGAGGAGACGGCAGCATCCGCATCGAACTCTATCCGGACAGCCAGCTTGGATCCAAAAATGAACTGATCGACTCCATGCTTCTGGGAGAACCGGTTTGCACTTTATGCGACGGTTCCTTTTATGCGGACTACGGCGTACCGGATTTCAGCATCACCTATGCGCCTTACCTGTTCGACGACTGGGAACAGTGCTGGACGCTGATTGAAAGCGACTGGTATCAGGAGCAGTGCCGGCTTCTGGAGGAAAAGGGCCTGAAACTTATCTCCTCTAACTGGATCTATGGCGCAAGGCATACCCTGACAACGAAAAAAGTCGAGTCTCTGGCAGATCTGAAGGGCCTGAAGATCCGCGTACCCAACAACCGGATCCAGTCCTTAAGCTTTGACAATCTGGGAGCCACCTCCGTAGGCATGGACCTGGGCGAAGTCTATCAGTCTCTGCAGACCGGCACGATAGACGGAGCAGAGAATCCTCTGGCCACCTTATATGGAAGAAAACTGCAGGAGGTTGCAAAATATCTGCTGCTGGACGGACATGTGCTGAATTTTACCACATGGGTGTGCAGCGCCGACTTTTTCAACAGCCTTACTCCGGAACAGCAGGCACTGCTTGAGGAAACCGGATCGGAAGCCGGACTTTACAACAATGAACTTCAGCAGGCATCCGAGGCCGATTATCTGCAGATGATGATAGAGGAAGGCGTAACGGTCACGGAACCTTCCGAAGCGCTTTTGACAGAGTTAAAAGAGGCCTCCTCCAGGATCTACCATATGGAAGAGGAATTCGGCTGGAGCGAAGGACTGTATGACACCGTAAAAAAAGCCATGGGCGCAGAATAAAGGAGTCTGTCATCATGATCATAATCGGAGAAAAAATAAACGGCTCCATTCCATCCGTCGCAGAAGCCATTGCCGCGCAGAATGCTGACTTTATCCGAAACCGGGCAATCGCACAGGCAAAGGCAGGAGCTACCTTCATCGACTGCTGCGCATCCGTTCCGGAAGCCGAGGAACACGACACGCTGAAATGGATGATCGGCTGTATTCAGGAAGCCACAAAGCTTCCGATCTCTCTGGACAGCCCCAGCGCCGACGTTCTGCTGCAGACTTTTCCTTGCTGCAAACGTCCTGGACTGATCAACTCCGTCTCCGGAGAAGGGGATAAGATCGACAAAATCTTTCCTGCCATCGCAGATACCAGTTGGGAAGTCATCTGTCTTCTGTCGGATGATTCCGGCATTCCCCGGACCGCGGCGGACCGTCTGAAGGTATTCGACCATATCCTGAAAAAAGCCGGGGAATACCGGATCGACGTCCGAAGGCTTCATATCGATCCGCTTGTGGAGATGCTCTGTACCTCCGAGGACGGAATCGCCATGAACACGGAAGTGATCCGGACCATCCGGAAACGATGCCCGGACATCCATATTACCGCCGCCGTCAGCAACATCTCATTCAATCTTCCGGTCCGGAAGATGATCAATCTGGGCTTCACAGTCCTGGCCATGAACGCCGGGCTGGACAGTGCGATCCTGGACCCCACCAACCGGGACATGATGGGAGTGATCTATGCAACAGAGGCGCTGCTGGGCCAGGACGACTATTGTATGGAATACATAGCCGCCTACCGGGACGGCATCTTCGGCCCCCGAAAATAACGCTGTCAAAGGGCCGCAAAGTCCTGATCCCCGATCCGGACGCCGGCCTGGCAGGATACCATGCAGACATGAACAAATCCGCATCTGGTCTGGAAAGATTTTTGAAAACGGATGCAAAACTTTTATACAGGAGGATTACTATGGCAGGAATTCAGGAAGTATATGATCTGGTCGTAAAAGGAAAGGCAAAGCTCACCGCTCCCGCCGTTTCGGAAGCGCTGGACGCAGGCTGCGCCCCGGCAGAGATTCTGAACCAGGGAATGATCCGGGCGATGGATGAAGTGGGCGCCCGGTTCAAAGCAGGCGACATCTTTGTCCCCGAGATGCTGGTGGCAGCCCGGGCTATGAAAAAGGGCGTGGAGGTACTAAAACCGCATCTTGCGGCAGGCACCGCCGGCGCAGCCGGAAAGGTAATTATCGGAACGGTAGCAGGCGATCTCCACGATATCGGAAAGAATCTGGTAGCCATGATGCTGGAGTCCGCCGGCTTTGAAGTCATTGATCTGGGCGTGGATGTGCCGGTACAGACTTTTCTGGATACCGTCAGCGCCAATCCGGATACCCGGATCGTATGCTGTTCCGCCCTTCTGACCACGACCATGCCCGCTCTTCGGGATACCGTCGCTGCACTAAACGCCGCGCCTTTTCGTTCCGGAATTAAGGTCATGGTCGGAGGCGCCCCCATCACACAGGAATTTTCCGACGAGATCGGCGCCGACGCCTACACCGAAGACGCCGCATCCTGCGCGCAGAGAGCAAAAGAACTGATCGCATGAATTTTTTCTTATCTATTGACAAATCCTGTAATCGTGCTATGATAAAAGTAAATTCGGAATAGCGAATTAAATTCGTATATACGAATAATAATTCCAAAAGGAGAGGTTTCTATGAATCTGAATCTCAAACCAGCCAGTGAATGTACTTTTGACGCAGTCTCCCTGGGCGAAGTCATGCTCCGTCTGGATCCGGGTGAAGGACGCATCCGCACAGCAAGGCAGTTCCGCGCCTGGGAAGGTGGCGGAGAGTACAATGTGGTCCGCGGCCTGCGCAGATGCTTTGGACTGAAGACTGCTGTTATCACCGCTTTTGCGGACAATGAAGTGGGAATGTTGATGGAGGATTTTATCCTGCAGGGCGGAGTCGATACATCCCTGATTAAATGGATGAAGACCGACGGCATCGGACGGATCTGCAGAAACGGCATCAATTTTACGGAGAGAGGCTTTGGCATCCGCGGCGCAGTAGGGTGTTCTGACCGCGCCAATACAGCGATTTCCAAAGCAACCCCGGAGGATTTTGACTTCGAGCATATCTTCGGTGAGCTGGGCGTACGCTGGCTCCACACCGGCGGGATCTACGCCGCACTGTCCGAGCAGGCATGCGAAACGGTCCTGGCCGCCATTAAAACCGCTAAAAAATACGGCACCATCGTATCTTATGACCTGAACTACCGTCCTTCCATGTGGAGCGCCATCGGCGGACAGGAAAAGGCGCAGCAGGTCAACAGGGAGATTGCACAGTATGTGGACGTCATGATTGGAAATGAAGAAGACTTTACCGCATGCCTGGGCTTCCAGATCGAAGGAAACGACGCGAACTTAAAGAAGCTGAACATCGACGGCTACAAGAAGATGATCAACACTGCCGTAGAGACCTATCCGAACTTCAAGGCAGTCGCTACCACCCTCCGGGAAGTAAAGACTGCCACGGTCAACGACTGGAGCGCACTTTGCTGGGCCGGCGGCGAGATTTACAAGGCAAAAGACTACAAGGGACTGGAGATCATGGACCGCGTAGGCGGCGGCGATTCCTTCGCTTCCGGGCTTATCTACGGCCTTATGACCACCGGGGACGCCGAAACTGCCGTCAACTATGGTGCAGCCCACGGCGCGCTGGCCATGACGACACCGGGCGATACGACCATGGCATCTAAAAAGGAAGTGGAAGCGATCATGGGCGGCGCAGGCGCACGGGTACAGAGATAATTTTCATTGCCGGACCTTTGAACAACAATTCAGGATATCAATAAGGAGAACACCATGAACGAAGTATTACAGAAAATGCATGAGATCGGAATCATTCCCGTAGTCGTATTAAATGATGCAAAAGACGCCGAGCCTCTTGGAAAAGCGCTGCTCGAGGGCGGTCTGCCCTGTGCAGAAGTAACTTTCCGCACGGACGCGGCGGAGGAGTCCATCCGCATCATGTCTGAAAAATTCCCGGATCTGCTGGTGGGCGCAGGCACCGTCCTGACCACGGAACAGGTGGACCGCGCAGTCAAAGCAGGCGCAAAATTCATCGTAAGTCCGGGACTGAATCCGAAAGTCGTACAGTACTGTATTGACAAAAACATCCCCATCACACCCGGCGTCGTGACTCCGGGCGAGATCGAAAAAGCCATCGAACTGGGCCTTGAAGTGGTCAAGTTCTTCCCGGCTGAGCCCTCCGGCGGACTTCCCATGATCAACGCCGTAGGCGCTGCATACACCACCATGAAATTCATGCCCACCGGCGGAATCAGCGCGAAGAATGTGGTGGACTATCTGAAATCCAGCAAAATCCACGCCTGCGGCGGAAGCTGGATGGTAAAAGGCGACCTGATCTCCGGCGGAGAATTTGATAAAATCAAAGAACTCTGCCAGGAAGCGGCGCAGATCGTCAAAGACGTCAGAGGTTAATCCTTTACGCCGGTTTCCAATAGCGCCCCGGCAGCTTTTGCTGCCGGGGCGCTTACATTTCCATGACTTTCCCAAAGATCTTTTTATATTTATCATTCATTCCCTGCCGCCTGGGTAAGCTGCAGCACGATCTCGCTGAAATATCGGGGGCTGACTTCTCCCAGCGCACAGGTTTCTTCCCGTCCCTTCTGGTCCGCGTCCGTTCCCGACCTGTAGAAGACCGCGCCGTAGACGATTACTTCCATATTTTCGGCGGTGATGCCGCAGCCGGAGAAGGACAGCCGAACGCCTGTTCTTCCGTCTTCCCGGTAAAAAGTACAGTATTCTCCGTTGTCTCCCACCGGCCCTTTGTTCCAGCCCTGCCGGATGAGCTTCCCGGAGAGGCTCAGTGCATTGACCAGTCTCCCTTTGAAACGGGCCAGCTCGGTCCGGGACCGCTCCTCCTCTGTGGGGCCAAAAACCGGACGGGACAGCTGCTCCACCGGCTGAGTGATCTCATAATCGGAAAGCTGCCCGGCCCATGCCGCCCGCTCTTCCTCGGCAAGCTCCACCGGATGCACCAGCCCGACGGTCACTTTTTGCGGAAAGTCAAAGGGCTCCTCCTCCAGGGTGTTGAAGCTGCCGTCCTCCATATACCGGAAAGCCGCCTTTGGCACTCCGTCCTCATAGACGCCCCAGATCAGCCCCGCCGCAAACGGATGCATGACCGGGTTGTTCACAAAGAGCGCCTTCCAGCGGTCGGCCTCCCAGGACCGCCCGGTGAGCAGAACCTGTTCCATCCGCAGCTTCTGGCCGGCCGCCACCGTCTTTAACTGCTTTTTCATCTGTTTGAACGCACAAATGGCCGCCTCCGCCTTCTCCGGATCATCCTGTTTCCCGGGGGACGGCAGGTTTTTCAGCCGTTTTCCGTCCTCCCCGTACACCTCCGCTTCCAGTGACAAGGTCAGCCGGACCGTAAACCGGCGGCTTCCATAATCGAACGTCCGTTCCATTCTTTCATCAAATCCAAGATCCGGCACGATCCGGTCTTCCAGCTCTTCCCGGCTGATCCCAAGCTGCGCGGCGGCCCCGGCAAGGGTGTCGGCGGCGCCCTTTTTCACCTGACGGTATTTGAATTTCCGGGCGATCTGATCCACCAGAAGGAGCGCCTGAGAGGAACCATTAAGCGCCAGCGCCTTCACCGCCTCCACCGCCAGCGCGCCCCGGAATTTTCCCGGCAGCTCTTTGATCTGCTCATGCAGAAGGGGGATGATCTCCTCCCCGCCGTGGATGGACGCCGCGTACAGGACCCATTTCTTCTTCGCCTCCGCGCCGGCCTCCAGCCAGCGCCGGAACAGCTCCCGCATACATACGGACAGCTCCGCCTGATCAAGTGTATCTGCAAGCTTCTCTGCGTCCCTGGAAATGCCCGGTACGTTCATAAACGCATAGCAGGCCATGATCGCCTTCAAGTAATCCTCCGAAACCTCCGTGCCGCCCTTCGTATGTATCTTTTCATAAGGCTCCTGGAACGCCCACTGGACCTTCTGTCTGCCGCCGTTTTTCAGACAGTTCCTGGTCAGCTGCTCCAGATCCACGATCTCCTGCTCTGCGCCCAGAAGCTTTTCCAGATATTCGGATATCTTTTTATTCTTTTCCTTCTGAAGCGCCGCCTCAAGCTCCGCCTGGTACTGCTCTGCCCCCCACTCCTTCAGCACCCACACCGCCATCTGGCGCTCCTTCTGCTTTCTGGATGCGAGCATGGCTTTCATCTCCAGTTCCCATTCCCGGTGTCCGCTGTAGACGGACAGAAGGACCTGCTGCACCTGTCTGGAACTGTCGCCGGCACAGGCAAGAAGCGCATCCTTATACTCCTGCCCTTGACGGTCCATGGTGAGGATGCAGAAAATCCGGGTCATGGCCGCCCCCTGGAGCGCCGCCTTTTTATACGCCTCACCCCACACACCGATCCTCTGGTCCAGGGCCTCCACACACTCCTTTTGAAACGCCTCCTGATCCGCAGCCTCGTGACAGTACTCATGGATACAGGCCAGGACGTCCAGCTGATAAAGCACGGGAACCTGCTCTTCCTGAAAGATCCGGAAAATGTCCCCGATTTCCCGGACCGTCAGAAGTCCGCCAAAGTCAGATTCCTCCGAATCGAACATATAGAACCGGAACCAGGCGCCATGCATCAGAAGCCCTTCCATGGCCACCGCCCGCCGGTAGACCGGCTGCATCTTCGGGTCATCCCGCAGAAGCTCCAGCCGGTTATTCTTATATCCATAAATACCGCTGACGTTTTTCCGCCATTCTTTGACAAAGGGAAGGATATCTGAAAGCTCTGCCTCCCCGAGGAAATATTTCCGGGCAGCCTCCCCATTGGTCTCAAAATGGGTGATCAGCTCCTCAGCCGTTTTGCGCCGGTAGCGCTCCAGGTCATAGATCTGCTCATACAGCGCCGGAGCCTGCCTCCCGGCCGTCTCCAGCAGACGGTCGTAGGTCCAGAGATCCAGTCCTTCGGTCACTTCCGCGATGACAGCCGGATATTGGGTGAACACCGACCTCCAGATGTCAGCCAGCCGCTCCTTGATGCCCCACCTGGCCCAGTCCGCCGGGGAGATGGGCAGTTCCTCCATCAGAAACTTCCGGTGCCTGTCAAACCATTCCGCATCCGCCATATAACGGCAGATGCCAGGAAAACAATTCCTTCCTGCCTCCTGATCCGCCACCGCCAGAAGCTTCAGCGCGGTCCGGAAGGACTCCCGGCGCCCAAGGGACAGATACGCGCAGCCGGTCAGAAGAGCGAGCCGGTCAGAAGAACCGGTCCGGCCTCTTAAGATCTTCCGTATCTCTTCGGGAAACGGCACATTTCCCTGTGTATGAAGGATATAGTCCCTAAGTTCTGACAATTCTGCGTCCGGCATGGTATTTACCCCAAAAAGCTCCGGGAGCCGCTCAAGAATCCTCTGCTCCAGCCATCCGGACAGCGCCTCTGTCCGGTCATTTTCCACAGCGTCCAGACTCATGCAGCACAGCCAGATCCCGGTCAGGAGCATTTTCGCCGCATCCTCCCTTCCCCGGCAGAGCTCCATGGCCCGGACGAGGGTCTCCGGATCCTTTTTCCCCATACTGAACAGCACGCTTAAGCGTCCCTGCTGCAGGGTACTGGCTTCGTGGGCGTACATCTCCGCCCAGAACGCCGCCCGCTGTTCCTTCGTAAGCCATCGGAGAAGCCAGTCCTCATTCCTGCGCCGGACCAGCACATAGACTGCGGAAGCGCCGCCCACTGCCGCCGCGAACCGCACGTAGCGGCCAAGGAGTTCCTCCTCTCTCTCCTCCCTGAGCGCCTGGCAGCCGTCCAGACACGCCTCGTGCTCTGATGGGCCAAGCAAAGCAAAATCCTGATATTCCACCCGGGAAAGAAGCTCAAACGTTCCGTCTATGGACGGATCCGGTCTCTGCCCGGACTCTAGATACTGTCCGGCAATCTTTCGATTTTCCTCTGTCAGCTTTAAATGGTCCAGAGCATCCATCATAAGCTGAGACAGATGATCATTTTTCAGGTTCATTCGTCTTTCCTCCATTTGCTGCAATACCACATACACTTTTCTGAAAAATCAGACAGCGCTTTTATATTTTTCATTATAGCAAATCCTGTTTTTAAAGTACACAAAAAGAAAACGGGAATGTATCGGGCGCAGAACCCACCCACTCCGTGAACAGTAACCGGTAAAACAGGACATGCATATGGAAATTCACGAAAAAATATGGTACACTTATATATATTGACACCGGGTCAGAATACTGGATCATTTATACAGAAAAAGAGGTGAGAACATGCCCCGCATGCTGATCGTGGATGATGACATACATCTGCGCAAACTGATTCTGACTTATGCACAGCTGGAGGATTTTCAGTGCAGGGAAGCAGAGACTTCCCCGCAGGCGCTGGAACTGCTCCGTCAGATGGAATTTGATATTATCATACTGGACGTCATGATGCCGGGGCCTGACGGATTTGAGGCGCTTGCCAGGATCCGGGAGTTTACGCAGACTCCCGTAATCATGCTGACGGCCAGAAGCGAAGAATACGACCGGCTTCTCGGTTTTAACCTGGGCGCTGACGATTACGTGCCCAAGCCCTTCAGCCCCAGGGAACTGATGGCACGGGTCAACGCCGTCTTAAGGCGCACCGGCAAAAAGCAGCCGGAACATGTTCTCTGCCTCGGGGATATGACCATTCAGCTGGACGCCCGAATGGTCATACTGGACAAACTCCCTGTAAAACTTCCGCCCAAGGAATTTGATCTGCTTGCAAAGCTCGCTCAGAACGAACACATCGTCTTTACCAGAGAACAGCTTTTGAATACCGTCTGGGGAATTGATTATTATGGCGACACCCGTACGGTAGATACGCACATCAAGTCTCTTCGGGAGCATCTGGGCGGTTTCCGAAACCATATCATTACAGTCTGGGGGGTAGGTTACAAATTTGAGCAGCCAAAAAAAGAATGACCGGAAAAGAAGCTCCAGCATGGCGGTTCAGCTCTGGGGCATCATGATGGTCCTGGTCATTTTTACTGTTATCTTTATGTGGGGGTTCCAGATCTATTTTATGGAACAGAACTATATCAATTCCAGCATCACAGAAATCCAGAACCGGCTCTCCTCTGTCCTTCCGGAGCTTGCAGCGACTGATCTGGCGGAAAATGAGACCATGCTTTCCTACCTGACCAGTACCGCCGGCGGAAAGACGATGATCATCAGCAGTGAAGGACAGCTGATCAGCCTGTACAGTTATGGTTATCCAATCAATCTGAAAGAAAACCGGGAAGAGATCCGCGTCTGGGAACGAATCGCCCAGAGCAGCGATTATCAGTCCATCCTGTCCGGCGATCCATACACAAGAACGATACAGGAAGGGATCCGCGTTCATTCCTATGAAACCGGAATCCCCGTGACCTATGACGGGCAGAACGCCTATGTGATCCTTTACCGCGGCTTTACTGATCTTTACACGGTGCTGGATATGAACCGGCAGCTTCTGGTTGCTTTAAGCTTTCTGCTGGTACTGATCGCTTCGGTGCTTGCGGCTTTTCTGGCCAGAAAATTCACCAAACCGATCCTGCGTATCAAGAATACCGTAGACCGGATGGGCGCAGGGGATCTGAAGGCTTCTCCGGGTTTTAAACGGACGGACGAGATCGGACAGCTGGCCCGTTCCGTAGAGGAACTGGGAATGGCTCTGCAGCGGGTCGACGTACTCCGGAAGGAGGTCATCGCCAATGTCTCCCACGAGCTCCGCTCTCCGCTTTCCCTGATCGGCGGTTACGCCGAGATGGTGCGGGATATCACCTGGAGGGACGATGAAAAACGGATCGAGAATCTGAATCTGATCATCCGGGAGACCAACCGCATGAGCGAGATGGTCAGCGACATCATGGATTACTCCCAGTTTCAGTCCGGTTATCTTCAGTTAAATATCGGGAATTACGACCTGTGTGAGATCGTGGAGACGGAGATCCTGCACTATGAACCGATCGCTCATGAAAATCATCTTTTTCTCCGGTTTGAACATCCTTCCAGAGAATGCATGATCCGGGCAGATGCCCTGAAACTCAGCCAGGTCATCCGGAACCTGCTGAACAACGCCACAAACCATACCCAGGACGGCGGCACAATCACAGTGTCTGTGACAGATACCGGGGAACAGTACCGGGTATCCGTCACCAATCCCGGCGATCCGATTCCGGACGAAGACCGCGCCCTGATCTGGGAACGTTATCAGAGAAGCCAGCATCAGGGCGCAAGGCGGCAGGGAACCGGCATCGGACTGTCCATTGTCAGCAGCATCCTGGACGCCCACGGCATGTCCTATGGAGTGGACTGTGCGGACGGACTGACCTGCTTCTGGTTTTTGTGGACGTATTCATAGCAGTAATAATCGAACCACGACACCACAGATTTCCTCTTACAGATCAGCCGGAACGGAGTGCAGTTCACCATGTATTCATGGCACACCGGATGAAGATAGATAAAATAACAGTCCCTGGGGCGGCGCTTCAGGCTTTCCAGCACGCGGCTCATCATAATCTCAAACACTTCCTGCGGAAAGGCGTTGAAAATGTAAAAATAATTGAACTCATCGTAGTCCCCATAAGTTTCTGCATCCGCCTGCACGGCATGGCATCTTTGCAGCCGAAGCTTCTGAAAATTCTGATTGGCGATATGCACCAGTTCCTCTGACAGGTCATATCCGCAGATCTTCCCAAACGGAAAACGGCTCATCAGGTACATGGCTTTGCCTTTGCCGCATCCCATATCCAAAATCGAGTCGCTTTCGCTGATCGGAAATTTTTTCAGCACTTTCACCAGGGCGTCGGTGGACGGCTGATACTGGTTTCCTTTTCCTTTCGAAAATCCGGCCTCCTCCTGGGACATCCACTCTGAAAAATCCGCGTCTCCCCGGAACAGCCGGTCGTTTCTCCTGGCTATGTCCTGCCAGATCCTGCAGAGAATATCGTGAATTTTCTCTTTCATCCTGTACGGCTCCTTTGTTTTCTCTTTTCTCATATTTCCCATAATAACGGTCTTTTATGTCTGCATCCTCTCTGTGAACAACGGCTTATTCTATATGGAAATTGTGAGAAATATGTGAGAAAACGGTGAGGATTTTATCAAAATCCTCACCGTCATCCGCTTCCGCTATATCTCCGTCTTTTTCATCCAGTCAATGAGCACTCCCCTGCTTCCGCATTCCGGGCAGGTGTAGATCCCGTAGTAATAAGGTATCTTCCACTCATCCTCCACGCCCAGTTCATGGACCAGGTTACTGAACCAGAGATAAGTGTCATCATAGCTCCTGCCGTCCCATTTTCCCAGCACAGACCGGGCAGGTTCGATCTTCTTCAGCTGCTCCTGATCGTAAAAACCGTCGGCTTCCATATCCTCGTCGAAATATCCGCACTCGGGGCAGCCCACCGGGCACTGTTCCCACTGTCCCATCAGCATCTGAAACGCCGCTTCCCGGTCTCCAAGGACCGCCATCAGGTCCGTGCAGAAATATATAAGCCACTCCGGATCCTCTTCCTTCAGGCGATTCCTGTTCCGGTCCAGAAATTCCCTGGTCATCTCCTGCAAAAGCGCCGTACTCGTCCGGTAACTTTTCATGATCTCTTCCGGCATCTGCTTCTCATCTCCTCCTCCGCAGTAAGGGATATCGGTGGACAGTATGTCGCCTGCTGCCTGGATGATCTTCTTCTCCCATTCATAGTCCTGTTTCCTGCGTTTTTTCTCCAGTAAAAGCACCAGATACGGCATGACAAGGTAACTGCCGTCATACAGGCTCAGCTGATGGGTGAGATTCTCGCACAGATTGTCAAAGATAATCTCATAGTCGTTTTTCTCCTCCTGGTCCAGCCGTCGAAGCTTCATGGTCTCAGGGACGCTGTCCTCCGGGCAGAAAAGAAATGCCGTATTCTCCCTTACGTCTCCATAAGCTCCCTGATACTGGTTCCACAATGGCGAACTGAACTCCACCGGCTTTAACCTGTCCTTCAGTTCCTGTACTTCCTTAAGGCTTTTCTCAATCTTCGCCTTCCACATGTCCGACTGCCTTTCGGCCTCTTCCGCCTGCGCCTGCGTTCTTTTCTCTGTTTCCTGTCTGTTCATCTGACTCTCCTCAACACAATCACGAAATCTTTATCTTTTTACAAACGTTTTACAAACAGCGCCCGGATCGCGTTCAGAACCGCAAGGACCATCACGCCCACGTCTGCGAACACGGCCAGCCACATATTGGCTATGCCAAGCGCTCCCAGCAGCAGACAAATCACCTTGATCCCGATGGCAAACCAGATATTTTCATAAACGATCCGCAGACATTTCCGCGAGATCCGGATTGCCTTCACGATCTTCAAAGGATCGTCATCCATCAGCACCACATCCGCCGCCTCGATGGCTGCATCCGATCCCATGGCTCCCATGGCAATGCCGATATCCGCCCGGGAAAGTACCGGTGCATCGTTGATCCCGTCTCCGACAAACGCCAGCTTTTCCTTCCCGCTCCTTTTTTCCAGCAGTTCCTCAACCTTCTGTACTTTTCCTTCCGGAAGAAGCTCGCTGTACACCTCGTCGATCCCCAGCTCTGCTGCAACCTGCTCCGCCACCGCCTTCGCGTCGCCGGTCAGCATGACCGTTTTTTTCACTCCTGCAGATTTCAGCGCCGCCACTGCCTCTTCCGCATGCGTTTTGATTCGGTCAGCGATCACGATATGCCCCGCATAGGCTCCGTCAATGGCCATATGGACGATCGTTCCCACATGATGGCAGTCTTTGTACTCCACCTTCAGACGCTTCATCAGCTTCGCATTGCCCACAGCCACCACATGGCCGTCCACCTGCGCCGTGATTCCATTGCCGCTGATCTCCTGGACATCGGTTACTCTGGCCCGGTCCACAGGCCTTCCATATGCCTGCTGCAGACTTTTGCTGATGGGATGCGACGACGCGCTTTCTGCAAGCGCCGCATATTCCAGCAGCTTCTCTTCTTCCATCTCGTTATGATGGACTGCATTGACCTCAAAAACCCCCTCTGTCAGCGTACCGGTCTTGTCAAATACCACGCATCCCGTACGGGACAGAGTTTCCATATAATTGGATCCCTTGATCAGAACTCCTGCATTGCCGGCTCCGCCGATTCCCGCAAAAAAGCTGAGCGGGATGCTGACGACCAGCGCGCAGGGACAGCTGATGACCAGGAAGGTCAGTGCACGGTAGATCCAGTCTCCAAACTCCGCCGGCAGTCCCAGAAAGAACATCCGCGCCAAAGGCGGCAGAAATGCGAGCGCGAGGGCGCTTAAGCAGACCAGAGGCGTGTAGACTCTGGCAAACTTCGAGATAAAATCCTCGGACTTTGACTTTCTGGAGCTGGCATTCTCCACCAGATCCAGAATTCTGGATACCGTGGATTCCCCGAATTCCTTCGTTGTGCGGATCTTCAATACGCCGGTCATATTGATGCAGCCGCTGATCACCTCTTCCCCTGTGCGGATATCCCGCGGAAGGCTCTCTCCGGTCAGCGCGCTGGTATTCAGGCTGGAATTCCCTTCCGTGACCACTCCGTCAATGGGAACCTTCTCGCCCGGCTGCACGATGATAATGCTTCCGATCTCCACCTCATCCGGATCCACCTGCACCAGATTCCCATCCTGCTCCATATTGGCATAATCCGGGCGGATATCCATCAGCTCGCTGATATTCCGACGGCTTCTGCCCACCGCATAGCTCTGAAACCACTCCCCGATCTGATAGAACAGCATAACGGCAATCGCTTCCGTATAATCTCCGTCCTCATATACTGCCAGCGCCATGGCTCCGATCGTCGCCACTGCCATCAGAAAGCTTTCATCGAACACCTGACGGTTCCTGATTCCCTTCCATGCCTTTATCAGGATATCATATCCGATGATCAGGTACGGAACCAGGTACAGAACAAACCGGACCATTCCCGCCGCCGGAATAAAATTCATGAGTATCATCAAAAATGCCGCGAGAAGGATCCGGATCAGCATTTTTTTCTGTTTTTTATTCATTCATCATTCTCCTTCCGCAGAATGTCAGATAAACACCTCACAGTCATCCTCAACTTTTTTACAGTTGGCGCGTACTTTCTGCATGACGGCCTTCGGATCCTGGCCCTCCTCAAACTCCACGCTCATCTTCAGAGTCATGAAATTCACGGCTGCATCTTTCACTCCCTCCGTCTTCTTTGCAGCATCCTCCATCTTATTGGCACAGTTCGCGCAGTCCACATCAATTTTGTAAGTCTTTTTCATGTTCGGAATCTCCTTTTCCCTGTTTTTATAATTAAACAAATGTTTAATTGTTTAATTATATTATACACATATACGGAGAAAATGCAACACTTTTCCGGAAAATCATTGAGTTTTTTCTTCCAATCCCTTATAATCTTCAGGAAATGACGATAGTAAAGACAAACAGCAAAGTTATGGAAAGGAGAAGAGCCTGTTGAACAACATCTCACTACCCCATGACCATGGGGCTCCTCTGGAAAAGCGTATGGATTCCATTCCGAAAACCGATGATTTTCAGATATCGGCGGACATCTTCCGGCTCCTGGGAGACAGCAGCCGGCTCCGCATCTTCTGGATCCTGTGCCACTGCGAGGAATGCGTCATCAATATCTCCGCCATGATGGACATGAGCAGCCCTGCAGTGTCCCATCATCTGAAGCTTCTAAAGACCGGCAGGCTGATCGTAAGCCGCAGAGAAGGGAAAGAAGTCTACTATAAAGCAGCCGATACCGAACAGGCGGCGCTCCTTCATCATATGATCGAAACGCTCCTTGAAATTGCCTGTCCGGATTCCTGTCAGGAGTAAATACTTCCCGTTTTCCGTATCCGCCTGTCAGAGTGATACGGAAAACGGCATCTTAAAAATTATTCAAACAGATATGCATATTCCGGAAGCTGGTCCATATATGGTTTCAGCTCCTTCTCAACTTCTGTATGCTCCAGAGGCGACAGTTCGCAGGCATCATGATCCTTTCCCATGACTTCCAGCACGTTCTGGGAGATCTCATTGATCATGGATCTGCAGAAGCTCTCCGCGTTCGTAATCACCCGGCTCTCCATAATCTCGGACGTCTCTCTGTGGATCAGCATCAGTACATACCCCAGTTTATCAGACCAGAGCAGTTCCATATAAGGGCTGGCTTTTATGTACTCTTCAAAAACCTTTCCGACCTTTTCGACCGCTTCCTTCTTCTCTGCTTTCAGCATCATAACTTCTTCCTCCTGTTTTTACCTCAAAATATAACTGTTTATAACCGCTCAGAGCTTCCATAAAAATATCCGTTCCGGGCATCTGTTAATATTTTACCACAAAAGAGCATATCATTTATCTATGGAAATACTGGAATATCGGGGTGGGGTAGCGGGGGTGGGGTAGCGGGGGTGGGTGGGGCCTGCGCCCTGGACCTCTGTGCTCTGCGCTCGTATGGAATGTATCGGACACCGAATCCGTTTTGTCCGTCCCATTCGGACAGGTTTGTTCGCCTGTGACGGACAAAACGGCTCCGCCGTCCGCTCCAGTCCACACAGCGCTGCAGAGCACAGAGGTCCAGGGCGCAGGCCCCACCCACCCAGTGAAAAGTAACGACAGGGTTATCAAATGGATAAAAGAACTTCTGATCGGATTTGAATAATCCTTTTCTTTCTGCTATACTGTTTTTCAGAAAACAGAGCTTACCACCCCATTCGGGTGAAAGTTGCCACAAAAGGAGGAACTAACATGGTATATAAAACAAAAGGGACCTGTTCACAGGCAATTAACGTAGAAGTGGAAAACGGCATCATTACTTCGGTGCAGTTTGTCGGCGGCTGCGCCGGCAACACAGCAGGAATCGCAAAGCTCGTCGTGGGCATGAACGCCGACGACGTCATCAAAAAGCTGGAAGGAACTCCCTGCGGGATGCGTAAAACCTCATGTCCTGATCAGCTTGCCAGGGCGTTAAAACAGCTGAAAACTGCCCAGGCATGATTCTTCTGGCAGGGTCCTTTCCGAATCTTCAGTTTGGACGCATGGAATGGAGGTGAACATTTTGAATGCACTGAAAAAAGAAGATATTTATACGATAAATGACATTTATACATTACCGGACGGGGAACGGGCGGAATTAATTGACGGAAAGATCTATTATATGGCTCCCCCGGGCAGAACACACCAGAGACTGTTGTTTTCATTAAGCAGGAAAATAGCTGATCATATTGATTCTGAAAATGGAGATTGTGAAGTTAATATTGCTCCATTTGCAGTATTTTTAAACAGCGATGATACAAATTATGTAGAACCGGATATCTCTGTGGTCTGTGATTTGTCCAAATTAGATGAAAAGGGATGTCATGGTGCACCTGACTGGATTATTGAGATTGTATCACCTGGAAATAAACCTATGGATTATTTTACAAAACTTTTTAAATACAGGAGCTCAGATGTAAGAGAATATTGGATTGTTGATCCGGCAAAAGAGATGACAACCGTATATAGATTTGAAAAAGAAACAATGGGGCAGTATTCTTTTGGCGAAGATGTGCCTGTAGGAATTTATGAAGGATTTTCTATAAAAATCCAGTGATTCATATATTCAGAAGAAAATCCATGATTCCCCTGGATGAATTTACAAAACAGATGAAAACCTGCTGGTTTTTAAAGGGTATCCCCCTGGTCTGTGTGACCGGGAGATACCCTTTTTAATGGATGTTGTTTAAAGAAACTGCACTCGTATGCTTATTCCTATACCTCTGGTACAGATCGGTTTGTAAGTTACAAGTTTAGCTCTTTTGTGTTTTTGGATTCGGTTTGAATCCCTTTCCTATATTCAGTTGTAATCTGATGGATATTTTGGATCATACATTGCATAATATAACCTGTGTTTCCGTTCATCTTTAAAAATCTCCTGAATGAGAAATAAGATTTTGTCTTACGTCCATCCGCGCTGCCTTTATGACAGTTTCCGTTGCGGACTTGCTGTGTAATGTTGTGGAATATCGGCCGTCATCTGCAGACTGACAGCCACCATATGGATATTGAACTGCACTTATTCAAAATGCAGCATTGGGGAATATGTACCTTTGCTCCTCTTCTGGTGATCAGTCAAAATAAAGAGCATTCGTACAGGTGGTTGTGGTTTCGACTATGTCGCCCTCAAACACGGAATGCACACCTTTCACGCGGTAGTGCTTATCACGGGTAATTTTGTAGGAACCGCTGCCTACTGTAGCAGTACCATCATTATATGATCTGCCCGTCCAGTAGTCAATCGTGCCCCAGCCACTCTTTCCGTCATCACTCTGATCCAGATAAATACGCACATACAGTTCTTCACAGTCTCTGTGCGCAAATGTCGTACCAGAGCAGGCCGCATATCCGGTCTTGCCATGCGCCAGTTTTGAAACTGCCGCCTGAAGATAAGCACCTCTGGCAACTCCATACCATGTATCAGATATCTCATCTTCCTGAGTCTCATAAACATGACACCCTGCCGGTTCCTCTTCTTCAGCACAGACCGTTAAACTGCCTCCAAGCAGCATCAGTCCAACCAGAGCAAACATACTCTTTGCCCGCCACCGTCTCATATTCATCGCCTCCCTTCTGTAGATATTTTATAGGCCTACAATAAAGAAACGATTCAGAACTCTTTTTTTGACAGTTTTTATACATTTTCTATTGCAATATTTTCTAAAATTTTTATAAACTCGTCATATTCCATCATTCCATGTATAGAATAATAAGTATTTAAATATTTAAAAGAGGCTATATAATACAATGTTTTTGACTGTTTCTCATCCTCGTATTCATATTCGAAAACTTTAATCTTCAATCTGCTTGAATCTATAATCAAAGTATCCCGTTCTTTTCTATCTGCCTCATAATTGACACTGGATTCATTAAAATCTTTGCCGATATAAATATGTATATATTTTTCATCCAGTTTATATTTTAATACTGCCTCTCTTGCATCCTCTTCAATCCAGTAATCTGCCAAATACATTCCTGACGGCTGATAAGCGAGTTTTACTGGAACCACACCCAATTTTTCCTGTATCTCCCGACAAGCTTCGTCATCATCATATTCACTGTAAATAGAATCTGTATTTTCAATTTTCGTATGTACTTCGTCTCCGCTCTCATATTCTATAACCTGTGGTTCAAAGACTTTGTTGCCGTAGCCAACCGCTCCAAGTCCGACACAGGACACCGCGGCGGCGGCCACTGCAATGATCATACGGCGACGAATCCTGATTTTATTTGCAGCACTGTTTTGTATCTCAAGTTCCCTGTGAATTTTTTCCAGCATTCCCTCCGGCATTTTCACATCCTGAAGCTCTTCAGATTCCATAAGCAGCTTTTCTCTCTCATCCGCCATAGCCATAAGCTCTTCATTGATCCTGTCCCACAGCCACTTGTCTCTATCACGTTTTCGCTTCATACTCTTTAATCCTTTACTCTATACTGTCATTTCAACGGTTTCATTCCCGTTCTGTCAGTGCACAGCCCGGTACGGGCACGAACCATGACGTCCCCAGGACACATCCGGCTGCTGTTCGGTGGGCGGCGGGTGGCGGTCTGCGTCCCGGGCCTCTGTAATCTGCAGCGCTGTGTGGACTGGAGCGGACAGCGGAGCCGTTTTGTCTGTCACAGGCGAACAGACCTGTCCGAATGTGACGGACAAAACGGATTCGGTGTCCGATACATTCCATACGAGCGCAGATCACAGAGGCCCGGGACGCAGACCGCCACCCGCCACCCACCACCCCCGAACAGCAGCCGCATCCGACAGCCAGCATTCCAACACCCCATTGACATTTCTTTTACCCGCTATATAATAATCAACATACGACGATCCCAACCCCCGGAAGCTCCGGGATCTCCGGAATCTCCAGAATCTCCAGAGCGCAGCCACCGGATCCGTCTTAAAACCAGCCCAGGGAGGAGAATCATCCACATGAAGCATATCATACTCACCGGCGGAGGCACTGCCGGCCACGTAACCCCGAACATTGCCCTGCTGCCCCGTCTGCGCGCCGCAGGTTACACCATCACCTACATCGGCTCCACTGACGGCATCGAGAAGAAACTCATCGAGGCCCAGAAGATCCCCTATTACGGCATTTCTTCCGGAAAACTCCGCCGCTATTTTGACTGGAAGAACTTCACCGACCCCTTCCGGGTCCTCAAAGGCTTCTCCGAAGCATCTTCCCTGATGAAAAAGCTGAAGCCCGACATCGTCTTCTCAAAAGGCGGCTTCGTCGCTGTCCCCGTTGTCATGGCAGCCAGACGAAGGCATATCCCCGTTATCTGCCATGAATCCGACCTGACGCCCGGCCTTGCCAACAAGCTGAGCATGCCCGGCGCTACAAAAGTCTGCTGCAATTTCCCGGAGACCATCCAGTATCTTCCGAAAGGCAAGGCTGTCCTGACCGGATGCCCCATCCGCCGGGAACTGATGGAAGGAAAGCGAAGCGCCGCACTCACTCTGACCGGATTTACCACGGATAAACCCGTTTTGATGGTCATGGGCGGAAGCCTCGGCTCAGGCGTCATCAACCAGTCCGTTCGCGACGCCCTCCCTGAACTTTTAAAGCAGTGGCAGATCGTCCATCTCTGCGGAAAGGGCAAACTCGACGCCGGCCTTCTGCATACAAAAGGCTATGTACAGTACGAGTATATCCAGAAGGAGCTTCCCGACCTGTTCGCCCTGTGCGACCTTGTCATTTCCAGAGCCGGAGCCAATGCCGTCTGCGAACTTCTGAAGCTCCAAAAGCCCATGCTTCTGATCCCGCTCTCCGCCAGAGCAAGCCGGGGGGACCAGATCCTGAACGCCAGATCTTTCGAGCGCCAGGGCTTTTCCATGGTTCTTGAAGAAGAAGAGCTGACCCGCGATACTCTCCTGCATGCAGTATCCGACCTGTCCGCCCGCCGGGAAGACTATATTCAGGCCATGCGCTCATGCAGGCAGACAGATGCGGTTGATACCATCTTCCGTTTAATCGAAGAGACGGCAGGCTGACCGGTATCTGCTCCAGGCGTCCCAACAGCGTAAACGTGAAAAGCAACACATAAAATGATCTCAGGGACAGTTAACTGTCCCTTTCTCCATATTCCCTGGAATACCGGTCCCGCAGCCACAGCCTTGCCCGCCGTCTCCACTGGCCGACCAGAGACTCCCTGATCCCCAGCTTCTTTCCGATCACACGGTCACTCATATCCTCCAGATACTTCATAAGCAGGACATCATACCATTGCGGCCTTTCCTTTTTCAATCGTTTCAGTATCCTGCCCTTTTTCCGGCTCTCTTCCAGTTCCTCCACCATATTTTCCACATCAGAACTCAGGTCCTCCAGATCCACCTTGTCAAGTTCCAGTCCGATTCTTGAAACATGCTTTCCGCCTTTTTTCAGATGGTCCTTTGCCAGACGTTCTGATACCACGATCAGCCATGCCTTCACCATCTTCGAATTCACGCTGTCCAGATTTTCCGCCAGGCGCAGAAACGTCTCCTGACAAATATCTTCTGCCGTATGGTAATCCACAAACAGACAGATATTCTGAAACGTTATATCTCCATAACACTTAAAGTAATCATCCAGACGATGATCCTTTTCCTTCATAATAAGTACTACCAATATCCTCTCGCTGATATTTTCTGTTTACAGAACATGTCTTTCGCTTCCTGGTATCAGTCCTCCATTCCCCTGTGTATCTTTATCCGTCCTGTTCGTCCTCTTTTCTGGCGTACCGGTTCTTCAGCCACAGTCTTGCTCTGTGTCTCCACTGGCCGACCAGCGATGTCTTGATTCCCATCTCGATGCCGATCTCACGGTCGCTCATACGTTCCTGATATTTCATGAGAAGCGCATCATGCCATCTTGGCTTTTCTTTCTCAAGGCATTCCAGAACCCGGTCCATCTCCCTGCTCTCTTCCTGTTCGATCACAATGCGTTCTGTATCCGAATTCACATCAATGCCATCCAGGTCTTCCGGATTCAACCCGAGTCTTGTCCTGTACCGGCCGCCTTTTTTCAGATAATCAAGCGCCTGACGCTTTGATACTCCCAACAGCCACGACTTCACCATCTCCGGCTTTACATGATCCAGATTCCTGGCAAGGCGCAGAAAGGTTTCCTGACAGATATCCTCTGCCGTATGATAGTCCACAAATGTACGGACATGCCGGAACAGCATATCTCCATAACGCTCAAAGTAATCATCCAGGCGATGATCCTGTTCCTTCATAACTACTCCTGATTATCTCTCACTGGCCCTCAACCAGTCTTCTTACTTCTTCCATGTCCTCCGGCGTGGTGCTGCCCGGCTCCCACAGGATCCCTGCATGGTCGTTTTGATAGCGGGGAATCAGATGCATATGGAAGTGGAAGACGGTCTGTCCCGCCGCTTCTCCGTTATTCTGCACCAGATTCATACCGTCCGCGCCAAGCGCCGCCTGAAGCCTTCCTGCAATCCTTTTCGCCCGTACCAGAGCCTTTGCCGCCACTTCATCTTCAAGATCAAACAAATCCTTATAATGCTCCTTTGGAAGCAGCAGCGCATGTCCCCTTGTCGCAGGACCCAGATCCAGTATCACCCGAAAATCCTCATCTTCATACAGCGTCGTGGAAGGAATCTCTCCATTTGCAATCCTGCAGAATATACAATTACTGTCTTTCATAATCTGTCCACCCAACCTTTCTTTCACTATGTAAAACACCGCAAACGGTTCATTTATCTTAAATGGAACCTGTTTGAAAACAGGTTCTGTCGATTTATGTCGATATTTGTCGAACGATTTTATTTGCCATTTTTTGACATATCTGTTATATTACAGACAGGGAGTGATGACATGCTTACATACGACGAACAGGAAAAAATGGAACGTCTGATGTCAAAAGACAAGAACTTCCATGAATTGATTACTGCCATCAAAAAAGATCACCATCTTACCCTGTCTCAGATCTCTCATGAGATTCGAAACCCGCTCACCTATATGGACAGTTCGATCCAGTGGATTCAGAAGCTGCATCCGGAAGTTGAGGATTTTGAATTCTGGGACCAGATGAAACATGACCTTCAGTATCTGAAAATACTTTTAGACGATATCTCCGCATTTAACAATGGAGAACAGTTAAACATCACCAGAATAGATCCCAGAGAATTTGCATGCGACCTGAAGGATACGCTGCTCCCTGAGCTTCTGGACCGGCACATCCCGCTGCTGATCAAGCTGGATGACACATATCCGGATTTCTATGGAGACCCGATCCGCCTGAAACAGGTGTTCATCAATCTCATCAAGAATTCCATAGAATCCATCACCGGACGGGGCCGGATTACACTGAAGGTATTCACGCACGACAAGCGGCTGATGATCGCCGTCAAGGACAACGGCTGCGGAATCTCCGCAGAACAGCAGAAGACCATTTTCCGGCCTTTTGTAACACATAAAGAAAATGGTACAGGGCTTGGACTTTCCATTGCCCGGCGTATCATACTGGCGCACAACGGAACCATCCACCTCCGATCATCCGTCGGAAAGGGGACGGAAGTCCAGGTACACCTTCCATTACTGCCAATTTCTCATATTTGTATATAATTATCCCAGACGGGTTTTATAAGGGGGAGGCCGACTCTCCAATGTCTCCTCCTTTTATGAAACCCGTATCCACATGTTATTCGGTCATATTCTGACCCCTGTTCAGTTCCCATCATAGCAATATATCCAGAAATTGTCAATTGACCGATGTATAATATTTTCCACACAAAAAAGAACACCGCCCCCGGACTTAAGCTTCCAAAAACAGTGCTCCTGCATGCGCCATCAGGGGCTCGAACCCTGGACACCCTGATTAAGAGTCAGGTGCTCTACCAACTGAGCTAAAAGCGCATTCCATATTACAGAACTCAGTAAATCTGATTTTCTGCTGTTTTGTTCAACGAACAAGACATATTATACTCAACTTCTTCAGAAAATGCAAGTACTTTTTTTTAATTTTTTTAAATTTTTTCAGAAAAACTTTACTTTCTCTTTACCGCCCTGCAATCAGTTTATGGATCGGATTCCCCATGGCCGAAAAACGTTCCTCATATTCTGTCATGACGTTCCCCTTCATCAGTTCCGGATCCCGGTGCAGGTCAAAGGTCACTGTCCGAAGCTTCCATCCCGCTTCTTTCACCGATTCCACGGAAAAATCAAAGAGCGGGCGGTTGTCCGTCTTGAATTCCACCCATCCGTCCAAAGCCAGAATCTGTTCATAACGCGCCAGAAACTCTCTGCTGGTCAGCCTTCTTCTGGCATGCCGGTCTTTGGGCCATGGATCCGAAAAGTTCAGATAGATCCGTTCTACTTCCCCCCTGGCAAACGCCTTTCCGATATGCTCTGCATCCATTCTGATAAAATACAGATTGGGAAGCGGCTTCTCCTCCTGCTCCATCTTTTCCAGCGCACGCAGAAGGACACTGGAATATTTCTCGATTCCCAGATAATTGATATGAGGGTTCTTCTTCGCCATGGCCATGATGAATTTTCCCTTCCCCATGCCGATCTCCATATGAATCGGGTGATCGTTTCCAAAAATTGCATGCCATGTTCCCGCCCTTGTCTCTTCTTCATGAACCACATATTCACTTGCCGCAATAATCTCCCGCGATCCTCTTATATTTCTCAGTCTCATGTTCTGTCTCCGTTTTCTCTCTGTTCCTGATCAGGCCTGGAACCTGGTGTTCTTATTGTACACGATTCTTTATTATCTGAAAAGCAGTTTTTATTTTCAGATAATAACGCCTGATTTTAGACATTTTAAATGTCAAGCACTATTTTTATTTTTTTCAAAAATCCAACAGTTTTAGCGGATAATCACAAAACATCTGTTTTTTTTGCCCCAGTGTATAAACATGCTTTTACACACCGAAAATGTGGATAATGTGGATAACTTTGTGAATAACTTAAGTTTTTCCATATTTTCGAACCTCTTAAATGTGGATAATTCTGTGAAAAATCTGGGGAAATGTTTTGGCAGATTTTTCCACCTTCTGTTTTTTTGTGCATAATGTCCTTTTCTGTTTTTTCTCAAGGGGACTTTACATAAAATATTAATAGACAATTTATGGTGAATTTAGATTATCTCTTTAGAAGTTCTTATATACCCTCATAACCTCTTAGTTTTTCCCTCTCAATGGCAGTACCATAATCCATTTGTTGAGTTGATGGCAACCGCCCTGTTTCAGATTTGTGCTGATGCTGGTGCCATGTTCATGACTCCTTTCTTTGATAGTCTGGGGGAATGGTCAGGCGTTCCCCATTCGTGAAGCAGCGGGGAAATCTTTCCCCATCAAACAGGGGATGTAAAAATTTTCTCACCCCTTTCTTCATCCACGAGGAATGGAACACATCACAGATTCAAGTCATTGAAATCAATACAGAGGTCTTTATAGATATTGACCTTTACCTTGTCCTGGAATGTATATGGCCTCACTGTGAAATCCTCTGTATGTTCATTCTGCAGATAATACACAAGTATTTTCCGGTCACGGGGATCTACGATCCAGTATTCCCGGACTCCTGCATCCAGATAAAGATTCAGTTTCCGTACATAGTCATATTCCGGGTTGCCGGGGGAGATGATCTCAATGATCCAGTCCGGAGCGCTTGTGCAGCCTCTCTCTGTAAGCTTGTCAGGTTCGCAGATAACAGAGATGTCGGGCTCCACATAGGTTTTGTTGTCCTCGTTGAGAAAAACAGCAAAAGGAGCAGAAAATACTTCACAGTTTCCATCATTACTGTCAATGTAATTTGCTATTGCCTGATGCAGTCTGCCGCAAATCCTTTGATGTGTCGTACTTGGCGGCGCCATATCATATATCTGGCCGTTGATCAGTTCTGCTCTCTGCCCTTCCGGAAGATTATAAATATCGTCGATCGTGTAGTCTCTTTGCTGTGCTAATGCCAGTGACATAATTATGACTCCTTTCTTTCGCAGATTGATTTATATGTTGCAGATCCACCATCAATTTGTTGGGAGCGGTGTCGGATGTTTCTACAGTCGAAATGACTATTCATCTTGGGTTCTATTGCTCCACCACAATTGATATTTTTCGTAAAGTTGATTATCATCCATCGTATGCACCCCGCTTTATTTATATAATTGTTCCGTCCGGAAATTCAAATTCAGCTTTCCATATGGCTCCCAGAGTTTCGGCGATCTTCTCCAGTTCTTCTTTAGTGAGAGTGTTTCTTTTGATCTTTTGACTCAGGTTTTGTGGAGTAGTTCCGATTTGGCGTGCAAGCTCTGACTGGCTCATATTTTTATACGATAATGCCATGCCAATTTTCTGTGCGATTGTCATAGTAAAACCTCCTTGTTGTTATAAGTATAAACTATTTAATTGTATTTTACAAACAATATTTTGAAATTATAAACCAAATATTTTAAATAAATAACTGGAATTTTCAATCAAATAGTTTAAAGTGATATCATAACACGAAAGGGAATCTGGGAAAGGAGGGCTGAGCCATATGGATATTTTGGGACTTATCGCAGTGCTGAGCTTTGGCTTGACCTGCTTCGGAATCGGATATACTTTTGGTAAAGATAGTAACAAGACACAGAAACAGCCGCCCCGGTCTGACAAGGATCTTACGCAAAGTAGGTGATTCAGGGACGGTTGTGTAAAAAAGGAAACACAC